>NZ_CP187479.1:0-600000 GCF_049818055.1 Desulfosceptrum tomskiensis
GGACTACCGCTACGAGGGACCCAAACCCCAGACGCGCGAGGCCGCCATCGTCATGCTGGCCGACGCTGTCGAGGCCGCCGTCAGGTCGCTTGAGCGCCCTTCCCCCGGCCAGCTCGAAGGGCTTGTTCGCAAACTGATTAAAGAAAAACTGGCCGATGGGCAGTTCGACGAGTGCGACCTGAACTTCCGCGATCTGGACATTATCGGCAGCGCTTTTACGAGGGTTCTCGGGGGTATTTTCCACAACCGTATTGAGTATCCTGACCCTAAAGAAATCGAAAGGAGACGTGCCCGGAGTGCTCGTCGAAATCAATAACCTGCAGGACGGCGTTGAAGTCGGAGAAGCCCTGGCAAGCCTAGCCGCCCGGGTGGTGGAAGAAACGCTGAGGTCGGAAGACCCGGTGTTCGAGGGCAAGCCCGAAGTCAGCGTCGCTTTCGTCGACGACGCTTACATTCGGGACCTCAACCGCGCGTACCGCGGTATCGACAAGAGCACCGACGTCCTCGCTTTCCCGATGCGCGAAGAGGTGCCCGGTGAGGATGGGGACGAGCCCTCGGTCCTGCTGGGCGACGTGGTGGTTTCCCTGCCTACGGCCGTCCACCAGGCCGCCGAATACGGGGTCGACCTGGAGTTTGAGGTCGCCCGGCTGCTGGTGCACGGAACTTTGCACCTCTTGGGCTACGACCATGTCAAGGATGAGGACGCCGAAGCGATGCGGGGGCGGGAAGAGGCCATCCTGCGGAGACTGGGCTGCGAGGTGAACGGATGAGTAACGAGGAGCTGGTCAAGGCAGCTTTACAGGCGAGGACCGGGTCCTACGCGCCCTATTCCGGCTTTCGCGTGGGAGCGGCCCTGCTTACGCCCGGCGGCCGGGTGTTTACCGGCTGCAACGTGGAGAACGCTTCCTACGGCCTGACCATGTGCGCCGAAAGGGTGGCCGTCGGCAAGGCGGTGAGCGAGGGGGAGCGGGAGTTTGTCGCCATCGCCGTGGCCGGGAACGGCCGGGAAAAGTGCTTGCCCTGCGGGGCCTGCCGGCAGGTCCTGGCCGAGTTCGCCCCGGACATGGCCGTTATCGCCGTGAACGGGTACGGGGACTACAGCGTCACGCGGCTGAATGAGCTGTTGCCGCAGAGTTTTTGCCTACCAAGTGGGAAGTGAGAAGTGAGATGTGGGAAGTGAGAAGTGAGATGTGGGAAGTGAGAAGTGAGATGTGGGAAGTGAGAAGTGAGATGTGGGAAGTGGGATGTGAGACGTCGGGGCAAAATAAAATATAAGAGTATACTTTGTACCGTGTTGCGAAAGCGAGTGGGGTTCCAGTGACAGAAGGTTTCCGGTCCGGTTTTGTGACTATCATCGGCCGGCCCAACGTGGGTAAGTCCACCCTCCTCAACGCCATCATGGGGCGGAAGGTGGCCATCATCTCTCCGAAGCCGCAGACCACGCGGCACCGCATCCGCTCCGTCCTCACCCGTGACGACGCCCAGATTATTTTTGTCGACACGCCGGGCATCCACAAGCCGCGGCACCGGCTGGGAGAGTATATGGTCGACGCCGCCCTGCAGACTTTAAAGGAAGTCGACTTGATTCTTTTCGTCACCGAGGTGGACAAGGACTCCGGGTCCGGCGACGGGTTCATCATCAAGCAGCTGGAAGGCCTAAAGACGCCGGTTTTCCTGGTTCTCAACAAGATCGACAAGATCCCCCGGCTTAAGATTCTCCCCGTCATCGACCGGATGAAAGAAAAGTTCCCCTTCGCCGAGATCTTCCCGGTATCGGCGGCGAGGGGCGAGAACTTGGACCGGCTGGTCGACACCGTTGTCAAATACCTTCCCGAGGGGCCGCGCTACTACCCCGACGACACCGTTACCGACCAGCCCGAACAGGTAATGATGGCCGAACTCGTGCGCGAAAAGATCCTTCACCTTACGAGCCAGGAGATCCCCCACAGCGTGGCCGTGGTGATCGAGGACGTGCAGCCCCGGCCCAAGAACGTAACCCTGGTCCGGGCCACCATCTACGTGGAGCGCGATTCCCAAAAAGCGATCCTCATCGGGGAGGGCGGGCAGATGTTGAAGCGCATAGGAGAGGATGCCCGTAAGGAAATCGAGGGCCTGGTGGGGATGAAGGTCTTCCTCGAACTCTGGGTAAAG
Organism: Desulfosceptrum tomskiensis; assembly: GCF_049818055.1. GTDB lineage: Bacteria > Bacillota > Desulfotomaculia > Desulfotomaculales > JASEER01 > JBFLVT01. The sequence goes on from NZ_CP187479.1 coordinate 2,152, forward strand.
GTCAAGGAAAACTGGCGCGACGATGAAAGGTACCTGCAAGAGTATTTAGCGCCAAGGCGCTAAGTCGTGCTCAATCCTGACGGATTGAGCCTAAATTTATCTCCAATAGCGAACAGCGGACAGCCTTAGCAATGTGTGTCGCCTGAGAGGTAACGGAATGTGTTCTACGGTACGGCTGCAAATCTTAAGAAATATTACTTGATTTGGGGAAGGATTTGAGAAAGGAATAGAGTAATACCATATTATTCCAAATTGTTGCGCAGCGCACCGGTCCTGGTGCCGGGCTGTGAGGAATGAATCCGACCATTTTGTTCCGTGACCGGGAACAGCCTCGCCCGGTGGTTATCCGGGTACCGTATTTGCCGGGCCGTGCGGCCACGGCTTGACCGAAGGGGTCTTCGGCACGAACGCATCCGCGGTCACGGCTTTTTGGAGGAAACCTCTTGGTGTGCTGCGCCTTTCTTTTTAGCAGATACTTAATGATACTGACTGGCTGATGACATTTGTCTGTGGTACCATAATCTCACAACACCCTGGCAAGAGGGGGGCATTTTGTGGAGAAAATACTGGAACAGATACTGACGGAACTTAAGGAGTTGCGCCAGGGCCAGGAAGAGTTGCGCCAGGGCCAGGAAGCACAGAACCAGCGCCTTGACCGTCTGGAACAGGGACAAGTCCGGCTTGAACAAGCGCAAGCCCGCTTGGAGAAGGGCCAGCAACTCCTGGAGAAGGGGCAACAACGCCTGGAGAAAGGCCAGGAGGAAATCCGTAAGGAACTCCATTACGTTTGGGAGGACATTCGGAGGATAGACAAGCGTTTGTCCGCCCAGGAAGAAGAACTTGGTAAGCTTAAACGTTTAAAGTAATTGCTTTGAACGTTATCACTAAGCTGAACTTTTGGCGCCGTTAGAATAACCTTGCGAAGGCGATGTAAGTGCCGAAAATTGACCTGAAGAAAGAACTTAAGGATCTGTACAATGCTCCCGTCCAACGGCCGGCGCTGGTCGACGTGCCGGAAAAGAACTTTCTGATGATCGACGGCATGGGCGATCCGAACACTTCACAAGAGTTCAAAGACGCCATAGAGGCGCTGTACAGCCTGTCCTATACCCTTAAATTTATGGTCAAGAAAGAAAACCCCGAAAACGATTACGTGGTGATGCCCCTTGAGGGGCTCTGGCGGGCCGACGATATGTCGGGCTTTTTACTGGGAAACAAGGATTTCTGGCAATGGACCCTGATGATTATGCAGCCGAAGGTGATCACGCCGGAATTTTTCCATAGGGCGCTTAAAGACGTCACAAATAAGAAAGACCTTCCCGCCCTTCCCAAAGTACGGTTTACTTCCTACCGCGAAGGCCTCTCGGCGCAGATTATGCATATAGGCCCCTATTCCGAGGAAGGCCCGACCATCCAAAAACTGCACGCTTTTATTAAGGAGAACGGTTACACGTGTGCGGGCCGGCACCACGAAATCTATCTTAGCGACCCTCGTAGAACCGCCCCGTCCAAGCTGAAGACCGTCATCAGGCAGCCAGTCCATGCTCAATCCGCTAGGATTGAGCCGTAGTTAGCAGTTAGCAGTTAGCAGTTTTGGGGGTGACGGGTTGGAGGCCAAGACGGCGCTTGCGAATTTACGGCAAATTCCGGGAGTCGGAAAATCTATGGCCCGGGACCTTTACGACCTGGGTTTTCGCGCGGTCGAGGAATTGAGGGGCCGGGACCCGGAGGAAATGTATCGCCGGTTGTGTAAACTCAGAGGCCAAAAAATCGACAGATGCGTGCTTTACCTCTTTCGCTGCGCGGTGTATTACGCGCACACGATAAACATATTCCCGAGCTTCTCAAATGGTGGAACTGGAAGGACGAAAGAACGGGGCGCTGATGCAAACGAATCAGCGCTCCGATTTTTTACCTTGGCTCGGTGCTTGTTTTGGAACGGCTGCCGCGGAGCAGGAGCCGTAAGAGCACAGTGTCAAGTCCGTTAAATCGGCAAAATGCCAGGAAAAGTAAGATTGATGAGCTCTTACGGAGAGAATGCTAAGTATGCATGAGGATTCGTCTCTGGCAAAGGGAGGGATCGCGATGAGGAAAATCTCCGACGGGTTACTGCTTGGTGTGCTGGCGGGGCTTGGAGGCAGTATCGTAAAGCTGTCCATCGGCTATTTTGCCAAAAAGTTGGGATGGGCCGAAATCGACGGTCCGCAGAGGGCGGCGGGCATGCTTGTTCCACCGCACAAAATCGCTGATCCCAGGGGGAAATTTGTAGGCTGGCTTGCGGACGGCATTATCGGAGCAATGCTGGGTGTCGTAACCGTATATGCGCTATCTGTTTCCGGAAAAGACAAAGCGGTCTTCAAAGGTGCATTGGCCGGGCAGGTAATGTGGACTGCTTTGTACGGGGTGCTCGCGACCATGGGGGCCACCAAGGTCAAACCCGTTTCTCCAAAGACGGTATTGAGCGAATTTATCGGCCACACGGCTTATGGCGCTGTCACGGCGGCCTTGGTTACCAATCTCGGCGACGAAGGGCTTTTCACAGGGGAGATCCCCATCAGCGCCGGTTCAATCAAGCAGGCTCAACAGGCGCAAGTTCGGGAAACGCTGCAACAAGCCTTATCCCGCGTGAATCAGCCGGATGTGGCGTATGTACATTAAAAATCCCGCGCCATCCAACAGCCAACAGCTGACAGCGAACAGCAGTGCCGCAGGCACTACTAGTTTCCATCCGTATCCGCGCACTGTTGTCCTTTCACCTTAACGTCCTTGAACATCTCGGAGAGGGCGCCGAGGCTGGCCAGCGCGGTCGTTGCTTCGTAAGGAACAAACACCTTGCTGGCCTTACCCTCCGCAATCTTTTCCAAAGCCTCAAAAGACTTCAGCGCCAGCACCTTGTCGTCGATGCCGGCTTCTTTCATTGCGCCCAGCACCTTGGTGACGGCTTCAGCCTGGGCGGCGGCCACGGCCCTGATCTTGAAAGCCTCGGCTTCGGCCACCTTCTGGATGGCCTGGGCCTCGCCCTCAGCCTTGCGGATGGCGGCTTCCTTCTCGCCGGCGGCCCTGGTTTCAACGGCTTCGCGGTCACCCTGGGCCTGGAGGACCTTTTCGCGGCGTTCCCGCTCGGCGGCCATCTGGCGTTCCATCTGTCTTTGAATGTCAGGCGGCGGAGACACGTCGGCCAGGTTGACGCGGTCGATGCGGATACCCCAGTGTTTGGTCTCGTTGTCAAGGACGTCACGCAGGCTGACGTTGATCTTGTCCCTGCTGGTCAGGGTCTCGTCCAGGTTCAGGTCGCCGATGATGTTACGGAGGTTCGTCTGCGCCGAGAGCCTCACGCCAAGCTGGTAGTTCTCCACGCCGTAGACCGCCTTCTCGGGCTCCAGCACGGTGTAGTACACCACCGAATCCACCTGGATGATGGTGTTGTCCTTGGTGATGACTTCCTGCTTGGGGATCTCCAGGATCTGCTGCTTAAGGCTGACCTTCGCACGTACCGTTTCGATCAGCGGGATAATAATGTGCAGGCCCGCTCCGATGGTGCGGGAGAAGACGCCCAGCCTTTCGACGACCAGCACCGTCTGCTGGTGCACGAGCCGCACGCCTAATACCAGAAAGACAACGACGACGATAAACAGCAGGGTGGCCAGTGTTCCCATAATGTCACTCCTTTAATGCAGGCGGGAAACGCGCAGGCGCGGACCCACCACTTCCTCCACCTTGATACTCGCCCCGGTTTCGATGACCTCCCCGGAACCTACGGCCGTCCAGATATCCCCCTCGATCTCCACCTTGCCCTTGCCTTCGACCGGGTCGATGGTTTCGATGACCTTGCCCGTTTTCCCCACCATAACCTCCTGAGGAGCAACGTTTTTCAGTTTCGTTCGAGTGATCAGTTTCAGGGCGGGTTTTCTGGCGGCAAAGGTCAGAAACAGAGAGACGACGGCGAAAAAGATCAACTGGGCGGGCCAGGATACCCCCAGCTTGGCGAGGGCGGCCGCAGCCAGGGCCGTAACACCGAAGAAGAGCAGGACCATGGTCAGGGTCAGCATCTCCACCACAAGCAGCGAGGCGCCGAGAATGAGCCAGATGACCCATGGCTCCATGTTCATACCGCCACGGCTCCTTTCCAAACACCCGGAATGTGCCCTTGACAGTATTTCAATAACGGCCGCGGTATTTCCTGCGGAATGTTAAACCCCAATCACAGAGTTATTACCGCCGGATCCAAATTAGTCCGGAAAAACAAAAAAACCGGAAGGCGACTTCCTCCCGGTGCCGGTTTCCCTTAACTTCTCCGGTGTTCGGTACTTAGGATTGTACTGTTCCTAATGCAGGACTTTATTGGCGGGGGCGTTTACAACCGCCTCCGGTGTAACAGCAGGGCTGTATCCCGGCGTTTCCGGCCGGGCCGCGTCGGGGTATTCCAGCCAGCCGTAGTAGGCCCGGCGCAGGATGTCCTCCAGCTCCTTGACCAGAGGCATGCGCGGGTTGGTCACCGTGGTCTGGTCCTCGAAGGCCCGCTCGGCCATCTCGGGAACGCGCGCCAGGAATGTGTGCTCGTCGACGCCCAGGGCGGCTATCGTTTCGGGCAGCCCCAACTCCCGCATCAGATTCCGCACGGCCTGGATCAGGCTGCTGACTCCCTCTTGCGGAGACGCCGCAGACAGTCCCAACGCCCGGGCGATATCCTGGTAGCGCTGCGCCGCCTGGTAAAACTCGTACTTGGGCCAGGCCGTGATTTTGGCGGGGCGGGAGGCGTTGTAGGCGATCACGTAGGGCATCAGCACGGCGTTGGCCCGGCCGTGCGGGATGTCGAACTCCCCGCCGAGCTTATGGCTCAGGCTGTGGTTTACGCCCAGAAAAGCGTTGGTGAAGGCCATTCCGGCGATGGTCGCGGCGTTGTGCATCTTCTCCCGCGCGGTGAGGTCTTGGGGGTTCCCGGCCGCCCGCGGCAGGTACTCGAAGACGAGTTGGACGGCCTTGACGGCCAGGGCGTCTGTGTAGTCCGAAGCCATTACCGAGACGTAAGCTTCGAGGGCGTGGGCCAGGACGTCCATGCCGGTGTCCACCGTCAGGCCGGGGGGCTGCCCGAGGGCGAGCTCGGGGTCGATAATGGCCACGTCGGGGGTTAACTCGTAGTCGGCCAGCGGATATTTGATGTCCGAGCCCCGGTCGGTGATCACGGCGAAGGCGGTAACCTCCGAGCCGCTCCCGCTGGTCGTCGGCACGGCGACGAGGCGGGTTTTCCGCGCCGCGCGGGGGTACTTGTAGGTCCGCTTGCGGATGTCCAGGAATTTAAGGCGTAGAAATTCAAACTCCACCTCGGGGTGTTCGTAGAAAAGCCACATCCCCTTGGCGGCGTCGATGACCGAACCTCCGCCGACGGCGATAATGGTGTCGGGGGCGAAGCGCTTGAGCAGCTCGCAGCCTTTCTTGACGGTCGCCAGCGACGGGTTGGGCTCGACCTCGTCGAAGATCTCGATGTTCACCCTGTTGGCGCGTTCCTCCAGCCGCTGGACGACCCTCTCCACGTAGCCGAGCCTGCGTAGGACGGCGTCGGTGACGATGACCACCCGCTCGACGTCGGGCATCTTGGCCAAGTAGCGCAGTGCGCCCCGCTCGAAAAAGATCTTGGGCGGGACCTTGAACCATTGCATGTTCACCCGGCGGCGGGCGACCCGCTTGATGTTGATGAGGTTGAGGACGCTGACGTTGGCGGTGGTCGAATTGTTGCCCACGTACCCGCAGCCCAGGGTCAGCGAGGGGGTGAGGGCGTTGTAAAGGTCGCCGATGGCCCCGTGGGTGGCGGGTGAGTTGACGATCACCCTCCCCACGCGCAGGCGGCTGGCGAAGGCCGTAATCACCTGCTCGTCTTCGCTGTGGATGACCGCCGAGTGTCCCAGCCCGCCGAAATTAATCATCTCCACCGACCTCTCGATGCCCTGGCGGTAGTCGTCGACAATATAGAAGGCCAGAATGGGGCTCAGCTTCTCTCTCGACAGGGGCGCGTCGGGACCCACTGTCGCCTGCGGGGCGACGAGGATTTTCGTCCCGGGCGGGACGCCGATGCCGGCCATTTCCGCGATGGCCGCGGCGCTTTTACCCACGATGTCGGCGTTGAGGGATGTGGTGTGGTCTTTGGTGGCCAGCCTTTCCAGGCGCTCGATGTCCTGGGGCTGGAGAAAGACGCAGCCCAGCTCCTGCATCAGTTCGACGACCTGCGCGGCCACGTCGCGGTCGACGATCAAAGCCTGTTCCGAGGCGCAGATCATCCCGTGGTCGAAAGTCTTGCTCATGATCAGGTCGGTCACGGCCCGGCGCAGGTTGGCCGAGCGCTCGATGTAGCAGGGAACGTTGCCCGGCCCCACCCCGAGGGCCGGTTTGCCGGCGCTGTAAGCCGCCATCACCATCTGCATTCCGCCCGTCGCCAGGATTAGGGACGTCCCCGGGTGGTGCAGGAGATACTTAACGCCTTCCACGGTCGGCGTCTCAAGCCACTGGATGCAGGCTGCCGGCGCCCCGGCTTTAACGGCGGCGTCGCGGATCACGCGGGCAGCGGCGGCGCTGCAACGCTGGGCGGCGGGGTGGAAGCTGAAGATGATAGGGTTCCTGGTCTTCAGGGCGATTAAGGATTTGAAGAGCGCCGTCGAGGTTGGGTTGGTAACGGGTGTCAGGGCGGCGATAACCCCTGCCGGCTCGGCGATCTCAATGTACCCGTCGTCGAGGTCTTCCTTAATCTTGCCTACCGTCTTCTTGCTTTTAATGTCGTGATAAACGTATTCCGTAGCGAAGATGTTTTTGATGACCTTATCTTCGTAAATGCCCCGTCCGGTTTCTTCCACAGCCATTCCGGCCAGCTCCATGTGCTGTTCCAGCCCGGCGAGAGCGGCCAGACGCACGATGTTGTCGATCTGTTCCTGGTTGAAATCGAGGTACTCCAGGTATGCCTCACCGGCCCGGGCCACCAGTTCGTCAATGGCACGCGCGTGTTCCTGGGTAAAAGTCTCCTTTGGCAATGGATTTCCTCCTTTGGCACAACCTCCGCGTCCTACGTCCTATGTCTTATGTCCTAAGTCCTAAGTCCAACGTCCTACATCCTACATCCTACGTCTTACGTCCTACGTCCATTATTATGTCCCAGAGGTTTTATCTCAACGACTCTTCAAAAGTATGCTTGTACGTTACAGATCTTACAATTTTCTTAAAGAGGTATTGCCAAATAATTACGAGCATGTTACTATAAACTAGATCTGAGAAAAGAACGCCGTAAAGTGCCTCGGACCTCCCTCTCTCCCAAAAGGCCGAGGCCCTTTTTTAATTTTTTAATTAGGAAAAAGGCTCCGAAAGAAAAAGGCTCCGACCCGAAAACCGGGCGGGGCCTTTTTATGCCTTTAAATATTTCTTGCGTATAAGGGTGATCCGGCGGGCCCCGCCTTCATAAGCTAATCATGCCTGTTTGCCCGTTCATTATTAGACAGATTAAGACAGCCCTTGCAGCAGGGAGCAGTGACGGGCAGAGCGAAGCATTATTCCATTTTATGGAAACATGGGGTGGGAGTTGCGTTGTTATTAGTGCGTTCCGTTGTTGGCGGCCTGTTAGTTGCTCTGTTACTGTTCGTTGTCGACAGCGGCCATTGTGCCGAAGGGGCGGCGATGGTTCCTTTGCGTGCGGTTTGTGAAGCTAAAGGAGGCTATGTTTTTTGGGACGGTAAAGCGGTGACGGCCGTCTGCGACGGCCGTACCATTACGGTCGATCCCCGCTCATCCAGCGTCCTTGCCGACGGGATAGTGCAGGATGGCGTTAAGGTTGGCTCTCTGGGCGGTACGACCTTTATTGCGCAAGACGTGTTCATTGGTCTAACGAACCCGCAAAGTCCGGGTACAGAAAAACGGCTATTTACAACGATTAGGGCCGGAACACAGGCTATAGCCGTGGCTCATGCTCAAACCCCGGCTGATTATCTCCGCCCGTTGCCCGGGACGCCGGCAGCTGAAACCTGGATTCTTCCGGAGATTAACCCGGCGGTAGCCCGGGACCTTGCAGGCTTGCTGCAAAGCCGGCTCTCGCCGGACAATAAAGTAAGGCTGGACAGTCGAGGAGGCGAACTGATCCTGAATGCCGTTCAGGGGCGCCTTCTCGAAACGATCATTCCGGTCCGCCGGAAGTTAAGCGAGTGCGCAATCAACTTCAACCCGGCCGAGGCTTACAACAATATGCTCAACGCCGTGACAGCGGCGCGTTATCTTAATGGGACGCGCGTCAAACCCGGTGAGGTCTTTTCCTTTAACAAAGTGCTTGGGCCGAGAACCAAAGAAAAGGGCTATATCGTGGGTTTCGCCTTTTCAGGGAAAAAACACGTTCCCTCTCTTGGCGGCGGGGTCTGCAGGATGTCCACGGTACTCTACGGGGCCCTGCTGGATGCGGGTCTGCCGATAGCGGAGAGGCACGCCCACAGCCTGCCCGTCGGTTACGCCGCCCAGGGCAGAGATGCCACGGTTTCCTGGGGCGGGGCCGACCTCAAATTCAGAAACAGTACACAAGAGACCCTTATTATAGAGTCGGGGGGTACAGTGCGACGGATTTACGCCATCCTGTGGAGCGAGGAAGAAATCACGCAGCCCCAGCCAAAGCCCGCTCCGGCGTTTCCGATTGAAACACTGCCGTCTCCTTAGCAATGAACCGCCAAGGGTGCCAAGATCGCTAAGAGGTGAAGTTAGCCAAGTTAATAGGGGTTACACTTTATAACCTATGCCATTTCATCCTACGACTTACGACTTACGACTGCTCGATCCGGGAGGATCGAGCTTGGCCTCGAAACCCTGATCCGACGGCCGGTAATACTTCCTACGGCGGACGTTTTCCGGGAGGTACTGCTGTTCCACCCAGTGGCCCGGATAGTTATGGGGGTATTTATAACCGGTATGCCCGAGCATTTTTGCCCCAGGGTAGCTGGTGTCGCGGAGGTGGGATGGTACCGGTTCGTTGCGCATTGTTTCTACGTCCTTAAGGGCGGCATCGATGGCCGTGATCACGCTGTTGGACTTGGGCGCCGTAGCCAGGTAGATGATGCACTGGGCGATGGGGATCCGCGCCTCGGGTAGGCCGACCCATTCCAAAGCATTGGCCGCGGCGTGGGCCATCAACATCGCTTGCGGGTCGGCCATGCCAATGTCCTCCGAAGCATGCACGATCAGCCTTCGGACGATAAAGCGCTGGTCTTCTCCGGCGTAGGTCATGCGGGCATACCAGTAGAGGGCGGCATCCGGGTCCGACCCGCGGATGCTCTTGATAAACGCCGAGATCACGTCGTAGTGCTGATCCCGCCCCTTGTCATAGCGTACCGCGCGGCGTTGAATGGAGTCCTCAGCCACCTCAAGCGTAACGTGACGGATACCGTCCTTACCCGGCGGCGTCGAAAGGACCGCCAGTTCGAGGGCGTTCAGGGCGCTGCGGGCGTCGCCGTTGGCTGTCTTCACCAAGTGTTCGAGGGCTTCTTCGTCCAGTTTGACGGCAAACTTTCCTAATCCCCGCTCCAGGTCGGCCAGGGCCCGCTGCAGGACCTCCCGGACGTCGTCATCCCGCAGGGCCTCCAACTGGAAGATGCGGGAACGGCTGATCAATGCGCCGTTCATTTCGAAATAGGGGTTCTCTGTCGTGGCCCCTATGAAAATAATGATTCCGCGTTCAACGGCAGGGAGCAGGACGTCCTGCTGCGATTTGTTAAAGGCGTGGCACTCGTCGACAAAGACAATGGTCCTCTGGTTGTAATACTTGAGCCTGCTTTCAGCATCTTCAATGACCTTGCGCAGTTCTTTGACGCCCGAAGACACGGCGTTCACCTGGATAAAGGATGCCGACGTCATGTGGGCGATAATGCGTGCCAGGGTCGTTTTGCCGGATCCCGGCGGGCCATAGAGGATCAGAGACCCCAGCTGGTCGGCTTCGATAGCGCGCCGCAGGAGCTTCCCCGGCCCCACGATGTGGGCCTGGCCAACGAACTCGTCAAGGGTCCTGGGGCGCATCCGGTCGGCCAGCGGTGCTCCCCGTCCCTGGTCGAGGTTCTGGTCAAAGATGTCCACTAGATCATCTCCCTTGCGACTACAATACCACATCGGTCGTCGGTCGTCAGTCGTCGGTCGTCGGACTCGAAGGAATTCGCTGCGCGAATTTCAATGTCCTAAGATCTAACATTGAGAGGGATTCTTTTCCTGCATACCAAATAGTATACAAAGGACGCATGCCCCTTAAGTGTCAAAGGGAAAGAAGGAGTAGCGTGAATCGTCAAGGTTCTTGCCGGTTGCGTCAAGCCATTGCCCTTGGCCTGGCCCTGGTTGTTTTTCTTGGGACGGCGCCGTTTTGCGCTGCCGACCCCCCGGCTTTACGCGAGCTCGAACGGCAACGCGGGAATGATGTTGCTGTCGCTCAAGTTTACGCCGAGAGAGAAAAAACGTTGGCGGCCGAACTGCTGCAGCTTGATATCCTCCTTTCCGACTTGCGGTCGCAGCAGCGGGAAATCGAAGGACGACTGGCGGCCCTGGAAGAGGATGCCGCACAAGCACGGGCGGAAGAGGAGGAAATCCGCAAAAAACTTGCCCTGGCCAGGAAACGCCTGGGCCGGTGGCTGTGCTACCTTTACGAGAACGGGAACGTCTCCCTGATTGCCATTATCCTCGATGCCGAAAGCGTCATGGATCTTATAAACAGGGGTGAGCTTGTCAGCTGGCTGATTGACTACGAAGCCCGTCTCATCCGTGAAGTACAGACGCTTGATGCGGCCTTGCGGCAAAAGCTGGCCGACATTTACCGTATCGAACTCAAGACACGCGCGCAGAAAGACCTCCTCGATGCGCGGATCGCCCAAGCCGAGGAGACGCAGGGGAAGAAATCCGCGATGCTCGAATCCCTTAGGGCCGAGTCGGGTGACCTGCTGGCGCGGATCGTGAAGCTTGAGCAGCAGTGGTACGCTTCCCTGACCACGCTGCACACCCTCCTGAAGCAGCTGGACCGCCTGTTTATCAGGGAAATGAAGCCCGACAGGGTGTATTTCGCCAACCGGCGCCTGTGCGTCGAGGTCAGCGCTTCCACAATCAATGAAGTGTTGAAGCGGGTGGATCCGGCTACGGGAACCTTGCTGACCGTCAGGGTCACCCCGGGGGGCCTGATCATCGCCGGAAGGAGCGAGAACAGCACGTCGTTCAGTCTTTCCGGAAAACTGGTCGCCGAGGACGAGGGAACGGCGGTGCGGTTTGTCCCGACGTCCTTGCTGCTTGCCGGCACTCCCGTGCAGAAACCCGTACTGCAGAGCATCGCCAGGGACGGCTCGCTGTTCTTCCAGCTTGACGAGCAGTACCGGCGTTTCGCAATAGATTCGATCAAGTCCGACGAGGATAAGCTGATCATCGCGTTGCGTACGCGATAATATTGGACATTGAGCGCTGTGGTCCACGATGAGCATTAAGCCAGGCATCGAGGGCCAAGTCAGTGAACACAAATCGCGAGTCGTTAGGCGGTAATCCCCTTGCCTTTCTAATTGCGAAAGATAGTAAAAAGCACAGGGAGCAGGCGAAAAAGGCCTGCTCCCTGGTATGTCGAAAGGGCAGTTTAACGTCGTGCCCGGGACTTCAGTCAGCAGCCGCTCTGGCAGTGCGCGCACGCCCTGAGCATCCAGCGTCTCCTAAGCACCCTGCTCCCTCCTTAACCGGCGACGTACTTTAATCTATATGCAGTTCAGTACGGGTTATGTGATTGGCTTCCTGCTTATCACAGGGCACGCCGGTGACCAAATTATGCGTTGCGAGGCCGGTTGGTTCCTGCAGGGAAAAGGACCTGCAGGCAAGAAATTTCTCCTGTAATATAACGAAAAAAGGGATGATCTTTTTACCAATGGGAAAAGGAAAGGCTTTGGCCGCGCTGCTGCTCACCGTCTTCATCTGGGGTTCGACCTTCGTCGCCACCAAGGACGCCCTCCAGGCATTACCACCTGCCACCCTGGCGCTTTGGCGGTTTGGCTTTGCGGCTCTTGTGTTGTCGCCTCTGTTCTATATGCGAAGGAAGCGTTCAGCGGCGCTGCCGGTGCCGACAGCGGCCTTGATGGGCTTCACGGGCGTTTTCCTGTTCTTCGCCTTGCAGAACTGGGCTCTCCTGCACTGCCGGGCCGGCACGGCCTCGTTTATCCTGGCCGCCGTTCCGGCTTTTACGGCCATCGCCTCGTTCTACTTTCTCGGGGAGCGGGTCGGGGGCGTGCGGGTGGCCGGCATCGTCCTGACCATGCTGGGGGTGGCCGCCCTGGTGTGGTCCGAGAACGGAACGCTTCTGGAAGGGTCGTTAAACATCGGCGCCCTGCTTTTGATCGGGTCGGCTATGGCCTGGGCGGTTTATACGGTTCTCGGCAGAAAATTCAGCGACACCGTCGACCCGGTCGTGGTGACTTTTCAGGGTACTCTATGGGGAATATTGTACCTGCTTCCTTTCGCCTTGCTGGAAAGGCAACCTGACTATCTTCACCTGGGCTGGGAGCCCTGGGCGGTTATCCTGTACCTTGGCGTGGTTGCTTCGGCGCTGCCCATCGTGCTGTGGAACTACGCCCTGCGGTCTTTTGAGGCCAGCGAGGCCGGTCTGTACCTGAATCTTATTCCCATTATGGCTATCATCCTTGCTGCCCTCCTGCTCGGTGAAAGGCTGCGGCCTGTGGAAATAGCGGCCGGCTTGACGGTATTAATCGGCGTTATCCTTGCTGAAAGGCAAAAGACAGAAAGCGGCGGTTCTTCTATGGTCGTTGAGGAGAGAGCCGCGCGTTAGCGGCGGCCGATGCAAAAAGGAGGAGAGAAGTGTGCCGGAAGGTGTTAAGATGGCCGAGGGGGTCTGGCGCAAGAACCTGGCCGTGGGGGGGAAGATGATGGTTTGCCGCGTCTGGCTTGATGCGGGGGCCGTCGTGCCGCTCCACCGGCACGAACACGAGCAGTGCACTTACGTGCTTAAAGGGAGCCTGCGCTACCGCACGGGCGACCGGGAACTCGTACTGGCGGCGGGCCAGGCCCTGGTTGTGCCGTCGAATGTGCCCCACGGGGTCGAGGCCCTGGAAGAGACCGAGGTACTGGATACCTTCGTCCCGGTACGGATCGAGTATCTTGATGAGGGGGATGGGCAGTGAGCCGTCAACCGGCTTACGACCTCGACGGCTTTACCGAACTCGCGGGCGAGCTCGTCGACCGTATCCCGCCTCGTCTCTGCCGCAACTTGAACGGCGGTTTTATGGTTCTCCCCGAGGCCAAAAAGGAAGACGAATTTTATATTATGGGGGAGTATCTTGAAGACCCCATACTCGGATGCTATATTGTTTTCTACTACGGCTCCTTTGCCGCCGTCCTCGACGACGAACCGGCCGAGGTCTGGCGGGAAGAGCTGTATGAAACGGTCTTGCACGAACTGCGCCATCACCTCGAGTTGATGGCCGGGGTTGACGACCTGGCCAGAGAAGAACTGGAAGAACTGGCCCGCCTTAAAGGGAAGTGAGAAGTGGGAAGTGGGAAGTGGGAACATAGGGTGGGAGTTTTCTCCGGGGGATTCCTTCGAGTACCCACATCCTACCTCTGACCTCTCACTTCCCAATACTCCCTCGAGCCTAATGCCCAACGCTCAACGCACAATGCCCATTGCCCAGTGCCCAGTGCTAAACGCTACAGGTGGGAGAGTAGGCGTTTGCGGTCGCGGACAATGATCTGCTGGCGGTCAATCTCGATCGCGCCGGCCTGCCTGAGCTCGCCCAAGGTCCGGTTGACCGACTCGCGCGAAGCCCCGATGAGGTTGCCGAGGTCCTGGTTGGTGATGTTGAAGTTGATGCGCAGGCCGTTTCCCTCGGGCTGCCCGTGGTCTTCGGCCAGGGTCAGGATGGCGGCCACCAGGCGCCGCGTGACGTCGTGCAGGGCCAGGCTCATCACCTTTTCCTGGGCGGTGCGCAGGCGCCGGGACATGATCCGCAGCATGGCCAGGGCCAGTTCGGGATGTTTGACTATGAGGTCATCAAAATCAGGGTTCAGGATAACCCCCACCCGGGCGTCCTCTACAACCTCGGCGGTCGCGGGGTAGGTTCCTCCGTCGAAGAGGACGATCTCGGCGAATACCTCGCCGGGATTGACGTAGTGCAGGATGTGTTCCCGCCCGTCCGGCGTTTGCCTGGTCAGCTTGATCCTGCCCTCCTGGAGCAGGAAGACCCCGTCGCCCGGCTCGCCTTCCACAAAAATCAGCCGTCCCTTGGCGTAACGTCTCTCACGAACGATGGATGCTACGGATTTAAGTGCTTCGGGCGGTAAAGCGGCAAAGAGAGAAATGCGCTTGAGCTGCTCGATCAAGTTCCGGTTCAGGTGGACGACCCTCCCCCGCGGCTGCTGAACTGCGCACTGCGCTTACTAAGTATTGTACCCCAGCACGTGCCTTCTTTCTATCACCAGTGTCGGCCCCACCTTTTCCTTAAAAACTGTTATAATCCTTCCCCTGCCGTCCGGCAGGAACCGGATTGTTCCGCGTCCAAAACTGGTAACAAGGTACCCCGGGAAGGTGTCGCGTACGTGCCAGGCAGATCCCGCGGCGGCGATAAAGCTGCTGATCAGCAGGCCGGCCCTCATTGGGGCTTTTGCGCGGCAGGGACGGGACATTGCGAAGGCCACCCGCAGGAAATGCGTACGCCTGTTTGCGCGAGTGCCACGTTGAGTACTACTTTGCTCCGGTGGACCAACCGTCTGCTCTTCCCTGAAGGGAGGTTTGAAACATGGTTGCAGCTATTGAGGAAAGCCTTGGGACGCTGGCTTTTCTGATTTATCTGGCGGCTGCCGTGGCGGCCCTGATTTACCTGCGGGCGCGGCACAACTTCCTGAACAGGCTGGTTTTCATCCTGTCCGGGCTCGGGCTGATTGCCCATACGGCGGCTCTCGGCGCGCGGTGGTTGAGTGCCGGGCACTGGCCTTTTGCCAGCCTTTACGAGTTTGTCACCCTTTTTGTATGGGCGCTGGTCGGAGCGACGGTATGGATTTCCCTCCGCTGGCGGCTGACGATTATCACCGGCTTCACCCTGCCCCTGGCTGTAGGCCTCCTGGGGGTCGCCGGCGTACTGTCCAGTGACCCCCGCCCCCTGGCTCCGGCCCTGCAGAGCATCTGGCTGCAGCTGCACGTGGCCACGGCCGTCCTGGCCTACTCAGCTTTCGCGATTTCCTTCGCTCTGGCCGTAATGTACCTGCTAAGCGAACGTGTTGCAGGGTGTTCCGCGGATACGCGCCTGCCGTCACCTGCCGTCCTTGACCGTTATACCTACAGCACGGTGGCCTTTGGTTTCGCTTTTCAAACGCTGCTCCTGATCACCGGGGCGATCTGGGCGGAGGAAGCCTGGGGTGCCTGGTGGAGCTGGGATCCCAAGGAGACGTGGGCCCTTGTCACCTGGTTCATTTACGCGCTGTACCTGCACGCCCGGAAGGCGCGCGGGTGGCACGGGCGGCGTGCCGCCTGGCTGAACATCGCCGGCTTCGCCGCCCTCCTTTTTACCCTGCTGGGGGTCAGTCTCCTGCTGCCGGGTTTGCACGCTTATTAAGAAGGAACCCCCAAATGTGAGGGTCCAAATGTGAGGGTCTGACCCTCACATTTGCTCACATTTGGGGGTCGACACATTTCAGCAGCCGGTTTTCAGGGTTCCAGCGCGGTCTGCAAAGTGCCGCCAATGGCTTGCCTACAGCCGTTCGGTGGCGGCGGCCTCGGCGGCCACGACCAGCGGGTAGGCCGCGGGTGATGGGGTGAGCATCGGGTGGGTGCCCATCTGGAAACCGGCCATCTGGGTCGCCGTCATCCGGTGCAGCAGGCAGGCGCTCAGCAGGTTGACCAGGTCGCCGACGCTCTTGCTTCCCACGACCTGGCCTCCCAGCAAAACTCCCGAGTAGCGGTCGAAGACCAGCTTTACCCTGGTGTCCTGCGTGCCGGGTAGGGCGCTGGGATGCTGATTCGGCGCCGAAGCTTCCCCGATCAGCACCTCGTAACCTTTTTCTTCCGCCGCGCGCTCGGTCAGGCCCGCGCAGCCGAAAGCCTTGGTGCCGATAAAGGTGGAAAACACGCCTACCGTGCCGGGGTTGGTGCGCCGCCGGACGTAAAGGTTGGCTCCGGCCACCCGCGCCTCCATCGAGGCGACGGAAGCGAGCTGGATGCGCACCGGATTCCCCGCGAAGAAGGAGAACTTTTCGGTACAGTCGCCGCAGGCGAAGATATTGGGGTCGGAGGTGGCCATGGTCCGGTCGACCATGATGCCGCCCAAGGGCCCCAGCGTCAGGCCGGCTTCGCTGGCCAGGGAGGTGATCGGGCGCACCCCGGTACTCAGGATAACCACGTCGGCCGGCAGTTCGGTCCCGTCGGCCAGGACGACGCCCTGCACCCGGGTGTCTCCCGTCAGCTCTTTGACCTTCTGGTTAGTCAAGATCTTGACGCCGAGAACCTCCAGTTCGTGCTCCGCTTCGACGCAAATCTCCTCGTCAAAGGAACTGTAGAGGCAGCAGGGCAATATCTCCACGATGGTTACGTCGAGCCCGCGATGTTTTTTTATCTCTTCAGCCACTTCGACGCCGACGAACCCGCCCCCGACGATGACCACCTTGGCGGCGGCGTCCAGCGCCGTGAAGATCTTCTGGAGGTGGGGGAGAGATTTCGTGATCCAGAAGACGTTCTCTTTGTCCCTCCCGGGAATGGGCGGCGAAACGGGGTGAGAGCCGGTGGCCAGGACGAGCTTGTCGTAGCCGATGCTTCCTCCCGAGGCCAGGGAGATCTTTTTAGTGTTCCTGTCGAGGCCGGTCACTTCTCCGACCCGCAGTTCGATCCCCCGCTTTTCCAGGACGTAGTCCGGGTTGACGTTTTTCAGCGGGTCCGCCTTCAGCGTGCCGAACATGTAGGGAATGCCGCAGGGAATCAAGGTTTTCTCCTCGTGGCGGATGACCAGCACCTTCTTGTCGGGGTAGTGCCGGCGGGCGGTGGTCGCCGCCGTAACTCCCGCCGTGCCGCCGCCGACGACGACGATGTCATAAGCGTTTGCCATGTTTTTCACCCCTTAGGTAATTCGTTGCATAATTGTTAGAGTTTGTGCCTGCATTCACAATCCCCGGCAAAATGATGAGGGCTTTTGGCCCTATCAAATACCCCCGGGACATTGTATACCATAATTATATAGCATAGCCGGGGTGAAATTAAAGGGTTTTGGGAAGTTCCGGCGCAATAACCGGACCCAACAGCCAACGGCTAAGATCTAAAATCCAAGATCTTGTCATATGCCCGCGGCGGCCCGGAGGGCCTCCAAGCCCACCCGTTCGATGGTCGTCCCCAGGCGCTCGCCCTTTTTCCCAAGCTCGCGGTGGGCCTGCAGGGTTTTCTCCAGGAGCCCCGGAATATCCTCGGAAGGCACGTTCTCGGCAATCTTGTCGCCGATCCGCGGGCGCGCGCCGGCTCTTCCGCCGACGATCACCGTCCAGCCCTTCAACTTGCCGAAGGCGCCGAAATCGCGCAGCCAGGATTCACAACAGCATAACGGGCACCCCGAAATGCCGATCTTAAATTTGGCCGGCAGGTTCCCGGCTCCCAGGAAACCCTTGTCCAGGACCTCGGCCAGGGCCAGGGCGTTCTGCTGTCCGAACTTGCAGACCACGTTGCCGGGACAGGCCGTTACGTAATGGACGGCCCCACGGCCGGCGCCGGTTCCATGCCCAGTTCGGCCCAGACGGCCTCGACCGCGTCGGGCTTGATGCCCACCAGGGCAAAGCGCTGGGCGCCGATCAGCTTGATGATCGGGATTTCGAATTTTTCCACCGTGTCGGCCAGTTTTCTTAAAACCGCCGCGTCGACCATTCCCGCCGTGCCGATGTGCGGGACGATGGCGTACGTCTCCTTGTCGCGCTAGATAAAGACCCCCCTTGGGACTTCCGTATCGGTCAAGCCGATCCCCTCCTCACGGTCGTGCTCTTGCTGTTCCTCTAAGGTTCTTAATACATTTAATACATTCGCGAACGGGCATGGCACATCCTTCCTTGGATTGGCTACTGCTAACTGCCAACTACCGCTCAATCCCCAGATTATTTAAATTGGCGTTCCCGCACGGGAATGCCTTCGAGCCTTACACCCTAGATAGGAAACCGCGGCTTCGTGTCGAAATGACCGGTTAAAACCATCAATCTCTGCATCCCAAATTCTCCAGCAATCCTTGCTATCGTTACGCTTCTCGACGCAGCCGCAAGCATCAGGATCGGGGGTTCACGCTTGCTCCACCGGATTTTCTTCGAACAGAGCCCGGATATTCTACTGGTTGCCGCGGCCGGTGGACGGATCGTCCAGGCCAACAGCAAGGCGGTGGAAGCCTACGGCTATTCCCGCGAGGAGCTGCTTTCCCTGCGCCTCGACGACTTAGGCCCGGCGGGGCAGATAGCTGCCCGCCTGGCTGTTTAAAAAGGGGGTTGCGAATGAAAAGAAACAAGGCGCAGGAACTGATTGCCATAGTGTCGGAACGTCCCGGCATCGGTGTGGATGAACTGACCGACCGGCTGGATATCGAGCCCGGCGACCTCTATACGTTGCTCAATGAGCTGGCCGGCGATGAACGCGTTTTTGACGGCCGGCACTTCCGGGTCAGCGGCTGGGACGGCCCTCTGACCCTGGCTCGGGTCCGGGAGCTTGCCGCCCCGCAGGTTGACCTCACCCGTTCCCTGCGCATCAACAAGATCATCGAACTCCTCAACGAGGCCACGCCCACGGGCGGGCTGACGGTCAAAGACCTGGCGGAGGCCTGCGAAGTCAGTGAACGGCAGGTCTACCGGGACCTCAAGGCTATCGAGGAGCAGGTCGGCATCGAACTGGAACGGCGGGGCAAGACCCAGACGCTGTACCGTTTAAAACGCTGCTACCTGCCCCCTCTTTCTCCCGACAGGGCGCTCATCATTTACCTGACACTGCTGCAGCAGCAGGGTTCGCCCCTTGCCGGGCAGACCGAGGGGCTTAAGAGGCTGCTGGTGACGCATCTTTTTAAGAATCGGTATCCTGTCGAGGCCTTCCCTTTTGAAAAGCTGCAGCAGCGAGTGCATATCGTTGACGAAGGGCTGGCTGATCCCGCCGAAGTGGGCGGCGTCTTTACCAGGTTGTTGCAAGCCTTAACCGAGGAACGGCGTATCAAAATAAGATACTACGTTGCTTACCGCAACGCGTGGTCCGACCGTATCGTGGAACCCTACGGTCTGGTATGCAAACGCCACAACTGGTATCTCGCCGGGTTCTGCCAGGAATCGGGGCGCACCAGGACCTTCCGCGTGGACCAGATCAAGAATGTCTTTGTGCTCGGCGAGGGTTTTAGCTACTCGCCCGATTTTAACCTGCGAGCCTTTCTCGGGGATTCATGGGGTGTCATTAACGACGGCGAGCCTTTTGACGTCCGGCTGCGCTTCTCGCCCGTGGTGGCGCATAGAGTGAGGAGGATCGTTTATCACCCGTCCCAGTGCATCGAGGAAGAATTGCCTGACGGTTCGGTTGTCGTGGCCTACCGTTCATCCGGCAAGAACGAACTGAAAGGCTGGCTCCTGCAGTGGGGTCCTGAGGTGGAAGTGCTGGAACCGCGGTGGCTTAGGGACGAATTAAAAGAGACGGTGCTTACCGTGGCCAAAATGTACAACATTTGACGCTGGCCGCCCAACCTCTCCTGCTTGCGGGACTATTGTGTCGATTTTTCGGCAGGAATTTAAAATGCGATGGGGAATTGTCTTTAAGTTGTGATGGGCGAGCCCGATTTGCGGACGGCAGGGGGGGGTGCTTCTCGGTCTAGGAGACTGCAAAGACTTGACTGTCGAAACCGTAGCCAAACCAGGAAGCCTTTTATTCTCATAGTTTAGTAATTATTAGTTTAGTAATTATGTTGACGGGAGGCGTGGATGTTGCGAAAGTTTTCCAAATTAATGCTTGTTGTGGCCGTACTGCTGATCGCTGGCCTTGTCGTTGCCGGCTGTGGACAGAAGAAGGCTCAGGAACCCGCTCCGCAGGCCGGCGCGGAGAAAATGAAGGTCGGCTTCGTGTACATCGGCACCCCCGGTGACGCCGGCTGGACCTTTGCCCACGAAAAGGGACGCCAGCAGCTTGTTGCCGAGATGCCTGACATCGAGACCAAGGTTGTCGAGAACGTGACTGACGCCGACGCCGAGCGCGTCATCACCCAGCTGGCGGAGGAAGGCTGCAAGGTCATCTTCACCACCAGCTTCGGCTTCATGGATCCCACCATCAACGTGGCCGCCAAGTACCCCGACGTCGTTTTCATGCACTGCTCCGGCTATAAGACGGCCCCCAACGTGGGCACCTACTTCGGGCGCATGTACCAGGCCCGCTACCTTACCGGACTGATCGCGGGCAAGGCCACCAAGTCCAACCTGATCGGTTATGTGGCGGCCTTCCCGATTCCGGAAGTCATCCGTGGCATCGACGCTTTTGCCCTTGGTGTTAAGAAGGCCAACCCCGATGCCAAGGTCCGCGTGGTTTGGACAAACACCTGGTTCGACCCGGCTCGTGAAAAGCAGGCCGCTCAAGCCCTCCTTGACGCCGGCGCCGACGTTATCGCCCAGCACCAGGACACCCCCGGCCCGCAGCAGGCCGCTGAGGCTGCCGGCAAGCTTTCCATCGGCTACAACAGCGATATGAGCAAGCTGGCTCCCAAGGCCGTCCTGACTTCGGCCGTCTGGAACTGGGGCCCGTTCTACGTCGACATTGTTAAGCAGGTCAAGGAGGGAACCTGGACAAATAAACAGTGGTGGGTCCCGATGTCGGAAGGCATTGTTGACCTTGCTCCGTACAGCGATAAGGTGACCGACGAGATGAAACAGCTTGTCGAGGCCGAAAAGGCCAGGATCATAAGCGGCGAGTGGGACGTCTTCACCGGCCCGATCAAGGACAACAAGGGCGAACTGAAGGTTCCCGAGGGGCAGAGGATGTCCGACGCCGACATGCTGTCGATGGAATGGTTTGTTGACAACGTGGAGGTTGTCAAGTAAGAGGTGAGACGTGGGAAGTCGGAAGTGAGACGTAGGAAGGAATTCGCCCTGCGAATTCCTTCCTCGATTTCTCACCTTCTCAGCGCCTAATGCTCAATGCTATTTAGAGGGCGGGGGCATAAGTTGGAATACCTGGTAGAGATGAAGGGCGTCACCAAGCGTTTTCCCAGGGTTCTCGCCAATGACCGCGTGGACTTCAACGTCCGGCCGGGGGAGATCCACGCCCTTCTTGGCGAAAACGGCTCCGGCAAGAGCACGCTGATGAGCGTCCTCGCGGGTTTGTACCGCCCTGACGATGGCCAGATCATTTACAAGGGCCGCCCGGTGAGTTTCCGCTCGCCCCGTGACGCCATCCGGGCCGGCATCGGTATGGTGCACCAGCATTTCAAACTGGTCGAAACCTTCACGGTGGCCGAGAACATTATCCTGGGAGACCGGAACATCTCCTTTGTGCTGCGTCCGGCGGCGAAGGAGCGTGAGCTGACCGAGCTCTCGGCGCGGTTCGGTCTGGCTATCAACCCCGGGGCCTATGTGTGGCAGCTCTCCGTAGGGGAACGCCAGCGGGTGGAGATCGTCAAGATGCTCTACCGCGGCTGCCAGCTGCTGATCCTGGACGAGCCGACGGCGGTCTTGACCCCGCAGGAATCCGCAGAGCTTTTTGCCAACCTGCGCCGGATGGCTGACGACGGGCGCGGGGTGGTGATGATCACCCATAAGCTTTCCGAGGTCATGGCCGTAGCCGACCGTGTCACCGTCCTCAGAGGCGGGCGCGCGGTGGCGGCCATGACCCGGGGAAGCTTCAGCGAGCGGGAGCTGGCTACCGCCATGGTCGGGCGCGAGGTCGCCCAGGAAAGTCGCCGGCAGGGATCCGCCGAAGGGCGTACTGTCCTGGAGATGCGGGATGTCTACGCCCTGAACGACGTTGGGCGCTGGGGGCTTGAGGGGGTAAGCCTCGCCATCCGTTCCGGGGAGATTCTAGGCGTGGCCGGGGTCGCGGGGAACGGACAGCGCGAACTGGCCGAGGTCATCACGGGGCTGAGGCCCGTGCAGCGCGGCAGGATCTTTCTCGAAGGGCAGGATGTGACCCATCTCGGGCCGCAGGCGCTTATCGACCGGGGCATCAGTCACATTCCCGAGGACCGCCTGGGTACCGGTCTTGCTCCCGGGATGAACGCCATTGACAACATTTTACTGAAAGATTACCGGAAGGCTAAGGGTAGGGCCGGGCTGATTGATTACAAGGCAGCCCGTTCCCGCACCCAGAAGCTGGTTCAAGCCTTTGACGTCCGCCTGGCGGGCTTGCGTGCCCCGGTCAAGCTCCTGTCAGGCGGCAATCTCCAGAAGCTGCTCCTGGCCAGGGAGCTTTCGGCCGAGCCGCGTTTGATTGTAGCCGCCTACCCGGCGCGCGGATTGGACATCGCGGCTGCCGAAGCCGTCAGCAGGTTCCTGCTGCAGGAACGCCGGCGGGGTACGGCCATCCTGCTTATTTCCGAGGACCTTGACGAAATCTTTGCTCTAAGTGACCGCATTATTGTCCTGAGCGGGGGCGGGGTGATGGGTGAGCCTCTCAGGACCGAAACGGCCACGCGGGAACAGGTGGGCCTGTTGATGATGGGTGCCGGCGGGGAGGCGAAGGCCGTATGACCCGGACTTACTTCGGCTTTATAGTTGAAAAAAAACTAATGCCGTCGCCATGGATGGTTGCGCTTGTGCCCGCCGCTTCGCTGCTGCTGGCCCTCCTGACCGGCGCCGTCTTTTTCTACCTGACGGGCCGCGACCCCGTCGAGTTGTACTCCCGCATGTGGCAGGGTGTCTTCGGCTCGCATTACGGCCTTTCCGAGACGGTCGTCAAGGCGATTCCCCTGGCCCTGGCCGGCCTGGGGCTGGCCCTGGCCTTCCGGATGCAGCTGTGGAATATCGGCGGTGAGGGACAGCTTTACATGGGCGCGTGGGGGGCGACGTGGGTGGCCTTGACTTTTGCGGGACAGCCCGCCTGGCTCCTGCTCCCGGGGATGTGCCTGGCCGGGCTGGCCTGCGGGGGGTTGTGGGCGCTTGTTCCCGCCGTGCCCAGGGCGCTCTGGAAGACAAACGAGATTATCACGACCTTGATGCTGAACTACGTGGCCATCCTGTGGGTGGACTACTTTGTTTACGGGCCCTGGCGCGACCCGCAGGGGTTCAACTTCCCTCTTACCGCCCAATTTACCGAAGGGGCGTGGCTTCCGACCCTGGGCGACTCGCGCATCCACGCCGGCCTGCTGGCGGCGGTGCTCCTGGCCGTGGTCTTCTACTACCTGATCTACAGGACCCGCTGGGGTTTTGAGATACGCGTGATCGGCGAGAGTGAGAGTACGGCCCGTTATGCCGGGATCAACGTCCGGCGGAACATCCTCCTGGTGCTTTTCATCAGCGGGGCGATTTGTGGCCTGGCCGGGATGGTGGAGGTCTCGGGCATTGTCCACCGCCTTCAGCCCGGCTTCAGCCCGGGATACGGTTACACGGCGATTATCGTCGCCTGGCTTGCCAAATTGAATCCCCTGGCCATTTTGCCCGTGGCTTTTTTCCTGGGGGCTTTGCAGGTTGGCGGTTATGCCGTGCAGACCAGTGGTATCCCGAGCACCATGGTTAATATGCTGACCGGTGCGCTGCTTTTCTTTGTGCTCGGCGGCGAAATCCTCTTGAAGTACCGTATCCGGCGCCCGGAACGGCAAAAACAGGGGGTTGAAGCGGCGTGACTTACGACTTTCTGATTGCCTTGCTGGCCACGGCGGTCACTGCCGGCACGCCGCTGCTCTTTGCGGCTCTCGGTGAAATCCTGGCTGAAAGGTCGGGTGTCCTGAACCTGGGCGTTGAGGGCATGATGCTCGTCGGCGCGATCAGCGGCTTCATGGTGGCCTTCGCCACCGGGAACCCCTGGGCCGGGGTCGTGACGGCCGTGGCGGCGGGCGGAGCGATGGCTTCCATCCACGCCTTCCTGTCGGTAACTCTCCGGGCCAACCAGGTGGTGAGCGGCCTGGCGCTGACCCTCTTCGGAACGGGCTTGAGCGGGTATATCGGGAAAGTCATGGTCGGCAACCCCCTGCCCGCGGCCTTCAAGCCGGTACACCTCCCCGTCCTCTCGGACCTGCCCCTGCTGGGTCCGGTGCTCTTTCGCCAGGACGCCCTGGTCCTGCTCAGCTACCTGCTGGTGCCCCTGCTCTGGCTCCTGATCTACCGGACCCGGGCCGGGCTGAACCTGCGTGCCGTCGGCGAGAATCCGGCCGCCGCCGACTCCATGGGCGTCAACGTTTTCGCCACGCGGTACTTATACGTGATTGCCGGCGGGATGCTGGCCGGGCTGGCGGGAGCGTACATCTCCCTGGCCTACGTGCCGACGTGGATGGAAGGCATGACTGCAGGCCGCGGGTGGATTGCCGTGGCGCTGGTTATTTTCGCCACCTGGAACCCGATCTACGCCCTCGTGGGCTCCTATATCTTCGGCGGCATCGAAGCCCTCGGTTTTCGGTTGCAGGTCCTGGATATAGCCGTTTCGCCGTACTTCCTGAAGATGCTCCCCTACCTGGCCACCGTCTTCGTGCTGGTTTTGGTCAGCAAGAGGAACGCCCTGACGCGCATCGGCGCGCCGGGCGCCCTCGGCCTGCCCTACGACCGGGAGGAACGCTGAGCAATGATTGAGAGAAATTTTGATATTCCCTTTATTGCTGATCTGGCCCTTCGTGAAAAGCAAATCCAGCAGAACTACCGTCCGATTATCGCTGTACATAAATGGTTTGCGCGACGCCCCGGTACGTTATTCCGGGGGCTTTTGCTGTCTGAGTTCATAAAGGGTAGTTTAAGAGATAACTTCTATAAAGCCCACAATCTGAAGGGGATCAAAGTAGCCGATCCATTTATGGGCGGCGGAACGCCGCTCATCGAGGCTAACCGCCTGGGGTGTGATATCGTCGGCTACGACATTAATCCAATGGCTTATTGGATCGTGCGCCAGGAGATCGAAAGTATTGATCTAAAGGCCTACCGTGAAGCGGCAGCCGATCTCCTGAGTTGGTTGGAGAAGAAAATCGGTGCCTTTTATAAAACCATCTGTATGAAGTGTGGTTCTCCGGATGCCCACGTTAAGTATTTTATTTGGGTCAAAACGCTTAAGTGCAGTGGATGCAGAGAGACTTTCGATTTATTTCCCGGCTACTTACTTGCCGCAAACCGGCGCCATCCGAAGAATGTCCTTATTTGCTCCGCATGTGGCTATTTGAATGAAGTAGAAAACAAAAAGAATCCGGGGATTTGTCATACCTGCGGTGTGCTTTTAAAAACAAACGGGCCGGCGAGCCGCAATCAATGCCAGTGTCCTCATTGCGGTAGGGTTAACACTTATCCCGATCCGTCAAAGGGCGCACCCCGGCACCGCATGGTGGCTATAGAATATTACTGTCCAGCCTGTAAGCCTAATCATCGGGGCCGGTTTTTCAAAAAACCCGCTGAGGAGGATTTGGCGAAATACAAGGAAGCCTCTGTTGCATCGGCCCAGTTAAGTCCGATCTATGTTCCAGACGACGAAATTCCCCCCGGTGACGAAACCGACCGGCTTCACCGCTGGGGTTACCGGCGCTACCGAGAAATGTTTAACGACCGTCAGTTATTGGGTTTGGAATTAAGCTGCCGGGCTATTGCCGGGTATCCAGACGCTAGAATTCGCAATGCGTTGGCAACAAACTTATCCGACCTTCTTCGCTACCAGAACATGCTTTGCCGTTACGACACAACGGCCTTGAAGTCGCTGGATATATTCTCGGTGCATGGCTTTCCCGTCGGCCTGATACAATGTGAGTCCAACCTGCTGGGCATAGCTGATGGGTACAAGGGGTTAAATGTGGGAAGTGGCGGCTGGTCCAACATTATTTCAAAGTACGAACGTGCCAAGGCCTATTGTGAAAATCCATTCGAAATCCGGCATCAAGGCAGCCGCAAAGTTCAGCTGCCAATAAAGGGAGAATGGATTGGCGAGCATCGTTTTACATCAGCTTTCCCTGAGAAGCGGAAGGTTGGGCTTTACTGCTGCAGTTCTACTTTTTCTGACTTGCCCCCAGCGTCCCTTGATGCGGTTTTGACCGATCCACCTTATTATGCCAATGTACAGTATGCGGAGTTGATGGATTTCTGCTACGTTTGGCTGCGCCGGTTGGCCCAGGACGCCGGCGGGGTTTTCAATAAGTGTTCTACCAGGGACGAAAACGAACTGACCGGCAATGTTACGATGGAGCGGGGCCTTACCCATTTTACAGAAGGATTAGCTTCGGTCTTTAAAAAAATGGCATGCGCATTAAAACCGGGAGCGCCACT
This sequence comes from Desulfosceptrum tomskiensis, assembly GCF_049818055.1. GTDB lineage: Bacteria > Bacillota > Desulfotomaculia > Desulfotomaculales > JASEER01 > JBFLVT01. The sequence goes on from NZ_CP187479.1 coordinate 28,525, forward strand.
GGTCTTCACTTATCACCATAATTCGATAGAAGCATATTTACCTGTCGCGGTTGCCGTTCTTGATGCGGGATTGACCTGTTCTGCTTCTATTCCCTGTCCGGCTGAAATGGGCGCTTCCATTCATATAAACGGGACCGGATCATCTGTAATTGACACAGTTTTTGTCTGCCGTTCAACCGGTTCTGTTCCGCGTCGCACAATCGTGTTCACACCTGAAGAAATAGCCGGGCTGGTGCGCGAAGATTTAAGACTATTACGGGCCGGAAATGTCAAGCTAACGCGTGGAGACATACGTTGTGTTGCGTACGGGCATCTCGTCCGCCTGGCCATATGGCACTTGAGAAAGATCTGGGATGTTGAAAGGTCCGCTTCAGAAAAACTAAAACAAGTTGCTCTAACTATAGATACACTTGGTGGTTGGTCTGGTATTGAAAAACATCTGGCGGGTGACATGACAGATATTCCCTTCTGCCGGACCTGCCTGGCCCGCGAAGAACAAAGATACTACGGGGGAGAAGAGGATGAAATATCCTTTTGAAGTTCCTTTTTCTGAAGTAGAAGCGAACCCGGATATTTATATATCCGCCGTTTTTTCCTGCCTTGAATCAGAGTTTCTTGTCTTGCCCAGAGGGGATGGATTTGTTGATTACCCTGTCTTTGAAAGTGGATATGAGGCACTAAAACAGTCGACGGGTGGATTCCGGAATATCGATCCCAAACCCATAACGGAGGCAGCTTGTCGGAACCCAATGATCATTATTGTCCTCCGGACTATGCTTGGTTTCACGCCACCTGAGTGGGCTTATGTAACAACTCAACGGACGGGTGTTGAAGTTACTCAGGGTTTTGTTCGCACCCTGGATCGAAATATTCGCATGTCGCCATTGAAGCCTTTAGGCTCTGGTGAAGTCACAAAGAAAAGGGTGAGGGCACTGGTGGAAACTGCCTGTCAGTTGCTTAATTCGCCGGTCCCTGCAGTTGGTCAAGATAAAATTCACCGGCTGGATAAGGCTGATACTCGCGGTGGTCCCTCTACGATTAGGGCGATGTCGGTGATGGGAGTGCCCTATGCCATGCTGTTATATGAGCGGTTTCTGGGACGGCCATTTGCCGGTCACAGGGATTCTGTGTCCGAGTTGGTCGGCGACAGTCTGGAATCGGCCATAGAGGAGGTGTTGACCAGGACGGGTGTAAGTTACAGGAAAACAAAAAGAGCGGAACGGATTCCGGGATTTGACCAGGCGCCAGATTTTATCGTTCCCAGCGAATTTAACCCACAGGTTGTTATTGAAGCTAAGATCACTGAAGATGACGGCACGGCCAGGGATAAGGTGACCCGCATTCAACGCCTTGCCCTTCTGAGCGGAACAGGAGAGTTGCCTCATTTTGAAGTAGTTGCCTGTATTGGCGGACGCGGGTTTGGTGTCCGTCGCGAAGATATGAAGAAACTGCTACTGGCTACCCGAGGGAAGGTATTTACGTCAAAATCATTGGATCATCTTGTGGAATACACACGGCTGAGAGCATTTAGAACAAGATAGAGGCAGTCAAAACGGCGGTGTTGATTAACGAGTCTTAACTATCCCGACTTGGAGCGGAACGGCACAGGGGTGCGTACTATTGAGGGTCGGGTATACGCTTCTTTACTCTCTCCCATGCATGCTTTTCAAGGAAACTCCCCGGCACATTGGCCTCCATCTCCAGGAACATCTTGTAAGGGACGGTGAAGGAGAGAATGTCCGGGTCGACCATCGGCCGCGCGCTGATGTCGGTGATGCCCACTACCGCTCGGGGCCGTTCCCGCCGGGCTTCCTGGCAAGGGATCAGGCAAACGGTATGGCAGCCCGCGCCAAAGGGAATGATCACGCTGTCATTGCCGGGGCGGTCGTAGTTGGCAAGCACCACCAGCGCCGATAGTTGGTCCGGATTCGCGTAAAAGCAGACCAGTTGTGGGGTTCCCTTTTGTAAATCGACCTTTTCCAGCGGCGTAAAGACAACGTAGGTATAAGGGATATCGGTGATGGGCAGCTGTTCGACGAAACTCCTGGCTAGCTCGGGCGTTTTCTTGTAAGCTTCGCCTTCCCGGTATCCTTCTCCCCGCCCGGTGGACAGGAAGTATTCGATACCCCCGGGAAAGACTTCGTACTGGTTTCCGAAACCCAGACCCACGCCCCCACCGCGGCAGCCGAACGTCTGGCGGTCGAAGACGGCTGTTTGGCCTTTGGCCGCGGCCGTGAACAGGGCCATCACGCATCCCCACCGCTCTTCTTTAAACTGCAGAGCGCCTTCCGGTTTTTCATCTGTAAAAATGATGGCCACGGGCGCATAACGAAGCTTCAGTTCTTTGGCAATTAGGCTCATACTAACCCCTCCCCGTCCTTCTGGTTATTCCGGCCACGTACGACGAACGACGCACAACGTGTTAGATCCACCTGCGTTTGCGGAAGTACCCCAGCATCCCCACCCCGATACCGATCATCACGAGCCAGGTAACCGGATATCCCCACCTCCATTCGAGTTCGGGCATGTACCTGAAGTTCATCCCGTACACGCCGACGATGAAGGTGAGGGGGATGAAGATGGTCGAGATGATGGTCAGGACCTTGATTACTTCGTTCAGCCTGTTGCTCAAACTCGACAGGTAGAGGTCGAGCATTTCGGAGACCATTTCCCGGTAGGTTTCGGTGGTGTCGATGATCTGTATGGTGTGGTCGTAAACGTCCCTGAGGTAGATGAGGGTGGTCTCTTTAAAAAGCGGCGAATCTCCCCGCTGAAGGCCGCCCACTACCTCGCGCAAAGGCCAGACGGCATTGCGCAGGACCATCAACTGTCTCTTAAGGATGTGGATTCCATGTACGCTGTTCGGGAGCGGACGGGCTACCAGCTCTTCTTCTACCGACTCAATATGATCGCCGATCTGTTCGACCAGGCCAAAGTAGTCGTCGACGATAGCGTCGATAAGCGCGTAGGCCAAGTAGTCGGCACCCGATTTCCTCAGGCGGCCCTTGGCGTTCCTGATCCGTTCCTTAACCGGATCAAAGACTGCGCTTTCCTGTTCCAGGAAGGACAGTACGTAGTTCGGACCGAGGATAATGCTCACCTGGTCAATCAAAATTGCTTTGCCCTCGCGCTGCAGCATTTTGAAGACGAGGTAGACGTAGTCTTCGTAATCTTCAATCTTAGGGCGCTGCCCGATGTGCAGGATGTCCTCCAGGACAAGAGGGTGCAAGCTGAAGCGGTTTCCCAGCGTTTCGATGGTCGCCGTGTCATCGAGTCCTTCAACGTTGATCCATGTAACCGTGGCGGGGTCCTTCGACGGGAGATATTCCTTGACGGTCTCGAGCACTTTTTCCTGGTAATGGTCTTCGTTGTATTCCCACAGGGAAATCTTGACTTTTCCATCTGTCCGCGTTCCTACCGGGATCAGTGTTCCGGGGGACAGGCCGGCCTTTTGGGAGGCCCTCTTGAAGATGGTCGACACTTTCATTCGCCTCGCGTTTCTCCTTTGCGCCGTCCTTTACCTTAGGGCAAGGGTCTTTGCTTAATCTGTCCGCTTACAAGCCTTTCCTAAAGAGGTTCGCGCAAATCTGCCAAAAGCCTCCCATTGGGCTGTAAGCTTAGGCAATAGGCATTGGGGTGGGCAATAAACGCTTAATGTTTAGTGCTCAATGCCGAAGGCGCATTAATGTCCGTTTGGCAGGAACGGCTTTGGCTTTCGTCGAACCTGCCTGGATGAGGAGAGTGATCGTTTTGCGCCCTACCTGGGATGAGATCTTTATGGAGCAGGCGCGCCTGATGGCCCGCCGTTCGACCTGTTTGCGCCGGCAGGTGGGAGCCGTTCTGGTGCGTGACAAGCGCGCCATCGCCAGCGGGTATAACGGTCCCCCGTCCAGCCTGCTGCACTGCGCGGAGCGCGGCGGCTGCCTGCGCGCGCAGTTGAACGTCCCCCCCGGGGAACGCCAGGAAATCTGCCGGGCCCTGCACGCCGAGCAAAACGTGGTTCTCCAGTTGGCCATCACGGGCTTGAGCGGCGTCAACTCCACGATCTACGTCACCCATTTCCCCTGCTTTACCTGCGCGAAGCTGCTGGTTCAACTGGGGGTGCGCGAGGTGGTTTATGCCGAGGGGTACCCGGATCAGTTCAGCCGGGACGTGCTCGAGGAAGCCCGGGTGGTCTGCCGGCCCTTCCCGGGGAGCGGGGGAACGTTGACAGGGGATGCATAAAGTTGCTAGCATTTATATAAGCATATGATAATGTTCGGGGTTGATAGCGTGCAGCCGGTATTGGCCGAGATGCAGGCCGCTATCCTTAAAGGTCTGGCGCATCCGACCCGGGTGAAGATCGTGGAAATGCTCCGGGGCGGGGAGCGTTGCGTTTGTGAACTCATGGAGGAACTGGCCTTGGAACAGTCCAACGTGTCCCAGCACCTTGCCGTCCTCAAGAAGCTTGGTATCCTGGGATCGCGCAAGGACGGGCTCAAGATGATGTACTGGGTTCGCCATCCCCAGGTTTTTGAGGTATTGGATCTGCTCCGGGTGGTCCTGAACAAGCAGACGAAAGAAATCCAGGAAGCATTGGGCACTGGGCACTGAGTGCTCAATGCTCAGCGCTCAATGCTGGATTGAGGTGATAAGATGGCTAGAGGTTGGAGCCTGGAGAAGGCCGTCAAAATGGAAGAGGAGTTGTTCGGGGTCAACGACTACCAGGGCCTGCCGGGCGAGAAATCGTACGTGACCCTTACCGGCAAAGTACCGGTCCTGGTTTCGGCCCCTCATTCCGTCAAACACACGCGGCGGTCGAACACCGTCCCGAAGGAAGAGGACGAGTACACGGGTACCCTGGTCCGGCTCCTTCACGAACTGACCAGCTGCCATGCCATCTACGCCGCATCTTCCGACCTGGACGCCAACTTCTACGACGACTGTCCCTATAAAGCCGGCCTGGGCGAGCTGGTGATCAAAAGCAACATCAAGCTGGTGCTGGACCTTCACGGCGCCTCCCTCTGGCGCGACTTCGCCATCGACATCGGGACCTGCAAAGGGAAAAGCTTCCTCGACAAGCCGCACTTTCTGAGCCTGCTCCAGGACGCCCTGGCGGATGAGGGCATCGGCGACGTGCACATCGAGGACACCTTCTCCGCCTGCGGACAGGCCACGGTAACCCGCTTCGTCAGCCAGGAACTGGGCGTTCCCGCTTTACAACTGGAGATCAACAAGCGTTACCGGGACCCGGAGAACCACCCGGAGGAATTCAAGTCCCTGGTGGAGGCGTTGCGGAAATACATCCTGGAACTGGCCGCCCGCCTTTAGAATTCTTATGCTTACAGCCTGGTGCCGGTTAGTGTTATACTGACAGCATGGCCGGTATTTTGGAGTTTAAGGATTTAATTTTCAGGGCCGGCGCGGCGACTCCCGTCATCAGCCTGTCGGGAAGCATTGAGGACAGGCAGGCTTTGATCGTCCGGGGCCCTTCGGGTTCGGGAAAGAGCACTTTCCTGCGCGTTCTCGCCCGCTTGCATCCGGCGGTTTCCGGGACGGTCCGGCTTGAGGGACAGGACTGGCTTCGCTATCCCGGGCCGGAGTGGCGGGTGCGTCTCGTTTATGTTGCGCAAAAGCCGGCGATGTTTAGCGGTTCGGTCCTGGACAACCTGGTACGCCCCTTTGAACTTGGCGCCGTGCGCCGCCGCGCGGAACTAAATATGACTTTAATTGAAGAGGGCCTGGACAGGCTGATGCTGCCCAGGACGATCCTGAAGCAAGATGCCGGGCGGCTCTCCGGTGGGGAAACGGCCCGGGTGGCGGTTTTAAGGGCTGTGCTTGTCGGTCCGCAGGTGCTGCTGCTGGACGAGCCCACAGCCGGTCTTGACAGGGAGTCGCGGTCCGCTTTTTATGCCTTTATGCAAGGTTGGCTGGCAAAAGGGAAGCGGGCACTGGTTATGGTCAGCCACGGCGAAGATTACAGCCTGCTCAAAGACACGCATATCCTGAATTTAGGCGTGGGAGGAGTAGAAGTATGACGGGCGGCGTAGTGCCCATTTCAGACTGGCAGTTGGCCCTCAGCGTCATCCTGGTGGTCATCGCCGGGACGGTGTCGGCTGTCTTTCGCCTGGGCCTGCTGCGCCCGCTGGTCTGGGGCACGGTTCGCACCTTTGTGCAACTTACCCTCGTCGGTTATGTTCTGACCTACGTCTTTGCCTTGAACAACCTCTACCTGATCCTGGCCCTGGTGACCCTTATGGTCTATATCGCCTCCAGGGTCGCCGTCAGGAGGACGCCCAACGTTCCCAGGTATCCGGCCGGCCTGGCCTTTGTCGCCCTGCTGGCCAGCACCTATCTGGTCGGGACGATCGTTACGCAGCTGATTATCGCGCCCGAACCCTGGTACTCCGCTCAGATCATCATCCCCATCTTCGGGATGATCCTCGGCAACTCGATGAACGGGATCGCCCTTTCCCTGGATCGTTTGTATGCCGAGGTCAGGGGACGTCTGGGCGAGGTCGAAACACTGCTCTCATTCGGAGCCACTCCCTGGGAGGCCGTACGCGACTCGGTACGGGAAGCCATCAGGGCCGGTATGACTCCCACCATCAACTCGCTGATGGTTGTGGGCCTGGTAAGCCTGCCCGGGATGATGACGGGGCAGATCCTTGCCGGCGCCGACCCTCAGGAGGCGGTACGGTACCAGATCGTGGTGATGCTGATGATTGCTGCGGCAGCGGCCATCGGCTGTCTGATCCTGGTTGGACTCTCATACAGGAAGATGTTCGACAGCGACGGGGCCCTGCGACAGGAAGCGTACGAGCGGGGGTGAAGAAGCTGCTTGACCTCAAGGTAGCCCTTTTACTCCTGAGAAGGCGAGGTATAAGGGTCAAATCGAGTCACTTAAATCAGTTTACATTGCATTTCTACCAAAAAAAGTTTACCTTAAGTGCCAGTGAGGTTCAGAAACTGGGCCAGCTTATCAAGGACACGGGGATCGGCAGGGAAGACATTCTTAACTACCTCATGCGGCACTGCAGGTGCGAAAATACATCGGGGAGCTCATTCGACTAGCCCCGTTCGCAACCCCCTTTCTTTTGTCCCTTCCGCTGTATCCAACGACCACTACCAATACTAGCTCCCAAGATCAACAGCCAACTGTAACAGCCGACTTATGACTCCCCGACTCCCAACTTACCGTCTGACTACCGCTGCCAAATTCCTATGTCTCAAGTCTTATGTCTTAAGTCAGTCCAACAGCCAACGGCCTTCACCACATCATTCCCGGAGTCGTATGGTGAATTGACACCGTCCGGTCTTTTCGGTTAACATTTCAATAAACATTAAAATATTATGGAGTTGAAGCTTCGTGCCCTATCAGGAGAGCCGGGCGGTTCGTGCTGACCGAAAGACGCTCGAGATGGCTTACGCGATACCGGACGTGAAGCCGGTCAAGGAGTTGTTCGCCGTCCTGGCCGACGAGACGCGGCTGCGCATCCTGTACATTCTTACCGACGGGGAGACCTGCGTCTGCGATATCACCCGTGCGCTCGGCTGTACGATCTCGAATACGTCTCATCACCTGCGCGTGCTGCGGGAGGCCCGCCTGATCTCTTCCCGCCGGAAAGGGAAGCACATCCTCTACAAACTCGACGATAAACACGTCCTGGGGTTGATTAGGGAGGGCTTCCAGCACGCAGCGCACACCAGCCGTGAATAGTGAAATGGCCAAACACGAAAGGGGAAATCCTGTGAGCGTGGCTGAAAGCAACCTCAATACCGCCCGTACCGAAATCCGGGTTGCCGGGATGGACTGTACTGCCTGCGCGGCCAAGGTCGAACAATACGTCGGCCGCCAGGACGGAGTCAGGCGGGCGGCGTTTATTCCCGGCAGCGACAAGGTGCGCATCGATTATGATCCTCGGGTCGCACGCCTGGACTTGATTACTGAAGGTTTGGCGGGTCTGGGTCATCCCGTCATCCGGGAAGAAGACGGGCCGGCCGCCGCCGGCGACGCCAGCCGTCCTGCCGCCTGGGCTGCCGGCGGCAAAAGCATCTGGTGGAGGCAACACTGGACCATGATCCTATCGGGAGCCGCCCTCCTGGCAGGCATCATTCTTTTGCACCTCTTTTCGTACGGTCGGGCTGCTACGGCTTTATTCACCCTGGCGATGATCGCGGGCGGCATCGGCCCGGCCCGTGCGGGCTGGCAGTCCATCCGTTTACGGATGGGCGTCGATATGAACGTGCTCATGGTGGTGGCCGCCATCGGCGCGGCAGTCATCGGGGAGTGGGCCGAGGGAGCGACGGTCGTTTTCCTCTTCGCCGTCGGCGAGGCCCTCGAGGGATTCACCGTCGGGAGGGCGCGCCGGGCGATCCATTCGCTGATGTCCCTGGCTCCCGACACCGCGCTCGTGGTACGCGGGGGGCGTGAAAGGCAGGTCCCGGCCTCCGAGGTGGAGGTCGGAGAAACCATCGTGGTCAGGCCCGGCGCGCGCGTCCCCATCGACGGGACGGTTACGGCCGGCCGGAGTTTTGTTAACCAGGCGCCGATCACGGGCGAATCGATGCCCGTGCACAAGGGACCGGGAGACGCCGTTTTCGCCGGCACGGTGAACGGCGAAGGGGCACTGGAGGTCCGGGTCGAACGCCGTGCCGGTGACACCGCGCTCGCGCGTATCGTCCGGCTGGTCGAAGAGGCCGGCGCCCGGAAAGCCCGTATCGAGAGGTTTATCAACCGTTTTGCGCGTTACTATACGCCCTTCGTAATGGCGGCTGCCGTACTGGTCATGGTGGGGCCCCCGGTAGTCCTGGGGCTGTCGTGGGCCGAGTGGTTTTACAGGGGCCTCGCCCTGCTGTTGATCGCGTGCCCGTGCGCGCTTGTCCTTTCCACCCCTGTTTCGGTCGCCGCGGCGGTCGCCAGCGCGGCGAGAAACGGGGTCTTGATCAAGGGCGGCGTTTTTCTGGAAGCAGTGGGGAAAGCCCGTATAGTGGCCTTTGACAAGACCGGTACACTTACACGAGGCCGGCCCGAGGTCACCGACATCATTCCTTTTGGAAACCGCCGGGAAGAAGAAGTCCTGGCTGTCGCCGCTTCGGTCGAGGCCCGTTCTGAGCACCCCGTCGCCAGGGCCGTCCGGCGGCGTGCCCGCGCCGAAAAGCTCGCTTTTCTCCCCGGCTCCGACTTTAAAGCCTTCCCGGGGTTGGGCGCGTCGGCCAGGGTCGGTGCTCAGAACATCATTGTGGGCAATCCGCGTCTCTACACTGAAAGGGGCGGGGCCCTTCTCGAAGAGGTGCAGGCCGTAATCACGCGCCTGGAGGCGGAGGGGAAGACGCCCGTGCTCGTCGCCTGCGAGGGGGATATTTGGGGACTTGTTGCCGTAGCCGATCAACTGCGGGACACGGCCCCCGCCACCGTAAGCAAGCTCGGCGACCTGGGCGTTAGGACCGTGATGCTGACCGGGGACAACGAGGGAACGGCTCGGACCGTCGCCGGGCGCCTCGGGATTGAAGACTGCCGGTACGGGCTGTTGCCCGAGGATAAACTTGAGGCCGTGAGGGAGTTGGAAAAAGCCGGAAACCGGGTGGTGATGGTCGGCGACGGGATCAATGACGCGCCGGCTCTTGCCGCGGCCACCGTCGGCGTAGCGATGGGCGCCGGTACCGATGCCGCCCTCGAAACGGCGGATATCGCCCTGATGGGCGACGACCCGGCCAAAATACCTTTCGTCATCCGTCTCAGCCGGGGAACGCGGAACATTGTGGCGCAGAACATCACCATCGCGCTGGTCATCAAGCTCGCCGCCGTCGCCCTGATCTTCCAGGGGTGGCTGACCCTGTGGCTCGCCGTGATGGCTGACACCGGTGCGGCGGTGTTGGTCGTGGCGAACGGCATGCGCCTGCTGCGCACTTCGACGGCTTCTCAGGCCAGAGGGGGGCAGGGTTTCGGCAGCTTGTTCTGGCTCAAAATAAAGCCGTATTTCTAAAGGTACGCCGCAGATGACTTTTGCATCAAGGGAGACTAAATCAGAAATGATTACAGAAAGTAATGAGTTATATTGAAGGATGTAATAGAGTCTGCGGCAAAGTATTTGCCGCAGACTCTACGGTGTAAGGTGTAGGGTATAGGGTATAAAAATAGATGAGTTTCGCTTCGTTCATAAGGAGGTCGGTCTTAGATGGGTAGAAGTAAGACATTGGACTGCCGGGGCCTGGCCTGTCCCCAGCCTGTACTGGCTACAAAGGAAGCCCTCAGCGAACCGGGTGTAGAGCACCTGGTGACGATTGTGGATAATGCCGCCGCCCGGGAAAACGTGACGCGTTTTGCGCAAAATGCGGGTTGGGAAGTCGAAGCAAAAGACGAAAACGGTGTATACTACCTCACGCTCAGGAAGCCGGGCACGGTTCCGGCGGACAGACCCCGGTCCGCGAGACCGGCGGCTGGACAAGGGGAAGGGAGACGCCCGGTTTACCTGGTGACGAGCAACGTCCTGGGGCAAGGTTCCCAGGACCTCGGGCAGGTGCTGATGAAGAGCGCCTTTGTCTCGCTGAACAGTATTGACACCGTACCGGACGCCCTCATTTTTTTGAATTCCGGCGTGTATCTGTGTGTCGAGGGCTCGCCCGTCCTGGAACAGGTCCGGGCGTTGGAGGTAAAGGGAACGGCCATCCTTGTCTGCGGCACCTGCCTCGATTACTACGGTGTTAAGGACAGGCTCGCCGCCGGCCGTATCACGAACATGCTCGAAGTTCAGGAAACGCTTGTGAAGGCCAGCCCGCCCATCACCCTGGCATAAGTTGCCTGAGCGCCAAGCATTGAGCGCTGAGCCAAAGGTCGCTAAGCGGCCGCTGTTGGCCGTTAGCTGTTGGCAGTTGGAAACCGTGGGTTGAACTTGTGTACTGACAGCTGATTTCCGACAGCCCGATACCTAACATCTAAGAGCTGACATCGACCGGCGGGCCTTGCTTGCGGTTCAGGCGCAGGCTTTCCGCGAGCAAAAAGCCCACGAAGAGCAGCAGGGTGACGACGCTAAAGAGAATGTTAAAACCCCAGAAGACGGAGATCAGAAGGGCCGTGCTGAAGAGCACGGTCAGTGTTTTCAGGGTAAAACAGCAGGCGGTGGAAGGACTGCAGGATAGGCCTTCCAGGTGCTCGGTTGTTTCCTGATTGACGAACAGGAATCCTTTTTGAAGCATGAATCTCACCGCCCACACCAGGATGAAGCCCGCTGCGGTCAGCGGAACAAGCACGTTCAGGTCGGTGATGCCGAAGGCCCGGATCACGACGAGCAGGTAGCCGACAAAGACCGCCGCGAAAAGCCACCGCTTGGGGTAGACCTTGATGTTGTAATAGTCCGGAAACATCAAGGGGGCCATGGAACGCGAAAAAACGAGCAGTCCGCACTTTAAAGGGTTGGGGATGAAGAAAGAGTACAGTTTCTTGATCTTCTTGGTGTTCCGCATCAGCAGGGGCGCCGCCAGCGTCATGGCGAAAACGTACACGCCCGTTAACTGGTAAAGCTCCGGGGAAATAGCCCCGGTCTGGTTGCCCACGGTGGCGTAGATCATGGCATACTCGCCCCGTGAAACCAGGCCCGTCCCGACGGCTACGGCGGCCAGCGGGGGAAGGCCTCCGAGGAAAGCCACCGAGGTGCTCACCGTAAGTTCGATGAAGATGGACACCGCCAGGACTATGCCCAGCAGCCAGGCCACCTTGGGAATGAGCGTCGGGTTGATCAGCATGCCGAAGGCCAGGAAGAAAACGACCAGGAAACCGTCTTTAAAGGGTGCTATCTTGCGGTGGATGCGCTCTTCCAAATCCTTGCTGTTGATGATCATGCCCAGTACAAAGGCGCCGGCGGCCGAAGGCAGGCCCAGTTCGACGGCCCCGGCTGCGGCCAGGAGCACCGCTCCGGCGATGACGGCGACGAACAGTTCATCGGAATCCAGTTGTTCCAGCCATCCCGCAATATACGGGAAACCCTTCGCGACAACAATGATGAAGGCGGCGTAGAACAGGATCGCCTTGGTGGCGACCATGCCCGCCGCGCCGACCTGCACCATCCCCGTTACGGCGATGCCGGTCAGGATGCCCAGGGTGATAATGGCCACGAAGTCCTCGAAGACCATGACGCCCATTAGGACCTCGGCGTCGCGTGTGGCCGTCCTTTTAAGGTCGAAAAGGAGCTTGGCGGTGACGCCGCTCGAGCTGATGGCGACGATGGCCGCCAGGAACAGGCGGTCGATGTCGCTCCAGCCCAGCATAAGCCCGATAAGCAGCCCCGCACCCATCTGGGCCAGGATTTTCGTAGAGCCCACGATCAGCGCGGAGTTCTTAATCTGCGAAAAGCGGGAGATGGAAAACTCAAGGCCCAGGAAGAACATCAAAAAGACCACGCCGAGTTCGGCCAGGGTATGGATCAGATCGACTTCCTTAACCAGGCCGAGAACGTTGGGCCCGATAAGGGTTCCCAAAACGATGTAGCCCACAATAACGGATTGGCCGATCTTGTGGGCTAGGTAGGCACCTAGAAATCCGAAGAAAAAGACGAGTCCGAGTTCAAGAATAAGGCTGTGTTCGTGCAATAGCTACCAGCTCCCAATAAAGAAGTCGGAGGCCTGAGGTCGGAAGTCCGACTCGATGAAATTCCTCCGGAATTTCTCTCCGAATTCTCTTAGCCTGGGTTAAGTTTTAAGAGCCCTGTAGGAGTTTACGGAACTCCCCGAATCTTTTGCCCAGCACAACAGCGGTGTCGCCGAGCTCGAACCGGCAGTCTGGACCGGGATTGGCAATACTGTTTTCACCACGGATGACGGCGATCACCGAAACCCCCGTACGCTGACGGATGGCCAGTTCGGCGATGGTTTTGCCGATGACGGGAGAGCCTTCCTCGATCTTGAACCATTCGATGCGCAGCCCTTCGATGGCTACCTCCAGGTCCTCGACGGCCTTGGGGCGGAAGATGGCCCCGGAGAGAATCGCCCCCACCTGCCGGGCTTCGTCGTCCTGCAGCACCACGCTGGCGATCGGCTCATCGTCCTTATCCATGATATAGACTTCGCGCTTGCCGTCGTGATGGACGACGATGCTCAGCCTTTCCTTGCTGTACGTGCGCAGGCTGAATTTCTTGCCCAGCCCGGGCAGGTCGGCTTCTTGAAGATGGGCCACCGGCGTCACCTCCAATACTGGCCCTAGGGGATATCCTTCGATTTGCCGGACGGTTTTCCTTTTGCAAATACTCTCAAACTATTATCGCTTGTTTTCAGGGATCGTGCAAATCATACTGGGCGCCAGCCGAATGGCGAATATGCTGAATATTCAAGAGACAAACCTTATACCCTACACCCCACCCCTTACGCCCTACACCCTACCGACCCCAGACCTTGCGGCCGACCTCCAAATCGTGCAGCGGGATCAGGATGTCGGGGGCGGCCTCCTTAACGCGCCGTGCGCTTTCATAGGCCTCGATGACGTTGATGTGGACTCCCGGCGCAACAACCGGCCCCTTAGCCGGGAAGTTCTCGCGGTTGCAGCAGAATCCCGTGAGGATCGCCTTTCCCGCCGGCGTGTTGACCACGACCGACTGGCCGCCGGGGGTATGGCCCGGGGTCAGCATGACGCTGACGCCGTCGACGATCTCCGCGTCCCCGTCCACCGTCACGACGTCCACGCCGTCCAGTACGTCCGGGTAGTAACGGTGGTCGATCGGGTGGGGGTCCAGGAAGAACTCGTACTCCTTTTGCTGGACGTAGACTTTGGCGTTGGTGCACTTGTAATCGTTTTCGCAGTGATCGTTGTGCAGGTGGGTGTGGATGATGATGTCGATGTCCTCGGGCTTGAGCCCGACTTTGGCCAGCGCCGATTCGAAGTCGAGGATGTCCAGCCCGTATTTCTCCCCGACCTCCGGGGGGACCATGAACTGCTCCAGGCCGGTATCCACCAGGATCTTTTTGTCGCCGCCCTCGAGGTAGAAGACGTAAATGGGGATCCAGATGCGCTTGCCGTAGCCCTTCAGGTAGGTCATGATGCCCTGGTCGGTCTCGTTGGCGCCGACGACCAGGGGGTGAATGATGTATTCCGTCACTTCCGCACCGCTCCTCTCCCTTGATCCGGACATGTACCCTTGAGATAATGGTATCACCGTTCCCACCAATCGCCAACTGCCGCCTACGGCATGCCCAGCCGCAATTTGGCGGCTTCCTCCGCCAATTCGGGATTCAGGGCTATCTCACGCTGCATAAGTTCCCTGAACTCACCGAACAGTTCCTCGACGGCTTCCGGGACAAGGGAGTGGTAGCTCCACACTTGACCTTCCGCTCATCGACGAGGCCGGCCAGGCGCAGGACTTTTAAATGCTGCGAGACGCGCGGCTGGCTCATCTGGAGCGCCTCGGCGATCTCGCAGACGCACAACTCGCGTTCGTGTAGAAGCCGCAGTATCTTGAGACGCGTAGGCTCTCCCAAAGCTCTGAGCCTCTCCGCCAGCTCCCGCAAATCTCATCACTCCAGCTGTTGTCACCGTTTCGGTAGTGAAAATGTGAGGGTCTGACCCCACAAACAAAAGGCCTCTTTCAAGAAGCCTTTGTTCAGACACAAGGGTTAAGTCTTTTTGCTTTCTACTGCGGATTTAAGCGGCGGGACCAGAGCAGCGCGCCCAGAACCAGGGTGGCTCCGGCCATGAGGTAGGGCAGGTAGTGGTCGCCGGTGTTAGGCATGCCCCCGCCGCCGAAAGTGGCCGTTACCTGCTCGGTTTGCGGCGGCCCGCCGGCCGCCGGCGTTTCAGGCGGAACGATTAACGGTTCCTGGGGCAGTTGCTGCTCCGGCGGGGTCAAGGGTTCATCACCCTCATCACGGCCTTTGTCGCCGCCGTGTTCGCCGGGCCCGCCGCCGCCGGTGCCGCGGCTGATAAACACGAAATCCGCGTGAGCTTTCTGGCCCTTAAGAGTGTTTCCGGCGTTTTGCGGCAGGCTGACGGTCAGGCTCAAGACTCTTTCCCCCGTGGGGGCGATATTCCCCAGCGGTATTTCGCCGCCCGTCAGGGATCCCTGGTACAAGATCGCCGTCCCCGAGGCGTTTCGGACGTCAATGGTTAAGGCCTGAAGAAGGGTGATTCCGTCGAGGGCGACTACCTGAAGAGAGCAGCGATAAGGGCCGCTGCCGGCGTTGCGGATCGCCAGAAGCCGCTCGACCGATTTCCCCGGGGCCAGGTTGGTGGCCACGAACAGCGGGGTGCCCTCGGGGTCGAAGCGGATTCCTTGGTCATTAAGGGTCGCGGTGAGGTCGGTCGCGCCCCGGGCCGCCGCGTTCGGGAGGAGAAGCAGGATAAGAAGGGCCAGGCATAGGACCGTCCCCAACCTGCACAGCGCTTTATCCTGTTTTGTCGGTCGGCTTGTTGCCAGCCTTGCCATCGTCGGGACACCTCCGTGTTTCGCGTGGACCTTGAGCTTGGAAGGTTAGGTGCGGACGGGCGAACAATACGGACTGCCATGGAATATGGACGGGGGCCCCGCTGTACCAGGCGCCGGCCCCCGCCCTCCTTCAGCTTGCTATTCAGGCAGGTCGAGGTAAGCCCAGGTGGAAAAGGCGTCATCTACAGTCCCGCCGGCGGTGACGTAGAGCGTGATATCCTGTCCTACGTAGCCGGTGAGGTCAAGGCTCTTCGTCTGCCAGCCGGTGGATACCAGGCCTTCACCATCTCCGAACGCCGTAGTAGAGAAGCTGTCAATGACGGTGGAGCCGGCCATCGCCGTAACCGTATACGTAAAGTTATCGTAAGGATCATAGTCATAGGTAAAAATGTTGTAAGCGAAGACCAGGTTCGACCCCAGCGCGGTGAAGGTCTGGGAGATCGCATTGTCTCCTTCTGGTTGCTCACCCGACGATCCGCCGTTATCATCTCCCAGCCTGGCCATGTAGCTGCCCCACATCGGTGACGCGAAGCCGTCGGCCCCGACAACCGCCACGCTGTCAGCTTCACTGACTTTCGTCCAGCCGCTCAGGTTTCCGTCTTCAAAGCCGGCGTTGATCAGCCCGGCGTTGGATGGGGTGGTCGCTACCTGCTCGGCGTGGAAGGTGAGGCTGATCGTGGCGCTCTTACCTTGCAGGTTGTTGCCGGCGGATGTCGGGAGCTTAACCGTGAAGGTCTTATCTTCCTGTGCGCCGGAAGCCAGGTTCAGGTTGAGGACGTGGTCGGTCAGCGAAGGCAGGGGCATTTCCGGCCCGCCGTTGATCGAGACCACCAGGGCGTTGTAAAGACCCGCGTCCCCCGCTTCCTGGCTGGCGGAGACTTTATACCAGAAGGGCAGGCTGCCCAGGTTCTTGACGGTGACGGTATAGGACGTGCTCTTGCCGGGCTCGCCCATAAAATTCATGGTCCCGGTGTTGGCCCCGGCGTTCGAGGTCCCGATGATCAGGGTACCGGAGGTGAAGACGTTGTCGTCGTTGCTGGCCGTGGCGGTGAACCAGGCCAGCGTTCCCCCGGCGGCCAAGCCCAGCACCAGCACGGCGCAGACCATGACCAGCAAAACGCTTTGACGCATCTTCTCAATTTCCTTTCATTGTTAGGATCGTACATCCCGTACGGCTTGCTTAACCCTGTAGGGGGCACGGCCGTCGCCGACGCGGGGACGGTTCTTGATAACCGCCGTACGGGATGCCCTGAAACTAAGCCTTAGGCCTGGATGGCATAGACCGAAAAGGCGACAACAGGTTCAAGCCCCTGAAGAGCATTCCCGGCACTGGTGTCCATCTCCAACTCGAAAGACAGGTGCAGGTTCGAGCCTGCCTGGGCGCCGATGAAAGGCTGGGCCGCGGTCGGGTACTGGCCCTCCAGCAACTGGTCGAGGGTCCCGTCAAAGAGAACACTGCCCGGGCTGCTGCTGACGAAGACCTTGACATTCATTTTCTCCGCCCAGTCCTGGACCAGGGTCGGGTCCTCGATACCCGTGACCTCGGCTGAGAGCCCGTTCAGCCTCACGTGCAGGCTGCCCTCGTTGTAGACGACGAGCTGGCGGGTTTCTGTCTTCCCCGGGTACCACTGGCCGGTGGCGTGGTCAGGCCACGCCGGGTCGCTGAAGTTCCCCTGCTCCCGCGTGGTGTAGAACATCGGTCCGGGGATCGGGTCGCCGAGATTGCGCTCGGCCGTGATCTTGACCGTGCCGGCTATAAACTCGTTTCCCTCGTTCGTGTCCTGGCTCGTAAACCAGGCCAGGGTCGCTCCTCCCATCAGGAAGGCGGCCAGGCATACCAGGGCGGCCATGAAGAGCAGTTTACGCACCGGGGTACTCCCCCTTTGCTACAGAATGGTTTGGGTTAGAAGCTGGCGTTGTCCTGGATGGCTTCGAACTCGATGTCCCCGCTCCAGGTCTGGTTCTGGTGCTCGTTACCGGCGGAGGCCATCATCCGGACCTGTACCGGCAAGCTGACCGTAGCACCGGAAGCAATGGCATTGCCATTTTCCACTAGGAACCACGTGTTAAGGACACTGGTCAGGGGCTGCCAGCCCTGGTTGTTGAAGTTAACCTCGAGGACGTCCGCCAGACCGGAAGCCTCGCCTACGACTCTTGCCCGGACCTTGCAGGGCAGACTTCCAGTATTTACCAAGTTCAAGGTACCCGAGACAACGTCTCCGGGGGCCATGTTGCCGACGTTGAAGGCTGCTCCGCCCCCATTGGGGTTGCTTACGTTGATGGTCAGGGTGCCGGCCTGAAACAGGTTGTTTGCATTTGTAGCCTGGCTGGTGAACCAGGCGAAGGTCGCGCCGCTGATCAGGGCGGCGGCCAGGGCCAGGACCATCAGGCTGGAGACGATTTTCCAACGCATCATGTCTACCTCCTATCCTTAATCTACAATCTGCTCGAAAATTTACTCAGTCCAGCCCGGGTTATCCCACTGGGTGGCGGTAAAGGTGATCACGCCGTTCTCGAAGCTGGAACCCTGGTAGTCGTTATCCGCGTTTTCGTTAAAGGTAATGTCCACCTGGTAGGTGGCGGTCCAGTCGGGCTGGAAGGGCTCGGTAACACCAGGCGGCGCCCAGGCCGGGAGGCCGCTGGCCATCAACTGCGAGAGGGTACCGGTGAAGATCACGTCGCTGCGCGGGGTGCCGTTGGTATCAATCAGGGTGACCACGACGTTCAGGACGTCGGAGAGGCAGCCTGCACTGCCGGGTACAACAGATGTCCCGCCAGCAAGGTAGTTGTTTCCGGTAACCTCGCCTCTGAACTTAAAGTTCAACGATCCGGTATTTTGAATAGTGATCGTATCCGAGACCTGATCGCCCGGCTTCATATTCGGCACGTTGAACACCTCCTCAACCGGGTCGGTAATGCTGATAGCCAGGGTCCCGGTGGAAAACACGTTGCCGCTGTTGGTCGCCTCGCTGGTAAAGTAGGCGAAGGTCGCCCCGCCGACCAAAGCCCCGGCCAGGGCCAGAACCAGTAAGCTCATAATCACTTTCGTACGCAAAGCCGATTCCTCCTTAAACAAATTGGTGTTCAAAGT
The DNA here is from genome assembly GCF_049818055.1 of Desulfosceptrum tomskiensis. Taxonomy (GTDB): domain Bacteria; phylum Bacillota; class Desulfotomaculia; order Desulfotomaculales; family JASEER01; genus JBFLVT01. Next base: position 47,002 of record NZ_CP187479.1, read on the forward strand.
TGTTGATATCCGTGTGTTTCTAAGTGCAGAACGCATCCCATCCAAACCTCTCAATTACAGGAAGCCCAACACCTCCTTCTTTTCCTCCCAGGTTCCTCGATTGCTTAAAATCCGGCTTCTGCGCCGGCTTTTACTGGCTCCTCGACCTCAGCTTTTTCCTCAGCCTTTTCTTCCTCTTGGCGCAGCAGGCGGTAGAGGTGGATCAGCTCGGATACGATAACGGCTAGAGCAGGGAGGATGATAAGCAAAACTAAGCCCGCAGGCTTTTTCACGAAATCAACGACGAAACCGGCATAAGGCACTGTAACTCGAACCCGGCCCAAGACATTGGCAGCGGGGACGGGCGTACGGTCATCGGCGTTATTGGCGTCACCCTTGGTAACAAAGCTTACCTTCGTTCCGTCCCGGACCACGTCGGACACACGGTGCGTCACAATCTTGGCCGGGTCATTGGGGTCCTTAAAGGTGATGACGTCCCCCTTACCCACCGCTGCCGGCTCTGCGGGAGCCACAGCCACGAGACTGCCGGGATCAAAAGCGGGGGACATGCTGCCGCTGAGAACGACGTAGAGGGCGTGCCCTGCCACCTGAGGGACCCCCCCGTCCAACCGGGCTTTGACGAGATAAAAGACACCGCCGGCGACAAGCAGTAAACAAATGATGGTCAGGACATTGCCCAGGATTTTAAATACGAGACGCATCGGGATGCCGGTCTCCTTCCGCAAACCTCATTGAAACTCGATTTGGGGACGAATGCTCTTATACATCCCCAGCGTAGCAGAAGCGGGGAATGAGTAACCATCATCCGCGGTATCTAATCTTGGGCGGGTTCTGCGCGGAGGGAGTAATCCTAAAGGATGGGGAGGGGGCGGAAGTAATCCGCAAGGAGGGGGAAACAAAACGGGGGAAGTGAATGATGCATCCCCCGCTTTAAGCATCGGTTGTCAGTCAGTGCTTTCCTTTACCCCGTTGTTTAATCGGCCTGGCTTGAGGCTAGAGCTGATAGGACTCCTGGTTTTCACCATTATCATCGGGTTCTTCGCCGCCGCTGCCGCCTTGGCCTTCACCGCTGCCACCTTGGGCGCCGCCGCTGCCGCCTTGACCGTCGCCGCTGCCGCCTTGGCCTTCACCGCTGCCACCTTGGCCTTCACCGCTGCCGCCCTGACCGCCGCCGCTGCCGGCGCCCCGGTCGTTACCGCCGCCGCCTTGGTCGTTACCGTTGCCGCCTTGATCGTTGCCGCTGCCGCCTTGACCGTCGCCGCTGCCGCCTTGATCGTTGCCGCTGCCGCCGCATCCCGGTAACTGGTTCAAAAGGTTTCCAATTTGCTCCTGTAGTGACTGGATGGTGCTCTGAAGGAACGAGTTTTCCTCAGCAAGTTGATTCCGCTGGATAATCACCTGCGCTACGTCTTGCACCGTTTTAATTCCTTCAAGTTCCGGATCCTCGCAGGCTCCTATCACGTAATCAAAGAGGCTGTCGGCGTAGACAGTCATCTCCGCCACGGGGTACGATGCGTAGTCGTTGAGGATGCGTGCCGTAATCGTACCCGAAAACGCGCGATCCTCGTTGGCCCATCCCAGCAGTCCCAGTTCTGTGGGGTCAACGATGGGCAGCTGCAACTCGTATGACTGTCCGGGTTCCAGGGCGACCGGGTTGATGTGCTGCAAGACGTCACGCAAGGTTCCCTCAATACTAAAATAAACCCAGATCCGCGAGTGGGCCTTGTTGGTGATAACAATTCCACTGGCTCCCGTAGCCAGCCATGTTTCCACATTAAAAGCTCCGCCTATGCCCAAGACGTCTTGTGCGGAAGCCGTTTCCGATATCGACGTCAGGGCACGGGCGTGAGTAAAGAAGTAGGACAGGGTGCCGGGCAGGCCGGGCGTCAGCGCGAGCGCAGCCACTGTCGCTCCGGTAAGCAAGAGCAGGCTTTTGGAACGTCGCTTGTTGGAGCGTCTGGCTCTTGATGGCGGTTGGTTGAACAAGACTTTCACCTCCTGATTACGTTAACTGGCCTACAAAGCTTCGACAGCCGGGTCCAGGTCATCGCCAAGGTTGTCATGCATTTCAGCAGGAGCGAGGGCCTGGATCGGTGTGTTGATGACGGGTAAAGCGGGTGGTTCGCTGGCCGGAGAGCGCCGAACGTCGTTCCGTGTTACGAGGGCGGGCTGACCGCCGGTGCCGGGTCCGGGAAGAAGAAGGATAGCGAAGTTGTCGTCCCAAACGACGATATTGTCAAGAATGCGGCAATTGGGTGCGGCTCCCGCATGGGCAGCTATGCCTGCCATGCCGGGATCGTAGCTTAACACGTAGAATCCCTGGACTGTAACGCCTGGTGCCAGAATGTCAAAACCTTCTACGGCGGTCTCATAAACGACATCTAAAGCCTTAACGGTTATTCCCGGGACTGTTAACTGTGTTCTTGGATGACTTCCGGGCGGGATCAGAATGATATCACCGGGTTGCGCAGCATCGAGGAACTCCTGCAAGTTGCCCGCGGCAATACGGACCTTAGTGTCAGGCTGTCGCTCCGAGCATGATAATTGGGTCGCCCACAAGGCTAAGGAAACATTGCCTAGTTCCTTCCCTTTATACCAATTTCCGGTGGTGCCAACGAGTTCGATGTTAACTTCGAGTTCCGCTGTCTCTCCCGGCGCAAGCAAGACCTCGCTTGTTGTAGGTACAGGTTGTTCTCCATCAAGGGCCAGAAGGGAGCCTTCAAAAAGGACCGTTCCTTTGAGGGCTGTTCGCACCCTCAGAGCATTGGCAAGGAACTTGCCCGGGGTCTCCGATATCCCCGCAGAGATTCCGTTGACGTACGCGTCTGCGGACCCGAGGTTCGTGACTTCTACGCGGCATGTCAGGCTGTCTCCCGGCAATAGCTTACTGATCTCTTCAATCGGCGTAAGGGTGTCAAGGATTCCCGGCGAAGTCTCATCACGCCCCAGATAGAGGGTTCCGGCCGTGAAGGTATTATTATCGCTTCGCACCTCGGCCGAAAAAAAGCTGAAAGACCCGGCGGCCATAGCGACAATGAGCAAGGACACTATGGCCAGGCTGGGCAGGATGTTCAGACGCACTTTTCTCACCCCCAAATTAGTTTCCGAAGTATGCTTCGAAGGCTGCATAGTTCAAGGTTAGCAGGGAAAGGGGATGATTGTGCATTCTTCTAACGGGTGATTATATGCGGGCGGGTCATTCTTCCGGTTAAGTCGGGAGGATGACCTCAGGTGTAACCCTCTTTGAACTTAACTGAGCACCTTTAGGGGGGTATGAGCGTGAAACGATTTCTGCATCTCCTGCGTATCTCTCTCTGTTTGGCCTGTGGTAATCCCGATTAGTACAGCTTCCATTCTGTTCTTTGCTCCGAGTTTGTGCAGAATGCTTCGAACATGGCTCTTAACGGTGGGTTCACTGATAAAAAGCGTGCTCGCGATACGCTTGTTGGAATAGTTCAAGGTCATCAGCCGGAAGATTTCTATTTCTCGTTCGGTCAGGACGCTTCCAGCCTTACTGGAAGTCTCTTCACGGTCTGCTGTCTGGCGTGTTGACGAAGCATCGGTGTTTTTGAGACAACCGCGCGGGAAAAAGAGCATTCCTGAAGAACAGGCGAACCCGACGGCACTGACCAAGTTCCCCGGAATCGTCTGCCTTGACAGGTAGCTGTCAATACCTGCTTCCAGAATGTAGCGAAGCTGCTCAAAGGTTATTTCCTCTCCGACAGCTATCACCAGGCTGAAAGGACAGGCGTCTTTGATGCACCTGATTAGTTCCTTCATGTCTTCGAGGTTTTCAGGAAGACCAAGAAGGACAACATCCGGTTGCTGTTTGGAAGCCTCGGTTACGCCTGCTTGTCTATCCAGGGCGTCTAGGAACTCGAAGCGCTTGAAGGCGCCCAGCAGAGCGGCCATTCCCCGCCGATGCGGCTCTTGGTCTTCGATGACCAGAATACGAATCTTCTCTGTCACCTGGATCCCCCCTGCAGTGTTGTGGTCGCAATCTTTCGCGGGCCTGTTGGAAGCGGTGTCACTGCCGCTTCAGGACTGCTTGGTCAGTAGCTTATTATCAGGTTTTCCGTCGCACGCATTTGTTGACTCTAACAAACAAAAAGCCGAAGATAAGTTTTGCAACCTACCTTCGGCAACCGGCCTGCAGAATGTTTACTCCCGCGCCTGGCTTTGTGCGCCGCCCTTGCGGGCGGTTTACCCTTTCGGTGTAGGATGAAACCAGTATAACACACGGCATATTGAAAAAAATGTCGCATCCCGGTTTTCGGTGAAAGAATGTTTCAACGCACAATTCCCCGTTTGTTCGTGATACGTTGCTCAGTATGTCGATTCGACTTCACTTAATTTTTCTTGACTTCCAAGGCAAAAGATTGTTCAACGCACTCTGCCGCATCCTTGTCTTTTCGAGTTTTCCTTTCGGGCTTGATCTCGGCTCCGCACTCGCATTTCCAGGTGCCCGCGGTATCGGCCGAATACCAGTCGCGGCCGCACATCGGGCAGGTACGCTTTTGCACAACATCGCCTCGCTTTCACGCTGTACCGTAACCCAGTGTAGCACTTAGCGGCGGCAAATACCTGTCGCTTGATGGCGAGCCGGGCGCAGATTTTTGCGACAAAAACAGACATTTTGCGATACCGGAACGGGCGGCTTCCGTGCCTGCGGGCCGTTCACCTTTAAAACGACGACGGCATAGGATGGTGGAAAACGCTTGTGCCGGCATCGTATGCCCGGAGAACGGCAGTCTTGAAGTGCTGTTCGACGGCCTGTCGCCGGCGAAGCAGGTGACCCGATGCGGATAGAAGACCATCAGTGGTGTTTCGAAAGAGCGCGGATCGTTCTCCGTAACGACCGTCGGCCCGGGCTGCGCCTGGTCAACAAGTTTGCCGACGAGATCAACAGGGGCCTGGAGGAGGCCGACGTCGGGCTTATGGACGTGGAGACTCCTTTCGGTGACATCCCGGTCGCGCCCGTGATGCACTTTCTCGATCCTTATACCAATATGGGATTGGGGGGATGGATATCCATCGGTCTGGGCGCGGTGACGAACGCGGCTCTTTTCTGCGACGCCTGTTTCAATATCGCGCGCAAGCTCTGGCAAAAAGGCGACCAATCTCTGTCAATGCGGGTTTTCGGCATAGCCCTTCACCTCGTGCAGGATCTTACAGTGCCTCATCACGCCCGATGCACTGTTCTTTTTAAACACAGCGAATACGAGCACTGGGTGCACGAGCACATCAACGAAACATCGAACGTGCCGGTAAAAGACGGGTTCTACAGCAATGAAATGTTTCCCGCGCAATGGGTGTACGCCAACGCCCGGGAGGCTTACGGGTATTTCGGGTATTGTGACGGTATCAATTTAAACCTCTGGCGTCCGCGTTCGTGGGTGTTCAAGAAGGACGATTTCGCCCTCGTGCGGGATATGATGGTCCCGCTGGCGGTGAGGACCTCGGCGGGATTTACGGATTACTTCCTGAGCAAACTGAGCATTGAGCACTGAGCGCTGAGCACTGGGATTAATAAAGGAAAGGGATTCGGCTTCGCCGAATCCAGCTGTCCCAATGCCCAATGCTCAACGCCCTATCCGTTAAACTATCTCTAAAGCCTTGGTTTACAAGGAGATCCCCGATCTCCTGTGGTATTACCCAGTACCCAACGTTTCGGGGAAAGGCCTCTCAGCGCCAGCAACTCGATTGCCTGCATTGGAGTTGCCTTCCCCGAGCTTAATGTGGCGTTATGATCCATAGAAGGGTCGTGCTTCGAGCACCGTTGCTGGATAGGGCTGATCATTGACCACACAACACCACGTTATGCGATGTGGCTTAACAACACCCCCTATGATGAAGCTCTATTCCTGGCAGCCAAGGAGCGGCACGCCTTACGGGCGGCCTAATCAGGGTTATTAAAATAGGTATTGACATAGAAGGTCCAATGCAAAGCCCTCACAACATGTGAGGGCTTTTTTCAGGCCGACGCCGCGTGGTCCATTTGCGTCGCCGTTTCGATGTCCCCGTTGTCCTGCTCCGTCTCGGATTCCTTCGTACCGGTGTAAGGCGTAAGGCAGCACTTGCTCTTGGAGAGCTGCTCCATAATGGTGAAGGCGACGTCGCGCAGTAAGTCACTAACTTGCTGGTAACTGTTCAGCAGCTCGAGGTGCAGGTTGCTGGTCGCTTCCGTTTCCTTGATGCCTTCGGTCAGGCGGTGGACGTGGGTCTGCCGCAGTTCCCGGACCAGGGCCGTGATCTTGGGCTGCTCGGTTACCACCTGCTCGGCCCTGCAGAAGTCTCCGTGGACCAGCGCCTTGTGGGTCAGGCGCATTAGGTTGGTGACCTCTTTAATGACGGTGTTCAATTCCTCCCGGCCTTTGGCCGAGAACTCCACGCCCTGGGCCAGCTTGGTCTCGATGATGTTCTTGATGTTGCGTTCGACGATGTCGGTGATTTTCTCCAGGCCGTCCAGGATGTGGATCAGGCCCATGGCGTACTCGAGTTCTTCCCGGCTCAGGGGCTGGCGCAGGACGCGGGTGAGGTAGGCCACGCCGGTCTTGCAGAGGACGTCCATAACCCTTTCCTTGTGGGCGATTTGTTCGAGGATGTCGACGCTGCCGCCCTGGAATACGCGTTCGGCGTCCCGCAGAACGCGCATGGCCTGGGCGGAAAGACGCACCGTCTCTCTGTGGGCCAGGCCGATGGCCACCGACGGAGCGGTGATAACCTCTTCGCGCAGGTACTTGGGTTCGAGTTCCGGAATCTTTTTATCGGGCAGCATCCATTCCAGGATGCGGGCGCCGAAATCGCTGAAGGGCAGGAAAACCACCGCCAGCCCGATGTTGAAGAACATATGGGCGTTGGCCACCTGGAAGGCCAGCGACGACGTCAGGCTACTAAGGAAAGAGCCATACCACGGCACGAAGGGGAAGAGCAGCATCGTGCCGCCCATCTTCGACAGGAAGTGGGCCATGGCTACCCGCTGAGCCTCCCGGCGGGACCCGATGCTGGCCAGCAGGGCCGTGAAGGAGGTGCCCACGTTGGCCCCCAGCAGGAGATAGATCGCTGCGTAAAGGTCGACCGCTCCCTGGCTGGCCAGGACCATGACGATGCCCAGCACGGCCGCGCTGCTGTGGATGATGAAGGTGATGACGGCGGCCGCCAGCACCGCCAGGAGGGGGTTGTCGCTCACGGCGGCCAGGGTATTGACGAAGGCCGGGATGTCGCGGAGCGGGTGCATGGTATCCCCGACGATTTTCAGGCCGAGGAACAGGAGGCCGAATCCGGTGATGGCCTGGCCGACCCGGCGGTGCCGGTCCCTCTTGGCAAAGAAGACGATGGGTGCACCGATACCCACGATAAGCAGCGCCAGTTCAGTGAACTTCAAGGCGATCAACTGGGCGGTGATGGTCGTGCCGATGTCGGCGCCCAGAATAACGGGCATGCACTGGCGCAGGGTGATCACCGCCGCGCTCGTCAAACCGACCAGGATCACGGTCGTGGCCGTACTGCTCTGGAAGAGGACGGTGACGGCTATGCCGGCGCCGACGCCGAGCAGCCGGTGCCTGGTCACGGACTCCAGCATCTGCCGGAGCTGGCGTCCCAAGATCTTCTGCAAGCCGTCGCCCATGACCTGGATACCGTACAGCAGGATGCCGATACCGCCTAGGAAGCCAAATAGTATAGTAATCCAGGATGTTGCAGTCATAGGGCGTTATCGCCTTTCTTTTCCCTTCTTTATTTCACGATGAGGACGGGGCAGTGTGCGCTGTTCAGGACCTTGTAGCTGACGCTTCCGAGCAGGACGCCCCGCAGGGGGCCGGCGCCCCGGCTGCCGAGCACGATCATATCATATTTCTTTTCTTCGGCATATTCAGTAATTAACTGAGCTGGATCGCCGAAGAGCACCAGCGTTTCGATGCGCACAGGCCGGTCCTTAAGAATGTCCAGGCAAGTGGAGCGTGCTTCCTCCAGCATCTTCTGCCCTTCTCTGGTGACGGCCTCTACGGCTTCCCGCTCCCGTTTCTCGACCTCTTCAATACCCCCTTGTACGAGTCCTCCCGCTCCCTGGAACCATTCCAGGGCGGTGGGAGCCTTGGCGACATAGACCAGGGTAAGCGTTCCCTGTAATTCGCGGTCCAGGACATCGGCGGCTGTACGGACCGCCCGGAGGGAATTCGGTGATCCATCGACGCCCGCAAGGACCCTGTTTATCATAAGTCATCCCTCCCGAGGTATCTTGTGCATTTGTTCACTTAACAAATTCTTAACATAACAAGAGTCTTATTGCAAGGTGCTTTCTTATTCCTTCTGATGCATTGAACATTCCCACCCTTACAAGAAGGGCTGTGGTTAGAGGATGCAACAGGAAAACCCAGGGCAGATTGTGATCACGGGAACGGGTTGGATAGGCGGCCATACCTGTAGTTTCATCATTGGTTTGTACAAGAAGCCGATGCCAGGATGGCCTTGAACTCTTCCAGGGAACCGCTCTGCACCAGGTAGCGGGGGACGGCGTCCGCCTTCGTGGCGCTTGTGACCGGAGCCCTTGCGGTGGTGAAGAAGAGCCGGTACCCGGCCCTACGTCCGGCCTCCACCGTCGCCGGTGTAGCACGGCCGTAAGGCCAGGAAAGGGCGATGACCTCCCTGTCGATTTGCGCTTCCAAAAGGTCCTTGGCCAGGCGCAGGTCCCTGTACAGCCTTTCCTGGTAGGCGTCCGTGTCCTCGCCGGGGGCCTGGTCGATGGCCGGCCGGCCCGGCGTCCGGCGGTGGGCGGTCCGGCCTGCCGGATCAGGGGTTTCGGGGGAATCCTGATCCGGCTCAAGGGCGTCCTCGCTCGGGACGTGTCCGTGATCAGGGCTGCCGGCACCGGGCGGTTTCACCGGCGGTTCGGTCGAACGGCCTGGCTGTTCCACCCGGTAGTGCAGGTCGTAGGTGTGGGAGCCGACTTCGACCAGGTCGGAGTCTTCAAGCATGGCCCGCAGGTGATGAAACCGCAGGTGTTCCCCCCAGGCAACCCGGCGCTCGAGCCCCGGTGTCAGAGAAACCACCGGGAAGACCGCGGCCTTTAAGCCGTACTCTTTAAGGATCGGGTAGGCAAGAGTGTAGAAGGTCTTGTAGCCATCGTCAAAGGTGATGACCACGGACTTGGGAGGAAACGACCTATGTGCCAGGCAATTCTTGAGTTCGGCCAGTGACAGGGTGGTATACCCGTTATCGGCCAGGTACTTCATCTGGGTCCGAAAGTCGTCGATATTGAGCTCGGAATTAAAGAGCGGCTTTCTGGTTACCAGTTGGTGGTAGCACAGGACGACGGCCTTCCCGTCGGGGTGGCCTTGTGGAACAGGGGCAGTGCCGAGTTCCGGCGGTGCCTGGGCGGCCCGCTCTTCCTTAACGGGCGGGGAAGGCACAACGTCCGGGCGAGGTTCCCTGGAGCACCCTGCTCCCCAGCTAACACCGAGGACCAGGATGGCCGTCAAGAAAAGCCGGAGCACTTTCCCAAAAGACAGGTGCAGTTTCGCCATCGATTGCAGACACCCGAAATGATGCGATACCTTGAGTTTAACTTTTAGAACCTCTAAAGTAAATAGGTGGAAAAAGGGTTTTCGGAATTGTTAGGCTAAAGACCAAAAACGCCACCCAATTTGGGTGGCGCGGTTTTCGGCCCGTTACTGCTGGGCCTGTTGCTGCTGCTGGTACATCGGGTTGTTCTTTTCCAGGTAGCTTAAACGGTTGTTCAGGTGATCGATGTGCCTCTGCATGTCCTGGCTGAGTTCCTGGTACATCTTTTTTGCCGCTTGGTCCTGGGTGGCTGACGCGCACATTTGATAAGTCCCGAGAAGGGACTGGCATTGGGCGATGCACTTCTGTAAGTCGCTCTGGACGGTCACTTGCTTTCACCTCCTTCCACTCAGCCGTCAGGCATCAGTAATCGGTACCGCTGTTGGCTGTTAGTTCTCTGCCTGCTTGGCGCCCTTGGCGGTTCAGATTTCATAAAGTGAATTCCTTCGAATACCCGCCTCTGACCTCTCATTTCTCACTTCGCTTTTGGGTTTGTTATCCTTTAGGGTTGAAAATAACGGCTATCAGAAAACCAAAAACGATGGCGGCGGTAATGCCCGTGCTGGTCAGCTCGAACATCCCCGTCAACACGCCGATGACTCCGCTGCGCTCCGCTTCGGAGATGGCTCCCTGCACCAGGGCGTTGCCGAAGCTGGAGATGGGCATGGTGGCCCCGGCTCCTGCAAACTCGATCAGCTTTTCGTAAAGACCCAGTCCGCTCAGGATCCCTCCCGCGACGACGAAGCCCGACAGGACGTGGCCCGGCGTAAAATTGGTGAAGTCGAGGATCAGTTGGCCCAGCATGGTGATGGCCCCCCCGACCAGAAAGGCGAAGATATACGTCTGCCATTCCATCTATCTTCCCTCCAGTCAGATCATTTCGATGCAGACGGCGTGTGCGATCCCCGGTATCCCGTTGCCCTGGTAACACGAGACCGGACTGTGCAGCGCCCCGGTGGCCACAAGGAGAATGCGCTTCAGTTCGCCTTCCATCATCTTTTTATAAAGGTACCCGTAGGTCACCACGGCCGACGAGGCGCAGCCGCTGCCCCCGGCGTGGACGTCCTGCGTCCCGGTGTCGTAGAGGATCAGCCCGCAGTCCTTGTAGTTCTTCGTCAGGTCGAAGCCCCCGTTGGACTCGGCCATCTTGACGGTGAGCTGGTAACCGAACTTCCCCAGGTCGCCGGTAACGATCAGATCGAAGTAATCCGGTCCGTGGCCCGTATCGGCGAAGTGGCGTACAATAGTGTCGGCGGCGGCCGGGGCCATGGCCGCGCCCAGGTTGAGGGGGTCCTTGATGCCCAGGTCGTGGACCTTGCCCACGGTAAAGCGGGTGATCCTGGGGCCTTCTCCGTCAGGCGCCACCAGGGCGGCGCCGGCCCCGGTCACCGTCCACTGCACCTGCGGCTTGCGGTGGAAACCGTATTCGGTGGGATAGCGGTACTGCCTTTCGGCCGAGGCGTTGTGGCTGCTCGTGGCTGCGAGGACATAGGAGGCGAAGCCCCCGTCCACCAGCATTGTGGCGAGGCAAAGGCCCTCTGCCGACGTGGAGCAGGCGCCGTAGATCCCGAGGTAGGGGATACGCAGTTCCAGGGCCGAAAACCCGGAGGAAATGGTCTGGTTCAGCAAGTCTCCGGCAAGGAAAAAGTCCACCTCCTGCGGCGTAACGTTGGCCTTGTTCAGGCAGGTGAAACAGGCGTTCAGCAGCATTTCCTTCTCGGCGGCCTCGAAGCTGCGTTCTCCGGCTGTCAAATCGGTATAGATATGGTCGAAATAGTCCTTCAGGGGGCCCTGGCCCTCAAAGGGTCCAACCACCGTGCCCGTGCTGATGAGCACCGGAGGATTGTCAGGTTGATAAGTCTGCTTGCCAATCTTCTTGGTGCTCAATTCGTTACACCCCCACTCTAAAAGACAAATAATGCGTAGATTAGCCCTACGAAAAAGGCGGTTACCACGCCGAACGTAATCACCGACCCGGCCAGCATGAACATCTTGCTGCCGACGCCGAAGACCAGCCCCTCTTTTTTGAACTCCAGGGCCGAGGCCGTGACGGAGTTGGCGAAGCCGGTTACCGGCACGGCCAGGCCAGCGCCCGCGTAACGGGCGATCTTGTCGAAAACCCCCAGGCCGGTAAGCAGCGCCCCGATAAAAATCATCGTGGCGACTGCCGGGTTGCCGGCCTCCTTATCCGACATATTCAGCGTGATTTTGTATATGTCGGTGAAGAACTGCCCGATGACGGCGACCAAGCCGCCGAACAGGTAGGCCAGGGCGGCGTTACGCAGGTAAGGAGGCCTCGGGACCAGGTCGCGGACCATCTCCGTATAGCGCTTCTGATCGACCGTCAAGGGTTTTTTCTTGGGATCGCGTGCCATCTTCTTTCGCCTCCCGCCCGAGCTTTGGCTTTATTGCGTTTGCGCCTTAGTCTATCTTTCCTCAAGAGGCACGTTTATACCCGCGGTTGATTCCACGGCCCGGCGCCTTGCCTGTCCCGGAGATGCCCAGGATGGCCGAAAGGGCCTCCTGTGCCGCTGTTCTCCAGGCTTTTGCGGAGAGCGCTGAATCCCATATCCCGCAAGGTGACCCGTCACAGGCGGTATTCAACCCGTTTAGTAAGACGATAAACAGGTTGGTGTTTTGGCGTGCGGAAGGTTCGGCGGACCTATACCGGGGCGGCAGCGGCGGCGCGAAGTGAAGGTCTTGAACGTGCGCGACGAGAGGCTGAAGGATTATCGCTGTAAGGCCGATGACGGCTATAAGCAAATGCTTTCTCATATTTCTATGTTTTGAGAACCAGCACCCAAATATGTTCAGCAACCTTTATTAAGCCAGCACTTCCAGGCAGACCTTTTTAATCCGGCAGAAAACCTTTTTCCAGGCAATCGACCTGGTGGACGGAGGGAGCCAAAATCATTATTGCAACAGGATAAAAAGATAAATGTTTTAGAAATTGCCTGCCACCACGAGGTATAGGAATAGCACAGAAAAACTTAATTGTACAAATTTTCAGAATAAACGGTTAATTTTCTGCCCCTAAAGGCACGGGCACACCGGATTATGACCGTTCAGATAACTGAATCCCTTGCCCATTTCCCGCTGGCCCCAAAAATTCGGTACTTGGGGCTATAACTCTTTTCAGGTTTTTTGCTTTTAGTGTAACCTAACCATAGCCTTCTAGTGGGCCGGGTGTGCTTCTATCTAGCTAGACAGAGATCCCGGTGTCTGGCGAAAATACTTTTTACATAAAAGGAGTGAGGACGGTTGGAGAAGGTTTTGGTAGCCGTTGACGGTTACGAGGCCTCGTTGGGGGCTGTTAAGAAGGCTGTCGAACTGGCTAGCCGGTACGGTGCCGAGGTGATCGCCGTACAGGTAGAGGAAGAGATACCGTTGCTGCCTGCAGAAAAAGAAACCGAACTGGCAGCCAGGATGAAGGAACAGCACTTCTTTGCTAAGCCGCTCGAACTGGCAGCCGCCTACGGGCAAAAGTATGGTCTTACCGTACGCCAAATAAAGGCGCAAGGGGTGATTTCCGCCACCGTTCTCAAGATCGCTAACGATCTGCAAGTTGATCTTGTGGTGATCGGTGATTCCGGACGCAAGGGTCTGGGAAAGATGCATTTCGGCAGCGTTTCGGAAAGCATCTCGCGGTCTTCCGCTATTCCGGTTCTGATAGTTAAGAAGGGAAGCGTCGATCTTAGCGGCCTGGATTCTTTAATGAGTGGGGTGGGGGCTGGCGCCGCTACGGAAGCCACTCCTAAAACGGCAGCCCCACCAGCCGCCCTGGAGCCCAGTGCGCTGGGGCAACGGTTCCGCTTTTCCTTTGGTTTGCTTGGCGTGTTCGCGCTGATCTATTTCATCGTGGCTCTCCTGACTTCGGCGCAGTTTAAGGAGCTGGCCCAGCTACAGACCATCGGCCTGCCGCTCGGCATCTGGCTGGGCCTGGCGGTTTTCGTCGGAGGCCTCGTTATCACAAGGATATATCTTGCGAAAGGATGGGAGTAAGCAGGGTATGGACAATCCAGTTGCTTTTACCGTAGTGGTCTTGAGTATGGTACTTACCTTTTTCGTGAGCTGGTACAGTCGGCGGTGGACCCGCACCACGGTTGAATTCTATGTTGCCGGCGGGCAAATCCCCTGGCGGGTCAATGCAGCGGCTATGTTCGGTGACTACTGCAGCGCGGCCAGTTTTCTCGGCGTGGCGGGAGCAATCGCCCTCGGAGGAATTGACAGCTGGTGGCTCGCGGTCGGTTTTTTTGCTGCCTGGGTCGTGGTGGTGCTGGTTTTGGCCGGACCTCTCAAGAATGCCGGTCGGTTTACTGTAGGAGACGTGCTTGCTGCGCGTTTTGAAGGAAGCGCGGTGCGCATTATGGCCATGCTCGGTACCGTCGTTCTCTGTACCCTCTACCTGGTCCCCCAGATGGTTGGGGCTGGCCACCTGTTCCAGTTATTGCTGGGCTGGGATTACGTTACCACCGTTTTAGTCACCGGCTCGCTAATGGCTGCTTACGTCATTCTGGGCGGGATGCGGGGAACGACATATAACCAGGCCATCCAGGGGCTGATGCTCGGCGGAGCGATGCTGCTCATCTTCGTGCTGGTGACCAGTATGTATTTTGGAGCCAATCCGGTAAAGATTTTCACCGTCGGCCGCGAGGCCATCCCCCCGTCGGTGGCTGTGGAAGTAGCTCCCCAGGTGCTTCAGGCCTACCCGCCGGAGACGAAAATGACCGACCATATGGGTGCCGTCGCGATGGCGCGAAGCCTGATGCCCGACGCATCGTCCGCAATTACGCCGGGCGTAGGCTTAAAGGATGTGTGGAACCAGATGAGTCTGGTGCTGGGGCTGTTCTTTGGGGTAGTGGGTTTGCCGCACATCCTGATCCGCTTCTACACCGTGCGGGATGCGCGGGCTGCCGTAAAAAGTGCGGAAGCCACGATTGCCGGGCTGGCCGTGTTCTACATCACGGTGATGCTGGTTGGGTTGGCAGCGATGGCCGTGCTCTATCCGGTCCTGATGGAACTGCTAGCCGCCGGCAAGAAAGGCGCGGCCACGAACCTTGCCGTACCGCTGCTCGGTAAAATGTTGGGCGGAGAGGTGCTCCTGGGCATCATCATCGCCGGCGCGCTGGCGGCCATGCTGAGCACGGCGTCAGGTCTGCTGATCTCGGCCACGACTAGCCTAGCCCACGACCTGTATGCCGGTGTTATCCGGCCGCAAAGCAGCGATCGCGAGCGGCTTATTTTCGCCAAGGCCTGTGCTGGATTGCTGGCGCTCATCGCTATAGTTCTGGCCTTCTATCTTAAGAACCAGAATGTGGCTGTACTTGTCGGAATGGCTTTCGGCATCGCCGCCAGCACTTTTGCCCCTGTGCTCGTGGCGGCCGTCTGGTGGAAACGGCTGACCGAGGAAGGAGTTATCGCCGGTTTCAGCGTGGGCCTGGTCGTATCGCTCCTGTATACCTTCGCCAACTACTTTGCAGTGCCGTCTTTACTCGGCCTGCCGGTTCTCATCAACCCCGCGCTCTACAGCCTGCCGGCGGCCGTCGTAGCGATGGTCGTGGTCAGCTACTTAACCGGGAATACCGGAAAAGCCGAAGAATTTATGGCCACCGTCCACCGCGGCGGGTAAATCGCACCCACCTGTAATATCCGGTACAGTAGAGAAACATCGTCGCCAATCGATTCGATAACACACGGTACGCTCAGCCCCTTGATCGCTCCGGTCAGGGGGCTTTATTATTCGCTGGACATGTCTGCCGGGCCGGTGGGTATGGCTGGGGCCGGGGATGAGATTGGCGAAGCGGATGGATCTGTCAACCGGATGCAGAAACAGCTAAAAGCACTTATCAGTAATATCAGGCATTGCCCGGTTATTGAGGATGGGCGAGATGCTTACCTTCGCGGTAGGGAAGTCTAGGGTTTAGTCGGCTGGTCCTTGAAAATCCTTTGGGCCAGCTCTTTTTGCGCGATCCCGTCCTCCTCCCCCAAACGGGTCAACAACGCCCACTGCTCGGGAGTGATGTTGTAAGGTTTCAGGGCCTGCAGCAGTTGGTTTTTCGCTCTTGTATGGGTTCTGCTCAGAAGAAATCCGATCGAATCCTCTAAAACGTACTTCATGCGAACTCCTCTTCGTCCAGGGCCGATAAATTTGTCGTGGCAATTATATCCCTGCCGTACGCCGCGCGTCAATTGTGAGCACGGGGGGAACCAACGTATTCCCGCTTTGTAAAGTATTTTTTACAGGATTTTAGCCCAAACTTAGCGCCATACTTACGGAAGCCTAACGGCAGGTTAATATCCCCTCCCTAACATAGGTCTTAAGAGAGTTGGGCCGGAGGGGATGATCCACACGCGTGTCGCCCTCTTTACCGATACCTACCCGCCGCAACTGAACGGCGTCGCCCGGACGATGGCCAAACTGTCGTCCTATCTCGCCGCGCAGTCTGAACACATGGTCGCCCCGGCGCCCCGCTGCCCGTCGGGAGACCGTCCGAACGTGCACCGGGTCCTTCAGCACGCGCTTCTTCCTCTATCCCGAATGCCGGCTGGCCCTTGCCGGGCTACCGCGGTATCAAAAAGATCCTCGACGGGTTCCGCCCCGACCTGGTCCACATCGCCACCCCTTTCGGTTTGGGGCTTTGCGGGCTGCGTTACGCCAGGGCCGGAAAACTCCCGGCGGTGACGTCCTGCCACACCAACTTCGACGTCTACCTGCGCTATTACCGGCTGGCGGCGCTGCATCAACCCCTGTGGAAATTCCTGACCTGGTTTCACCGGCAGTACGACCTCACTTTGTGCCCCTCGCAGGCCACCAGGGACAAACTGGCCGCCCGGGGCATTAAGAACCTCCGGTTCTGGGTGCGGGGCGTGGATAGCGACTTGTTCACCCCGCAAAACAGGTCCGACATCATCGCCCGGGATTACGGCGTCGCTGGAAAGATGGTCCTCCTTTACGTGTACGTGGGCCGGGTGGCCGCGGAAAAAAACCTGGATGTGTTGCTCGAGGCCTTCGACCTCCTCGACGCCGACTACCCCGGCGGGCTGCACCTTTTTATCGTCGGTGACGGGCCGATGATGCAGCGGGTGAGGGCGTGGGCGCGTCCTGGCATTACCTGCACCGGTTACCTGACGGGACAACCGCTTCGCGCGATGTACGCCTCCAGCGACATCTTCGTTTTCCCCTCGATGTCGGAGACGTTCGGGAACGTGGTCCTGGAGGCCATGGCCTCGGGGCTGCCCGTCGTCGCCCCCTTCTCCGAAGGCCTCAAAGATAACCTGATCAACGGCGTGAACAGCCTGGTGTGCGCCCCGCACGACCCGGTGGGGTTTGCCGCCGACGTGGAGCAGGCGCCGTAGATCCCGAGGTAAGGGATGCGCAGTTCCAGGGCCGAAAAACCGTGAGGTAATTGTTTGATTCAGCAAGTCTCTGGCCAGGAAAAAGTCGACCTCCTGTGGGGTTACGTTGACTTTGTTCAGGCAGGTGAAGCAGGCGTTCAGCATCATTTCTTTCTCGGCGGCTTCAAAACTGCGCTCTCCGGCCGTCAGATCGGTATAAATATGGTCGAAGTAGTCTTTTAAAGGGCCCCGGCCTTCAAAGGGCCCGACCACCGTCCCCGTGCTGATGATCACTGGAGGATTGTCCGGCTTGTAAGTCTGTTTTCCGATTTTCTTAGTGCCCAATTCCTCACCCTCTGTCCGGAACAGCGCTGAACCAGCCAATTTAAGTATTGAGTTTTGGAATTATTTTCAGTAGAATCACAACGTGCAACTTGGCCCTGGCAAACGGCAGCCGGCGATGACGCCGCAGGGTCGGTCTTCAGGAATTCTCTTGACAGGCTGCGTTTGATAATTGGGGACATGGATGTTGCCCTTTTTGTTTTTTTGAAACCTGGGGAAAGGCTGACAGGTATTAACATACTAAGGCCCTCATAAGGTTGATCGTGTGCTTGAACGTTTTCCCAAAAGAAAAAGGCGAAAGGAATGTTCGGATGGTTAGAAGTAAAAAGGTACGGCTCCTGCTGGTGCTGGTGGCTGTCGTCGCGGCCGTCGGCCTGGTCGCGGCCGCCGGCGGTCAAAAGAAACGCGGAGACACCGGCGCGGAAACGGCGGAGCCCAAGCTGGTGGAAACGATAACGGTGACTCCTGGAAAGGCGGGCCGCCATTCGGAATTTTCCGGGGTGCTGCAGGCCGGCGAGGAATCGATGGTGTCTTTTGAGGTGGCCGGCCGCATCCTGGAAATGCGCGTCAGCGAAGGGGACGAGGTTAAAGAGGGCGAGGTCCTGGCCCGGGTGGATGCCGCCGAGTACAACCTCCAGATGACGCAGGCGAAGGCGGGGCTTGACAAGGCCCAGGTTAATTACTGGCAGGCCAAGGAAGATTACGCCCGCATGGAACAGCTCCACGCTGCGGGGGCCATCTCGCAACTTGACTTCGAGAACGCTAAAAACCGCCTTTCCGTGGCGGAAGCGGATCTTCTCCAGGCCCAGCAGAGCTTGTCCCTGCTGCAGGACAAGGCGCTTTTGAAATCGCCGGTCAGCGGCACGATCTTGAATAAGCTTTCGGCTGTAGGGCAGCTCGTCAGTCCCGGTGTCCCGGTCTATCGTATCGGCCGGCTCGACCCCTTGAAGGTCGTCCTGCCGGTCCCCGATAAAGATGTTGCCGCCTGGCGGGCGGGGGATGAAGTCATCCTCTCTCTTTACGGCCGGACCCGCAAGGGCAAAGTGGCGCGCGTTTTCCCGTCAACCAACCAGGGTACGGGCACGGTGGGGGTCGAGGTCAGCGTGCCCAACACGGAACAAGACTGGCTCCCGGGGCAGGTGGTTAACGCGACCCGCGCCGCTGCAATGAAGAAAGGCTTGTTCGTGCCGGTAGGCGCCGTGATCAACCGCGGCGAGGAGAAACCTTATGTCTTTCTGGCTGCTGCGGGGAAAGCGGTAAAAACCCCGGTTACCATCGGCGAGCTGTACGGCGACCGGCTGGAGATCCTCTCCGGCTTGAAGCCGGGCGATCAGGTGATTGTCAAGGGCGCAGACCTGCTCTTTGACGGCGATCCCATCGAGCAGCCGGGAGGTACCGGTAAGTGATCGAATTCCTGCTGCGCAAGCGCAAAATAACCATCCTTTTTTTCGTCATGGTCATCGCCGTCGGGTTGCTGACCGTTTTCCAGCTCCCCCGCCAGGAGCAGCCCGACGTGATTATCAGCGTCGCGACCGTTACCACTGTTTATCCCGGGGCCTCGCCGGAGAAGGTCGAGCAGACCGTTACCAAAAAGCTCGAACAGAAGATCAAGGAACTCCAGGGCGTTAAGACCATCAGCTCCTATTCGGGTTCCGGCTATTCCTCGATCGTGATCTGGCTGAAGGACGGCGTAGACCCCAAGGAGAAGTGGGACGAGCTGCGCAAGAAGGTCAAGGACGCCGAAGCTGACCTTCCCGAGGGGGCCGAGAAACCCGCCATCAACGACGACCTGGCCCGCGCCGCCTTTTACACCGTCAATATCACGGCCCAAACCCGCGAGCAGCTCTACAGCCTGCGGGATACCCTGGAGATCTGGCGGGATCAGATCCGTACCATACCTGCCGTGGCCGACGTGGTCGTGGAAGGGCTGCCCGACGAGGAGATCCGGGTGGAAATTGACCCGAGGAAGCTCCAGCATTACGGTATCACGTGGATGCAGGTGATGGGGGCCGTCAAGGCGGAAAACGAGCGGGTGCCCATCGGCAACATAGACGTCGCCGGGCGGACCTACCAGTTGGTTCTACCCGAAAGCTACCGGTGGAAAGACCTCAACAAGGTGATCGTTTCCCGCACGCCCGAAGGTTTCCCCGTCTACCTCAAAGACGTCGGCCGGGCTTACCGTACGGACAAGGACACGGAAGTATATGTCTATCACAACGGAAAGCCCGCCGTTATTCTCGGCATCAACGTCGAAAAGGGTACCGACGTTCCCTCGCTGCAGCGACGCGTCGATGCGACGATTCAGGATTTGAAGAAATCCCTGCCCCCGGGGGTAGAGGTAGAACCCGTCTTCTCTCAAAGCAAGAACGTTAATGAGATGTTTGGGGACCTCATCCGGGAGATCATTATCGCCGTCGCGGCCGTGATCCTGGTTTGCAGCCTGGGGCTGAACTTCGTCACGGCGCTGATGGTAGCCGTCGCCATTCCCATCTCGATGGCGGTGGGGCTGGTTTTCCTCCCGTCGCTCGGCGTAACCATGAACATGATCACGATCTACGCCCTGATCGTGGTCCTCGGGGTCCTGGTGGACGACGCCGTGGTCGTCAACGACAACATCGAGCGCCGGCTCTTCGTGCTGGGTGAATCTCCATACGAGGCTTCGGTTAACGGTCCGCGCGAGGTGGCCGCCTCCATCCTGACGGCGACCCTGGCCACCATCTTCTCCTTTGGCCCATTGATGTTCCTGGGGGGCATTTCCGGCGAGTTCATCCGCCCGATCCCCATCGTCGTCAGCCTTACGATGCTGGCCTCGATGGTCATGGCCCTGACCATCATCCCCATCTTCAGGAACTGGTACGAGTCCCGGCACCTGCGCAACGGGAACCATGAAGAAAAGCCGGCCGGGCTCCTGGGCCCGCAGCTCGCCCGCCTTACCGGCTGGTATGCGGGACGGCTGATGCCGCGGATCCTGGACCGGCCCCTGCGCGCCGGCCTGATCGGGGTGCTGGCGGGCACCCTGGCCTACGGCTTGATTCCCTTTACGCCCATCGAGCTTTTCCCGGCCGCGGACCGTGAAGAAATACCGATCGACATCCGCCTGCCCAAGGGCAGCGATATCGAGCAGACCCACGCCGTCGTGCGTGAAATCCAGCAATGGGTCGCAGAACAGCCCGGAGTCGACGAGGTTGCGGCCAGCGCCGGAGCAAGGGCTTACATGTGGTTCGGTGGCGGAACGGCGCTCGATGAGGTGGCCGAGGAAAACGCGCTGGTGATGGCCAAGGTCGACCCCGACAAGGTGGATACGGCGGCGCTTGTTGATTCCTGGCGCAAGGAACTCGGCCGGAAGTACCCGGGCGTGACCGTTTACCCGTTTGAACTGGAGACGGGACCTCCCGTCGGGGACCCGATCGAAATCCACCTTTACGGTGACGACATCGCGGAACTGCGGATGCTCACCCAGCAGGTGAAAGACAGGATTTCGAAGGTGCCCGGCGCCTACAACATCACGGACAACTTCGGCCTGGACAACAACACGCTGGAGTTCCAGGTCAACAAGGCCATGATGGAGCAGAAGATGGTGACCTACGCCGACCTCTCGCGCACCCTGCGCCTGGCCAGCGAAGGGATCACCGTCAGCCAGTTCGACGACGGCAAGGACCTGATCAACATCAACCTGTACGCCGAGGGGTCGGCACGCGACCCCCTGGCTGTTTTTCAGCGCCTGACCGTTCCCAACGCCGTCGGGCAGCAGATTCCGCTGGCGGAGATCGCCGAAATCAAGCCTTCCTTCGGTATCCAGACCATTCCCCACCGCAATCTGGCGCGGGCGGTTACCATTAAAGGCGACGTCCGGGGCCGGACGGCCACCGAGGTCAATAAGGACATCCTTCTTATCTTGGAGAAAATGCAGCTCCCCGAGGGGTACCGCTGGGAAGTGGGCGGGGAGTTTACCGAACAGACGGACATCTTCATCGACATGGGCAAACTTTCGATCGTCGTCTTTTTCCTGATTTTCATCCAGATCGCCATCCAGTTCTATTCCTTAAGCCTGCCCATGCTGGTGATGAGCACGGTGTACCTGGCGGTGGCGGGGAGCCTGATCGGCCTGTTCGTCACCCAGACCCCGTTGGGCTTTATGACCATGATGGGCGTTATTTCCCTGTCGGGGATCGTCGTGCGCAACGGGATCGTGCTAATCGACTTTATCGAAAAGGCACGCGCGGCGGGCGCCGGGCTTAAAGAGGCGGTCATCAAGGCCGGCGAAGCGCGCCTGCGCCCGATTCTCCTGACATCTATGACGGCCGTGGCCGGCCTGACGCCGCTGGCCCTTTCCGGGAATCCCCTGTTTACCCCGCTGGCGGTGACGATCATCTCCGGCCTGCTTTTTTCAACGATGCTTACGCTGATCGTCGTTCCTTCGCTTTACACCGTACTGGCGACCTTTAAAGAGAAAAGACGGGCCGGGGAAGCACGGGAGCGGGCCCCGGCCCTCGGCCGGTAGCTCGGCGGCCGGCGCTTATGCCCGCCCCCCGTTCCTGGCCCGGCTTGCAGCGAGTTCGGCTATGGCCTTCTTCAGGGAAATGAAGCCTTTGAGGAGCTCAAGCGATTTCTCGGCCAGCTCGGCCACCGTCTCGGCTTTCGCCTGGCGAACCAGATCGGCGGCCAGGTCGTGCAGGGCTTTGTGCGGCGTATCGAGCTGTCTGAAGACAGGCAGGTGGCCGTAGGCGGCCTGGCCTTCGCTGAAGTACCAGCGGCCGAAGGGGCACTCGGTGTGGCTTTTCACCGTCCCGCCCGCTCCTGCGCGGCCGGCGACATCTTCCAGAAAAGCGGCGTGGTCGGCGAGTCTGGCTCCGAGCATCCTGACGGGGGTCGCCTCTCCGGCCGCCCGCAGGGCTTCGGCCAGTTCCCCGACCACGGCTTCGCGCACATGCTCGGCGTTGGCGCGGCACGAAGACCCGAAGGCGGCGATGGCGGCCAGCCTTTGTCCGGACTCCGCCAGCTGCGAGGTGGCCGACGCCTGGGCCTCTACGCCTTTGGTAATTTCATTGGCGGCCGTCGCCGCCTGGTTGATTTGTTCGAGGTTTTCGCGCAGGGAAACGGCCAGGTGCTCTGTTTTGCTGCTGTACTGTTTGAAAACGCCGGCGATATCTGCGGCGTCCTTTCCGGCCAGCTCGGCCAGACGGCCCATCTCGCCGGCCAGCCCCCGTACCGTGCCGACCGCTTCCTTGGTTTGGCCGGCCAGTTTGCGCACCTCGTCGGCGACCACGGCAAAGCACGAACCGGCCGACGGCCACGCTGAAAAGCGCGCTCTCGATGTTCTCCGTATAGTGCAGTTCTAGGGAAGACTGGACCTTGCCCAGGGCGGCACGCTTTTCTTGGATCATGTTGGGGAACTGCACCCCGCGGTCCAGCCGAAGCTGCTGAGAATGATCGAGGATAAGGCGTTCTACCGGGTGGGCGGTCTGAAAAAAGTCAAGGTGGATTTGCGCATCGTCTCGACGAGCAACGCCGATCTGGCCGGACGGGTCGAGCTGGGGTCTTTTCGCCTCGACCTCTACTACCGCCTGAACGCCGCCCGCATCCACCTGCCGCCTTTGCGCGAGCGCAGCGAGGAAATCCTGCCCTTCGCCAGGATGTTTCTGGCCGAATTCGCGCACGAGAAAAGAAAACGCTTTACCGCAATAAGGCGGGATGCCCGGGACTTATTCTGTCGTACCACTGGCCCGGCAATGTCAGACAGCTGAAGAACGTTATCGCGCTGGTTGTGGCGATGTGGGACGATTACGAGCTGAAGGCGTCGCATCTGGGCATGCTACAGAAAGCCGGTAACCCGGCCGAAACCGGCGAATGCCCGGAGTCCTGCATACTGAACTACACCGGCTTTTCTCTTCCTCCGGACGGCCTGCCTCTTAAGGAATACAACGACCGCATTATTCTGAAAGCCCTGGAGATGCATAAGGGCAACAAGACCAAAACGGCGAAGTACCTGGGCATCTCGCGCCGGTCCCTGGAATGCCGTCTCAAGCATCTGATGTAGAACTTCGAGGAGCAAGTGATGCGGTTCGCTGCCGCCGCATGCCGCCATTTTCGTACATTCTTGCTTTTCCAGGTCTGGCATTATTTTGCGGGTATCGCCGCCGCCGGGGCGTATAAAACTAGGCTCGGAGGTTATAGAGCACTGTCAGCACTATTATGTCAGCACTATTATCAGAAAGGAGAAACGCAAGTGACTATAGGAAGCAAAATGCACCAGACCCTGGCGAGCCTGGAGTCCGCCAAGGCCAGCATGGCCTCCTTCGCCTTGGACACGCAGGACAAAACCGCGAAGCAAATGTTTGCCGACCTCGAACAGCAACTGGGGTCGATCATCGACAGCTTCAAGGGCAGGGTCAACTACATCGAGCAGCAGGAGCCGCAGTACAAGGTGAAGCAGTAAAAAAACCGCCAATCGCGGTTGGAAGCCCCGGCTCAAAGACCGGGGTTTTGTATTCTAAACAACATTAAATTGACGAAAGCGCCAGGTAAAAATCTATTTGAGGTTGTGAAAAATCCTGTTGAGCATCTTCTTCAACTGCTGTACTTCAGCATCCGAAAAGCCCTGCAAAGCCTTCTCCAGCACGCCCGTAGCTTTCGAGATTAATTCGTTCCTCAAACTGCGCCCTTTTTCGGTCAAGAAAACCAAAGATACCCTTCCGTCAACGGGGTCCGGCTGCCGGGCAATCAGCTTCTTCTTTTCCATTTTTTCGAGGATCCGGGCGGTGGTCGGCTGGTCCTTGAAGATCCTGTTGGCCAGCTCCTTTTGCGAAATCCCGTCCTCCTCCCACAAGCGGGTCAGCAACCCCCACTGCTCGGGAGTGATGTTGTAAGGCTTGAGTGCTTGGAGCAGTTCGTTCTTTGCTCTCGTGTGCGTTCTGCTTAAAAGAAAACCGATGGAATCCTCCAAAACGTACTTCATAAGAACCCCTTGTCATTCGGCGCCGATAAATTTGTCACGACAATTATATTCTTACCCCACGGCGCATGTCAATCCTTAGTAACGTATCCCCATCGAAGATACATCACAATGTAAAATAAATCTTTACAGGATCTTAGCCCAAACTTAGTGCCATATTTACGGAAGCCCAACAGCAGGTCAATATTCCCTCTCTAACATGGGCCTTAACATACGCTTCGCCGTTTCTTAATAATCTTTTGCTACGCTTGTTCTAACCATAAGGGCAGAGGTTTACATTTCCGAGAGGGGTCTTAATCGTGTTCAATTCCCTGTCTATCCGCTACCGCTTTATTATCCCGGTGGCCTTGATCGTTATCCTCAGCATAACGGTTTCGGCCTTGTGGACGACGCGGCAGGTGCGGGTAGGGGCTCACCGGGCGGCGGCGGAGAAAACCAAAAACGACCTCAAGACCGCGGAGACCTTGCTGGATAAATGGCCTGGCGCAACTGCCCTCCGACCCGCAGTCCCCGGCGCGGAAGTCAGGGTTTCGGCGTGAAAGCCCCCGCGGGAGGATAACCCTCTCTTGCCGAATCAGGGTTTACAAACTGCCGGGGCAGGGTTTATAATGACCATAAAGCGGCAGCCGAAGCTGCCTAACCCCTCTTGGGTGATTTGTGTTCGTAGCGCGTACCACGGAGGTACAAGCCCGGCTAAGGGCTGCCGACGTGGTTTTTTTTGTTTGGCCGGGCCGGTACTTGATTTTATATGCAAGGAGGAATATCGCAGTGACGACCAGGACCTTTCGGCTCATTTTCTTGCTTTTCTTGGTGGCGGCTCTGGCGGCCGCGGTTGTCGGCTGCTCCTCCCCGGACGGGGGGAAGGACAAGCCGGTCGCGGATGTTGCGCCCGCGCCCAAGCTCCAGGTGGTGACCACGACGACCCTGATCGAGGACATTGTTAAGTCGGTGGGCGGGGAGAGGGTCCAGGTGACCAACATCATTCCGCCCGGTTCCTGCCCGGGGCACTTCGACGTCAAGCCGGGTGACCTCAAATGCCTGGCGGAGGCCAAGCTCTTCCTGATGCACGGCTGGCAGGGCAAGAAGTTCTCCGAGGAACTCATAAAGTCGGCTGCCAACCCGGGGCTGCAAAAGGTTGTCCTGGACCTGGAGGGCAACTGGATGGCTCCTCCCGTCCAGGTTCAGGCCATCGACGCCGTGACGGACGCGCTGGCCGCGGCCGACCCGGATAACGCCGCCTCCTACCGTGAGGCGGCCGCCGCGCGCAAGAAGAGGGTTGAGGAAACCGGCCGGGAGTTAAAGGCCCGGCTTGAGCAGGCCAAGGCAGGCGAGGTCAAGGTGCTCTGCGCCGACATGCAGGCGGGTTTCGTGAAGTGGATGGGCTTTCCGGTCGTTGCGGTGTACGGACGCCCGGAGGACACCACGCCCAAACAACTGGAGGAACTCCTCAACCGTGCCAGGAGCGAGGGCGTGAAGCTGGTCATTGACAACCTTCAGAGCGGACACGAGGCCGGCGTCGGCATCGCCAAGGAACTGGGCGCCAAACACGTCACTCTCTCCAACTTCCCGGGCGGTCTGCCGAACACGGCCTCCTGGGAGGAAGCTGTCAGGCACAACGTCGCCCTGGTGTTGAAAGCCGTCGAGGGTTAAGACAATTTCAACGGAGGTTCGCCGGAAATGCTGCGGGATTACTTTAACCGCCTTGCTCCACAATGGGACGGCCTGGCGGCGGACGACCAGACGCCCCTGTTGCGGGAGATCGTCGCCGGAAGCGGGTTGCGGGAAGGAATGCGTGTTCTGGACGTCGGCTGCGGCACCGGCGTCCTGACCCCGCTTTTACTCGCAGCCGTGGGGAAACAGGGGAGCGTGGTCGGCGCCGATTTTGCGCCGGCCATGCTGGAACAGGCGCGCACCAAAAGGTTTGGCCCCAACGCCGTCTTCATCGAGGCCGACGTAATGAGCCTGCCCTTCGCCGGCGGATACTTCGATGCCGTTTTCTGCAACAACGCCCTGCCGCATTTTCCCGACATCCCCGGCGCCTTGCGGGAAATGCATAGGGTCTTGGCCGAGGGAGGACGCCTGACCGTCTGCCATACGAAGAGCCGGGATGAAGTCAACCGTATGCACCGCCAGATCGGCGGGCCGGTGGCCGATCACCTTTTGCCTCCGGCCGCCGAACTGGCCGAGATTTTAGTCCGGGCCGGCTTTACGGGAGTCAGCGTTACCGACGGGGCGGACCGGTTTGTGGCGACCGGCGTCCGCCCCGGGACGTAACTTGTATCAAGGTGCTGGTAAATTCTTGTTTTGTGGTTTCTCCCGTCCCTCTCTTTCCCTATACAACTCCTTCCCCAAGGGAGAAGGCAGCCTCATCCGGCTGCCTTCTCCCTTGGATAAGTTGAGGGTTTACAGAGAGGCACAGGTTGGACGGAAACCGGGATCAGACGAAGGACCAGTACCGAAAGCTTCGTACGGCGAAAGGGATGGGCATATATGAGGGAAACAGCGATCGGTTTGCGTAATGTTGCTGTAGCCTACCGGGACGACGTGGCTTTACGCGGCGTCACCATGGACGTATATGCCGGTGAGTTTGTCGGCATCGCCGGTCCCAACGGTGCCGGCAAGACCACGCTGTTGACGGTGGTCAACGGTCTCGGCCGTTTGCTGCGCGGCGAGGCTGTTGTACTGGGGGAACGCCTGGCCGCCGGGCGGCGGGGCCGGGAATTCCGCACCGACCGCCGGGCTACCGCGCTGCGGCGCCTGATCGGTTACGTGCCGCAGAATGTCCCCGTCGACCCGCGCGTGCCGGTGCGCGTACGGGAAGCGGTGATGATGGGCCGCGCCGGGCGGCTGGGCTTGTTCCGCCGCCCCGGCCCCGCCGACTGGCGGCTGGTGGACGAATACCTGGAACTGGTGGGCCTGTCGCACCTGGCCGATCGCCCCTTCGGGCATCTTTCGGGGGGAGAACAGCAGCGCGTGGCCATCGCGCGGGCTCTAGCCCAGGAGCCGCGTATACTCCTCCTGGACGAGCCCACCGTGTCGCTCGATTGGCGTTCGCAGCGGCAGGTCTTGTCCCTGATCAGGCGGGTCCATCTGGAACGCAAGCTGACGACATTGATGGTTAGCCACGATCCCCGGGAGACTTTTGATATGTGCGACCGCGTAGCGCTTTTATGCCGCGGCCGCCTGGCGGCGTTCGGGCCTCCGCGGGAGGCGCTGTCCGATGCCCGCCTGCGTGCCGTCTTCGGCGGAGGTGGTCCGGCGTGAGCGCCTTCGGTTACGACTTCATGCAGTACGCCCTTCTGGCGGGGCTCCTCGGTGGCGTTGCCTGTTCCCTGGTGGGGGTCTTGGTGGTCAGCATGCACCTTTCTTTTATCGGGGTGTGCCTTTCGCATGCCGCTTTTGCCGGGGCTGTCATCGCCGTTTTCGCCGGTCTTAACCCGCTCGGAGGGGCCCTCGTCTTCAGCCTGGCCGCCGCCGCCGCCATCGGCCCTCTGGCCGACCGCGGCGAGTTCAACCCGGACACGTCCCTTGGTATCGTCTTCACCTTGATGATGGGGACGGCTTTTCTGTTTATGGGCCTCATGGCGGGGCCCAAGACCGAAGTCTTGGGCATAATGTGGGGCAGCATCCTCATGGTCAGGCTACCCGACCTGCTTATCCTGGCGGCCAGTGCTCTGCTGGCCACGGGCGTGGTGGTTGTCTTCTTCAAGGAAATCCAGGCGCTGCTCTTCAACCGGGAAATCGCGGCGGCTGTGGGTTTGCCGGCCACCTGGGTGTTTTACGGGTTGTTGTTTCTTACCGGGTTGACGGTGGCGGCCAGCCTCTACCCGATAGGCGGGCTCCTCGTGTACAGCCTCATTCTTAATCCAGCGGCGGCGGCCTACCAGTTGACCTACGATTTGCGCCGGGTGTTCGTTCTTGCCGCCGTTTTCGGCGTCCTCTCCTGTTGGACGGGCCTGGTTACCGCCTATTACGCCGATTGGCCGTGCGGTGCCACCATCGTCATTGTATCCACCCTTATCTTTCTGCTGGCCAACTGGTTGTCTCCGAAAAAGAAGGTCAAACGTTTCAACGAGGCGCAAGCGGGAAGCTGAAAACGCTGCCCCAATCGCGTGCAGGTCGGCGGAAGGCTTTTTGAAAGGAGAGACATGTTATGGCCCCTAAAGACCCGGAAATCAGAGACGACTGTTGCTTGAGCCCGACGCGCCGGTCGCGCCTCTTTATGAAGTCCTGTTTCAGTGCGCAGAAAGCTTTAAAAAGTATTGTGTGCTTGTCTCTGCGATGGAAATCGGGTTGTTCGAGCGGCTCCGTACGCCCCGGACGTTAGACAACCTTTGTCACGTGCTTGCTTTATCTGGTAAACCGATTAGAACGGTTAACTTGTCCCTGAGTGACAGATAACTGTCAGCTTGACAAGCCTACGGGGTACCATTCTTCTTTAAACAGTGGGGAGGGGTTCGTAGGACCCATGGAAGGGTACTCGACGGTGAAACTTGGAGTTAGCTTCCAGGTGCGGTTTCTACTGAAGCCTTCAAAACGCCATGAGCGCTTAAATGCTTACTTACATCGGAGCTGGACCGCTTACCGGTCTTCGAGACAGCTCACAGGTAAGGTAAGTA
Source organism: Desulfosceptrum tomskiensis (assembly GCF_049818055.1). GTDB lineage: Bacteria > Bacillota > Desulfotomaculia > Desulfotomaculales > JASEER01 > JBFLVT01. The sequence continues at coordinate 75,808 of NZ_CP187479.1, forward strand.
AAGCCCTTGGACTTGCCTTTTGGCATGACCAAGGGCTTATTAGTTTAAATAGTGTGGTGGCTTTCACCGGTTTCACCCTGCGCTGACGCGGGGCAGCTTGCCAACCTGGATTTCCTCCGCCCACTTGAGGATGCGCTGCAGGGTTTCTTCGCGTTTCCTGCCGATGGCCTCGAAGTCCATCGCCGGAACGTAGAAGCTCTCCAGGTAGTCATGCGTCAGCTTGGCGTCGGCGATGTTACGGATCGCCCGGTTCAGCGAGGTCCGGAAGCGCTGCTGGGCTTCCATCATCGCCGGGATGAAGGGATCGAGGGCCCGGCGGTCGATGTACTGGTAGAGGTCCAGTACCGTGACGTTGACGCCCTCCAGCCCCGAGGCGTCGAAGCCGATCTCCTCGGAGTATTTGAGGAAGGCCGCTTCCAGGGCCGGGACGACCAGCAGTTCGATCTCTTCGGGCTCCAGGGCGCAGTGGTAGATCTCGGTATCCAGTCCGCGCATCTCGGCGGCGTCGGCGAGGCGGGCCAGCACCTTCGCCCGTCCCGTGCCGGGCATGCCCTTGAGGATGTAGATGCTCCTGAGCCCTGCCAGGAGAGTCTCCATGTAGTGGACGACCCCCTGGGGAGAGATGGCGGAGGCAAAGAGGCGGCGGGTCTTGGGGAAGTAACGGTACTGCGGGGGAACGCTGTCAAGGACATCCCTGATCAGCTCTTGCGTCAGTCGGTTTAACTGCGTTTTGTTGGTGGCCTCGTCGACGTAGTCCCTCATTTCGTCGCGCGCCACCTTGGCCTCGGCCAGGTGGCTGTAAGCGGTGCGGAAGAACCGCCCCACCTTGGCGGCGGCCCGGAGAATGTCGTCCTTAGCGGCCCGCATTTTGGCCTCGTCCCAGTAGTCACCGAGGTGGATGATCTCGTCCACCGCCCCCGGGTGTTTCGGATCGACGATGTGCGGAGCTGTTCCGTCGATCAGAGCCACGCCCATGGCCGGTATCTTGACGCCGTCCAGCGAGCCGTTGTCGGACGAACAGCAGTGAAATTCTACGTCGAACCCGCGGCTTTGCATCTCCTCGCCGATGGCCCGCATGAAGGTGGATTTGCCTACGCCGGGACCTCCTTTGATGACGAGGATTCTCGTTGCGTCCGGCTTGATGATGTAGTCGTAATAGGAATAAAATCCTTTGCAGGTATTGCCTCCCGGAAAAACTTTCTTTGACCTTCCTTTGACCACAGATCACGCCTCCCCCAAAAACATTGATGGAGCGCTGTGACATTGGCTCGTGCAGTACAGCGCTTTGCTATTTGTAAGTCGACAGCTTCCGGCATCTCTACATGCTATGTCGAGGGGCGGCTGCGGTGACTGGGGGAGGTAGTTGTAACTTCTGCCAAAACGAAGGTCTTAGGCATTGGGTATTGGGTATTGGATTGTTGTGGGAATGCCTGAACGGGAATGCTTTTAAGTCCGACACCTAACAAACACCTAAAGCCTAATACCCACTTTATAGTGCCGGAGCCACAGGTCTACCTGCGCGAGGTAGGCGAAGAGCTGAGCCGCGCCCATCAGTTGGCCGAACCAGGCTGGGTTGAAGGATCCGCCGCCGGACTCGGCGACCCTGCGCACGGCCGGGACGTTGAGCAGAGGAAGCAGCGGGGATGCCGGATCGTCGAGAATACTGAGCAGCCAGCCGCGCGTCGCCGCCAGGTAAGCGGGGTTGTGCGTCTTGGGGTAGGGGCTCTTGCGGCGCTCGAGGACGTCGTCGGGCAGCACGCCTTTCAGGGCCAGGCGGAGGATGCCCTTTTCCCGGTTGCAGTGGCTTTTCATGCGCCAGGGGATGTTCCACACGTACTGCACCAGGCGGTGGTCGCAGAATGGTACGCGGACCTCGAAACCGACGGCCATGCTCATCCTGTCCTTTCGGTCGAGGAGGGTAGGCATGAACCTGCGGATGTTAAGGTAGGACATCTCCCGCATCCGCGCCTCGAAAGGGTCCTCGCCTTTCAGCCGGGGCACCTCGGCGACGGCCTCGCGGTACCTCGCGGCGATATATTCCTCGGGACGAATGGCCTTGACCACTTCCGGCGCAAGCAGGGCCGCCTTCTCCCGGGTCATGCGTATCCAGGGGAAGGTATCCCCTTCCAGGGCCTCCTTGCTGTAGAACCACGGGTAACCGCCGAACACCTCGTCGGCGGATTCCCCGGAAACGCCGACGGTGGCTTCCTTTTTCACCTCGCGGCAGAACAGCAGCAGGGACGAATCTATATCGGCCATGCCCGGGAGATCGTTGGCGAGAACGGTTGTCTTCAGGGTTTCCAAGAGTTCCGGCGTGTCGACGGTGACGTAATGGTGGACCGTGCCGGCGGCTTCGGAAACACGCCTTACCCACGGGGCGTCGGAGTCGGGCTGGAACCGGTTGGGCCGGAAGTGACGGTCGTTCCCCGCGTAATCGACCGAGAAGGTGTGCAGCGGCCCCATTCCTTCCCTGCGGTAGGCGGCGGCGGCAAAGGCCGTGATGGCGCTGGAGTCGAGCCCCCCGGACAGGAACGTGCAGACAGGGACGTCGGACACCAGCTGGCGCTGGACGGTGTCCTCCAGCAGTTTCCGGATCGTGGCCGCGGTCGTTTCCAGGTCGTCGGTGTGGGGCCGGCTTTCCAGTGACCAATACTCGTAAATGTGGAGGCCGCTCCGGTTGAAGATCAGAGAGTGAGCGGGCTTGAGCTCGGCGATGTCCTTGAAGACACCCTGCCCGGGGGTGCGTGCCGGGCCGATGAAAAAGAGCTCGGCCAGCCCCGCGGCGTCGACCTCCGCCCGGATTTCCGGATGGACGAGGATGGCTTTCGGTTCGGAAGCGAAGATAAAGGTCTCTTCCCGTACGGTATAGAAAAGCGGTTTGACCCCCAGGCGGTCGCGGGCCAGGAAGAGGGTTTGCTCCGTCTCGTCCCAGACGCCGAACGCGAAGATGCCGTTAAGGCGCTCGACACAGGCCGGCCCCCACTCGATGAAGGACATCAGCAGGGCTTCGGTGTCCGAGTTGCGGGTGAGGAAGACGTGCCCGCGCGCCTCCAGTTTGCAGCGCAGTTCGGGGGTATTGTACAGCTCGCCGTTGTAAACGATGGTATAGCTGCGCCCGTCCCGCTCGCGCGTCATTGGCTGGGCCCCGCCCACCGGGTCGACGACGATCAGGCGGCGGTGACCCAGCGCCGCGTGCCGCGATATCCAGGTGCCGGAGGCATCCGGCCCTCGGGCCGCGAGGGTTCCGGTCATGCTGTCAAGTACCGGCCCTTCCCGGGTCAGATCCCTGTTCCAGTCAATCCAGCCGACGATTCCGCACATTGTCGATCCCCTCCGAGAAACGTTTTAAAAGCTGTGTTCGAGGCCGGCCTGAGGCCGGGCAAAGTAAAAGGGCGCCGTAAGCATGCCGCTTCCAGCGCCCTTGCTGAAAGACCATCGGATTAACAGTGACCGCCGTTGTCACGCTTCATCTTATGACGGCCGGGAGGCGGATGTTGCCATTTTCTTCGGGGTTGCGAGGTGTTATTAATTTCCTGAAATCCGGCAAATTTGTAGTTGACAAGTAAGGACGGCGTAATATAATAAGAGCATGATACAAGGTCGTATCGAGGCCTACGAGGGCGCCCATGTGCGGGCGCCTTTCAGTTTCTTGGGGGGGCCGGCTCTCTTGGGGATTAAAGTCAACTCTCAAAGGGGGAAGTCACGTGAAGAAGATCGAAGCCATCATCAGGGCAACCAAGGTTGAAGACGTCAAAAAGGCCCTGGATAAGTTCGGTATCCATGGGATGACGGTGTCCGACGTGCTGGGCTGCGGACTGCAGCGCGGTCACCGTGAAATCTACCGGGGGACGGAGTACATCAAGCTGTTGCCCAAGGTGAAGATGGAAATCGTGGTCCGCGACGAGCACGTCGACAGGGTTGTGGAGTTGATCGGCGACGCTGCTCGCACCGGTGAGGTCGGGGACGGGAAGATCTTCATCACGCCGGTGGAGAACGCGATCCGCATCAGGACGAAAGAAGCGGGCGACGCCGCGATCTAGCGCTGGCTGGACAGTCGCCAACGGGCAACGGCGCCTCGGTAAAAAGAATGCATCCGGGGCGTTTGCATTTTTCGGCAAGGGTGCCTCAAGAAACGGTCATACGCTGTGGTATGTTCCGCAGAAGGATTCTCCCACCAAAACCGTTTAAGGAGGCATTATTTTTATGCGCAGATACGTGACGTGGAGCATACTGACGTTAATGGTTTCATTACTTATTCCCGGCCTGGCGTGGGCCGGAGAGCCGACGCTTGATACCGGCGACACCAGCTTTATTCTCGTTTGCACTTTTCTTGTCTTCCTGATGACACCCGGCCTGGCGTTCTTCTACGGCGGCATGGTGAGAAAGAAGAATGTCTTAAGCACGATGATGCACAGTTTTATTGTCATCTGCCTTGTTTCGGTCCAGTGGGTACTCTTCGGTTACACGCTTGCTTTCGGTCCCGACGTTAAGAAGATTGTCGGAAACCTCGATTTAATCGGCCTTAGCGGCATGGGCACCGGGATAATCGGGACGATTCCGGACTACGTGTTCATGGCCTTCCAGTTGATGTTCGCGATAATCACGGCGGCTCTCATCTCTGGTGCTATCGCGGAAAGGATGCGTTTTCCGGCTTTTATTGCCTTCGTTTTGTTGTGGACGACACTGGTCTATGACCCCCTGGCCCACTGGGTATGGGGCGGCGGCTGGTTAATGACCCTCGGTGCTCTGGACTTCGCCGGCGGGACCGTTGTACACATCAGTTCCGGTGTGGCTGGATTGGTGGCGGCGCTGGTCGTCGGCAAGCGGCTCGGTCACGGCGTCAAGACGATGACGCCGCACAGTCTCCCGTTTACTGTCCTGGGTGCCGGGTTGCTTTGGTTCGGCTGGTTCGGCTTTAACCCGGGCAGTGCCCTGGCGGCTAACGCTCTGGCGGCTAACGCTCTGGTCACCACCAACACGGCTGCGGCATCGGCGGCACTGGGCTGGGTCATTGCGGAATGGCTGCGCTTCGGTAAGCCGACGGTTCTCGGTGCCGCTTCGGGGTGTATCGCGGGCCTGGTTGCCATCACCCCGGCCGCCGGTTTCGTAACTCCTCTTGCTTCCATTATTATCGGGCTTGTCGGTGGTGTCGTCTGCTTCATCGCTGTTGCCATCGTCAAGGGCAAGCTGGGTTACGACGATTCGCTCGACGCTTTTGGTGTTCACGGTGTCGGCGGAATGTGGGGAGCCCTGGCGACCGGCCTGTTTGCCTGCCCGGCCGTGAACGAGTTGGGTACGGGTCTCTTCTACGGGAACCCGGCCCAGCTTGGGATCCAGGCTATTGGTGTTATTGCCACCATTTCTCTGTCAGGTATCTTAACCTTCATCATCTTAAAGGTTATCGGGCTGTTCACCCCGCTGCGCGCGACGGTCGACGAGGAGGAGGCCGGCCTGGACATCACCCTGCACGGGGAAAGCGCCTACCACGAGGGCGGCGGCGCCGTGCGCGACGGCGGCCTGGTGGGAACCCCCGCGGTATCTTGAACTCGTAAGCTTATCCCCCTCAAGGTTACAACACCACGGCGCAACCCCCGTTCCGGCGGGGGTTGTTCTTTGTCATCCCGTGTCCCCCGGGTCTTATCTGCTTATGCCATGCTATGTTTTTGGCCGGGGGTATGTTAAAATAGAGAAATTTAGTAACCCTGCAAAGGAGCAGAAGGGATGCTGCAGACTCGAGTCGTCATCGCCGTGGCTGACGACAACGAGCGAAAGAAGCTTCGGAACAAGCTGGTTAAGGCCGGGCACCTGGTTATCGCCCAGGTGGCCGACGCCAAGGAAACCTTAAGGGTAACCTTCCAGTTCCATCCGGACCTCGTTATCTTCGACACCCGGCTTCCCGACTACGGCGGCCTGGGGGTTCCCCAGGTTATCGACGAGCACCGGGTGGCCCCCATCGTTTTTCTGGCGCATGACCCGCGGGATATCGCCTCTATGGCCAGAACCGAATGGATGCTTTCCTATATATTAGTGCCGTACACGGACGACGAACTATACCTGGCCATCGAAGTGGCCCTCGCCAACTTTCGCCGTCTCACCGCGCTCGAACAGGAAAACACTAGGCTCAAACGCAACGTCGAGTCACGGAAACTGGTCGAAAGGGCTAAAGGCCTGCTGATGGAGCGTAAAGGTTTTAGCGAGCGTGACGCCTATAAATACATCCAGAAGAGGAGCATGGATACTTCGCGGTCTCTGGCCAAGGTTGCCAGGGAGATCATCATTCAACTGGAATCATCGGATAAGAAATAGTGTACTGTATACTTGGGGCTGTGCCCTTGATTTCTTCGACAAGACCCTCTATAATCGGGGACAGTTAATTAATGAAGCGGGGCAATGGCGTCCCTGAAATCCGCTTAAAATAAGCGGGTTTTGGGGCGTTTTTATTTTTTGGAGGTGAGTTGCTTGCCAAGGCTGCTGACCGCAGAAGACGTCCAGCACTTAGCCCAAGAGTATAATGTGAAGTTTGTCCGCCTCCAGTTTACCGACATCCTGGGGGCGCTCAAGAACATCGCTATCACCGTTGAAGAGTTGGACAGAGCACTGGCCGGCAAGGTCTGTTTTGACAGCGCTGTTTTCGAGGGGTTTGTGCGCGGCCGCCGCCGTGACGTGCTGCTGCAGCCGGTGCCCTCTACTTTCGAAGTCTTCCCTTGGCGCCCCAGGGACGGCGCCGTGGCGAGACTGATCTGCGAGGCCCGTACGGCGGACGAGGGCGAATTTGAAGGCTGCTCGCGCTCGGTTCTCCGCCGGACCCTCAACAAGGCTCGTGAACGGGGCTGGATGTTGATGGTGGGGCCGGAGACCGAGTTCTTCCTGTTCGGTACCGACGAGCAGGGGCTTCCGACTACCCGCACCAACGACCGGGCGGGCTTCTGCGACCTGACGCCCATTGACCTTGGGGAAAACGCCCGGCGCGACATGATCCTGACCCTGGAGCAAATGGACATCGAGGTGACGTCGTCGCACCACGAGATCGCCCCGGGCCAGCACGAAATCGGTCTTAAAGACGACACGGCCCTGGCCATGGCCGACAAGCTGGCGACCTTCAAGTTTGTCGTACGCACGGTGGCACAGCGCCACGGGCTGCACGCCTCTTTCATGCCAAAGCCTCTCGACAATTCCATCGGCTCCGGCATGACCCTTAACCTTTCTCTCTGGGACGGAGAAAAGAACCTTTTCCAGGATGATTCCGCCCCCTTGCTGCTCAGTGAGACGGGAAGGTTCTTTGTGGGCGGTGTTCTGAAACACGCCCGGGCCATAACGGCCATTGTCAACCCGCTTATCAATTCTTACAAGCGCCTGGTTCCCAACAACCTTTCGCCTGTTCTGGCGGGGTGGTCGGAAGGAAACCGCTCCACCATGATCAGGGTTCCCGGTCACGACAGCCACGGGGCGAGGCTTGTCCTCAAAAGCCCCGACCCTACGACGAACCCCTACCTGGCCCTTGCGGTCATCCTGGCTGCCGGCATCGACGGCATCGATAACCGGATCGAACCGCCTTTGCCACTCGAAGAGTGCAGCAATGACGAGCTGGCACAGCTTGTCAAAGAGATCGGTCTTCCCCGCAACATGGGCGAAGCTCTGGCGGCCTTGGCGGATGACCGGCTTGTCCAGGACACGCTAGGTAAGGCGATTTACCAGCGGATCATGGCCGTCAAGCAAGACGAATGGACACGCTACAACGATAAAGTTCATCAGTGGGAACTGGACGAATACCTCTCAAAGTATTGAAAGCATGAGTAGGAGCGAGCGGTAAGGAGATGATAGGTTTCAACCGGTTAAATAGTTTACTAAAGAAACCAAATAGATAACTTTAATCATTTTGGTAGGAGGATGGCAGACAGATGAATTTCAGCGTTGGTACAAATGCCAGTGTAGCAACACAGACCAAGCTGCGCACCGGTGACCAGAAGTGCCCGCAGAGCGGCATGTGTGTGACCTGCCTGGACGGGTGTCCCGGGACGTGCGAAATCGGCAAGTCGGCGATTCGCGGCAAAGAGGTGCTGTACCCCCAGCCCTTTGGCAAAACCACTTCCGCCGGCCAGAAGAAGTATCCCGTAGACTACTCCCACATCAATATCCAGGGTACGGCAGTGGGCGCTTTCGGCGTAGACGCCGATCCTGACAAGGCGATCTTCCCTGCCGTTGACCTTACGACCAGGCTGGGCCGGAACGGGGACATCAAACTGAGCCTGCCGATTGTCGTCGCCGCCATGGGTTCGACGAATGTTGCCGCGAACAACTGGGACCACCTGGCTGCCGGGGCGGCTCTTGCCGGTATCGGCATCGTTATCGGTGAAAACGTCTGCGCTATGGACCCCGACTCCGAGATCAAAAACGGCCGCGTGGTGCATTCACCGGCAATGGAGGCCCGCATAAAGGCTTTCACCGACTGGTACGACGGTGAGAACGGCTTCATTGCGGTACAGGCCAACGTTGAGGACACCCGCCTGGGCGTTCAGGAATGGTGCATCGAGAAGTTCGGCATTGAGGCCGTGGAACTCAAGTGGGGACAGGGAGCCAAGGACATCGGCGGTGAGGTCAAGCTGAATAGTCTGGAACGCGCCCTGCAGTTGAAGAGCCGCGGCTACATCGTGTTACCTGACCCGGAGGACCCGGCTGTACAAGAGGCCTTCAAGGCGGGCGCTTTCAGAGAGTTTGAACGGCATTCCCGCATCGGCTTTGTCGAATATGAAAGCTTCATGGCCCGGGTTGAAGAGCTGCGCAAGGCCGGGGCGAAGTACGTCTTCCTGAAGACGGGGGCCTACCGCCCGGCGGACCTCGCGCGGGCCATCAAGTACGCCTCCGATGCCAAGCTCGACCTCCTGACCGTTGACGGCGCCGGCGGGGGGACCGGGATGAGCCCCTGGCGGATGATGAACGAGTGGGGCATTCCCACACTCTACCTCCAGGCCCTCCTGACCCAGTACTGCGATCGTTTGGCAGCCAAGGGCGCCTACATTCCGCCGATTGCCATCGCGGGCGGCCTGACTCTGGAAGACCACATGTTCAAGGGCTTTGCCCTCAGCGCCCCATACGTCAAGGCTATCGGCATGGCCCGCTCGCCGCTCGCCGCGGCTATGGTGGCGAAGACAGTCGGCCAGAATCTCAAGGAAGGCAAAGTCTTGCCGGAATACAAGACTTACGGGGATACCGTGGAGCAGGTTATCCGTTCGGCCAGGCGCATCAAGGCCAGACTTGGGGCGGACTACGACCGCTTACCGATAGGCGCCCTCGGTGTTTACGGCTACTGCGACCGCCTTGCTCAGGGCTTGCGCCAGTTGATGTGCGGTGCCCGGAAGTGGGCGCTCGAGTACATCACCCGCGACGATGTCGTCGCCTTAACTCCTGAAGCGGCCAAAATTACCGGAATCACGTACATTATGGACGCTGATAGGCAGGAAGTCGACCGGATTCTCGGCTAGGTATGGAGGCACGGCTGCGACAAGTATACAGAATATTTGTCAATAAAACTCTTGCCAGACAATCAGCCAGTTCGTATAATACACTGTATTAAAGTATATACCTCGGGTACAACGGCGTATCCAGGACGGCAATGATGCCCCGTAAAACCGCGCTCGCGCGGTTCCAAGGGGCGTTTTTATTTGCCGGGGAATACTTAGTTAAACGGAGGAGGTAGGCCCTTGTGCCCAGGCAGCAGCGCGTCGTCCTGGTTGAGCCTGATGCTCACTGGCGCAAGAATCTGAAGGCGACGCTGGCAAAGGCGGACTACTTGGTCATCGGTGAGGCCGAGGACGGCATCACCGCCATCAAGCTGATCCGTTCGCGGCAACCGGACCTGGTCATCACCGAAGCCTTCCTCCCCGGAATGAGTGGGTTGGAGGTGGCCCGCATCGTCCACGACGACAAGCTGGCCCCTGTCGTCCTGACCTGTACCGCGTACAACCTGGATGTGCTGGAGAAGGCGAAGGATGCGCAGGTTTTTGGTTTTGTCGTTAAACCGGTCGACGAACAGACAATTATTCCCGTCATCGAAATTGCGCTCAACAACTACCGCGAGATTACGCGCCTGGAAGGCGAAATCCGTTCGCTAAAGGATACGCTGGAAACCCGCAAGACCGTCGAGAGGGCGAAGGGCATACTGATGGAGACGCTCGGTCTCTCGGAAGTCGAGGCCTTCAGGAGGATCCAGAAGCAAAGCATGAACAAGCGCCTCTCGATGAGGGCGGTTGCGGAAGCGATCATCCTGGCGCACCAGCTTAATGAAAGCTGAAATACCCGGCACTCAACTGAAGGAATTGATATTGCAGGCAGATCTAATCTGTTAACGTCTTGAGGAGTAATTGTTAGCCCTAAGTGTAATAGTTCTTCGAGTTGAGTGCCGGGCGCACTCAGCGTCGAGCATCCGGCGCTTAGACTAAGGGTTTTAACCCGAATGCTGAACGCTGAATGCCGGTACATTTAAGTGAATAGCCCGGTGAGGCATAACGGAGTGCATCCCGGGAAGGCAACGGTGCCTTTAGAAGGTGGGTTAGAATACCCCTTTTAAAGGCTTGCTTTTTTCGGGCACCTTGAGGGGTCAAATTAAAGGAGGAGAACTCTCATGGAACAGGCTACCAAACAGGAGATCCTGGAAAAGTGCAGACAGCTAGGCGTCAAGTTTATCAGGCTCCAGTTTACCGATATTCTGGGTGTGCTGAAGAACGTGGCCATCCCGGTGGAACAGCTGGAAAAAGCCCTGGATGGCGAACTGATGTTTGACGGGTCATCAATCCACGGCTTTGCCCGGATCGAGGAATCCGACATGTACCTCCGCCCGGACCCCAAGACGTTTGTCATCTTCCCCTGGCGCCCGAGAGACGGAGCCGTGGCGCGCTTGATCTGCGACATCTACACTCCGGACGGCGCTCCCTTTGCGGGATGCCCGCGGAACACCTTAAAGCGTGTGCTTAGCGAGGCGCGCGCTTTGGGTTACACCATGAACGCCGGCCCCGAACTGGAATTCTTCCTCTTCCACGTGGACTCCGACGGCTGCCCGCTTCTCGAGACGCAGGACAAAGCCGGCTACTTCGACCTTTCGCCGGTGGACAAAGGCGAGAACGCCCGCCGCGAAATGGTGATGGCCTTGGAAGAGATGGGCTTCGAGATCGAGGCCTCCCACCACGAGGTTGCTCCCGGGCAGCACGAGATCGACTTTAAATACTCGGATGCCCTGGACGTGGCCGACAAGATCGTAACCTTCAAGTTCGTGGTGCGCACCCTGGCTCAGCGGCATGGTCTGCACGCCACCTTTATGCCGAAGCCGATTTACGGCATCAACGGTTCCGGGATGCACACCAATCAGTCGCTGTTCAAGGGGGGCACAAACGCCTTTTTCGACCCTTCAGCTCCGGACCAGCTGAGCCAGGAATGCTACTGGTACGTGGGAGGCCTGTTGAAGCACGCCCGCGGCTTTGCCGCGGTGACTAACCCGACGGTCAACTCTTACAAGCGCTTGGTTCCCGGTTACGAGGCGCCGGTATACCTGGCCTGGGCGCAGGGCAACCGCAGCGCGCTCATCCGTATTCCCGCCAAGCGCGGGCTGTCCACCCGGGTGGAACTGCGCAATCCCGACCCGGCCTGCAACCCGTATCTGGCCCTGGCGGTCGCCTTGGCCGCCGGTCTGGACGGCATCAAGAACAAGATTGCCCCGCCCGAACGCGTGGAGCGCGATATCTTCCACTTGAGCCCGCAAGAACGCTGGGATATGGGCGTGGCCAGCATGCCCGGCAGTCTGGAAGAGGCTCTTAACGAACTGGAAAAGGACGAAGTTGTTAAGAAGGCGCTTGGCGACCACGTCCTGACGAAGTTCCTGGAGATCAAGCGCAAGGAATGGGACGAATACCGGGTACAAGTCCACCCGTGGGAGGTTGAACAGTACCTGGAAAAGTTTTAGTTATTGCTGCCATCCTGTCCTCCTCACCGGGAGCATTCCCGGTGGGGAGACTTCTTCTTCTCTCCTGGGAAGAGCGCAGTGAGGGACCAGGACACCATTACAGCTTCCAATGTCCTTTTCCCGGTTCCTGACCGCGCTTTTCCAATCTTCACGAGGTGGTGTTTAGATTGGCTGCCTGGCTATCGCCCGAAGACGTGCGGGAGCTGGTACAACAGTTCGGTGTCAAGTTCATTCGCCTGCAGTTCACCGACCTGCAGGGCGTGCTCAAGAACGTGGCGATCACTGTGGACCAGCTCGACAAGGCCCTGGCGGGGGAACTAATGTTTGACGGCTCATCGATTGAGGGCTTTGTGCGGATTGAGGAATCCGACATGTACCTGCGCCCTGACCCTTCGACTTTCACTATTTTTCCATGGCGTCCCCGGAACGGGGCGGTGGCGCGGCTGATTTGCGACGTTTACACGGCAACAGGTGAACCGTTTGCCGGCGACCCCCGGCAGGTTCTGAAGCGGGCCCGGCTGGAAGCGGAAAAGCTGGGCTTTGTTTACAAAGTCGGGGCGGAAGCCGAGTTTTTCCTCTTCCACCTCGATGAGAAAGGACGGCCGCTTTTAACCACGCAGGACCGCGGCGGTTACTTCGACGCCACTCCCAATGACTTGGGGAGCGAGGCCCGGCGCGAAATGGTCATCATTCTTGAGGAGATGGGCTTCGAGATCGAGGCCTCGCACCACGAGGTGGCCCCCGGGCAGCACGAGATCCGCATCAAGTACGACGATGTCCTGGCGACGGCCGACAAGATCGCCACTTTCCGGTTCGTGGTGCGCACGATCGCCCAGCGCCACGGCCTGCATGCTACCTTCATGCCCAAACCCATCGGCGGCATCTGCGGTTCGGGCATGCACATCAGCCAGTCGCTGTTTAAGGACGATACGCGTAACATTTTCCACGACCCTTACGGGGAGGACGAATTGGGTACGGAAGCCCTTTACTTTATCAACGGGCTTTTGCAGCACGCCCGCGGGATCACGGCCGTCACCAATCCCACCGTGAACTCGTACAAGCGCCTGGTACCAGGCTACGAGGCGCCGACCGACATCGCCTGGTCCTTTCAGAACCGCAGCCCCCTGATCCGCATTCCCTCTGAACGCGGTCTTAACACGAGGATCGAACTGCGCAGCCCGGACCCGTCCTGCAATCCCTACCTGGCTATGGCCGTATGCCTGCGTGCCGGGCTCGACGGCCTGGCACGAGGCGAACTGCCGCCCCCGCCTTGCTACGAAAACCTTTACGAGCTGACTGACCGACGTAGGGAGGAACTGGGTATCGGCAGGCTTCCCGGAAGCCTGCAAGAGGCGATCGAGGCAATGGAGGCCGACCCGCTGGTGAGAGAGACGCTCGGCGAACACGTCTACGAGCGTTTCATCAAGCTCAAAAAAGCGGAGTGGGACAGCTACCGGGTGCAGGTCCACCCGTGGGAGATAGAACGCTACCTCACCCTTTACTAAAGCGGAGCGCGAAATGCGGGCTTCGCCCGTGCACTCAGCGTTGGCTGTCGGCACTCGGATAATAACTTAGTCCGGTTAACTCTATTCCGAATGCTGAACGCTGAATGCCATTAAGTCTGACAGCTAACTGCAGGCTACCGCTGAATCCGCAAGGATGTATATTCGCAATTCCCGAACGGCTCAGCACTCAACTCGAAGAGCCATTACATTTAGAGCCACTGTCAGTCTTCGAGATGCTACAAAACTAGATCTACCTGCAACTTAACTCGCTTAGTTGAGTGCCGGGGAGTCTTACTACCTACGACTTACTACCGCTGAATCCGCAAGGATTCAGCTTGGAGGAGTGTGTTTAATGAACGAATTAATGAGGGAAGGAAATATCAGGATACCATCGGGCTGCGCGGTCAGCGCCATCTTGAACGTTAAAGGCCGGCGCATCAACGGCGAGGCCATTACCAGTTCGATAACCTGCATGCACGAGCGTTCAAACGGCCTGGGCGGGGGGTTCGCGGGGTATGGCATCTACCCCGAGTTTGCCGGCCATTACGCCATCCATCTGCTGTACGAGAGCGAACAGGCGAAGATCGACGTCGACGCCTACCTGCAGCGGGTGTTCGATATCGACCGGGCGGAGCCCATCCCCACGCGGACGGTCACGGCGATCACCGACACCCCGCTGCTGTGGCGCTATTTCGCCACGCCCAAGAGGGATTGCGTTATGCAGTGCAGCATCCCCGACGAGCATGAGTTCGTGGCCCGCACCGTCATGAAGATCAACACCCGGTTCTCCGGGGCCTTTGTCGTCTCGTCGGGCAAGAACATGGGCGTTTTCAAAGGGGTCGGTTACCCCGAGGACATCGCCCGCTTCTACCGGCTCGAAGATTACGAGGGCTACCTGTGGACCGCGCACGGCCGCTTTCCGACGAACACTCCGGGCTGGTGGGGCGGCGCCCATCCCTTTAATCTTCTCGACTGGTCGGTGGTGCACAACGGTGAGGTCTCTTCTTACGGGATCAACAAGCGCTACCTGGAGATGTTCCGCTACCGCCTGGAACTCCAGACCGACACCGAGGTGATCGCCTACCTGTTCGACCTGTTGCACCGGCGCCACGGTCTACCGCTGCCGCTGGTCTGCCGGGTGTTGGCCTCGCCCTTTTGGCGCGACATCGACCGCATGCCGGAAGAAGAGCGGGCCTTGTACACGGCCCTGCGCCAGGTGTACGCCCCGGCGCTGGTCAACGGGCCTTTCAGCATCATTGTCTCGCACAGCAGGGGGATGATCGGCCTGAACGACCGCATCAAGCTGCGGCCTCTCGTAGCGGCCAGGAAGGGCGACTTTGTGCTGATGGCCAGCGAAGAGAGCGCCATGCGCAACATTATGGGCGATCTCGACGAGGTGTGGGCCGTACATGCCGGGGAACCACTGATTGTTGATCTAGAGGGAGGCGCGGTTCAATGAAGAGCTTTCTGCCGCCGGAATTTCTTGTTCAGATAGACCACAGCCGCTGTAAGCGGTGCGGGACGTGCGTCAACGGCTGTGCCTTCGGCGTCTTCAGTTTCACGCATAGCGTCTGGGCGAAGCCGTTCAGGTTTGCCGGGTCCGACCTGGAGGCGCTGCGGAAAATCTACCAGGAAGAGAAGTACGACATCGACCGGGTTCTCACCGACAGCAGCAAGTGCGTGCAGTGCCACTACTGCGTGGCCCACTGTCCGGAGGGTGCGATTACGGTCGTACCTAACCCGCTGGCTTACAAGCAAAACCATCACTGGCTGCCGCATTACCAGAAGGGGATCTGGATGCAGGCTGAAACCGGGGGTATGGTCCTCACTTCGAGCGGCAACGATAAGGCTTACTTCAGCTACTACGACCACTTGGTCCTCGACGCCTGCCAGGTCACCAACCCGTCCATCGACCCCTTGCGCGAGCCGATGGAACTGCGGACCTATCTCGGCACCAAACCCGACGCCGTGGAAGTGGCGGCGCGCCCGGACGGCACTTACGAGCTCAAGACGAAGATGCCTCCCCAGCTAAAGCTGGAAACGCCCATCGTCTTTGCGGCCATGTCTTTCGGGGCCGTCAGCCTGAACGTACAGAAAGCCCTGGCCATGGCGGCCAAGGAGTGCGGTATATACTGGAATACCGGCGAGGGCGGCCTGCATGAGGACCTGTATCCTTACGGCGCGCACACCATCGTCCAGGTCGCCTCAGGGCGTTTCGGGGTCAATGCGGGCTACCTCAATCGCGCCGCAGCCGTAGAGATTAAGATCGGCCAGGGGGCCAAGCCTGGGATCGGCGGTCACCTGCCCGGTGAAAAGGTCAACGAGGAGGTTTCGCAGACCCGTATGATCCCGGTCGGGTCGGACGCCCTTTCCCCGGCTCCGCACCACGACATTTATTCGATCGAGGACCTGGGGCAGCTGATCTTCGCCATTAAGGAAGCCACCGCCTACACTAAGCCGGTGTCCGTCAAGATCGCCGCCGTGCACAACGTGGCCGCGATTGCCAGCGGCATCGCCCGGGCTGGAGCGGACATCATTTACATCGACGGCTTCCGCGGCGGCACGGGGGCGGCGCCGATGGTCATCCGCGACCACGTCGGCATCCCCATCGAAGCGGCCCTGGCGGCTGTTGACGAACGCCTGCGCCAGGAAGGCATCCGCAATCGCGTTTCGATCATCGCTGCCGGGGGTTACCGCCACAGCGGCGATGTTGCCAAGGCCCTGGCCCTGGGCGCCGACGCCGTCGCCATCGGTACGGCGGCCCTGATCGCTCTGGGCTGCCACCTCTGCCAGAAGTGCTATACCGGAAAGTGCAACTGGGGCATCGCCACTCAGCGGCCGGAACTGACCCGGAGGCTCGATCCCGAGGAAGGTGCGCAGCGGGTCGTCAACCTGATCCGCGGCTGGTCGCTGGAACTCAAGGAAATCCTCGGCGCCCTCGGGACCAACGCCGTGGAAAGCCTGCGCGGTAATCGCCTGCGTCTCCGGGGCATCGGCCTGAGCAATACCGATCTCCGGATTCTGGGCGTAAAGCCGGCGGGAGAAGGAGTGTAGCTGAATCCTTCGGATTCAGCGGTAGTTATTAGTAGTTGGCTGTTGGACTTAATAGCACTGAGCGTTCAGTGTTCGGCTAGTTCTCCGAGTTGAGTGCTGAGCCTTTTAGGCATTCAGCGTTCAGCGTTTGGAATTGGAAACATCCATCAATTTGAGTGCTGGCAGCCGAGTGCTGTTAGGTGCCAGTAGTCGATGTCAGGAACGTGGCTGATGGATGTTGCGTTACTGCAAGGGGGAAAAACCATGTTGTTGGAGATTGATGCGAAGGGCTTGCACTACAGGCCTCTCAATGAAAAAATCAGGGCGGCCGTCCAGGACGGCGTTGCGGAGATAGAGCTTTACAACATCAATGGCCAGCGCTATATAGGGGCGGGCTTGAGCAGCAAGGTGCGGATCAACATCCACGGGGTGCCGGGCAACGACCTCGGGGTCTTCATGGACGGGCCGCGGATCGTGGTCCGCGGCAACGCCCAGGACGGCATCGGCAACACTATGAATGACGGGTTGATCGTCGTCCATGGCGATGCCGGGGACGTCCTCGGCTACGCCATGCGGGGCGGCCGGATGTTCGTCCGCGGCAAGGTGGGCTTTCGCGTGGGCATCCACATGAAGGAGTACCGCGACCAGGTCCCGGCCATCGTCGTGGGTGAAACGGCTGGCAACTTTCTGGGGGAATACATGGCGGGGGGTGTCCTCGTGGTGCTGGGACTCAACCGGCGGCCGGGGGAACCGCTGGCCGGACAGTACCTGGGCACCGGCATGCACGGGGGCGTTATGTACCTCCGCGGTGGTGTGGATGAATATACGCTGGGCAAAGAGGTCAAGGTTTTCAACCTCGAAGACGGGGATGAGGCCGTCCTGGAGCCGCTGCTCAGGGCCTACGCCGGTTATTTCGGCTGCCGCTACGAGGAAATCCGGCAGGAGCCGTTTGTGAAGCTGCTGCCGGTGTCGCACCGGCCTTACGGGCGGTTATACGCGGTGTAAGCGCGGCTACCCTGCAGCCTGCCCCCACCCCTACGGCTTATGACCTACAACCTAATTTGGTAGCACCTGCCGGGATTGTTCATATAGTGATAGCATGAGCCTAAAGCGACAGGGGGGCGTATATGTGCCAGGTGATCAATCAGCACAACCACGAGTTTTCTTGCACCCTTGGCGTTAAAGACTCTCATACCCACCGCATCAGCGGGATGACGGGCCCCGCGATAAAGGCCGGCGACGGGCACGTGCACGAGGTGCTCCTGAACTTCACCAGCTTTAATGGCTTTCACCTGCACTATCTGTCATTTCTAACGGGACTGTCCATTAAGATCTCGGAGTTTGAACACGTTCACCTGTGCCAGGGCGTAAGTTCGTCTGCAAATGGGCAGGATGGCGGTGCGCAGCACACGCACAGCTTCCGCTTTTATACCTCAGCGGGCCCGAACGCGCTGTCCCGCGAGCCGCTGCCCGGGGATTGAGCGGGTGCGGTTTCCTGATGTCAGCCTTTTCCGGCCGCGCCAGATGTGGTATATTACCTACGTAAAGCCTCCGGGCTAAAAACATCGAGGGGTGTGGCCGGTGCAGAAGTATTCTCCGGACGATGTCCGCAAGATGGCCAAGGAGTACGGGGTCAAGTTCGTCCGCCTCCAGTTTACGGATATTTTCGGCGTGATGAAGAACGTGGCGATCACCGTCGAGCAGCTGGACAAGGCCTTGAACAACGAGCTGATGTTCGACGGGTCTTCGATCGAGGGTTTCGTGCGCATCGAGGAATCGGACATGTACCTGCGGCCGGACCCAAACACGTTCGTCATTTTCCCGTGGCACAACCAGAACGGCAACACGGTGGCGCGGCTGATCTGCGACATCTACAACCCCGACGGGACCCCTTTCGAGGGCGACCCGCGTTACGTTCTGCGCCGGGCGATAAAGGATGCCGAGGCGCTGGGGTACACCATGTTTGTGGGACCGGAGGCCGAGTTTTTCCTCTTCCACGTGGACCAGGACGGCCGCCCGACCACGCACACCCACGACCGGGCGGGTTACTTCGACCTGGCGCCGGTGGACCTCGGCGAAGAGGCCAGGCGCGACATGATCCTGACCCTGGAGCAGTTGGGCTTTGAAATCGAGGCCTCGCACCACGAAGTCGCCCCCGGGCAGCACGAGATCGACTTCAAATACGACGACGCGCTGGATATCGCCGACAAAATCCTGACCTTTAAATGGGTGGTCCGCACCGTCGCCCAGCGCCACGGGTTGCACGCTACTTTTATGCCGAAGCCTCTCTTCGGCACGGCCGGCTCGGGCATGCACCTCAACCAGTCCCTGGCGCGGGACGGGGAAAACGCCTTCTTCGATCCCTCTCACGAAACCCAGTTAAGCGATGTCTGCCGGTTTTACATCGGCGGGATTATGCAGCACGCGCGGGCCCTGACGGCCATCCTCAACCCGACGGTCAACTCGTACAAGCGGCTGGTCTCGGGCTACGAGGCCCCGGTCTACATCGCCTGGTCCTACCGGAACCGGAGCCCGCTGATCCGCATCCCGGCCAAGCGCGGCGCCTCGACGCGCATCGAGCTGCGCAGCCCTGACCCGTCCTGCAACCCCTACCTGGCCCTGGCGGTCTGCCTGCAAGCCGGTCTGGACGGCATCAGGAACCGGATCGCCCCCCCGCCGCCGTGTGACCAGAACATCTACCACATGCCCGCGGAGGAACGCCAGGCCTTGGGGATCGGAAACCTTCCGGAGGACCTGCGCGAGGCCCTCCAGGAGCTTGCCCGGGACGGCGTCCTGCGTTACGCCCTGGGCGAGCACGTATTCAACAGGTACCTCGAAGCGAAGATGATCGAGTGGGACAGGTACAGGGTGCAGGTCCACCCGTGGGAGCTGGAGGAGTACCTGACCAAGTTCTAATTCAGTAGTCAGCAGTTAGTAGTCGGTAGTCGGAATAGAAATGAGAAGCCAATATTAAGCACACCCGGGACCCCGGGTGTGTATCTATTTTTAAGGAATGTTTTTGTAGGGTCTGAAACTGTAAGGAGGCTGGTGGCTTTGCCCGTTATCGGCATCACTTGCGCGCAGGACAGCGCTCTGGGGAGGGTGTTCCTGGCCGATTATTACTACCGGGCGATCGAGAGTGCGGGCGGAAGTCCCGTGCTGTTGCCCCCGGTCAGGGATGCGGAGGCGGTCCGTACTATCCTGGAACGGGTTGACGGGCTGCTCCTCTCGGGCGGCGGCGACGTCGACCCGCTCTTCTTCGGCGAGGAGCCCCTGCCCGGGACGGGTGAGATTACGCCCGAGCGCGACCGGATGGAGATCACCGCCGCGCAGATGGCCCTGGCGGCGGGCTTGCCCGTTTTGGGGATCTGCCGGGGCCTCCAGGTCCTTAACATCGCCGCGGGGGGAAACATCTACCAGGATATCCGGGGAGCCGTCGCGAATATTAAGCACAACCAGGAAGCCCCGCGGTGGTATGCTACGCATGGCGTTAAAATCTTGCCCAAATCGCTGCTTGCGGACATCACCGGACGAACGAGCCTGAGGGTCAACAGTTTTCACCACCAGGCCGTGCGCGATGTCGCTCCCGGTTTCAGGGCCGTAGCCTGGGCGGCTGACGGAATCATTGAGGCTATCGAATACCACGGGCCGGATGCGCGTTTTGCGCTGGGGGTTCAGTGGCACCCCGAGGTGATGTGGGAACGGGAAACAGCGCATTACCGCCTGTTCGCGCGGTTTGTTGCGGCAGCTTATAAAAGATCAAGGAAAGAGTGATGCGATGTGGAATCTCCGTTTACAGCCGTGATCAATGCCCGGATCCTGACGATGGCGGGAGAAGAAATCCGGCAAGGGACGCTGCTGATTGAAGGCAGCCGGATCAAGGCGGTGGGGAAGGATGTGCCCGTCCCTGAAGGTACTGCGGTGATCGACGGCCGGGGCAAGGTGGTCATGCCCGGGCTGATCGACGCCCACTGCCACGTGGGTGTACAAGAGGAAGTCTTTCGTGAAGAGGGCGACGATGTCAACGAGGCCAGCGACCCGGTTACGGCGCACCTGCGCGCGATCGACGCCGTCAACCCGCAGGACCTCGGTTTCGCCGACGCCCTTTCCGGCGGCGTTACGACGATCTGCACGGGTCCGGGGAGCGCCAACGTTGTCGGTGGGGAAATGGTTGTTTTGAAGACGGCCGGCCGGATCGTCGACGAGATGATCGTCAAGTTCCCCGCCGGGCTTAAAGCGGCCTTCGGCGAGAACCCCAAGCGCGTTTACGGCCGGGAGAAAAAATCACCGATGACCCGGATGGCCAGCGCGGCCATCTTAAGGACGGCTCTGGCGCAGGCCCGGGATTATCTCCGCAAGCTTGAGCGGGCGCAGGCCGGGAAGGCCGACCCGCCGGACAGAGATTTGAAACTGGAGGCCCTGGGCCGCGTGCTGCGGCGGGAGATTCCCCTGCGGCTGCACGCCCACAGGGCCGACGACATCGCCACGGCCGTGCGCATCGCCAGGGAATTCGAGGTCGACTTGGTCATCGAGCATGCCACCGAGGGGTACAAGGTGGCCGAACTGCTGGCCCGCGAGGCCGTGCCCGTGGTCCTAGGCCCGATCATCACCCAGCGCGCCAAGCCCGAAATGCAGGGCCTGACCATCGAGAACGCCCGGCGGGTGGCCGAAGCCGGGGTGACCTTCGCCGTCATGACCGACCACCCGGTGGTGCCGATCCAGTACCTCGGTCTCTCCGCGTTGCTGACCGTGCGCGGGGGCCTTCCCGAGGAAAGGGCCCTGGCGGCCGTAACGCGCGACGCCGCCCGCATCCTGGGGGTCGACGGCCGGATGGGGACCCTTGAACCCGGCAAGGACGCCGATTTTATTGTCCTGTCGGGAGATCCTTTCGACATCCGCTCAAGGGTCGAGTTTACTTTCGTGGAAGGGAAGCTTGCATTTCGGGTTTGCTAGCCGCCTTTCGTGCTTTCCAGGACTTTGGACAAAGCATCTTTGTGAATTCCGATATACCCGTGCGGAAATAAGATACCTGGCCCAAGGCCGTGGGGTCCTACGCGAAATTTAGGAATTTCGTCCTACGGTAATCAGACCCTCTTGCCCACCAAACGATGCTGACCAAGTGCGAAAATAAAGACAAAACTTGCAGGGGAGGAGTGAACTATGTTGAAGCGGCTGTTGGCACTGGTAACGATGGTCTTCTTTATCGCTGGGATGAATGCGGGAGTGGCTTACGCCAAGCCCGGCAAGGGGCAGGACAAGCCTGAAAAGCCCAAGGCGGCTGAAGAAAGGTTCAAACTGGAGGTCAAGGACGGGAAAATCGAAATCAAGGATGGCGAAGTGGTATTCGAAATCAGGGACGGCAAGATCGAGTACAAGTCGGCGAACGGCAAGCTGGAGCTCGGCCGGAACGGCCTTGAGATGAAAGGCGACGTCCTTGCGGAGCTGCGGGCCAAGCTGGCGGCCTACGACGCTATCATCAAGGCCGGTATTGAACTGGGCGGGTTTTCCGACACCCGATACCACTGGGCTAAGGAAAGTATCGAAAAGCTGGCCGCTCTCGGCGTAGTAAACGGTTACGAGGACGGCAGGTTCCGGCCGGAGAGCCCGGTCACCCAGGCCGAGGCCGTCTCGCTGGTGATGTCCATTGCGGTGGACGACGGCAACGCCGTGGATGAAGACGAGGATGAGACGGATGAAAGTGCCGGCGAAGACGAAGCGGCTGAGGAAGACGAGGACGTGGACGAGGAAGACCTGGAAGGCGTCCCGGCCTGGGCGAAAGGGCAGGTTAAGAAGGCGGCGATGAAAGGCGTCATCAACCTGAACCGCTTCCACTCTCACGTTCAGGCCAGCCGCGCCCAGGTCGCCGTAGCGGTGGCCAAGGCTTTGAACCTGGACATCAGCGGGATCGACGTCTCGAACGTGCCTTTCAAGGACGGCCTCCTGATCAGCCCCGAAGACCTGCCCTACCTGATCGCGATGTACAACGCGGGGTACATCAAAGGGGCCCCGAACGGCAACTTCAATCCCAACAGCCGCATCACGCGCGCGGAACTGGCGGCCATCCTTTCGCGGATCATCGACGACCGGGCCGGTGAGAACGGCGGGGATGACACGGATCAGAATGCCGGGGACGATGCGGAGCAGGATCCCGGCGACGGCAATGATGAGAGCAGCGAGGAGGACGCCGGCGGCGACACCGGCGGAGAGTGAAGCCGAAGAATAGCCAGCCTGCGAAAAACGAAGCTGGGCCTCCGTAGGGAGGCCCTTTTACATGCCAGGCATCCGGCAAGGCCATTTTGGAACCTTTCTACAATATGTTATAGTAATGGAAACGGTATAGTCTTTGCAAGAGCCCTCGCTTATATCGTTAATTCTGGTAAGGAGGGTGAGCTATGACCGTCAACTATAAAGAGATGATCGACCGCAACATCGCCGACATGATTGCCCGCCATTCCGCTCCAAAGAACGAAACAACTCAGGCAGTATCGAGTTCCGCCAAAGCCGAGCCGACACCACAACCCGAACCGCAGCCGCAGCCCCAACCCGGGTCCCAGTCCTTCCTGGGACGGCTGTGGAAGCGCCTGTTCGGCGGTTAGGCCGGCCGACGCTTTACCGCACTTATACTTTTCTTTAAACGGCCCCCCCGGGGCCGCTTTTGTTTGAGGGTCTTGGTTTGCAGCCCCAACGTTCTGCGGTACAATGACTAATTAAAGTAAATTGTGGTACACTAGTTGAAACATGCCTTGCTGGCAGAATCCTTGCGGATTCTGCAGTAGCCAGTAGTCAGTAGTTGGTTGTTGGACTCCCCGGCACTCAACTTAAAGATCATTACATTTACAGCTAACCGTTAGTCTTTGAGAAACAGATATTAGACCCACCTGTAACTGAACTCCCTTTAGTTAGTGCCGGGACGTACGGGAATTGCTGTTTTAATAACCTTCGGGTCTGATTGCCGAGTGCTGAGTACCGGGCTTGGGGAGTGGTCAGCGTGTTTGAGTGGGCCAGGATCGCCGACGTCAACTTCAACCGCGCCCGTGAGGGCCTCCGCGTGGCCGAGGAGACGGCGAGGTTTGTTTTTAACGACCGGGAACTGACCCTCCGGGTCAAGGATCTCCGCCACCGGCTTTCCGAATTGGAGGCAAGGTTTCCCGGCGGGCGGCGGTCCCTCCTCCTTGCCCGCGACGCCGCCGGGGACTGCACGGCCGGCGAGGTCGAGGAACGGCCCCGCCGCGACCTGGCCGGGCCCAACTGGAAGAGGGTCCAGGAGGCCGTCAGGGTCCTCGAGGAACTGGCCCGAACATTTGATGGGGAACTGGCCCACGCGCTGAAGGAGATACGCTTCAAAGCCTATACCCTTGAAAAGGAATTCGCGGCCGAGGCCCGCAGGGCCGCTCTTTCAAGGCCTGGGCTGTACGTCATTGGCGGAAGGGCGGATACGGGGGGGCGCTCCCTGCTCGAGGCCGTCCGCGAGGCCGCCCGGGGAGGCGCGCACATCTACCAGCTGCGCGAGAAGGAGGCGCCGGCCGGCGAGATCCTTCCCCTCGCGCGCGAGTTGCGGAAACTCACCGCGGAGATGGGTTTATTGTTTATCGTCAACGACCGCCTCGACATCGCCCTGGCCTGCGGGGCCGACGGGGTCCACCTGGGGCAGGACGACCTTCCTCTTGCGGACGCCCGGCAGGTGGCGGGACCCGGTTTCATCATCGGCGTTTCCACCCATAGCCTGGAGCAGGCCCTGGCGGCTGAAGAGGGCGGAGCCGACTACATAGGTGTTGGTCCGGTCTACCCCACGGCCACCAAGCCGGAGTACCGGGCGGTGGGACTGGACCTCGTGCGAACCGTGGCGCGTCGCGTAAGCATTCCTTTCGTAGCCATCGGAGGCATCGACGCCGCCAGCGCCCGTGCGGTCGTCCGGTCCGGCGCCCGGCAGCTGGCCGTCGTCCGCGCCTGTTTCGGGGCGGCCGATATCGCTGCGGCAACCGGCAAACTCTGCGCCATTATCGAAGAAGAATTTCTGAATGTTGCAAGGACTGAAGGGAGGCAGAACAGGCATGACCCAGATGCTCCAGGCCCGTCAAGGCAGGATCACCCCCGAGATGGAAAAGGTGGCGGCCGACGAGCGGGTCGACGTTGAAAGCATACGCCTCGGGGTGGCCGACGGCAGCGTCGTGATCCCCGCCAACAAAAACCACCGCGGACTGAAAGCGCGGGGTATAGGCGCGGGCCTGAGGACCAAGGTGAACGCCAATATCGGGACCTCAACCGGTTTTAGGTCCCTTGCCGACGAACTGGCCAAGCTGGAGGCCGTGCTGGAGGCGGGCGCCGACGCGGTGATGGACCTCAGCACGGGCGGCGACCTGAGCGAGATTCGCAAGGAGATCATCGCCCGCTGCCCGGTGCCGGTGGGTACTGTGCCCATCTACCAGGCAGCCGTAGAGGCCAAGGCGCGCCACGGCAGCATCGTGGCCATGACGCCCGACGAGCTTTTTGACGTCATCAAGGCACACGCCGCGGACGGGGTGGACTTTATGACGGTCCACTGCGGGGTGACGCTGGAGGCGATAACGAGGCTGCGCAGGCAGGGGCGTATCGCCGACATCGTCAGTCGCGGGGGTTCGATGCTCACCGGATGGATGCTCCATCACGGGCGCGAAAACCCTTTGTACGAGCAATTCGACCGTCTCCTGGACATATGCCTGGCCTACGACGTGACCTTGAGCCTGGGGGACGGGCTGCGCCCGGGGTGCCTGGATGACGCCACCGACCGCGCGCAGATCCAGGAGTTGCTGGTTCTGGGCGAACTGGTCGACCGCTGCTGGGAACGCGGGGTCCAGGTGATGGTCGAGGGTCCGGGGCACGTGCCCTTGGACCAGGTCGCCATGAACATCAAGCTGCAGAAGGTCCTCTGCAAGGGCGCCCCGTTCTACGTGCTCGGGCCCCTGGTCACCGACGTGACCCCGGGTTACGACCACATCACCTCCGCGATCGGGGGCGCCGTCGCCGCGGCGGCCGGGGCTGATTTTCTCTGTTACGTGACCCCCGCCGAACACCTGGGCCTGCCCACGCTCGAGGACGTGCGTGAGGGGGTCGTCGCCGCACGCATCGCGGGACACGCTGCGGACATCGTCAAAAACGTCCCGGGTGCCCGGGACTGGGACCGTGCCATGTCGCGGGCGCGGAAGTCCTTTGACTGGGAGCGCCAGATCGAACTGGCGATCGACCCGCAAAAGGCCAGGCGCTACCGGGGACAGCGCAACCCGGAGCCCGCCCGGGAGGAATGCACGATGTGCGGGGAGTTCTGCGCCATGAAGCTGGTCGCGGATTACTTGAACAAAAAACCGGAGAAGTGCTGATTAAGCGCTGGGCACTGGGCGCTCAATGCCCAATGCAGGAGCTTATGGGTGCGGGTAGGGTTCAATGCGGTGTTCACCATTAAGCATTCGGGGTTCAGATGAGGTAGCGCTTATGCGTTTGGGTGAGATCGGGGAGTCCGGCCTGATCGCCCGCTGGGCGGGCCGGGTAACCGCCGGACCGGGCGTGATTAAAGGCATCGGTGACGACGCGGCAGTTTTGCGCCTCGGAGGCAGGACCCTGCTCGTGACGACCGACATGCTGGTCGAAGGAGTGCACTTCGATACCGCTTACGCCGGCTGGCGGGACCTCGGCCATAAAGCCTTGGCGGTCAACGTGAGCGACATCGCCGCCATGGGCGGGTGCCCGCTGTGGGCGGTCATCGCCCTCGGCCTGCCTCCCTCAACGGAAGTGGAGGGCATCGACGAGTTTTATGCCGGATTATTGGAGTCCGCCGGCCGCTGGGGGGTAAGCCTGGCTGGGGGCGATACCGTGCGCAGCCCCCAAGCCGTTGTGATCAACCTGACGGTAATCGGCGAGGCGGCCCCGGAAGGCGTGCTGTACCGGTCGGGCGCCCGCCCGGGGGACCGTATCGGGGTGACCGGGCCGCTGGGCGCTTCCGGCGCAGGTCTCCATCTCCTGCAGCACCCGGTTGGCAACCTGCCGCCCGCTATCGCGGACACGCTCAGGAAGGCCCACCTGCGCCCCGAACCCAGGCTGGCCGCGGGAGCCATCCTCGCCGGCTCCGGCTGCGTTACGGCCGCGGCCGACTTAAGCGACGGGCTGGCCGTCGACCTCGGCCACATCTGCGACGCCAGCGGCGTAGGGTGTGTCGTCAAGGCCGCCGCCCTGCCCGTGGCGCCCGCGGCGGCGGAGCTGGCCCGGGTTACGGGGATGGACCCCATGGAATGGGTGTTGTACGGCGGCGAGGATTACGAGCTGCTCTTCACGGCCTCCCCGGAGACCGGCGGGGAATTGGAGGGGCTGATGACGGAAGCCGGCCTTTCGTGCTGCTGGATAGGGAAGATCACCGCCGACGGCCGCCGGCTGCTGCAGACGCCCGACGGGCTGCGGGAGTTGCGGCCCGGGGGTTACAGCCATTTTCCGGCGGATGGAAGGGACATGGAATGACCGACTTTTTTGAGGTTACGACCGCGGGACCCGAAGAGACGCGGTCGCTGGGGGAACGCCTCGGCAGCCTGCTGGCGGCGGGCGACGTCTTGGCCGTCCAGGGCGGGCTGGGAGCGGGCAAGACGACCTTTGCCCAGGGCATAGGCAAAGGGCTGCAGGTCAGGGGATCAGTCACCAGCCCCACCTTTACCATCATTAACGAGTATAGCGGCCGCCTGCCGCTGTACCACTTTGACACTTACCGCCTCGAAGACGCCGATGAAATGAACTTTCTGGGCTATGAAGAATACTTTGAAGGTGACGGCGTTACGCTCATCGAATGGGCCGATAGGGTAGCCGAAACGCTACCCGGGGAGCGCCTCGACATAACTGTCGAGCGTACGGGGGAAAACAGCCGGCTCTTCCGGTTCATGCCCCGCGGCCAACGTTACGAGCAACTGGTGGAGGAGTTGAAAAGGGTTGTATGTGCTGGGGATTGAAACCTCCGGGCCCGTCTGCAGCGTGGGGCTCGTTGACGGATCGCGCATTTTGGGGGAAAGGTCGCTGACCGGGGCCAGGATTCACTCCGTCAAGCTCCTGCCCCTGATTTCCGGGCTCCTGGAAGACCTGCGCCTTTTTCGGAGCGACCTCGCTGGGATCGCCGTCTCGGCGGGGCCGGGTTCCTTTACCGGGCTCCGTATCGGGCTGGCCGTGGCCAAGACGCTGGCCCAGGCCCTGGACGTCCCTGTCGCCGGCGTCGGCTCCCTCGACGTCCTGGCGTTCCCTTTGGTACAGCACTGCCGCGACGCCGTCTGCGCGATGGTTCCCGCCCGCAAGGGGGAGGTCTATGCGGCTGTCTACGCGGGCAAGCCCAGTCCCGGCCTCGGTCCCGTCAACGTCGACGTTAACGGCCTCAGCAAGCTGCTGGCGGCTACCCTGGGGCCGGTGGTATGCGTCGGCGAAGCCGCCCCCCTGTACGTACGGGAGCTTGCCGCTCAGGGGCTGGCCGTAACGACGGCACCTCTTTTTTTCCACCAGCCCCGCGGGATAACGGTCGCGCTGATGGGTCAGGAACGATTGGGCAGGGGAGATAAAGATGACCCGTTGACACTGGCGGCCCGATACCTGCGCAAATCCCAGGCCGAGTTGACGTGGCAGGGGGGCCGCAAGGGAGAGGACAGCAGATGCGGGTGACTTTCGAACCCATGCGGGTCGAGCACCTCGACGCCATTGAGGAATTAGAAAAAAAGTCCTTCCCCACCCCCTGGCCGAGGCAGACCTTTGAATTCGAGATCCTTTACAACGATCTGGCTGAATACGTCGTGGCCGTGCACGAGGGCAAAGTCATCGGTTACGGCGGCGCCTGGATGGTCCTCGACGAGGCCCACGTCACGAACGTGGCCGTACACCCCGACTACCGGGGGATGAAGATCGGGAAAGCGTTGATGCTCGAATTAATGCGCCGCGCCGTGGCCCGCGGGGCCAGGTGCATGACCCTCGAGGTGCGCCCTTCCAATACCGTGGCCCGACAGCTTTACGCCCGCCTGGGGTTCGTTGAGGCAGGCGTCCGCAAGGGCTACTACCAGGACAACGACGAAGATGCGATTATCATGTGGAAACAAGGACTTACCACCCCCTGAGGACGTTGAAAAGCATCGCCCTTCTGACTTCCCACATCCCACCTCTTAACGTTAGGTCTCGGTGTTCAGGGTGCGCGCCCGCTCCGCCCACTGCTCGGCATAGTCCAAAAGCGCTTCGGCCGTTTCGACCGCGTCCGTGGCGTGTACCTGGGTCGGGTAGGCCCCCGATTCACGGACGATCTCGGCCAGGGCCAGCGGGTTGTCGATCAGCGGGCAGGGCTGCAGCATGTTGTTGTTGAAGGGCTGCCGTTTCTGGTAGGCCCGGAAGATAGGCGAACGCAGGGCGTCCGCCAGCGACATGTTCTTGATGTTTCCGCTGGCATAGTGGATAAAGGCGCAGGGTTCGATTTCCCCGGCCGCGTTGATGTGGAAGTAGCGGCGCCCGCCGGCGATGCAGCCCTGGGTGAGCTCCCCGTCGTTCCAGAAATCGAACACGGCGACCGGTTTGGTCTCGCGCCACTCCTGCACCTTGCGGTACATCAGCTCGCGCTGCGCCGGCGCCGCCATTAGGGTCCTATCCACGTCCTTCCCGACGGGCACGTAGGTGAAAAGCCAGCCGAACAGGCATCCCTTCTCCACCATCAGGTCGATGAAGGTGTCCGACGCCAGCTCTTCGGTGTTGCGGCGGGTGTAGGTGGCTGAAAAACCGAAGATCAGCCCGGCCGCCCGCATCAGGTCCATGCTTTCCATCACCCGATCGAAAACACCCTGCCCCCGCCGGGAGTCCGTAGCCTCCCGGAAACCTTCCACGCTGAAGGCGAGGGTGAAGTTGCCGGCCTCGGCGAGTTCGCGGACCAGGTCCGCATCCACCAGGGTGCCGTTGGTGTATGCGTGGAAAACCATGTCGTTGTACTTGCGGGCGAGGGTCAGCAGGTCTTTCCGGCGTAAAAGCGGCTCGCCCCCCGAGTAGACGATAAAGTAAATCCCCAGGTCACGGGCCTCGGCCAGAATGCGGTCCAGGGTCGCCAGGTCCAGCTCGTCCCGCTGGTGGTAGTCCCCGGCCCAGCACCCCAGGCAGTGCAGGTTGCACCGTGCCGTCGGGTCGATCAGAATGGTGTAGGGGACATTGAAACCTTCCCGTTCCGAGACCTCCCGCTGCCGCGGGATGCCGTGAAACCAGGAATTGATAAAGAAGTTGCGCACCAGGCAGTCCCTGCTTTTCGGCTGCACCTCGCGCAGCACGCGGCAGGCGAGTCGGTACCAGTTACTTTCCGGGTCGGAGAGCTTTTCCCGGGCCAGGCGGATTTGCTGCTTGTGCTTATCCTTAAGGGCCAGGCGTTCCGCCCAGTCCAGCAGTGACCCCAGGTTATGTTCCGGATTGCGGGCCAGGTAGTTGAGACCTTGTTGAATGACTTTTTCCCCGATTCTCAACACTTGCCATACCCCCTCGTATGATAGTTTTGTACCCCCTGATCATCGATCCACTAAAGAAAGCCCAACAGGGATCAAGAACGCTCTTTGAAAACTGGAAATTTCGTATTCACTTTTGTCGGGGTCCCAGTCAAAATGTAGTCGTGAGATTATGTTCTGGGAAGGTATGCTCCCCCTTGAGGTTCGACCTCATTTGAAGCCTGACCCCCAGCCCGTAACCTGTACCCCTAACACGTAAGTTGCGCAACCTCTCAAGATCCTGTCTAATGGTAGCAGATTGGATAGAGCAAGGTCTTGACAGGAAAGCGTTGGTTTCGGCGAGGCTGTTGATCGGTTATGGTGCCTGGGACCCCGCATAATCTTGCGCCATTCCTTCACCGGAAGGAGGTGAAGCAAGTGAGAATGTTTGTCGGTATCGATGTCAGCCTGAAAGATTTCAAAGCCCGGATGTTTGATGCGGAAGGCGAGGAGATTGCCAAGCGTTTCCGCGCCAAAAATGATGATCCGGGAGCTGAATCTTTCGTCAAGTATCTGATCGAAATCTGTAGTGCTAATAATGTTGATTCCCTGCGCATCGGCCTGGAGGCTACCTCTGTTTATGGCTGGCACCTGCAGATGCACCTGGCCGGCGAGACTTCGTTAGTTCCCTTCCACCCCCAGGTGTATGTCTTCAATCCCAAGGTGATCGCCAACTTCAGAAAGCAATACGTCGACATCCGGAAGGACGACTGGTTCGATTGCCTGGTGATCGCCGACCGACTCAGGTTCGGGCGGCTGCCCGAGAGCTGCCAGGTAGACTTCCGCTACCTGCCCCTGCAGAGACTAACCAGATTCCGCCACCACCTGATTCAAACTATCACCCGCGAGAAGAACTACTTTCTGAGTAACCTGTTTTTCAAGTTCAATACCATCTGTCAGAACAAGGTGCTGAGCGATACCTTCGGGGCCGCCTCGGAGGCGATTCTGACCGAGTTCCTTTCTCCGGAAGAGATTGCGGCACGACCGCTGGATGAACTGATCGATATCCTGATGGAGAAGGGAAAGAGTAATTTCTCCAACCCCGAAGCCACCGCCAAGGCTCTCAAGCATGCCGCCAGTTCCGCCTATAAGCTACACGGCAGCCTTTTAAAGCCCGTGAACCTGATCCTGGCCACCAGCTTGCAGACCATCCGCACCCTGGAACGGCAGGTCAAGGATATTGACAAAGCGATTGAGAAAGAGCTGTCACACTTTCAGAACACTTTGCAGTCAATGCCGGGCATCGGGCCTGTATGCGCTGCCGGCTTGATCGCCGAGATCGGCGACATCCACCGGTTTGATAACGAGAAGGCTCTTGCCAAGTACGCCGGCCTTACCTGGCGGAAAGACCAGTCAGCCGACTTTGAAGCCGACGACACGCCGCTTACCAAAACCGGGAACGCTTACTTGCGCAGTTACTTTGTACTGGCCGCCAACAACGTTCGTATCCGTGATCCCAAGTTTGCCGAGTTCTACGCCCGTAAGTTTAAAGAGAGTACCACTCACCACCATCGCCGTGCTTTAGTCCTTACCGCACGAAAACTCGTGCGGGTGGTTGATGCTCTGCTACGCAGCAACCAACTATACATGCCCCAAGTGCAGAGGAGGATCATTTAAAACCTAGTTGACAATTGATACTCCCATTAATGTTGCTTTTTCCCATTTGTCTCTGGAAACAAGCTTAGTTGGTTGTTGCTCTTTTTCAAAGATCCGTTAAAAAATTTTGATCCCCGGCCCTTGACATATCACCGTAAGGCTTCAGTCAAGCAGTAATTTGGAACGGCTGACGCCGGCAGCGTGTCCTGGGTGACCGCCTCTGCCTTTGTTGCGACATCGGCGCCAAAAACAAATACCCGCAACCATCCGGCTTTTAGCGGATAACTGCGGGTATTGACGGTTCTTGGCGCATACCTGGAACTGAAATCGCGGGAAAGTTAGCTGTTGGGATAGCTAAAACCCGGATTCGGCGCAAAGTTTTCTTTTCATTCTAATATTCGTCGGGCGCTTGCAGCAAGCCGCTATTCCAGCCGCAATTCAACCGGCAGGGCTTCCCTTGCCGCATTCACGCCAAGGATCTTATCCGGTCGCCGCAGATTGGGGTTCGAGCCCTGCGTAGTAGTTTATAAAGAAACGGACTGGACCGCCCAATAATATCTATGCATAGGATGGAAGAAAAAACAACCGGTGCAACATGAATTTTGGGGGAGGCGAACAAGATATGACTCAGCCGCCCGTCGAGGAGTTTAAAGGCACTTTTAAAGGTCCGCTCGAGCCCATGTCCCTGCAGGCGGTGGAGTATATCATTATCCACCACGCCGCGTCGGATGATCCCCGGCTTGACGTTATGACCGTCCACGGCTGGCACCAGGAAAGGGGTTGGGCCGGGGTCGGTTATCATTTCTTCATCAAGCAGGACGGCATTATCCAGGCCGGCAGGCCGCTTGCCACGCGGGGAGCACATACGCTTGGCTATAACGACCGCTCCTGGGGGGTGTGCTTCGCAGGGCATTTTGAACGCAGACCGCCGACCCTGGCGCAGATGCAGTCTCTCGACCTGTTGTTGCCCTACCTGAAGGACTTAAAGCCCAACCTGACGGTCGGAGGGCACGGTGAATTCCAGGCCACGCTCTGCCCGGGAAAGCTCTTCCCGCTGGAGCAGGTCAAGAAAAAGTACAACGCTCCGCCCCCGCCTCTGCCGCCGCGTCTCGTCCTGAACGGCCAGCCCACCAGTGTACCGGTGGTTTTGATCGAGGGGCGAGGTTACATGGAGATCAGGTCCTTCGCCGAGGCCGTTAAAGCCAAGCGCCTTCACTGGGATGAGGCGACGCGGACGATCTACCTCGACCTCTGATTATTAAGTGCTTGTGTCCTTCCTCGGCATTCCTTCACACTCCGGCACTCAACTGAATAAGCAATACCAGCCCGGATCCGAGCTAGTATAAAAAGAAAAGTATCCGACGCATTGGGGCTGACGCTGTGTCAATTGAGTGCCGGGTTCCCCGGCTCACTGCGTATTTTTGATTCACTCCCCAACGTTCGCTGCGGCAAAAGCCTCGGCGCGTACCTGGATAACCAGCCTTAAAAGAAAAGGCCAGTGTTTTTCTTCACACTGGCCTGGAAGTCGCGTTCAGTACCGAATTAGTAATTTGATCTTGAACGGTTTGCCTGGAAGCATTCCATGCAGTAGACAGGCTTGCTGCCGGTCGGTTCAAACGGCACCTGGGTTTCGGCACCACAGCGGGCGCATACAGCGGGGTACATCTGACGGGGTCCGTTACCCATTCCGCCGGACATTCTCCGGCTGTTCCGACGGGCTGCACGGCACTGCGGGCATCTCGCGGGCATGTTCTCAAACCCTTTTTCCGCGTAGAATTCCTGTTCACCTGCGGTAAACACGAACTCCGCTCCACAGTCCCTACACTGCAGTGTCTTGTCTTCGAACACCAAACTATCTCTCCTTGAAAACATTAGTCTCTCCAAAGTCACACCACGGGCCACACCAGTCACCAGCATTTCCCCACCGAGAGAGATAGCCCCGGGCAAGCCTGGATGTTGGAACCTTAGAGGCAGAATTAGTATACTCCAAACGGCAAAAAAAAGCAATATTTTTTGATTAATAATCAAATGCACCCTCTTTTTTATTAACTTCTTTTCTTGGGTTTCTTTGCCGGGTTAAAATAGGGAAAAGGAGGGACAAGCGGCATGGAGATCAGCAATCAGGAAGCCCTGTTCTTGTCGTTTTGTTTGAAGGCCTTGGAAGAGTTGGCCCGTGAACATCCCGAGGCGGACGTCTCGGAAATCGATATCCCCGTCAAGAAAATACGGAAACAGGGTTTCAAAGAAGACCAATTACAGAGGGTTGCCCTGGCGCTGGAGACCAAGGGCTTGATTGTCCCGGAGTACAACTATCACGACGAGCTGAAGCGGGTGCGGCTTTTGCCCGGGGCCGGGCAGGCCCTCGACGAGCACGGCGGCCTGCGGGCCGTCGCGGCGGAGGGGGAAGCCCCGGGAGGGGCACAGGAGGCGGCCGAGTATATTTCGGCCCTCTATGCCAGCATCCGCACCCTCAAGAAAGGCGGCCACGGGGATGTTGCCGCCGAGTTTCGCCTCCTGCTGGATGAACTGCTGGCAGCCAACGTTCCTTTAAGCCGGTTTCTGCTGGAACACCTCGACGCTCTTGTTGCTGAGGCCGGTGCGCCGAAAGGCCACCGCAGATTGACGGTCATCAACACGCTGGTTGAAAAGCTGAACAAGGTCGTACCGCCCGTGCCGGATGTTCTGGCCAGGTGGGCTAGCATCAGGTCCTTCTTGCTAAACTCGTGAACTTTGTTCCCGGTCGTAAGTATACTTGGGTATTGGGCAGTGTTTGGCGTTAAGCATTAGGCATTAAGCATTAAGCGTTAAGAAGGGCTATTGAGGACAAGGGGATTTGGCAAAGCCAAATCCCCTTTAACGATCCGAAGGCTTAACGCCTATAGCCTAGTGCTATTAACGGTGGCGGGTGGGTCGAACAGCTTCGTTTGCGTGGCGTGACCCTCCACGTAATCCGGGTTGAGGTCAGCGGGATTTTCCGGATTCGCCGGGCGCTTCTTGTTCTTTTTGTTCTGGGACGGCATGCCGTTATCTTCGCCTTACCTTTCTGCGTTGTTTACTTTCGCACTTTTCCAGCCTCTGATACCTACAGACCAACGCGATTGGTTACTTTTCAGGCCACTGAAAAACCCGGGGCTTTAAGTTTTTCAACAGTCCCATTACTTCCGGACTTTGTCCAGGACGGTAGCCCTGGTGCCCGCGACATCCTGGATCACGTCCGTCCCTATTTCGGCGCCCATAAGATCGGGCTTGGCCTCGATGTCGTACGTTTTCTTGCTCTTTTTCCGTTTTTCGGCTGTCATGCTATCCCTCCTTTCGCATCCTGTTGCGGTTAGCTTTCCCCGTTGCCGGCCAAACTTTCGGGAAACCGGAGAACGAGAAGAAATGGAGAAGTTTTGGAAAAAAGCTCCCGATCTGCTAGAATACTAGCATTAGGCATTCAGCGTTCAGCATTCGGATAGGATTCATCTAAAGCCGGTGTTGCTGCCGGTGAATCCGAGTGCCGAATGCCGAGTGTTGACAGCCAACCGGAGGTTGTTAGATGGGCGTGGTTATCCTGGGGATCGAAACCTCGTGTGACGAGACGTCGGCGGCCGTGCTTATCGACGGGACGGTCGTCGCTTCGAACATCATCTCCTCGCAGGTCGACCTGCACGCCAGGTTCGGCGGGGTGGTCCCGGAGGTCGCCTCCCGCAGGCACCTGGAGACCATCAACGCCATCATCGCCGAGGCCCTCGCGGGGGCCGGCGTCGGCTTTAACGATCTTGACGCCGTGGCGGTAACCAACGGGCCGGGCCTGGCCGGTTCCCTCCTCGTGGGGCTGATGGCGGCCAAGACCCTGGCCTTTGCCCTGAACATCCCGCTGATCGGGGTCAACCACATGGAGGGCCACGTCTACGCCAATTTTCTCGTCGATCCCCGGCTGCCGTTTCCCTTCCTCTGCCTGGTCGTCTCGGGCGGGCACACCGACCTCCTCCTGGTCGAGCGCCACGGCTCTTACCATCTGCTGGGAAGGACCAGGGACGATGCCGCCGGAGAAGCATTTGACAAGGTGGCCCGGGTGCTGGGGCTCGGTTATCCCGGCGGTCCGGCCGTCGAGAGGCTGGCGCGCCTGGGGAACCCGGAGGCCGTCGTCCTGCCCCGCGCCTACCTGGAGGAAGGGACTTACGATTTCAGCTTCAGCGGTCTAAAGACGGCGGTTATCACCTTTCTCGAAAAAACACGCCGGGAGGGGAAGGAAGTCGTGACCGCCGATGTGGCGGCCGGCTTTCAAAAGGCTGTCACCGACGTGCTGGTCGACAAGGTGATGGCCGCCGCCGAAGCGTACCAGCCGCGGCGGATCACGCTGGCCGGGGGAGTGGCGGCCAACGGCGCGCTCCGGGAAGCCCTGGAGGAAAGAGCCGCGCGGGCCGGTTTTCAAGTGACGGTCCCTCCGCCCGTGCTCTGTACCGATAACGCGGCGATGGTGGCGGCCGTAGGGTATTATAAGTACCTGGCGGGGGAGTTCGCCCCGCTTACGTTGAACGCCGACGCCGGGCTCGGGCTCGGCTCCTGCCGGTAAACTATGGAAGAGTTGCGCGGCGACCGGAACGGGTACGTCCGGGCGTTGATCATGCGGACGGTGCAGGAGAGCAACATCCTGCCCCTGACTTCGTCCTGCAACCTCGCATGTCTTTTTTGCAGCCACCGGCAGAACCCGCCCGGGCTGGAAGTGTTCAGGGTGCCGTCCTTAAGCCCCGGGGAAATAGAGGAGCTGTTCGCGTGGCTGGACCCTTCCCGCCCGGTGGTGATCGGAGAGTCGGCGACGCGCATCATCGAGGGCGAGCCGTTGGTTCACCCGCACTGGGTAAGGGTGTTCAGGTCTCTCCGCCGGGCCTTTCCCGCCACCCCCGTCCAGGTCACCACCAACGGGACAAGGCTGGACCGGGAGGCCGTCGACGTGCTCGCCGGGCTTCGGCCTCTGACGGTCTGCCTGTCGTTGAACAGTGCCGATCCCCGTATAAGGGAGATCCTCCTGGGCGACCGCGAGCCGTTCCGGGCCGTGCGGGCGGTGGAGCTTCTGGCCGGGGCGGGCATCCCCTTTCACGGGAGCATCGTGGCCATGCCCCACGTCACGGGATGGGACGACCTCGAACGGACCATCGGTTACCTGGCCTCGCACGGGGCCCAGACGGTCAGGGTGTTCCTGCCGGGCCACACGCGTTACGCCGCCAGGGAGGGCAGGATTCCCGAGGACCTCTGGACAAGGGTTTCGAGTTTTCTGGAAGATATCAGAGATAAGATTTCGGTCCCGCTCCTCGTCGAGCCCGCACAGGTCAGGGACCTGGTCCCCCGTGCCACCGGGGTCATCCCCTCTTCGCCGGCCGCGCAGGCCGGGCTGCGAAGCGGGGATGTCGTCCGCCGGGTCGCAGGCGACCGGATTTTATCAAGGGCCGACGCCTACTGGCGGCTCTGGCGTGCGGCCGACCCCCTTGTCGAGGTCGAGAGGGACCATGAAACTTTCCGCGTGCAGTTGCGCAAGGGAACGAGGCGTTCCGCGGGGCTTGTCTTTGAACATGACGTCGATCCCCGGGACCTTAAGCTTATAATGAGCGCCGCCCGGCGCATTTGCGATCACACTTCCCAACTGGCGGGCCAAGTTTTTCAACAGTCCCCGGGGAGAGTCCTGGTCTTGACCGGAACCCTGGCCGCGCCGCTGCTGGAAATGGCCTGCCGGGCGGCGGGGATGGATGGGATGGAGGTGCAGGCGGTCGAAAACCGTTTCTTCGGCGGTACGATCGGCTGTGCGGGGCTGTTGGTGGTCGAAGACCTGGCTGAGGCCCTCCGCCGGAGGATCGCGTCGGGATGCCGACCCGACCTCGTTCTGTTGCCCGCCGGGGCTTTCGATTACCGGGGAAGGGACCTGCGCGGCTGGAGCGTCCAAAACCTGGCCGACGAGTTCGGCGTAGAGGTGCGTACACTTTGAGCAACGACAAAGAAGCGCTTCGCCGGGAGTTTCTGTCGCGGCGGGAGGCGATGGGGGCCAGGGAAGCGATGGTCAAGAGCGCCGTCATTTGCCGCCGGGTGGCGGCCCTGCCGGCCTTTGCTAGGGCACGAAGCCTCATGGCCTACGTCGCTGTGCGTAACGAAGTCAACTCCGGAGCTTTGATCAGGCTTGCCCTGGATGGAGGGAAGAGAGTGGCCCTGCCCGCAACCGTTCCGGAAAAGAAACTGATGGTCCCGCGGCAGGTGCTGGAATACCCGGGTGCTTTAAAGACCGGCGCCTACGGGATACCGGAACCGGACCCCGGTTCAGCCGTTTTGCCGCCGGAAGAGCTGGAGTGCCTCATCGTCCCCGGGGTGGCTTTTGACCGGGAGGGTTACCGCCTCGGTTTCGGGCAGGGGTACTACGACCGGTTCATGACCCGCCTGGCGCGCGGGGCCGTTACGATAGGGCTGGGCTACGAGTGGCAGGTGTGCGGGAGTGTGTACCCGAGTTCCCACGACTGGCCCCTGGACTACGTGGTTACCGAGGAAAAGGTAAGGCGGTTCGCGCCGCAACGCTGAAGAGGAGGGGATCAACGTGAAAAAGAACAAGGAGTACAAGTACGAGGAGCCGGCGCAGGATGTCCTCGACGCGGTAAAGAAGGCGGCCGTCGAAGGCCGACTCGACTGCCCGCGGGCGTGGGCTATCGCCAGGCAGCTGAACGTACCGGTGCCGGTCGTCGGGCGCGCAGCCGACCTGCTCGGCATCAAGATCAAGAACTGCGCCCTGGGGTGCTTCTAATTGGGTGTAGGGTGTAAGGTGTAGGGCCTGGGAACCGGGATTCGGCGAAGCCGAATTCCTTCAACTATCTTAACGCCTGTTCAACGCCCAACGCTCAACGTCCAACGCCCAGCGTCCAATGTCCAATGCCCAATGCTCATAAATTCCCTCATGGTATAGAACTTTCCATTGGCGGCAAAAATACTAAACGAGCTCCGGTCCGCCTTGCCCGCAAGTCTGCGCATTTAGAATTTGGAGGGTGAGGGCAAAAGGTAGTAATATTTGTTGTCAGTTGTTATACAAAACATTTTAACCTAAATTTTGAGGATTTGCGTTTATTGGACTGCCTTCTTTATCATAATAACTGGTGTAACTGTTAGCACTCAACTTAAGTGAGTGCTAATAAGCAATACATCCACATCTCTAAGGAGGGGTAATCAGTGATCAGACCGTTAGGAGATCGCGTAGTGGTCAAGCCTCTGCCGATGGAAGAGCGTACCAAGGGCGGCATCGTCCTGCCCGACACCGCGAAGGAGAAGCCTCAGAAGGGCGAAGTCGTGGCGGTTGGCAGCGGCAAGCTGCTGGAAAACGGGCAGCGCGTGGCCATCGACCTCAAGGTCGGCGATAAGGTGCTCTACTCCAAGTACGCCGGCAACGAAGTAAAGATTGACGACGTCGAATACCTGATCCTGCGCGAGAGCGACGTGCTCGGCGTTCTAGAGTAAGGCTGCGTTATTGTTATCCGGATTATCGATTATCAAGGAGGTAAGACATAGTGGCTGCTAAAGAGATCATTTATCGTGAAGAAGCCCGTACGGCTATGGAGAGAGGCGTTAACGCCCTCGCCGACGCCGTAAAAGTCACCCTCGGCCCCAAAGGCCGTAACGTGGTGCTGGAGAAGAAGTTTGGGTCTCCCATGATTGTAAACGACGGCGTGACCATCGCGCGCGAGATCGAGCTGGCGGACCCGTTTGAAAACATGGGCGCGCAGCTTGTCAAGGAAGTCGCGACCAAGACCAACGACATCGCCGGTGACGGTACCACCACTGCCGCCGTTCTCGCCCAGGCCATCGTCAAGGCTGGCCTGAAGAACGTGGCCGCCGGCGCTAACCCGATCATCGTCAAGCGCGGCATCGAGCGTGCCGTCGAGGCTGCCGTCGGGGCGATCAAGGAACTTGCCAAGCCGGTGGAGAGCAAGGAAGCCATCACCCAGGTGGCCTCAATCTCGGCCAACGACAAGACCATCGGCGAACTGATCGCCGACGCTATGGAGAAAGTCGGTAAGGACGGCGTCATCACCGTTGAAGAATCCCAGGGCATCGGCACTTCTCTCGAAGTCGTCGAGGGGATGAATTTCGACCGCGGCTACATCTCTCCGTACATGATCACCGACCCGGACAAGATGGAAGCCACCTTGAGCGAACCATACATCCTGATCACCGATAAGAAGGTTTCGGCCATCGCTGATATCCTGCCCATTCTGGAGAAGGTCCTGCAGGCGGGCAAGCCTTTGCTCGTTATCGCCGAGGACGTCGAGGGCGAAGCCCTGGCCACCCTGGTGGTCAATAAGCTGCGCGGCACCCTACAGGTTGCCGCTGTTAAGGCTCCCGGCTTTGGTGACCGACGCAAGGCCATGCTCGAGGACATCGCCATCCTCACCGGCGGCCAGGTTATTTCCGAAGAGCTCGGCCTCAAGCTGGACAAGGCGACCATCGACCAACTGGGCCGCGCCCGCCAGGTCCGCGTCAAGAAGGACGAAACGATCATCGTCGGCGGGCAGGGCAACCCGGACAACATCACCAAGCGCATCGCCCAGATTAAGAAGCAGATCGACGAGACCACCTCGGACTTCGACCGCGAGAAGCTGCAGGAGCGCCTTGCCAAGCTGGCCGGCGGCGTAGCCGTCATTAACGTCGGCGCGGCGACCGAGACCGAGATGAAGGAGAAGAAGCTCCGCATCGAGGACGCCCTCAACGCGACCCGCGCGGCCGTCGAAGAAGGTATCGTTCCGGGCGGCGGCACGACCCTGATCAACGTGATCCCGGCCGTGGCCGAGCTGACTTCCAACAACATCGACGAGAAGACCGGCTTCGACATCATCAAGCGGGCCCTCGAAGAGCCGCTCCGCCAGATCGCGAACAACGCCGGCATGGAAGGCTCCATCGTCGTCGAGAAGGTCAAGGAGAGCCCGAAGGGCGTCGGCTTCAACGCGCTGAGCGGCGAGTACGTCGATATGATCGGCGCCGGCATCGTTGACCCGGCCAAGGTCACCCGCACCGCCTTGCAGAACGCCGCCAGCATCGCGGCCATGATCTTGACCACGGAGTGCCTTGTAGCGGAGAAGCCCGAGAAGAACAAGAATCCGATGCCTCCGGGCGGCGGCATGGACATGATGTAAATAGCTTAGTCAAGAAAGCCCTTGCAGTAAGTGCAAGGGCTTTCTTGACTTGCATTGAGCGCTGGGCACTGAGCACTTAGATAAACGGTGATATTAGGCTTGGCCGAATACCATCCATAAGTCTCAACGCTCTATCCGTTAAACTATCTCTAAAGCCTTGGTTTACAAGGAGATCCCCGATCTCCTGTGGTATTACCCAGTACCCAACGTTTCGGGGAAAGGCCTCTCAACGCCAGCAACTCGATTGCCTGCATTGGAGTTGCCTTCCCCGAGCTTAATGTGGCGTTATGATCCATAGAAGGGTCGTGCTTCGAGCACCGTTGCTGGATAGGGCTGATCATTGACCACAACACCACGTTGGGACTACTTGGGAAAGGAGTTGCCATTATCAGTGATCTTCGCCGGTATCGACTGGGCAGACGCTACCCACCAGGTGGTGGTAATTGACGACAAAGCAAGGATGCTAGCTGATTTTTCGGTCAAACATTCCCGTCCGGGGCTTGATGAGTTGGGTCGTAAACTTCTCAAGCTAGCCGGCCAAGATCTCGCAAATGTTGCTTGTATCGTTGAAACAAGTCAAGGTC
This sequence comes from Desulfosceptrum tomskiensis, assembly GCF_049818055.1. Classification (GTDB taxonomy): domain Bacteria; phylum Bacillota; class Desulfotomaculia; order Desulfotomaculales; family JASEER01; genus JBFLVT01. Next base: position 117,106 of record NZ_CP187479.1, read on the forward strand.
TTCTTATCCAATATCTCTTGGAACATGGCTTTGCCGTCTATCCGGTTAACCCCAAGCTGGTCGATCATCGGCGCAAACCATCCGGGGCAAAAAGTGACCCGCTTGATGCGCGTCTGCTGGCCGATATTGGCCGAGCTGAACTACCTTACTTACGCCAGCTTCGGCCCGATAGCGCGATCATTGAAGAACTCAAGATGCTAACCCGGGACCAGGATGACCTGATCCAGGAGAGAACCCGTCTCACTAACAAGCTAATCGCTTGTTTAAAACTCTATTACCCTGTGGCTTTGGACCTGTTCTCTCACGCTAATACTCCTATCTTTTTGGACTTTTTGCAGGCCTATCCAACCTTAGAAAAAGCCCTAGAAGCATCGGTACCAGAAATCGCTGTCTTTCTAAAGACCCACAAGCATCCTCAGCCCAACAAGACTGCTGTGGCGATTTGGACGAAACTCCACGAGCCTCAATTGGAGGCTAATGCGGCCACTACACGGGCGAAGGCGCGGCTGATGCTGTCCTTGGTCACCCGACTCAAGAACTTGCAGGCCGATATTAAGGGTTATGACCAGGACATTCAAGATCTTTTTCAGAGCCACTCCGACTACAAGATCTTTGCCAGCCTTCCCGGAGCGGGAGTAAGGGTGGCGCCACGGCTCCTGGCGGAGTGGGGTGATGATCGGAGCCGTTATCCCGGTCTACCGGCCGTACAGGCCCTAGCGGGTACAACACCGGTTCTGTTTCAAAGCGGCAAGTATGCTTATGCCCGTCCGCGAAAATCCTGTGTTAAACCCTTTAGGAACGTGATGTACCAACTGGCGATGCAGAGTATCCGTTGGGTTTCCTGGGCACGTGAATACTATGATGCTAAACGCGCACAAGGTAAGGCTCACGCCACAGCCCTCAGATGTCTCGCAAGTGTCTGGATGCGTATTATCTATGCGATGTGGCTTAACAACACCCCCTATGATGAAGCTCTATTCCTGGCAGCCAAGGAGCGGCACGCCTTACGGGCGGCCTAATCAGGGTTATTAAAATTAGGTATTGACATAGAAGGTCCAATGCTCAGCGCCAGAATAATTAAGGGTGATCGACGTGCGTATCTACGAATCGCTTACCGACCTGATAGGCAAAACCCCGCTGGTCTGGCTGCGGCGCCTGGCTGAAGGCCTGCCCGGCACGGTGGCGGTTAAGCTTGAATTCTTCAACCCCGGGGGCAGCGTTAAGGACAGGCCGGCTCTGGCGATGCTCGACGATGCGGAGCAAAGGGGCCTGATCGACAGGGAAACGGTCATCGTCGAGCCCACAAGCGGTAACACCGGTATCGGCCTAGCCTGGCTATGTGCCGTGAGGGGCTACCGGCTGATCCTAACCATGCCGGCGGGCATGAGCCTGGAGAGGCGCAAGCTGTTGGCCGCCTACGGAGCGGAAATCGTCCTGACCCCGGCGGAAGAAGGGATGCGTGGGGCGGTCCTCCGCGCCGAGGAACTGGCGCGGAGCTTTAAGAAGACTTTCATTCCCGGACAGTTTAAGAACCCTGCCAATCCGGCGTCTCACACCGGCACCACGGCCCGGGAAATATGGAACGACACGGATGGAAAAGTGGATATCTTCGTGGCGGGGGTGGGAACGGGCGGGACCATTACAGGCTCGGCCAGGTTTCTAAAGGCTCAAAAGGCGGGGCTCAAGGTGGTGGCCGTGGAGCCGGCCGAATCGGCGGTCCTCTCGGGCAGGCCTGCGGGGTCCCACAAGATACAGGGTATCGGGGCTGGTTTTATTCCCGAAGTCCTGGACGCAGAGCTGATTGACGAGATCATCCCGGTCACCGGCGATGACGCTATCAGCATGGCCCGCCGCATGGCCAGGGAAGAAGGGCTGCTCGCCGGCATTTCCTCGGGCGCGGCCTGCCGGGCCGCCCTGCAGCTGGCGGCGCACCCGGACAATGCGGGCAAGCTGATTGTCGCCGTCCTTCCCGACGGCGGGGAGCGTTACCTTTCCACCGAGCTCTTTACTCCGGATCCGCGTCCGCAGCCTTGAGAGGCTTCCAGGCGGCAATAATGTCGCCGCGCCTGGTGATACGCAGTTTAGTTCCCGGTTGGACCAATCCTCCGCGCACCGCGTTCAGCAGGGAACTATCGGTTACCGAGTTGATGTCCCCGGTGGCCTGCATTAAACGCACCTGGTTCCGGCCGGTCGTTCCCACCAGCGTCACCTCTTCTTCTTCCAGGGGCGTCCCCAAGATTTTGAGCAGAATAAAGATTCCGGGAAGAATGACGAGGACAAAGATGAAACCGACGATGAAAAAAATCCGCGGCAGGTTGGAATTGAGTCCCCACATCGCGATGGCGATGCCGAGAACCACCGGTATGAAAAAAGTTAACGCCCAATGCATGCGGCCGAAAAGACCCATAAAAACCACCCCACCTCACCTTCTAGTTTTACCACTGGTGGGGAAAATCCTTCCCTATACGCCTAAAGGCGAACAACACTGAGCACCACTGAGCGCTGGGTTGTGATCAACTGTGCCCAGCGCCCAGTGCCCAATGCTCAAAGCCCTATCCGTTAAACTATCTCTAAAGCCTTGGTTTACAAGGAGATCCCCGATCTCCTGTGGTATTACCCAGTACCCAACGTTTCGGGGAAAGGCCTCTCAACGCCAGCAACTCGATTGCCTGCATTGGAGTTGCCTTCCCCGAGCTTAATGTGGCGTTATGATCCATAGAAGGGTCGTGCTTCGAGCACCGTTGCTGGATAGGGCTGATCATTGACCACAACACCACGTTGGGACTACTTGGGAAAGGAGTTGCCATTATCAGTGATCTTCGCCGGTATCGACTGGGCAGACGCTACCCACCAGGTGGTGGTAATTGACGACAAAGCAAGGATGCTAGCTGATTTTTCGGTCAAACATTCCCGTCCGGGGCTTGATGAGTTGGGTCGTAAACTTCTCAAGCTAGCCGGCCAAGATCTCGCAAATGTTGCTTGTATCGTTGAAACAAGTCAAGGTCTTCTTATCCAATATCTCTTGGAACATGGCTTTGCCGTCTATCCGGTTAACCCCAAGCTGGTCGATCATCGGCGCAAACCATCCGGGGCAAAAAGTGACCCGCTTGATGCGCGTCTGCTGGCCGATATTGGCCGAGCTGAACTACCTTACTTACGCCAGCTTCGGCCCGATAGCGCGATCATTGAAGAACTCAAGATGCTAACCCGGGACCAGGATGACCTGATCCAGGAGAGAACCCGTCTCACTAACAAGCTAATCGCTTGTTTAAAACTCTATTACCCTGTGGCTTTGGACCTGTTCTCTCACGCTAATACTCCTATCTTTTTGGACTTTTTGCAGGCCTATCCAACCTTAGAAAAAGCCCTAGAAGCATCGGTACCAGAAATCGCTGTCTTTCTAAAGACCCACAAGCATCCTCAGCCCAACAAGACTGCTGTGGCGATTTGGACGAAACTCCACGAGCCTCAATTGGAGGCTAATGCGGCCACTACACGGGCGAAGGCGCGGCTGATGCTGTCCTTGGTCACCCGACTCAAGAACTTGCAGGCCGATATTAAGGGTTATGACCAGGACATTCAAGATCTTTTTCAGAGCCACTCCGACTACAAGATCTTTGCCAGCCTTCCCGGAGCGGGAGTAAGGGTGGCGCCACGGCTCCTGGCGGAGTGGGGTGATGATCGGAGCCGTTATCCCGGTCTACCGGCCGTACAGGCCCTAGCGGGTACAACACCGGTTCTGTTTCAAAGCGGCAAGTATGCTTATGCCCGTCCGCGAAAATCCTGTGTTAAACCCTTTAGGAACGTGATGTACCAACTGGCGATGCAGAGTATCCGTTGGGTTTCCTGGGCACGTGAATACTATGATGCTAAACGCGCACAAGGTAAGGCTCACGCCACAGCCCTCAGATGTCTCGCAAGTGTCTGGATGCGTATTATCTATGCGATGTGGCTTAACAACACCCCCTATGATGAAGCTCTATTCCTGGCAGCCAAGGAGCGGCACGCCTTACGGGCGGCCTAATCAGGGTTATTAAAATTAGGTATTGACATAGAAGGTCCAATGCTCAATGCCTGATGCACCGCCGGTGGGACGAGGCGGAGAGGGTGCTGTTCCGGGTTTCTTTCCGGCGTTGGAACTGGTACTGGTAGAGGTGGCGTCTGATCTCCAAACACTCGTCGAACAGGCTGCTGATCTGCTCGGCCAACAGGGCGGTGAGTTCCGCCGGGCGGATAATAATGGTCCGTTTTTCCTTGCAAACCGAGATCAGCAGGGGCGCGCCCGGTTTGAGGTCGTACCTTTCCTTGACCGCCGCAGGGAGCTGTTCCAGGATGCTCGGCGTTACCGTGAGAAGGTGAATAATCGACAACCTAATGCCTCCCCCGGATGGTGTTTTGTCTGTTGTTTAACGTTTGCAGCCGGAACGTATTCTAGTCCATGCGGCGGGTAGAAATTTGCAGCAGAAATTGCGGGAAGCTCCATCAGGACCTGTTAAAAAACACATCAAAGCCAGTTAAGACAGGTTATCGAACCTTCAGCCGTTGTCTCTATGCTCCTCTTCGTCGCCGTGGTCCGCAAAATACTCCTTCTCCAGCAGTTCGTGGAACTGTTCCGGAACAGGCACCGCCAGCTTGGAAGCGGGTTCGTCCGGGGGGTCGAGCTCGAACACGAGGTCGTAGCTGCCGTCGGGGTTTTTCCTGGGCCGCCAGTATTTCAGAATGGTGCCCTCCCGGTTGACGTGGCCGAAGACGGTATTGTCGCACCACGCAAAGAAGCTTGCTTGCAGGTCGTTGAGGTACTCCGCCATGTTTTTAAACCTCCGGATTATAGTATTGAGCTTTGGGCTTTATAGAGGGGATTCGGCCGGGGCTGAATCCCTTCATTTCATCCCAACGCCCAGCGCCCAGTGCTATTTACAGTGCTCCACGCGCGAACGGAATCTTTTTTTAGGGTTGTCCCGTCAGTTGATTTAAATAGGGGCCGGTTTTTAATGCCGGCCGTGCCGCTTAAAAAGAGGTCAGAGGTCGGCCTTTAGGAGAACCACTGGCGCATGAATGTCCAGACCAGCAGGGCGCCGGCCGCGACAACTACGGCGACCGCAACGCCGTTCAGTACGGCCACCCAGACAAATTGATTGGTCAGCACAGCGTTCCCACCTTCCCGTATCCCGTTTCACTGGTAATGCAGATTATGCGGATTCACCGCAAGGTGTGACGGGATTGATCAGGCGGGGATGATTGCGCTTGTCGCTATTGGGCCGCAAACATCAATATGATTCCGGCGATGCCCAGGAGTACGCCGGCGAAGAGGTGGTTCCGCTGGGCCTTTCTGTTTCCCTGGCGTTTGGCGTTGGCCCAGTCCATCAACTGCAGCCCTGCGACCAGCCAGATGATTAAGCCGGCTATTAGCCCTTTCAAGCTATAAAATGCCTCCGTTTTCCTGTTGCTGCCCATTATACTCTTTGCCGGGATTAAGCGCAATCGGCTGTCTTTAACCAGTTCTTAACAGGCGGCGCTGTCCTTACGTTCGGATATTATGTACTGCTATTTTTCTGCAGGATGCCGTTGAACAGCAGCTCCAGGATATGGTCCAAACGCTGCTCAAGCATCCGGGGGCTGAACATGTCTTCGGTCCAAAGGAAACCCAGGATTTCCCGGCGCGAGAGGTAAGCTGAGCAGAGGCCGTTGATGCTGATCAGCAACTGGCGCATGTCGACGTCCCGGCGAAATATCCCCGCGGCAACCCCGTCTTTTAGTATCTTTTCAAGCTGATGCATGCCCAGGGCAAAGAAGTCGGGAAGAAAACGGCGTGCGTGACGTCCGCCCTGGAGGGATTCCCATTCCATCAGGCGTAGGAACTCCGGGTGTTCCACGAGGTACCAGAAATAGGCCGAGATTGCCGATTTTGCTCGGTCGAGAATGTCCACCGACTTGGCGGCGAGCAACGTTCCCGCCCGCTCCCAGGCGTCTTTGAAACACTGGCGCAGGACCTCGATGTAAAGGTCTTCCTTGCCGCCGAAGTAGTGGTAGAGCATGCGTTTGTTGATATCGGCACGCCTGGCTATCTCGTCGACGCGCGCGGCCTCGAAACCGACTTCCGCGAAGACTTCCCGGGCGGCATTGAGGATGCGCTGCCGGCTGGCCACAGGGTCTCGCTGCCTGGCGGGCAAAAAAATCCCCCCTGGTAACTAGTTAGTTACTTAACTATAATAGGGTGGGCGGTGAAGCATGTCAACACCCTAAAAACAGGGGACCTGGCAATTACAGGTCCCCTTTACGGTTAGTGTCCAAGCTTCGGTTGGGATATAGACCGGGCTGCTTACTGCATAAACAGCCGGGCGGTTTGCGCGGCGCATTTCCGGCAGACTGGTTTGTGGTGGTATTCTATCTCGGCCCTGCCGCCGCACAAAACGCAAACGGAACGGGGTGGAGGAAAGAGCAGGACTTTAGGGCTGGAATTCTTGTGTTCCGGCTGTTTGAGCCGGCGGGATTCGGTGGGGGGGAGCAGAACGACGTTTGAGGTGCAGGCGATGAATTTCATGATGACTCAACCTCCAGTTCTACTACCACAAATCTTAAAATCGTACCCTCAAACCTGTCCAGGGGATGAAAAAGGGCCTTTTTGTCGAGGAAACATTTCCTTATCTCGTTGACAGCTTACGGTTTTTGGATTAGCATCGGATTACTAAGGAATAGCGCCTGAAATTGGCAGCGAGAAATGAGCTTCGCGGAGGTGTGGCTGTGTTAGTCAATATGGCCGAGATTGCGGTCAGCCAGATGCTGAACAGCATCATCGAGAACTACAAGCGTATACGGCCGGAACTGTGCACCTGCGAAAGATGCCGGGAGGACATTATGGCCATCGCCCTCAACAGGATTCCGCCCAAGTACGTTTCCACCCCCAAGGGCAGGACCATCACCTCGGTCGCTTATGAAAACTTCGGAGGCCGCGCCCAGGTTACCGCACAGGTTGTCTACGCTATCGAGACAGTGATAGAGTCCCCCCGCCACAATGAATAAGGGTTTCGAGTCAGCGAAGCCCTCCGAGGTTACTTCGGAAGGCTTATCCATTAAGTGCAGCCTTTAGGCTTATGCGGTTTTAACTTCTGAAACCGACCGTTCAATGCCTGAACTTTCTTCATAGTCGGAATGAGTCAGTGATAAGAGTTGTAAGGGTGGGATCGAAGAGTAAGCGGGGACATGGCTAATGATGATAGAGGCCGAGGGATTTCTGCCGGAGCAGACTGACAAAGGTCATTACCAATTGGGGGTCGAACTGGGTGCCCGCGCCTTTCTCCAGTTGGGCCAGGACCTGTTCAACCGTCATACCCTTACGGTAGGGCCGGTCGCTGGTCATCGCGTCGTAAGCGTCGGCGATGGCCAGGATGCGGCACTCCAGCGGTATTTCCTCCCCCTTCAGCCCCAGGGGATACCCTTCGCCGTTCCACCATTCGTGGTGCTTTAAAATCCAGTCGGTAATGGGGGCCAGGTCGGGTACCGACTGCGCGATGCGGTAACCGATTTCAGAGTGCCGGTTCATTTCCAGTCTTTCTTCGGGCGTCAGCGGCCCGGGCTTGAAAAGGATCCGGTCCGGCACGCCGACCTTGCCGATGTCGTGGAACTGGGCGAAAATGCGCAGGTCGGTTATGCGGCTTTCGGGGAGGCCAAGGGTTTTGCCGATGAGCGTCACCAGCTCCTGCAGGTTTTCGGCGTGGTGTTCGGTGATAAAATCGCGCGCTCCCAGCGTCTTTATTAGGGTCTGGACGATGGAACTGCGGAAGCTCTGGCTCCGGTGCAGCTTCTCGCGGTACATGTTGTTGTCCGCTTCCTTGAAGAGGCTGCTTACCGTTACTGACTCCCGGCTTACCGCATACCCTACGGAGATACTCAAAGGCAGTTCCGGGTTTCCTTTGTTGTACTCGTCGACCGCCGTTCGGATTCTTCGGCAGGCGCTCTCCACGGTCTCTTCCGAGGCATTCGGCAAAAGTACGGCGAATTCGTCGCCGCCCACCCTGGCGATGATGTCGGTGTCGCGAAAGGCCTTTTTGATTACTTTAGCCGCTGCTATCAGCAGGTTGTCGCCCGTTTCGTGCCCGATCGTGTCGTTGACCAGTTTCAGCCCATCGATATCGCAGAGGATGATGCCTGCCGGTATCTTACGCTCTTCCAGGGAGCGCATTTCCTGCTCGAAAAAGGTGCGGTTGAAAAGCCCGGTGAGGGGGTCGCACAGGCTTAAGTACCGCAGCTTTTTCTCGGCCTGCTTGCGTTCGGTGATGTCGATGATAAAGCCCCGCAGCCCGACGGGCTGGCCGTTTTGCATGATGGGCCTGGAATGGATGAGGATGGGGAAGGCGGCGCCGTCTTTGCGGCGGGCCGTATACTCAACGCCGCCCAGGTCTTCACCGTGCATCGACCGCCATATGTTTTCCCTCGCCCTGGCCCGGTCTTCGGGAACGATAGTTTCGAGAGCGTTGACCCCTCTTATGAAATCCGCTTTGGTGTAGCCGAAGAAACTGTAAGCATTTTCGTTTACGAAAGTCAATCGGCCGTTTTTGTCCATTTCAAAGACCACCTCGGGCAGCGAGTCTGCCAGTTCCCTGTACCTGGCTTCGCTCTTGCGTAAAGCTTCTTCGACTTGCTTGCGCTCGGTAATATCCATCGTAATGTCGACCGCACCGACGACGTTACCTTCGGCGTCGCGCACCGGATAACCGCGGATCAAGCGCGTTATCCCTCCGGGAAAGGTTATTTCGTTTTCGTGAACCCCCCCTGTTTTGATGGCCGTTACTACCGGGCAGCCTTCGCATGGTTCGGTACGGTGGTGCGCAATTTCGTAACAATAATGCCCGACCATCTGCTCGGCCGGGAGGCCCACCCACTCGCTGGCCGCTTTGTTCGACCAGATGATGCGCAGATCTGTGTCGTAGTAGTTGACCAGTTCAGAAATGCTGTTCAAAATGGTTGCCTTCTCGCGTTCGGCCCTCTGTAAGGCGTCCTCCATTTGCTTGCGCTGGGTGATGTCGCGGATGAAGACCTCGACCGCGATGAAGTTTTCTGCCTGATCGTAGATCGGGGTTATGCGGTGCTCGGACCAGATGACCGTTCCGTCTTTGCGGATGAGGCGAAGGACCAGGGGCTGGTCGGCGTTCACCGGCAGCTCTTGAATACGCCTTTCGAAAACGACCCTGTCTTTGGGATGCACCATCTCAAGGTGCAGATTAGGATTCTTGTAGTGCTCTTCGGGAGAGTAGCCGAGGGTTTTAGTAGACACGGGGCTGACGTATTCGAAACCTACAGGGGGGACCAGGCGGTAACGGAAGATAACGTCACAGGCGTTTTTGGTAAGTAAGCGAAAGCAGGATTCTTTTTTTTGCAGGTGGACGACCAGCATGCCGATGGCGACGGTAAACCCTATAACCGCACCTGTTAATAAACCCCATGGCGCCAACCCTTCGTTTGAAGCGATAAACGGGAAGTCGACCTTATGGAGGCCCCAGAGAAGGTAAGCGTAGCCGGTGATTCGCTGGGCCTGAGAATTTGCGTCGTTGCGTCTGAGAAAGAGAATACCGCTGTAACTAAGGGCAGCCGCAGTAAAGAGGGAGAGGGGCAGGGCTTTTACGGCAAAGGATAGCTGCAAGAAGCTGCCCGTAACGGTTAATGCAGCGGTCAGCAGAGAACCGTGTACCCACGCCTGGCTCATCGGCAAGGCGAGAAACTTGTGGGTGCCCCACAAAAAGAACATACTGGAGAGGATCTGCGACAACGGGTAAACGATTCTGAGGGGAGGCGACGCTTCGAGGGCGAATATCCAGAGAGACGTTCCGAGTCCCACGAGGCATATGCACCAGGCAACCGCCCATATGCCCATATGCCGTTCCCGGTTTTGCAGGTAAAGGGAACCGTAAGCCATGGTGAGAATTAACGCTGCAGCCATCGTTGCGACGATGGAGAGAGCCGTTAGATGCAACGTCCCCGCCCCGTTCCTCAAGTGGTCTGCCATGTTTAACTAATAACTCAAATTCGACACGATTCGCCATTCTACTGCAAAAAAGTGAGACGCCTATCAAAAAAATGACGGGGTACCGCTCAAGAACCTGGTGCAAAGCCGGCTACCTGTCTTTCACTGGCTGTACGGACTACGGTTAATACAGAAATCTTCGGCAGTTAACATCCAAACTTAACCAGGAAGATGGCGAAAAGAATGTCGATGTATATCGTTATCTGTCCCGGGTGAGGAAAGCGGGGGTAAACGATGAAAGCAAAAAGAAGCAGCGCCTTGTCTTTGGCTCTGCTTCTTTTTGTCAATTCTGGTGGACCTGGCGGGAATCGAACCCGCGACCTCTTGAATGCGAGTCAAGCGCTCTCCCCCTGAGCTACAGGCCCGGCAGAAAACAGTATAGCATATGCCGGAGCGCCTGACAAGGGAATGCCGGAAATGTGTCTGTCAAGTGGATTCGGGTACTTCTCCCTCCGAAGCGGGCCACTCACAGGTTTAGGTAGTCGAGAATAGGGGATGGCTCAAACGCCGCATTAGTAGAGACAGTCCACCCGATGCATTCCGGCCGCGCTCGGTGACTGGTAGATGCCCCGACCGAGGTTCGGCTATCGCCGAGCCAAGCTTCCCCATAATCCGGCCGGCACTCAAATGCAGTTTCTTACGCTGTAGCAATTGCTCGGCTCTCTCCAGTTGCTCGGCACTTTGATGAAGCCGCCCCTCAAATCCGGCCGTAAGTGTTGCCAGGATAGCCCTTAGCCCAGGCAGTCTCCAGCTCTGGCCACGCTTTTTCAGACGGTTGCTAAAGAGGTCCATCTGGGACTCAGCGGCGCCTAAACCGCGGAATCCCTCGGGATCTATGCCGTAGTCAGGAAGCCGCTTGCGGTAATCACGAAGGGCTTCGGGCATGCTTGATAGGTCGGCGACAAAGGCCTCTAACTTGCGGCGCAGCTTAGGATCCTTCTCCTGCGCTGCTGCCTCGGCCAAGGTGGCCAAAAACAGTCCCTCATCGCTGGCTTCAAAAGCCTCCTTGGCGATCTTCTGCCTTTCCGGCTGGCCTTTCAAGAGGGAGCGAATATCCCGTTGTAGATGAAACCGATCCACTTGGTAGATGGCCCGGGGAAACCACTGCACTCCTTTTCGGATCCAAGATGCCCGATCACCATTGATGACTACCAGGGTGTTCTCCAAATCATACCGCGCGACAAGATAGCGGCTGGCCTCTTCCCAGAATTCTTCCGTACGGCCGTCCCACGTAAAGTGAAGCTTGTTGCGTAGCATGTACTCGTTACTGCAGGGATGACGTCGCTCCCACCCCTCATGACTGACCAGGATACGTATCTCCTTGGACGGGTCCTTTTCACGCTGAAGTGAAGTCCAAAGACCGTCTACTTCTAGTAGTAATACCGGCACTTTAAGCTTTCCCTGGGGAGATTCCCGCTGCTGTGCTTGCTCTACCTGAAGCTTTCTGCCGACTTGGAGTATTACCTGGCGTACCGTTTCATGGCTGCAAATTCTCTCCCCAAACACCTCACGGATATTATCCTCTGCCATCCGGTAAGAAGGACATTGGGTACCAAGTAGGGCTAAGGCCATAATGAGCCCGGGGGATATACGGCTGCGCTTAGGCAGTTGAAGAACCTCATCGAGGAGGTAGACTCTCTCCCCCGTTTGAACATCCAAGTAGCACCGACGACGAAACCGAACCGGACCCACGAGGGTTTCAACCTCTCGGCTGACGGTCTCTAAGACTTTGTAACGGTCTTTGTCACGGTGCCTGCAGATCTCCTCGTCCAACAGCTCCAGTAACTGCCGCAAGTGTTCACTGAACACAGCTTTTAATGCCGTCCACAAAAATCGCTCACAATCAAGGAAGGAAACGTTGAACCTTTCGTGAAGTTTTTCCACGGACGAGGGCCGCCTCCTTTGTGTGGTTTGTGGCTATTCCATCACTTCGGAGGATTGGTCTCTCGTCCCTTCTTTTTAGCAAATCCCTCCCTTAGCCACCCGACTTAACTTTACTCATACCCGGAAATAAGGGTTAATGCGCGAATACGTGCCGCCCGATCTGCGTGCAGATCGGCCTCGACCACACCCAGTTGCTGACTTTCTTGTAGGGGTTCCAGTAGTAAAGGGCTCCGCCGGTCGGATCGCGGCCGTTAAGTGCTTCTTCGGCCGCCCGGATGGAGCTCTTGGTCAGCGGCCTGTGCATCTGGCCGTTGGCGACCGCTTCAAAGGCAAGGTCCTGGTAGATGACCCCTTCCAGCGTCTTCGGAAACTGGTTGCTCTCCATGCGGTTCACGATCACCGCGCCGACGGCGACCTTGCCCAGGTACGGCTCGTCGGCCGCCTCTCCTTCAATGACCTGCGCCATCAGGATAACCTGCCGGTGTGAAAGATCGGCGCGGGAAACCGCGGGCTGCCGGCCCGGGGAACCGTCATTCATTGCGGCTTCCGGAAGAGCCCGGGCTTTTTCGAGGCTGTTGTTTTCATTTGTCGCGTTTGTCTTGCCGGAAGTAACCGAAGCAATGGCTTCCCTTTTCACCGGCGCTTTAACTTCAGCCACGTGCATCACGTAGATCTGCAGGCTGACGGCCAGTGCAAAGAGCGCCCCTGCTGTCGCCAGTCGGCGGTGCTTAAAGTTCGCCCACCAAGTGAAAATGGACATCCCATTGCCCCCCTTCCTATTAAAATTCAGGGCTTTTGTCAGTATAACGGGGAGCTTTTGCAAGGGTCAATGGAATAGTCTGCCTGCGGAAGTGAACGGGGTGGATGGGAAATCCATGCCTCGACTTGCAACGCCGGTATTTTCAAGGCTTCGAGCAAATGGTTGGTTGTGCCAGCCGATCCCCTGTGTAAATTACGGGAAATAGAAAAACCCCGTCTGGCGACGGGGAAGAAGAGGTTATCCGGCTTCAGGAGATTTTCTGCGCCAGGGCTTCGCCCTGCTGTTGTTTCCTGGCCCGTATGTTGCTGTCCTCTGCATAATCGCTGGAAATCAGGTACAGGTTGACCCACAACTCGTGTTCATTGGCTTTGCCTTCGATCTCGCGCGCCAGGTCTTTGAATTTGCGGGCTACACGGTCCTTAAACGCCGAAAAGTCAAAGAGGATTTCAAGGATTTCCTTATGGTTGTACGTTACGCCTTCTCTGATCAGCTTGGGCAACTCTACCACCTCCCTAGCCAAATGATAGCATATTTGACATAAAATGTTAAGGTTAAAAGCATAAAATAAACGGGCCCCTCAGGGCCCATTTATTAATCGGAAAGTCTTCCTAAATTATCCTTGTCGGAACTAGCTCATCGCGGCGCCTGTACCCATGAACGCGGAACCGGTGGCCAGGTTGGCGTTCCGCCCCTGGTTACTGAGGTAGTCGCTCGGGTTGAAGGACGCGGTGGTTCCGATGTTGCCGGCGCCCATCGCCATGCCCTGATTGGGCAGGTAGTTTCCAATGTTGGCTGCGGTGCCGCCGGGATTAAAGGCCATGCCCTGGTTTGACAGGTAGTTTGACAGGTTTGTGCCTGCCCCCGCCATACCTCCCTGGAGATAGCCCTGAGCGCCGATGTTGCCCTGGTTGCTGAGGTAGCTGCTCAGGTTGAAGCCCTGGGCGCCCTGCTGGCCGCCCTGGAAATATCCCTGCGTGCCGAGGTTGGCCTGGGCGCCCTGGTTGCTGAGGTAGTTGCCGAGGTTGAAGCCTTGGCCGCCTGCGGTCCCGATGTTGGCCTGGGTTCCATAACCATAGGCGCCGCCGCCGAAGGTACCGCCGCCGAAGGCTCCGCCCGCTTGGCCCATGGTCCCGACGCCATACTGCGCGGCCATCCCGCCGTAACCGGCCTGGGCTCCGGCTTGCTGGAAGGCCGGGGCCTGCTGCATCATCTGGCCGGGATACTGCTGAGAAACACCGCTGATTTGATTGAGGGCGTTGTTGAGACTGTTGCAGAGCTGCCCAATTTGTTGCAGTTGCCGGCTGGCATTGCTTTCTCTTGCCTGGATCCTCTGCAGCTCCTGGGCATGGCTCTGCTCGCTTTGAGCAAGCTGGTTGGCCAGGTTGGAAATACTGTTGATGTCCTGGCGCATGCTGTTAATCTGCTGTTGAATCTGATGGAACATGTTCGCTCCTCCTTTTACAATTTTTCTTATTATTCACAGCCTTGCCAGCGTTATTAGTGGTACATCTTGTTATTCTTGTGCGGCTGATGGAAAAGGGCGGCATTGTCCGAGGGCCGTTGACTGGTATAGAATCCAAAGTAACCTGGTTCGGCGCAATTTGTCGTGGCAGTGATAATGGTGCCGGGGCCCGGTCGGGGAAGGGCCGGTTTGTTGTTTAAAGCGGCTGACGCCGGGTCATTGCTAGAATAGGAGGCACGACAGCATGGGGATGATCTTTGGCCCGGCAGGCAACTCTGATTCATTTTACGTGCAAGGCTACAAGTCGTCGGTGGATGCGCCCGGATGGCTCCGGGCCATGGGACTTGGCGCGTACGAGTACCAGTGCGTCCGCGGCGTGAACATCGGCGAGGCCACCGCGGCCGCCATCGGCGAAGCGGCGGCGCGCCACAACGTGGCCCTAAGCATTCACGCCCCTTACTATATAAACCTGGCCAGCGAGAACCCGGAACACGTCGTCAAAAGCAAGAGGCACCTTTTGCAGTCGGTGCGGGCCGCTCGCTGGATGGGGGCCACGCGCGTCGTTTTCCATCCCGGCAGCGCCGGAAGAGATCGGAAAGCCGCCCTCGACAGAGCCATAAAGGTACTGGCCGAGGTCGTGGATGAAGCGAGGTCCGAGGAGCTGGACGACATTTTTATCTGCCCGGAAACGCTGGGCAAGTACAGTTACTTGGGACTCCTGGACGAGGTGTTGGCCTTGTGTTCCGTTGACGAACGGATGTTCCCCGCCATTGATTTCGGGCACATCCACGCCATTACCCGGGGTTCCTTGACCACCAAAGAAGCTTATGCGGCCGTCCTTGACCGTTGCGTGGAAGTGCTGGGCGAGAAGCGCGTGCGTAAAATACACATCCACTTCAGCCCGATAGAGTTTACGGCCGCGGGCGAGCGCCGTCACCGCACCCTAAGGGACGAGGGCTTCGGCCCCGATTTTGCGCCGCTGGCCGGGTTGATCATCGAAAGAGGCTACAGTCCGATCCTCATCTGTGAATCCAACGGCACGCAGGCGGAAGACGCGCGCCATTACCAGGAGATCTATCAGCGTCTGAGGAAAGCGCAAAGTCCAAATAACTATTTCCTTTTTCCTGCTATTTCTGTATAATTATCAGCGTGCACTAAAAGTTGTCATCATGGAGGGAGAATAGCGATGCTGCCTGTCCCGCGCAAATATTTCGTTACCGCCGCCTGCGCCGAGGGAGAGACCAAGCTCAACGCCTTCGACAACGCTCTCCTCGCGGGGCGTATAGGTAACGTCAACCTGATCAGGGTCTCCAGCATTCTCCCGCCCGGTGCAGAATACGACCCGGATCTCAAGCTGCCGCTCGGCGCCCTCGTTCCTACCGCTTACGGGGCCATCATCAGCAACGTTCCGGGGGAGTTGCTTGCCGCGGCTGTCGGCGTGGGACTCTCGGCCGACACCTTTGGCGTGATTATGGAGTTTTCCGGCAAGTGCACCCGCGAAGAAGCATACAGCGAGATCGACCGCATGTTAGAGGAAGCCTTCCGGCAGCGCAAGATGGAGCTTGTGGAGAAGAAGATCGTCGCCTGCGAGCATCGCGTCATCAAGGTGGGGTGCTGCCTGGCGGCCGTACCGATGTGGTACTGATTCGGTAGGCGGTAGTCGGTAGTTAGGGCCAAGGGTTGGTTTCAGTTAAATGAGCTGCTATTGAAGGTAACCTAAGCTCCGCCAGGAACGGATCTACTATCCTTAAGACTGTCGTTTAACCTGTGTCCTATGTCTGAAGTCTTATACCCAATCCGGAGGAGGAATGGCCTTGCCTATTTGGTACAGCGAGCGACAGAACGAAAACCTGCTGTTGAGTTGCCGGATCAGGCAGACGCTGCACGTGGAAAAGACCCCCTTCCAGGACCTGGCGGTGGTTGACACTATCCAGTTCGGGCGCATGCTCGTCCTTGACGGCATTGTTCAAACCTCCGTCGCCGACGAATTCGCCTACCACGAAATGCTGGCCCACGTTCCCTTGAACACCCACCCCAACCCCAAGAGGGTGCTGATCATCGGCGGGGGCGACGGCGGGGTCATGCGCGAGGTCGTCAAGCATGAAACTGTGAAAAAGGCTACGCTGTGCGAGATTGACGAGCGGGTCGTCGAGGTGTCCAAGAAATACCTGCCGGAGCTGGCATGCGGATTCGACCATCCCAGGGCCGAGGTGTACATCGGGGACGGGATCAAGTACGTTGCCGAAAACAAAAACACCTTTGACGTGATCCTTTGCGATTCGACCGATCCTATCGGCCCTTCCGTGGGCCTTTTCGCCAGGGAGTTCTACCAGTCGGTCTTTGAAGCGCTCAAGGAAGACGGCATCTTTGTCGCCCAGACCGAGTCCCCTTACTATCACACCGACCTGATCGCCCGGATTCACCGGGACATCAAGACCATCTTCCCCGTCACCCGCGGGTACTGGACGATGGTCCCCAGCTACCCCAGCGGCATGTGGAGCTTTACGATGGGTTCCAAGAAGTACGATCCGCTGGAGGTGGACACCGGCCGCATTCCCGACCTGAAGACCAGGTACTATACGCCCCAGATTCACAAGGCGTGCTTTGCTTTGCCGCAATTTCTGATTGACAGAATAAGGGAGCTTTCCGAGTAGGTGGAAAGGTTTACACGTAAAGACTACGACTTCATCGCCACGGTAAACGATTATCCTTCATCGGCGATCGTGATGGTCGGCGCCCCCCTCGACATGACGGTGACCTTCCGCCCGGGGACGCGTTTGGGGCCGCGGGCCATCCGGGAGATGTCCCACAACATAGAGGCATACAGCCTGGAACTGGGTCGTGACCTGGCTTCGGTGCCCATCTACGACGCCGGTGATTTGATCCTGCCCGGCGGGGATTTGGACAGGAGCCTGCAACTCATCGAGGACGCAGCCGAGACCATTTTGAACGACGGCAAGCTGCCGCTGTTCCTGGGCGGAGAGCACCTGATCACCCTGCCGCTGGTCAAGGCCGCCGCGCGCCGCCATCCCGGATTAATCGTCCTACAACTGGATGCGCACGCCGACCTGCTTGACGAGTACGAGGGCGCGAAGTTCTCGCACGCGTCGGTGATGCGGCGGGTGGTGGAAGTCGTCGGCAAGGAAAACGTGATTCAACTGGGGATTCGCTCGGCTACCCGCGAGGAAATGGTCTACGCGCGCGAGAATACCCTGATGCTGTGTTACGACGTGGTCCCCGGCCTGGAGGAAGTGGTGCAAAGCCTGAAAGACCGCCCCGTCTACGTCACCGTCGACATTGACGTGGTCGACCCCGCTTTTGCGCCGGGAACCGGGACGCCCGAGCCGGGCGGCATTGACTCCACCGAATTCATCCAGTCGGCATATTACCTGTACGATCTGAACGTCGTGGGGATGGACCTCGTCGAGGTGAGCCCGCCATACGATTATGCCAACGTGTCGGCGCTTTTGGCAGCTAAATACCTCAGAGAGGCCATGCTTTGCCTTGGGCGGGCGGGAAGAGCTAAAATTAAAATCGTGGGCAAAAAGACACCCAACAAGAGTTGACACTGAACAGTAGTTTATGTATACTAAAGATTGTCGCGGAGCTGTGGTGTAGCCTGGTCTAACATACCTGCCTGTCACGCAGGAGACCGCGGGTTCAAATCCCGTCAGCTCCGCCATAAAAAACATCTCTTGCGGGGATTAACCGGGTCGGCACCGGCCCCCAGGACTGCTTTGCCAAGGTAGCTCAGTAGGTAGAGCAGGGGACTGAAAATCCCCGTGTCGGCGGTTCGATTCCGTCCCTTGGCACCATACAAAGCCTATGTGCGGAAGTGGCTCAGCGGTAGAGCATCGCCTTGCCAAGGCGAGGGTCGCGGGTTCGAATCCCGTCTTCCGCTCCATATGCATAAAGAAGGGTTTTGGATCTGTTCCAAAACCTTTTTTGTTCCTGCAAACCGGTTTCACGGGCGATTGCAGGCCAGCAACAGCAGGCCCCTATTCTCTTGCAATGTTACGGCGGCTGTAGTATAATCAATAATGCTTTAAGGCGGCATAGCCAAGTGGTTAAGGCGACGGTCTGCAAAACCGTTATTGCCCGGTTCGATTCCGGGTGCCGCCTCCATAAAAGCTAGTAATGGCAAGGGTTTGCGGGTTAGCAATCCTTGCCATTTCATTTTCCGAGACCGTTTTGGGGACAAAATGGGGACAATGGGTTTCAGCCGCCTAACAGGGTGTCGATCTTCCGGGCGGCCTCCCGTTGTAGACCGTCCATTACGTGGGAGTAGGTATCCATCGTCAGGCTGATGGTGGAATGGCCTAACCGTTCAGACACCACCTTGGGGTGTGTGCCGGCCTTCAGCAGCAGGGAGGCGTGAAAGTGCCGCAGGCTATGGAAGGAGACGGACAGCCCCAGCTTGGCCGCCAGCTTGCGGAAGGCTGTGGAGAGGGTCCCCGTGTTAATCGGCCGCCCGTCTTGCAGGCAGCAGACAAGGCCGTGGTCCTGCCAGGCCGGTCCCATCGCCAGCCGCCATTCCTTCTGCCGCCTCTGGTGCTCTTTCAGGGCCTGGACGGTCATCTCCGGCAGGTCGATGGTCCGCCGGCTCTTCTTGGTCTTCGGGGCCTTGAAAAACACCTTCTGCCGGCCGTCTTCGCCCTTTGTCACCTGGGCGGCCTGGTAGACCGTCAGGCGGCCCTTCTTCAGGTCCACGTCCTGCCAACGCAGGCCAAGGATTTCACCTAATCGCATACCGGTTGTCAACGCCAGGAGAACGGGCATGCCCAGGTAGGGGTGTTCCCGGGCGGCCTCCAGCAGCCGGGCCGCTTCTTCCTCTGTCGGGATGGCGATCTCCCGCACTCCGGGGCGGGGCGGGTCCACGGCGTCGGCCACGTTGCGGCCGACAAGTTCCCAGCGTACCGCGTCGGCCAACATCTTATGCAGCAGCCGGTGCTGATGCAGGACGCTCCGCTTCGAGAGGCCGGGTCCCCGGCTCTTGTGGTCGTCCTTGCGCCCGCCGGCCAGGGCCTAGGCGTAGTAGTTCCGCAGGTGGAAGGGCTGCATCTTCTGCAGGAGCAGCGCCCCGAAGGCGGGCTTTAAGTGTAGCTCGATGATCCGGGCGTAACCCTCGCGCGTCTTCGGAGCCAGGTTCACGTTGACGTAGTCCTTCAGCCAGAGGTCCGCGAAGTCGGCGAAGGTCATCCGCTCCGGGCTGATGGTGAACCCCTTCTTGTACTGGGTGATTAGCTCGGCAAGCCGGGTCTCGGCGTCATCCTTCTTGCCCCGGAACGTCTCCCGGTAGCGTTCATATTCCTTGGTGGCGGGGTTAAAACCCAGCCGGATGGTTAGGCGAAAGCTATTCGGCCCCCGCTGCTCAATGTACCCGCGCATCCCCGTTCCTCCTTTATCTACCCGAATTCCTTTCAGGCCTATAAGTGAGCAACTCCCCAGGCGTACAATCCAAAGCCCTGCAAAGTGCATCCAGGGTTTCGAGGCCCACCTGTTTTGCTTCGCCTTTGTAAATCTTCGAGACAGTCTCCCAGCCCAGGCCGGATGCCCTGGCTACGTCGGCAATCTTCAGCCGGCGTTCCCCCATCAGTAGATGGAGTGTCCACGTTACCATGTTCTACCCCCTCGGCTGTTCTTTCTCTAAAAATATCATATCCCCCTGTGAAAATCAATGCAACGCAAATTATTTTCACCGCTCCCCTTGACAGTATCTGTTGCCCCAAATAAAATATAGGCAGGAGCCGATATTTACCCATACGCAACGGTAGAAAGGAGGTGTCAAAAGTGATTATCGGGATAGTTGGAGAGGACGCCTTTGAGGGCGTGGTTCAGGTGACGTTTGACGCCGCAAACCCCGACACCAAGACGACCCTGGTCTTGATGAAGCGGCCTCGTGACCTCGAGGAGTATTGTGCGGCGACTAATCAGGCCTTTATGATCGAGCTGGACGAGTTCAAGCTTTTAGGAGCGGAAGACAAGTCCGCAACCAAGATGCTCATCAGGCATCCCGAGGACGAAGTACTGGAGGATTATGACCCCGCCAAACACAGCGGCATAGCCTGGGAATTGCCCCGCACGGTGACCACTAAAAAACGGGCGCGTTTTGTCTCTCTCTGTGACCGATTTCAAAAGGCAATAGCCCCCACCGATGGCACCGGTGAGGGCCGGAGGGCCTAAGCGGGCACACATGGAACCGCCCAGGCAAATCCATTATAGCCCGGGCGCGGAAAACAGGGAAGGAGCAGAAAGGAGCATCCGCTATGGGGATCAGCTTCACCATGATGGAAGAGTATACCCTGGAATCTTGTATGGCCGAGCTGGTTTGGAATCGCGTGTCTGCCGCCGAGTGTCAACTGAACAACGATGGGTTTTACCAGGAGGCGTTTGACAAGGGGGAGGAGCTTTACAAGCAGTTGGAGGCTGTCGTCGGCCCGGAAAACATCCGCCTCTTGAACGAGTATAGCGACAACTGGAACACGCAAGCAACCGCCAGGGCAAAGAGCGCCTACCTGACCGGCCTGGCTGACGGGTTTGCCATTACTCAACGCCTCTTATGTCGCGCGGGATACTGAAGGACAGCCGCCTCGAACGTGTAACGTCGCGAAACGAGGAAACGGTCGGGGACCCGCTCCCTGGCCGTTTCCCTTCTACCTGAACGGCCCTGAGCGGCCGCGTTCGCGGGTGTAATCCCCTGACGCGGCCAGCATCGGCGCCGGCTTGCCGAGGACGCCCCGTGCTTGACCCTCGTTGTCTGGGTTACCACGTAGTGGTACGATGTAGAAAAACCTGGGGAGGATGGGTATGATGCGGAAGGTAACTATGTTCGTTGTCCTGTTATTTCTCTTTTCAACCGCGCCGGCGTTCGCCTCGCTTCAAGCCACTTACCACGGGTATCCTACCGTCAAGGTCGCCGTGAACGGGCAGGATGTACAGGGCGAAGTACCGGCAATGGTAGTCGAGGGGCGCACCTTGGTACCCTTACGGCTGATATCTGAGAGCCTCGGCTGCGCCGTGGGTTTTGATCCTGGTTCCGGGACGGTGACTGTTTCAAACCCAAGGGTGGTCTCTAAAGAGGATGGCCAGAAACTAAAAGAGCGATGGTCGAAGCAATTGGCTGATTTCCAAACGGAAGAGCTGCAGATCGGGCTGGACGCGACGCAAGGCAAGATAAGCCACGAGGACGCCGCAAACAAGCTCTGGCATCTTGCCTGGAAGTACAAGCAACTCCTTAAGGAAATGGAGTCGGTAACAGATGGGGATCACTATTTCAACTATCCTACAGTGGCAGCGTGGTCTGTGGGTTACGCAAGGGCCGTCACTCTTGCGTTCTTCGAGTATTCCCAAACACAAGAGGATACGTTACGGAATAAGGAAACAACCCTTGCTCTTGGCAGGGCCTACCACGCCCTGACCCAGTACCATGATATCCTGGGATCTACTCCTAGATAGAAGGGATTAATGCCCGAGGGTGAGGAACCCCTATACGCACTTTACGCAGAATACGCAGAATTAGCCGTAATGGACGCATGGGAACACAAGAGGGGGCGCCGCCTTACGCGCCCCCTCCCCCATCACTGATACCCCAACCGCTTTCGCCGCCTCTTAAGGCGCTCCGAAACGTACCCGCTCTTCTCGATCTCCCGGACGGTCGGCACCTCTATACCTTGTTCTTCTGCCTGCCTTCTAACGGCCTGCAACAGATCGTAGTAATTACGTTCCCGGCCCTCTGCCACTTTCTCAGTGTCAAGCCACAAAGGCTTCAACCCGAGCGGCGACAGTATGCGGCTACTCACCGGTGTCTCAGGGTTCAACGGCGCCACAGCATCGGCTATACCCTTGAAGGTAGGTACCTGTTCCAGCAAGTACCGCCCGGGCGACTTGCCGACGTCTCCCGGCTTCTCAGCAAACGCCTGTTGCGGGTAGCTGAAGAAGCTACGGTTGGCCGCGATCTCGAACGGGGCTTTTATGCCGGGGCTCATAGCACTAATGATGTTGCGGGCCGTCTCCTGGATGTTCCGGAACGGGCTTCCTTCGTGCGTGGCCAGCATACCAATATCGGCGATCGGAAAGGCTGGGTTCCAATATGTCTGCTGCGTCCCTTCCTGCCCAACGCGCAGCGGAATTAAGCCCTGCATCCAGGAGGGTTGCTCTTCGAGGCTTGGAGCCTGGTCACCAGTCAGGTTGTAGGACAGTGCTTGGATATCCTGGACCTTCGCTGCCTTCCCCGGCTGTCTCCAAAGCATTTCAATCTGTAGCGGAGTGTTTCGGGAAAGCCAGATGTAAAACGGGAATATCCGCTTCATTACGTTGCGCTCAAACGGTGTCACGTCGTAGTAGTCGAACAGGAACCGCTTGACGCTGAGCGCAGCCGCATCCGGATCTCTCCACTCCCACAGTTTGGCCAGGAAGTGCGCAATCTTGGCATTGTCCTCGATCGTGGTACCTACGTTGCGGCCCAACCTAATACCAATGAACTGGCTGCTTAGCGGGTTCAAGCTACCGCGCCCACGGCCTACGGCTGCTTCTATGGCGTGGTACCCCTGACGCCCCAGCTCCGCGCCGGCAAACGTGGTGCCGATGACGCCCTTCTCAGTCATTATCTGCCACAGTTGTTCTCTGGTAAGACGCCCGATCGGCGTCTCGATGACCATTTCCGGGTTACGTTGGAGTTGCGCGGCAAGAGCGTAAAAGCCCATCTGCCGCGCGCCGATCCCGGCCACCCAGTTATTCCAGAAGTTACCCGTGGCGTTCCTCAGATGGTAGCCGGGCCGTAAAACCGTGGCCTGTGCGCGCCACCAGCCGAGGAACCGGTCATACCACCCGAGCGCAGCCTTAAAGTCCTCGTCACCGTAGAAAGCGTTGTGCATCCGGTTGAGGACCCGGGCAAACTCGTCCGGAACAATCGCCATAAACGGTACGTCGAAAGCTGGCAGCGGCTCCATCGCTGTCGCCGTTTTCATAGCCTTCCTGGTCAGTTCGGCGTTGCGTAAGGCCTCGACCTCGGGCAACGTCAGCCTGACCAGCTTCACATAGCTATTGGGCGCTACCGAAATCCGATAGGCGCTGAACCCCTGCGGGATCTTCTTCCCCTGGTTAATCAGGGTTTCAGGGGTGACAGTAATGCCCCATTTGCTAAGTGCCGCAACGGTAAACTGGTAAGCGTGTTCCGCCTGGATGGACCGCGCCCCGCGAACAGCCAGGGCCACAGCCGCGTCCTCGGTGAAGAACTCTTTGCCCACCAGCTCGTTTATCTCCTTGACCGTTGCCCGGATATGGCGCTGGAGTGCATGCGGGTTAAACATCCGGGCCACCTGCGCGCCCTGGTTTACCGGGATGTTCGGCGTTACCATCTGTTGCTGCCCAGGAGTGGACGGGCCGTAAGCAAGACGCCTGGCCTCAAAGACCGTCGCAATGCCCTTCATCTGCTCATGGGGATCATCGGACGCCAGGTTCTCCGCCGTCTCAGGGCCAAAGCTCTCCGCGAGTTTCTTCTTGTCCTCTGCCGTCAGCCTGATCTTCGGGTTACGGATATGCGGCACATAGTTGTCGATCATATGCGGCAGAAGCCCACTGTCCACCTCACGACGAGCAATCTTCCGCAGCATCTCCCTTGCCTGATTGATAACCGGAATAAGGTGCTCGTCTGTGCCTTTCGCTACGTTCTCCAGGGCCTCGGTTTCGAGATCCCAAAGTTCATCAAGTGCCTGCTTGTACTCAGGATCGTACTTTTCCAGGTAGCGCCGCGCATCCGGACGGTACCGCTCCACATCGGTGAAATCGGCCGCCCGGGCTCTCTTCGTTAGCCTGCCGGTAGACAGGGCCTCCAGCAACTCCCTGGCCGTGAGGCCTAGCTCATCGGCCATCTCGTCCAAGGGAATACCGTCAGCCCTGCTCAGTTGCTGCCTTATGCTCCTCGGAACGCTCTGCACCCACTCGGTATAAAAAGCTGCCTGGGGATGGATGGCAATGCCGCCGCGCTTCCTAATCTCGTCGTAAATGTTGTCTATTCCCTCTACAGCTTCCCGGTGGCCACCGCTGAGATAAGCTACCGCTTCATCCTCGCGCTCGGTAAGGAACCTGCGCAATTCCTCCATTCGTGCACTGGCCGGGACCAAGTCCAGCGGGTGCCCTTCCAGGTAGTGCAGAACCTTTTTTGCGTCAGCAGGAGGCACATTGCCGAAGACCTGCTGTACACCCTTAATGAAGTCGTCAACTTCGGCCCGGGCAAGGTTACGGTGCTTACCATACTCGTCGATGATCCACTGAGCCATGCGGAGCGGGTTCGCAACGTCTACCTGTTTGCCCTTAAGGATCTCCAGCTTGCCGGCGTGCTTGCCAAGAGCTTGTGCATACCGTTCCGTAGCGGCACGCATAGCGGCTGTAGTCGAAAACAGCCTCTTGACCGCCTGCCCCAGATTAGTCAAGTCTTGATAGGTGCCCGTGCTGGCAATGGCTTGGCCAGCTTTCTTTATCGCCGGGACTTTGGCAACAACGATAAACGGGGCTTTAAGAGTGGAACCAGGGATAATGGTCTGGCCAGCAAACTTAAGGCCGCCCTTATCCTTAGCTGCTTCAGCCACCAGTTTACGCTTGCCCAGTGTAACCCGCGCCTTCGTAACATCTTCCGGCCTGGCCTTGGGCATTATCGGTTTAAGTGTTTCGGGTAACCGCTGCCTCAACAGCCGCCCGTCCTCGTCCTTAACTGGAAACCCTTGAAGGGAAAGCCTTTTGTAGTCGTCGGAGTGAACAGCCTCCCATTTCCCTGCGCCTGCTTTGCGCTCGGCTATGCGGGCTATGGTGCCCGGGACCGGCTTTAGCTTACCCCCCGCCATACCGATTTTAGGCGCAGCCTTAAGGCCGAGTTTGCCGACAGTCCGAGCAACTGCGCCGGCGCCGCCGGTAACAAGGTTCAGTGGGTCAAGAAGAACATCGCCGACAAATCCCAGTGCAGCTCCCGTTTTACCCTTCACGCCATGTTCGGCCAGAACGTCCTTAAAGCCGTAGTTGAAGTTCTGGCTCCGGGCTTTCTCCCGTAAGCGCGACAGGTTTATACCAGGGCTTTTGTCGGTTGCTTCACTGACCAGGGCCGCAGTATACCGCCCAGGCGCAGACAGGGCCCTCAAAATACGGGTGCCGGTGCCGGGAGCCTGTTTGGGCTGCTCCGGCACCTTTACCCCCACATAAGAAAGCCGCTCTTGCAGGTTCGCTATGGACTTCTGCCGACGCTCGCGGTAGTCTATGGGTTGTTCACGGCCCAGCCGCTGACGCCTCTTTTTGAGGCGTTCGGACTCATACATTCATCCAGCCCCCTTTAACGACGGGTGGCAAGCCACCCTTGGCCCATCCACTCATCCGGAAGTTGCTTTGCTTCGTCCATAATCGCCTGGAAGCCATCAATTCCGTATTGAGAGACAATGTTGGGGTAGTTGCGGTACAGTTGGGCAACCAGGTCCACCTTCGTCCTGAACTTCGGGAAGTTGGTGGCAACGTAGTTGTCAATGGCGCGGTTCCAGGCTTCGTCCGCGGCATCTTTGGCCATCTTGTACTGCGTGGCCAGGCTCCCGCCGCCACTCGGCTTGTTCAGATTTGCGAGATCCATCCGCGCCTGCCACGTCTGCTGTCCGGCTCCAGGGAAGCCCTGCGGGATCGTCCCCATCCAGTCGGCGATCTGCTTCGCCCGGTTGAACTGCTGCTCGTACTGCCACCGGGCCTGCTCCTGCGCCTGCTGGCGGCGCTGCTCCTGGATGCCCTGCCACCAGCGGTTCCATTCGTCCTGGCGGCTCTGCAGTGTCTGCATAGCGTTCAACTGCGCCTGGCTCGCCCACTGGCCGATAGACATCTGGTTCTGCGCCGCCTGGCCCATCAGGTTCATCCGCTGGCTGGCGAACTGCATCAAGGCGTCGGTCATGCGGTTCTGCACGTCGGCCAGCCTGCTGGCGATAAGCTGCTCCTCCTGCGTCATCTGGCCCTTCAGGATGCGGTTCTCCATCTCCAGCCACACGCCGGACTGCAGGAGCCCGCGCCGGTTCATCTCTTCCATCAGGTTCTGCCGGCGCTGGTTGATCTCCTCGCGCAGGTTCTGCAGAGCGGCCTGCGTGGCCGGGTCGATGCCCTGGCCCATCTGCTGGTACTGAGCCATAATCTGCGCCTGGAGTTGGTCAAGCTGCTGCAGAGCATTGTTCAGGGAACTCGCCACGAGCGCCATATTCGACTTCATCGCGTCCTCGATAGCACTCGTCCACTGCTTCTGAATCGCATTCCAGTCCGGCATCTCCGGCATAGGCGGCTGCTCAGGCTGCGGCAGCTGTCCCTGTTCCCCCGGAAGCGGCGGTAAAGTAGAGGTGTCTAATCCCTGGCCTTGGGTTCCCGCAGGGGTGCCGCCCATCGTGTTCTGTCCAGGGATTCCAGCGTAGCCGCCCGTAGTCATCTGTTGTCTGCCGGGCTGCGGGATAAAGGCTCGATCGTTGGACGGCGAAACAATTGCCGCCGGTTCGTTAGGCCTCTGGTTGTATACTCCCGAGCTCCCCACCATCACGCTCGGGCTCTCGTAGTAGTCAACGCCGGCAGGCAGCACTTTCGCGCCTCCCGGTTGCAGCGGAGCATTGACCGCCGCTTTGAACCTACTGAAAAGGCTCGGGCCTTCTCTCGGGGCAAGGCCTTCCGAATACGTGTCAATGAGGCTCGGAAGCTTACTCGCCCCCCCGGACTGTAGCGGCTGGTTTATCGCAGCCTTGAACCGGCCAAGCAAACTCGAACCCCCGCCACGGTAAGGCGTGATTTGCGGAATACTCGGGCGGTCTACCTGTCGCAGGGTGCCAAAGCTAGGAGTGACGGGCTTGCTTGCGCCTACGTCACTGTACCCGGCCTGTGCAACTTTAATCGTAGGGACAAAGGTTTTTGTTACAACTAGGGGCACACTAGCCCCCACGTCACGGGAACCGCTGCGAGTGCCGGTGCTGCCCCGGTAACTCGTGCCTTGGTTCGCGCCGGCGTTAGCGGCAGAAACGGTAGGCTTGGTCGGCAGTGTAGCCTTCGGCCTACCGCCCGGAGTAAAGATAACCCTAGGCGTCGAGGTCGTTGGCGTTGTCGGCTTATTCTTATACGGGTCTTTTGCTTTCAGATCACCCATTCCCGTGGGCTTCTTCTGCTTGTTGTAACGATCGTAGGCTCTCAGATCACCCATTCCCGCCATGACTCATTTCTCCTTTACTGAAAAGTTTTTGTTTAAAAAGTGCGTGTGCTCGGTACGGTCGGCAGTATCGGGCACCCCGTCCTAGGAGGGAGAGATATTCGCCAGTTGCTTAGGCTGGCGAACTCTTAAACACTGGCCAATGGTCGTAAACCAATAAGGGACGGTTTTTTTCCTTGCTCTAAGGGTGTTCTGCAATGCAGGCAGCGGTCTAGCCTGCCAAATACCCAACCACTAAGACCACCACAATTAGGGCACACTAGGCCGCGCGCTTCGCTCTCGGCCATAATGTTCTCTAAACTCTCTTGAACCTTACAACCAGCAAACTCCAGCAACACCCTTTCATTCTCGTCCAACGGAGGTATTTCAAGGATATCCCCGTTTAGGCCGGCTTCGATCGTTTCAAGAATTGCCGCACATTTACTGTAGAGTTCTACCAACATCCAATCTGGAAACTTCACAATCTCGTCCGGATCCAGCGGTGTGCTATCAAACTCGCCTTCTATCAGGGCCTCAATTTCTTTTGCTGCCCGATAAGCCGCCACTAATTCCTGTTCTCCTGTAACTGTCGCCATTTGCATCCTCCTTCTCAACCTTTTTAGGGACTCGCAAAACTCGGGCTCACTCTGCTTCTTCTGCATCCATATAGCCTGGCAGATCCACTCTGGCATCTCCAGTTCCCCCGCTACCAGGTCCACCGTTTGCCCCTGTACTCCCGATGACGCCACGCTGACAGCACCACCTTCCTTTCCCAAGTCTCGCGCATCTCCAAGAAGTCCTTGACGACCTGCAGCTCCCGCTTGATCCCCGTCAACCAGATACGCTTGAGGGCCGCGCTGGCCGTCGGGTCCCCATGCCACCCTTGGCTGCGTCTCCCCCCGACATCGGAGAGGTCCTTGCGGTAGCCGTCGGTGTCTTCGAGTCATCCTCAACCTGCTCCATCAGGACCGGGAATCCGTCCAGGAGATACGCTGCACGATTCGTGGTCGCCGTTCACCTTCTCTGGTCGAATGATGTGCAAGGCCAGGTCGAGGCTGCGGAAGGTCACCTGCCCTGTTGCCGCGAAGACTGCCGCCACGGCGTGCCAGACTTCATCCAGCCCGTGGGTCTTGACTAGGTGTCGCAGGTAGTGGGTTTCTAAGGCCGTCAAGGGATGGTCCATCAGCCGGGCAAGGGCCTCTTCCAGGGCGGCAGGATTAGAAGGGTTACAGCGTAAAAGGAAACGCTTTTGTGCCTTGGCAGCTTCCTGGCGGGCCGCCTCCCGTTCCGCCTTGCGCCGTTGATACCAGCGCCGGGAATACTCGCGATGGTACGCCTTGTGCCGCTCCGGGTCCTTGAAGGGCATCAGACTCGCCTCCTTATGTAAGGATTCCATCACTTTCAATGACGGAAAATGCGGGGCCGTTCGGGGTCCGTATAAGGCATCAGGCAGGGACAGGGGCGGGAAGCAGCGCTCCCGCACCCCCCCTGCCGAAATTTGCGGCTGTTCACGCGAAGCCGGGCCGCCGGTCCCGGCCTTCGGGCTCCTGAAGATTCGCCCGCCCCCTGGCCTTCCTTGTGCGCCGCAGCGCCTTACCTCGCTGTAGGGCCGCCTGCCAAAGGTCCGGGTCCTTCGCCAGCAGGGCCAGCAGTTCCTGCTCGCCCAGGACAAGCAGGCAGCGCCGCTGTTGCACCACCACGAGGGGGCCGTCAGGGAAGGGGGCATGCCTCATTGCGCCGCTCCCTCCTCTATGCAGAATCCGCAGAATACGCAGAATTGGTGCCGTGCCCTCTATTCTGCGT
The DNA here is from genome assembly GCF_049818055.1 of Desulfosceptrum tomskiensis. Taxonomy (GTDB): domain Bacteria; phylum Bacillota; class Desulfotomaculia; order Desulfotomaculales; family JASEER01; genus JBFLVT01. The sequence continues at coordinate 146,207 of NZ_CP187479.1, forward strand.
AATGTGCGTATTGTGCGTATTTGGGTTCACTTCAAAGACCGGGCTAGGCCGCCGCCCAGGACCAGACCGCTCGACGAGTTGTTCCCGGATGAATCCCCGCTCCGTCAGGACCGCAAGCGGAGCGTCCAGTTCGGTAGCCCGTTTGAAGCGGCCTCGCAGTCCGTTGAAAACGTCCCGCTTCGTGAACATTTCCAGGCCCTTGTGCTCGATCCAATCTAGGATACACCGGGCCGCGTCCAAGGCCGGATCGGCGCCCATCTCGCCAAACGCGGCCTTGGCGTGGGCCGTCAGGTAGTCTGCCAGTAACGTGGCCCCGGTCATCGTTTCGTCGCTGATCTCTACCGCCCAGGGGTCCGGCCGGTCCACGTTGTCCGCCAAGTGCAACACTCCGGCGATCCGGGCCACCGCACCGGCTAGCTTTGAGCCCCAGTCGGCGATGATTCCCAGGTCGCCTAGAGGGTCAAGTTTTGGCTCCAGTGCCCGTTCGAAGATGCCGAAGACCTCCGCCGCTCCAGGCGACAGTCGCAGAATGTGCGGCGTCGGGTTGCCGTCTTCATCGGTTCCCCAGGGCAGCGCCAGCAGAGCCAGGACGGCGTGTTCGTAGGTCGTTCGAATAGATGCAGGTACCGGCGGGGCATCTATCCTGCGCCGCCCCACGTTACTCGCTGGCAGGCTATAAAGGAACCGTGCCAGTAGACCGCGGCCCTTGAACCCGGGCTTATCCAGTAGACCGCGCAGGACATCAGGCTGCACCGCCAGGCCGAGGGTCAGGGCCGGTTTCGCGACGTACTCCGGGGGCCGCCCAACACGATCCACCCGCAGGTCATCGCCGGCATGCGCCCGGAGATACACCCCGAAATTCGGGCCGTTGCCGTACCGCCCGGCCATCAGATCAAACACGTCACCCTCCGGGGCCATAACGGCCATTCTACCGCTTTGCTCAGCCAGCAACCCGGCCAACCGCTCAGGGGAACAATCGTCAGCCACTAGGCGGGGCCTGGCGGGGACCCGCAGGCGTTCCAGTTCGACAGCCACTTCAGCCGCTTCGCGCCCAAGGGCTGCAGCGTCTCCGTCTTTAGTCCGTGCCGCTTCGGCTTGCAAGCGCGCAAGGCGGGCCTCGAGGATCTTCCGCTCGCTCGTCGCCCGGGCGATCTCCGGGGCCAGGGCCTGGGTCTGCTCCCGCTCGAAGGCCAGGAGAGGGGTAATCATATCCCGGAAGACGGCCGACTTCCTATTCCCTGGCGGGAGGGCGACAACAACGAACAGGTTAAGCGGTTCACGCCAGCCCGGACGAACCAGGACCTCAACCTTCTTAGCACCCGCCGCCGTGCATACGGCCAGGGCCAGCATGCCAGCCAGGTCGACCGGGGTCTGTGTCGCCTCGGCCTCCGCCTGGACGAACCGGCGTAACCAGCCAGGTAAGACCTCCACGGGGAAGGCGGGCAGATCGTAGTCTCCGAAGGGAACCGGGGGCTCCCAGGGGTCGGTCGGGGGCCCCGGGGCCATCGCCGCCGCCACGGCGTCCACCAGGCCCGGGGGTATCACCGACAGGTCACTTTGTGAAAAGTTCACACCCCAAGCACCTCCCGAATTGCCGCCAGGCGGATGGCCGGGTCGGGGGACTCCAACGTCCGCAGTAGCATATCGGCCTCCAGTTCGGCGCCCATCAGAACCGGATCTTCGTAGTTCGTCGCCTCGTTCGCCTTGGCCGCTGCCCTGTAGTAGGCCGAGGCTGCCGCCCAGGCCAGCCTCCAGCCCGCGTTTAGGGTCTCTAGCCGCCGCTGGCGGGCCTCCACCTCCCGGCGCAAGCGGGCGGCGGTCACCGGGTCCGGATCGTCCACCGGCAAGTCGAAGTACCGGGCGATCATCCGGGCCGCTTCCACGGGCCGCACGCCGCGAAGCTTCGCGATAAACGATATCGCGTCGCCGCCTTCGCCGCAGGCAAAACAGAACCATAAATTCCCATCGGGGCTGACGCTTAACGAGGGGGTTCGCTCATTCCCGCCGGCGTGAAACGGACACCGGACGAACCATTGCCGCCCGCGCCGGACCGGGGACAGGCCGGCCATCTCCTGGGCGATCCGTAGGATGGGAACCGACTTGGCTCGTTCGAACGAGGATTGACGGAAAGCATCAGAGTATGCTAATATGGTTATAGCCCATCACCCTTTCTTCGCCCCGCCGCCGCGGGGCCTTGCTTTTACTGCCCGCGCAGCCACGATTCCAGCGAATCCTTTAAAATCAACCACCGCCGCGCGCCGACCTTGCGGCCTCGTATCTCCCCGGCTTGCAAGAGTCGCAATAGCGTCGACCGTCCAAGCCCGCTATAAACCATGGCCTCTGGCAGCGTGAATGTCACTCTCTCGACGCGGTTCCGAATGCTCGCCGGTATGCCAGACCCCGCAGTTCGCATATAGAAACCCTCCTTCTGCCCAAAAGGGCCACCTTTCATCAGTACACCCACCTGCCGCTTTCGTGTCGTCTCCCAGCCCGCTAGCCGCCTGGTTCGGTTCCTCACTAAGGCTTCCACTCGGGCTTGCGCCCGGCCCATTTCACTGGTTCAGCGCCCCTGTTCCCGCAAGCGGGTGTTACTGGCGCCGTCCCCGACCTCGTGCGGGTCGTCGCGGGTGTGTCCTGCTACTCGCGGCCTCCGTATGCGGTTGTCAAGGATCGTGACTTTTGTCTGTGTGGATGATATACTACTGGGTAACAGACGGGTAACACCACCCCTCAGGCCTTACGCCACAAGGTTTTACAGGGTTGGTTGGGCCGCGTTGCGAGATTTTGCGAGTCAAGCCGGATTATGGTGTCTCTAAGCCGATCTGAGGTGAAGAAATCCCAGTTATGCCGTCAGACTACTGTTTTTAAAGTGTAGGGGGGGTTATATTGAATCTTCACACCGTCCGGGCGCAGGCCGTGTCGGGGATGTTCGGCGTTGAAGCGAAGGTGGTAACGCTTAAGCCCGACGATTATCGGTATGACATTGCCAGAGCCTGGGGAGATGATCGGTGGGTCGAGGTGGGGGAGCCTACGGGGGAAGGGCTTATAACTCGGCCTGGATATGGTTTCTGGAGGGAGCTACGCAGGCTGCGCTACTTCTTAGAGGGAGGAAACACGGCGGCCGTAGAGGCTTTCTACCACCGCTACGGCGTCTTCCGGCCGGAGATGATCAGCAGCCCCCCCGGCATCTTCGGCCCGCCTCAGGGCGGGGACGGGAGATGGCCCGGCGGGGAGCCGCTGGGCTACGTCAGGGCGGCGCTCTCCTGGTTCACCGAGTTGGTGGCGATCTTCGAGAACGCCCGGGCCGGGCATACGGGCCACCTACGGGGCCGCCTGGCGGCCGGGGGGTATGCGGGGCGAACGGACAAGGAGCCCTTCTCGATCATCCTTGGTGTGCCGGGGTTCTACTTCGATGTTCCCACGTACCGGCGGCAGGATGGGCTCTGGGCCGCGCCGCAGACCGACGAGGAAATAACGATGGCCTCCTTCACCATCATCTTTAGCGTCCTTCAGGAACGGCTTGGGGGGCTCAAATTGGCCGGGGTGGAGTTTACTTCCGGGAAGCGGAGGTTTGAACACGCCTTCGCCTTTCAGGCCGACAACCCGCTGGACTTCGCGATCCTGCAATGGTACCTGGAGGAATTGACGGAGCTAAACCTGCGCTTTTGCCGCGGGTGCGGCCGGGTGATCCCCGAGGATCGTGCCAGGAGAAATGCCGTCTGGTGCTCGACGCGGTGCGAAGAGAAACACAAGCGCCGGATACAACGGGAAAAGAAGCGTGCCGGGTCTGCTACGACTACCAAGAAGGATTAGCCCTAGCTTATGCACTCTTGCGCCGGATAGCTCGAAACTGACTTGGGGCCAATTGGGGACAAAATGGGGCCAACAGTCACGGATTCTGATAAACTGGTGTAAACTACCAGGGCCGCAAACCCGCGCCGTTACTGGGGTTATGGGAGGACGGTAAACCCTGATAAACCATAGGCGCATAACTGCAAAACCGTTATTGCCCGGTTCGATTCCGGGTGCCGCCTCCAGGAATATCAAGCCCTCCCGGACTTTACGGGAGGGCTTTCAATGTTTTGTCTACAAGCTTATCTGGACCTGGAAACCTTAAGCAGCCTCTTGCGCCAGGGCGGTTTCTTTTTTGTTTCTCCACAAGGACTCAAGGGTTTTCGGAACGATTTTCTTCCAGGGGAAGGGAAAAGAGGAAGCCCGGTTTTAGAGGAGTTCGGCGGCCAGCCGCGCCAGCGGTGACACTCGCTCTTGATCAGGGTCACGTGTCCGGCCAGTTGCTGCCCGCGGAAACGCTCGATCACAGAGGATCATTCGTGGCGTTCTTCCCGTTGGACGGTTTCGGAGAGCCAGTGCTCCGCGAGTTTGTTCAGCAATACCTCGCCGGTGGTGATGGAGACGTGCACGAGGGGTACGAAGATGTGGGGCCGGCCGTCTTTTTCGCGGTGCCGGTGGTTGGCGGGCGCGTTCGAGAATGCGGATGCTGCTTGCTTGTACATCTTTTTCACCGTCCTTTCGGTCAGGAATCTTATTTGTTCCCATTCTAGCTGTCTTATGTTACGAATGTTACGAATCGAGCCGCGAACCGTTAAGCCAGGGTAAAAGTTTGGTTAAAAAGGACGCAAAAAAAGAGGCTCAGCTGTAGCCTCTCTCTTCTTGATGGTTTTTCTCGCTTTGCCTGAAGATGTGGTCGAGGTAGGCCCGCGGCCCGCGGTTTTCTTCAGCCTCGATCTGCTGCTCAATCTGGCGCAGACGGCTTAAGACTTCGTCACGGCTGTAACGGCCGGAATACAGTTGTTCGAGCAGTCTGTTCCGCTCCCTGAGCATATCCGCGATTACGCTTCTGTAAGGTTGCATGGTAAAACCACCTCCGCAGCAACGATAACACCATTCCTATGCCGTATTGTTGCCAAATATGACTGCCAAGCTTAAGTCTTAAAACGGTATCCGAAGCCGCGAACGGTTTCAATGTACCTGGGTTTGGCCGGATCGGGTTCTACTTTGCGCCGCAGGTAGCGGATATGGACGTCAACCGTGCGGCTTCTATGGGGGCCTTTAGAACCCCAAACGCGTTCAAACAGCTGTTCGCGCGTAAACACGCGCCCGGGGTGGGAAGCCATCAGGAACAGGATGTTGAATTCCTTGCTCGACAGGCGTACCCGCTGGCCGCCGACCCAAACGGCAAAGCGGGAAGGGCCGATGACCAGGTCTCCGGCATGAATCTCATATTGGTCTTTTTGCTGTTTGGCGATCGGTTCTGCTGCCATGGGTCTTGTCCGTCCTTTTTGCGGGTTTTTCCCCGTTTGGTTTGATCCCTTTGTCTTCCATTGTAGCCTTGTACTGTTAAGAAACCGGCCTGCGCAGGTTAAGGCGCTGTTAAGAGTGTGTTAAATAATTATAAAACTCCCCGGGTTGGTTCTGTTATGATGTCTGTAATTGACGGCTTCTCGGCGAATCTTCGTCCCGTTGCCCGAGGTATCCGCGCGCCGCGAAAGGGAGGTCCGGTTGGCATGGCTGTAAGCGTAAAGGTCGTCGGCGATATTCTCCCCAACAAGTTCAGCCGTCCCGGCTGACCTCCCGAAGGCTGTACTTCCGTGCGGAGCAGGATCAGCCACGATTTCAAAGTTCTCGAAGGTTTGTTGAACTGGTATTTCGGTCCTCAGGTACGGTTTACATACCAGTACCGGCCGGACACCCCCGGCCTGGTAACGCCGAGCGTTTTCATCGATGGCCGGCTGGTCTTCCGCGGGGCTCTCGAAGCCGACGATCTCGTGAAGCATCTTGAGGGCCTGGGCCTCAAAAGGCTGGACCTGAAAGACCCCGGATAAGGGAGGGCAGAGGTGCCCCAAGTACTGTTTGTAGAAATCAAAACCACCCCCGGCACGACCGAAGGTGGTTTTTTAAATCCAGGAATTCGCGCAGCAAATTCCTGCGAGTCTAACGACCGCTGCCTGACGACAGACGACCGAATTATGCCGCCTTCTTGACCTGGCCCGCGAAGAGATCGACGGCCTGCTGCGGAACGTAGGCGCGCTCGTGGGTGATTTCTCCGGCCTTGTTCTTAACGGTGATCAAAAGCGACGGGCCGTTCAGGATGTACGTCTTGCCGTTAAAAACCGCGATGTCGGTGCTCGTCTTGAGCGTCATGGTAGTGTGTCCTTTTTGCACCTTGATCACGGGGTTTTCCGGGTCGCTTTTGTCGACGGTAACCTCGGCGCTCAGGGTCTTGAAGGCCTCTGCCGGGGTGAAGAGGGTCTTGCTGGTTTTGGCCAGGTCAAGGCCCATTGCCGCGGCGATGTGCTTGGCGATCTGGGTGTTGTCCAGGAGCCCGGCCGGTTTCTGCGGGCCGTAGGCGTAGAGGAAGAGGTCCTCGCCGCAGTGTCCGTTGGTTGTCCAGCCGATCATCGAGCGCTTGCTAATCATCGGGCCGACGGCGTAGTTCAGGCTGCCCGGTTTGGCCTCCTTGATGGCTTGAATCTCCTGTTCGGTCAGGTCGGTGATGCCGTAATAGGCGGCCATGACTTCGGCGATGTTGCTGCGGTCGGCATTCAGCTTGGCCTCGAGCCCCTCGCCGGTCAGCTTGGCCTTTTTCAGCGGGTCGACCACCTGGCTGGGCTTCAAAGTGTCGTAGTTCTTATTGCTTTCCATACTGCCGATGCTCATCCCGCCGTTGCCATGGTCGGAAAAGGCGATAACCAGGGTGTGGCCGTCTTTCTTGGCGAAGTCCACGGCGGTTTTGACGGCGCGGTCGAAGGCGAGGACGTCGCTGATCACGCCGATGGGGTCGTTGGCGTGGGAGGCCCAGTCCACCTTGCTCCCCTCGATGAAGAGGAAGAACCCTTTTTTATTCTTGCTCAGTATCTCGATGGCTTTCTGGGTCATCTCGGCCAGGCTCGGCTCCTTGGCCGGGTCGCGGTCCATGTCGTAGGCCAGGGCGTCGTCGGCGAAGAGACCCCAAACCTTTGTACCGTCAAACTTCTTTATATCCGCCGTGTTATCCACGATTTTGTAACCGCGGTACTTGAGCTCGTTGATCAGGTCGGCGCCGTCGGTGCGCTTCCCGCCTTTGTGGACGGGCAGGAGATACTGCCTGCCCCCGCCGAAAACGACATCGATGTCTTCGTAGACCTGCTGCTCGGCGATCTCGTTGTAGTCGTTGCGGTTGGGCCAGTGGGCGGAGTAGCAGGCCGGGGTGGCATGCTGGATGTTGGAGGTGGCGACGAGGCCGGTGGACTTGCCGGCGAGCTTGGCGGCTTCAAGCACGCTGGCCACCGGGCGGTACTTGTCGTTATCGGAGACGCTTTGCACGTGCGGAACGTCGATGACGGCCGGCAGGACGGAGATGAACTTGGTGTCCGACTTGTAGCCGGTGGCGAAGGCGGTAGCGGCGGGGGCCGAGTCGGTGATCATAGAGTCGGCCGAGTGGGTGATGACACCGCCGGTCACCATGCCGTCCAGGGTCAGCGGCTGCCCCTGGTACCAGCGGGCGAGGGTGGTATGGGTGCTTCCGCAGCCGTCGGCCACAAGAACGATCACGTTTCGGACATCAGGGCCTGCGGCGAACGACGTGCCGCCGGCGGCAAAGACGCCCAGCAGTAGGCTCAGGACCAGGAACAAGCTTAAAACCTTGCGAGCGTTGCGCATTTAAAGAACCTCCTTGAATTTAGAATGAAATCAGAAATCGATTTATCGGCAAAAGACTACAGTGCAGCGGGCTGTTTCCGCACCCCCTTTCTCACCTAAGGGTCTTCCGCAGGCATGATAACAGACGTACCTTAAGCGCAGGTTAAGCGCGGGTTAAGGTATTCTTGCCTTCAGGTTAAGCCCTAAAGAATGGAAGAGAGAAAAACATTGTTTGAATTCCCCGACAAATTCTGCTTCAGAAATGGCAGGACCGAACCGAAGTATTTAATAGGGGTAAGCGGGCTAAGGGGGTCGAGTATCCTGTCTCTGCGATCCAAATTGGCTGCAAGCTTCATGTTGGCATCCGCCGGGCTGGCCTTGGCCGTCACCGGGGTTTACGTGCCGGGGCTGGGACTCCCGTGGACTCAGGCGGGGGTGTGTTTAGTTTTTGCAGGGGCGCTGTTCTTGTTCTCCATGAGTTGGCGGCAGGCGGGGAGGCTATCCCGGCTGGCCGAAGAAGCCAGGATGGCCGAGGCCGGCGAGAGCCGGTCCCTGCAGATCGAGCCCGGGGCGGGGGAACTCGGCGACATTGAAAGGGTGTTCGCGGAGACGCTCCGGAAGTACCACAGGATCGCCGAGATGCTCGAAAACAAGGCGGAAGCCATCGCCGCGGCCGCCGACGAGTTTTCGGCCGGAACCGAGGAAGTGGCGGCGGGGGCCAACGAGACTTCGGCGACGATGAACGAGGTCGCCACTACGGTCGAACGAGTGGCTTTCAGCACCCGGAGGATCACCGACGCGGCGAAAGAGGCCGCGACTTTGGCGGAGCGGGGACACGAAGGGATGAAAACGGTGGCGACCCAGATGGGCTCGATCAACCGCTCCTCGGCCGCCGCCGCGAAGGTCATCAAGGATCTGGACACCGCGGCGCAGCAGATCACCCAGATCGTCGACGTCATAACCCACATCGCCGACCAGACCAACCTCCTGGCGCTGAACGCCGCCATTGAAGCGGCCCGCGCCGGGGAGCACGGGCGCGGTTTCGCCGTCGTCGCCGAGGAGGTCAGGAAGCTGGCCGAGCAGTCGGCACAATCTGCGAAGGAGATCTATGCCCTGGTGCAGGAAATCCAAGCCGAGTCCCAGCGGGCTGTAGCCACGATGACCGAGGGTATGGGAGAGGTGCGGACGGGCGTTAAGGTCGTCCGCGAGGTTGACGCCACCTTCGAGCAGATAGAGACGTCCATTAAGGAACTGGCCAAGCGCTCCGAGGAGGTGGCGGCGGCCGCCGAAAAGACGGTGGAGCTTGTCGAGGGTGTGGCCAACCAGTCGGGGGAACAGGCCAGGGCGATCGAGATGCTGGCCGGGAACACCGCCAGGCTGAGCGCGCTGGCGGCGGAACTCAAGGGATAGACGTTATATCGCGCTTCTTAACGTGTTTTTTACCCGCCGGTCCGAGGCGGTTTTTTCATGCCTTCCCGCGGCGGCGCAAGCGCTGCCCGGTACTGTTTGACCGCTTGGCCGGCGCGTGTTACAATGCCACCAGGATTTGGACGGTGAAATTCGTGGCTGTTAAGATTCTTGTCACTCGTATCGACGAGAGCGGCACGCGCGAGTATGAGGACGAGGTTGCCGAAGAGTTTCCCCTGCAGGTCGTTCTTAACGGGCAGCCGCTGGTGACGATGATGTGCTCGCCCGGCAACGTGGACTGGCTGGCCGTGGGGTTTTTGGCCTCGGAGGGGCTGATCGGCGGCCGGGAAGACATCCGCGAGGTGGTGTTCGACAGGGAGGGCGGGGCCGTTGAGGTCGTGACCCGCCATCCTGCGGCCATGCCCGCCGAAAGGCTGGCCCGTCCCTACCTGACTTCGGGCTGCGGCAAGGGTACCACTTTCGGCTGCGCGACGGAGCATGCCGTCGCCGGCTCCAGCCTCACCGTGTCTGCAGAAACGGTGTACGCCCTGGTCCGGGAGTTCCAGCGGCGGTCCGAGCTCTACAGGGCCACAGGGGGCGTGCACAGTGCGGCCTTTTGCCGGGACGGGACGATCAGCGTGTTTGCCGAGGACATCGGGCGCCACAACGCCCTGGACAAGGTCTTCGGCTTCTGTCTCCTCCACGGCGTCCCGGCCGAGGCCGGACTCGTCGTGACCAGTGGGAGGATCTCCTCGGAGGTGGTTCACAAGGTGGCCCGCCGGGGGACGCCGATCGTGATCTCCAAGTCGGCCCCGACCTCGCTCGCCGTGAGACTGGCGGAAGAGCTGAACATAACCCTGGTCGGTTTCGCCCGCGGACGGCGCATGAACGTCTATACGGCGGACTGGCGCATCGTCGCCTCCTAGAAATGTGTCCCAGGCGTATACCGAAAAAAGGATAGGAACCGTAGTAAAAGATAGGCGTCGATAATGTTAAAATTCGGCTAGAGGAAAGCCGGCGGGGCACGGCGAACTAGAAATCGTGTTGTTGCAAAAGAGGTGAATGCCGTGCATGTGCCCGTACCCGAGATTTCCTTTGCATGGACGGACATCGTGCGCTGGGCGATTGACGCCCTGCTGGTAGGGTTTATCGCTTACAAGGTGATTTCGTTCTTGCGGGGCACCCGGGCCGTGCAACTGCTTAAAGGCGTTCTGGTTTTGGGCTTTCTCTACCTGGTCGCTTCGCTCTTGAAACTCCACATGATGACCTTTCTCCTGGGCAAGCTCGGCCTGATGGCCGTGATCGCCGTCCCGGTTATTTTCGCCCCCGAACTGAGAAGCATGCTTGAGCGCCTAGGCCGGGAACAGCCGTTCCGGCGCCTCGTGCACGGACACGGCCACATGCGTATCGTCATTAGCGAAATCGTAGCGGCCGCCGGCAACCTTTCCGAAAGGAAAGTCGGGGCACTGATCGTCATCGAGCGCCAGACGGGCCTCAAGGAGTATATCGAGACGGGAGTAAGGCTGGACAGCATCGTTTCGCGTTTCCTCCTGATCCAGACGTTTGAGCCCAACACCCCGCTGCACGACGGCGCCGTCATCATCCGCGGCGACCGGGTCGCCGCCGCCTGCTGTTATCTCCCCCTGAGCAGCAACAAGCACCTTTCCAAGGAGCTGGGTACGCGCCACCGGGCTGCTGTCGGCATTACCGAGGTGTCGGACGCCCTGGCCGTGGTTATTTCCGAGGAGACCGGCACTATCTCGGTCGCCGAGGACGGGAAGATCGTCAGGTACCTGAACGCCAAGGGGCTGGAGGAGTTCCTGGAGACGAGACTGGCCCAGGACAGCGGTTTCCTATGGCTTAAGGAACGGGAAACGGCCCGGCAGAATGCCCGGCAGGACAGGGAAGTGGCCGGATAAAAAACGTAAACAAACGGAAAAAAGCAGGGGAGCGGTTGGTCGCTCCCCTGCTTTTTTAAGCCTTGGGCTAGGCCGAAGGGTTCTTAAGCGCGGCGTGGGCCGCGGCCAGGCGCGCGATCGGCACCCGGTACGGGGAGCAGCTCACGTAGTCCAGCCCGATCAGGTGGCAGAACTCCACCGAGCTCGGTTCCCCGCCGTGCTCGCCGCAGATACCGATCAGGAGGCCCGGCTTGACGGTCCGGCCCAGGGTGACAGCCATCTGCATCAGCTTGCCGACCCCCTTGCGGTCGAGCACGACGAAGGGGTTGTCGGGCAGGATCTTGCGGTCGAGGTAATGCTGCATGAACTTACCCTCGGCGTCGTCGCGGGAGAAGCCCAGCGTCGTCTGGGTCAGGTCGTTGGTGCCGAAGGAGAAGAACTCTGCTTCCCCGGCGATTTCGTCGGCCAGGAGCGCCGCCCTGGGCAGCTCGATCATGGTGCCCACGGTATACTCGAAGATCACGCCCGTCTCCCGGCGGACCTCGTCGGCCACCTGGTCCACAAGCTGTTTCAGGAAGACCAGCTCGTTGCGGTCGATGACCAACGGGATCTCGACCTCGGGATGCACGTCGTAACCTTCCTTTACCAGGCGCACCGTGGCCTGGAAGATGGCGCGGGCCTGCATGGCGTATACTTCGGGGAAGGTGATGCCCAGGCGGCAGCCGCGGTGTCCCAGCATGGGGTTGAATTCCGCGAGGGCGCGTACCTTGCGCAGCAGTTCTTCCTTCTGTTTAATCTCCTGTTCGTCTCCGCCGGTAACCCGCAGTCTGGTGATCTCGACGGCCAGTTCCTCGGCGTTGGGGAGGAACTCGTGCAGCGGCGGGTCCAGGAGACGGATACAGACGGGGTAGCCATCCATCGCCTTGAGTATGCCGTAAAAGTCACCCTCCTGCATCGGCAACAGCCGGTCGAGGAATTTCTTCTTCTCGGAAGGCGTTTCGGCGAGGATCATCGCCTGGACGATGGGCAGCCGGTCGGCACCCATGAACATGTGTTCGGTGCGGCACAGCCCGACGCCGGTGGCGCCGAACTCGCGGGCCTTGGCGGCGTCGGCGGGCGTGTCGGCGTTGGCGCGCACTTCCAGACGCCGGATGTCGTCGGCCCAGGCCAGGAGTTGCTTGAACGCGGGCAAAAGCTCGGGTTCGAGCATCGGCACCCCGCCGAGGATAACGCGGCCCGTCGTTCCGTCGATGGAGATCACGTCGCCCTGCCGGACGACCAGGTCGTTCACCTGGAACTCGGGCGAGGAAGGATTAATGCGGATGGCTTCGCAGCCGCAGACGCAGGGTTTGCCCATCCCCCTGGCCACGACGGCCGCGTGGCTGGTCATGCCGCCGCGGGAGGTGAGGATACCCTGGGCGGCGACGATACCGTGGATGTCGTCGGGGGTCGTCTCCGTACGCACCAGAATGACCTTCTTGCCTGTCGCGGCAAGTTTTTCGGCCAGATCGGCGTCAAAGACCGCTTCGCCGGAGGCCGAACCCGGAGAAGCGGGCAGACCCCTGGCGATGACGTTCAATTCGGCGGAGGGATCGATGCGCCGGTGGAGCAGCTGGTCCAGCTGCTGGGGCTGAACACGCAGCAGGGCTTCGTCACGGGTGATCAGTCCCTCGCCGACCATGTCGACGGCGATGGTGATGGCCGCCTGTGCCGTGCGTTTCCCGGTCCGCGTCTGCAGGATGTACAGGCGGGAAGACTCCACGGTGAACTCGATATCCTGCATCTCCCGGTAGTGTTTCTCTAACAGACGGCACACGTCGGCGAACTGCTTGTAGACTTCGGGCATCTCCTCGGCCAGGGCGGCGATGGGCTTGGGGGTTCTGATCCCGGCCACGACGTCCTCGCCTTGGGCGTTGGTCAGGAACTCGCCGTAAAGCTTGTTCTCGCCGGTCGACGGGTTGCGGGTGAAGGCCACGCCCGAACCGGAGTCGTCACCCATGTTGCCGAAGACCATGGTCTGCACGTTGACGGCCGTGCCGAGGTCGTCGGGAATCTTGTGCACCTTCCGGTAGACGACGGCCCTGTCCACGTTCCAGGACTTGAAAACGGCCATGATGGCCAGGAAAAGCTGTTCGTACGGGTCCTGCGGGAAGGGTTTCTTTTTCTCTTCTTCCACGAGCTTCTTGTAGCGCTTGACAACCTCTTCCCAATCGTCGGCGGTCAGCTGGTTGTCGTACTGTACGCCGCGCCGGTCTTTCTGAGCCTGGAGGATACTCTCAAACTGGAAGTGCTCGACGCCGAGGACGACGTCGCCGAACATATGGATGAAACGGCGGTAACAGTCGAGCGCGAAGCGCCGGTCCCCGGACTTCGCGGCCAGAGCTTCGACGGTGACGTCGTTCAGGCCGAGGTTGAGTACGGTGTCCATCATCCCGGGCATGGAAATCGGGGCGCCCGACCTGACCGAAACCAGCAGGGGATTGACCGCGTCGCCGAAGCGTTTCCCGACCTTCGTCTCCAGTTCGGCGACCTTGGCGCGGACCTGTTCCTCGATGCCGGGGGGCAACTGCTCGCCCAGGCTGACGAAATCCTTGCAGGCTTCGGTGGTGATGATGAATCCCGGCGGCACCGGCAGGCCGATGTTGGTCATCTCGGCCAGATTGGCGCCCTTGCCGCCCAAAAGGCCCTTCATCCGGGCGTTGCCTTCTTCGAAAAGGTAGACGTACTTTTTGATGGTTTCTCTCCCCTTCCACAACAACATTGCGCTGCCGGATTTATACTCCTTCGTGATGGCGCGTATGCCTGTACAGGTCACCTTTTCGATAGCTAATTACGAAAATCCTGCTGCAATGCGTTATCCTAATTGCTGTTTTTTGACATACAAATGGGGCCGGCTCCGCCGGGCGCAGGCGCCGCTGCAAAAAGGTTTTGCCGTTGGCGCTCTGCCTCTGGTAAATTAAACAGAAGCGGTGTTGCAGGCTTTAAGAGTGGAATAAGGGAGAGAGACAGGTTTGAAACCGGCGCCTTTTAAGTTGGAACAGTGGTTTGCCCGGTACGAGTTCGCGGTGCGGCTGAACATGGCCGCCAGCTGCGCCCCGGCGACGACGGTAGCCGAGATCCTTGCCCTGGGCGGTCCGGGAGCGCGGGAAGAATACCTACGGCTGAACCTCGACTACATCCCGTCTACGGGATCCGAGCGGCTGCGCGAGGCCGTCGCCGGCTGGTACCGGCGGATAGGGGCCGGCGGCGTGCAGGTCACGACCGGCGCTTCGGAAGCCATCTTCATCCTCATGAACGTGCTCCTGGAACCGGGCGACATTATCGTCGTGGAGGACCCGGTTTACCAGTCCCTGTACGCGGTCGCCGAATCGATCGGCGTCCGGGTCAAGAAATGGCCCCTACGGCCCGAGAACCGCTTCAGGCCCGACGTCGACGAACTGGAACGGCTGCTCGGGCCCGGGGTGCGCGCCGTGGTGGTCAATCATCCCCACAATCCTACGGGGGCGATGCTGAGTACGGAAGATCAGCGCCGGCTTGTGGAGCTCGCGGACAGGTTTGGTTTCTGGCTGGTGTCCGACGAGGTCTACCGGGGAACGGTCTACGACGAGAGGGATGTCCTGCCGCCGGCCGCCGATTTCGGCGGAAGGGCGGTCAGCATCGGGGATATGACCAAGCCTTTCGGGCTCGGCGGGCTGAGAATCGGTTGGATAGCGTCGGGGGACGCCGGCCTCCTGCGGCGCGTCCGCGATTTCCGCGACTATACGACCATGTGCTCGAACGCTGCCGGGGAGTTCCTGGCGGCGATAGTACTGGAACACCGGGATAAGGTCCTGGAAAGCAAGACGGCCCTAGCGAGGGCCAACCTGCGGATGCTGAGCAAGTTTATCGCCGAACATGACGGGGTCCTGAGCTGGGTGCCCCCGGCTGCCGGTTTCACGGCTTTCCCCAGGCTGTACCTCAACGTGGACGTCGAGTCCTTCAGCGCCGGGCTGGCGCGGGAGGAGAGCGTCCTGATTCTCCCGGGGACGGTCTTCGGCGTCCCCGACCGTTTCCGCCTGGGTTTCGGGATGGCTGAGCGGAGGTTCAGTGACGGCCTCGATGCCCTGAGGCGTCACCTGGCCAGGGTTTCTCCTTAAACGGACCCGGCGGGTCCAACGGAGGTTCGAGGCCGGTCTGGTCTTGATCCTGATTCTGCTCCTGATTTTGTTTATTGTTGCTATCAGGCCGGCCTTCATCGTCCCCGGCGTTATTCTGCAAGGGATCGGGTATGCCTTCGATGGGGTTGACTTTTTCCCGGATGTGCTTAGTCTTGTTGTTGCGTTTCTCCAGCCCCGGCGGGAGGGCGGGCCTGCCCTTTTCCGGCTCGGACGGGACCACGGTCCCGCCCTGCTTTTTCCCGACAAAAACGCCCGATTGCGGGAAAAGTTCTTCGAGGCTGACGGCGTGTTTCTCAAGATAACCGGCAAGGTGCTCGTCGGTCACCGGCGGGGGCACCTCGGGACGTAATTCTTTTAGCTTTTTGTCGATAGTCAGACGCCCCGCGGAGTAACCCTTGCGGTGGGCGTTTTTCGCCTGCTTTTCTTCGACGCTGTCGACTACCAGGTACCCGGCCAGGTTTGCCTTTTCCAGGGCGCCGGCCGCGGCCTTGCGCAGTTCATCCTCGGTTACCGGGCTGTTCTTCTTGCCCTTGATGGGGTTGACCAGTACGAGGTTGTTCTCGTCAGCGCTCAGCATCCCGGCCGCGGCTGCCCTGGCGACCAGGATGCCGACGGCCTCCGTCGCGGGACGCCCTTCTATCTCTTCACGCGGGATGGCGGCAGCCAGTTTTTCGCCGGCGGGATCAAGCCCCTTGACGGAGCAAACCCTGCCCCGGTCGTCAAGGCCCAGCGTTAGACTTCCGCCGACCTCGATGTCGACAGAGGCCACTGCCGGGTTGATCAGCACGGGTATGCCGGCGCTCAAGGCGAGAACCAGCAGGATGCTGGCCACGGCGAGCATCTGCCTGAAGACGAACGCCGCCGCAGGCATCTGGATGACGTCGCCGGGCGCGGGCAGGGAGCGGGGGGCGTGCAGCCGTTTAAACTCGCCCTCGTCGGTCATAACCACCATCGTGCGCTTGTTCACGCTGATGACGACGCCTTTTCCGGCAGGCACGGAAGTCACCTCTTCTCAGTACATAAGTCATCGTCGTCGAGCCTGGCGAAGGAACGAAGCGGGAAGTAAGCATCCCGCGCAAATATCAGGGTCAGGGCGACAACGTAACGCCGGCCGCGCTCGAGGACTCTTCTCGACACCCCGGTCTGCCGGCACAGCTGGGCCAGCGGCAGTTGGCGGTACTCGAAGAACTGATCGAGCAACTCCCGGTTCCCGGCCAGGTGGCGCGCCACCCTGGTCAGGACGCACCGCGTATCCCGGTGTTTGGGTGACGACCTGACGAGGTCCACTGGCGATATTTTGAACTCGGCCAACTCCCGCGTGAATTGCTCGACAGCCAGGGACAGGTCCAGGTTTTCCTCCGGTTCCGGGGCGGCAGGCTGCTCGGCTTCGGATTCGAAAGCCGACAACCGCACCGCGGCGTGGTTCCCCTGCTGGCGGAGGTAGTCGATCAGCCGCCGGTCGATGACCTTGGCGGCAAAAGGCATGAACGAGCCGCCGTAGTCGGGCGAATAGGCGTCTATGGCTTCGTTGAGGGCCAGGAGGCCGACGCCGAGCTCGTCGTCGTTTTCCCAACTCAGGAAACGGCCGCAGCGCCGCGAGCACACCCGGTGGACAAAAGGCTTTAACCCGGCGATCAAGTCGTTCCGCGCTTGCTCTTGACCCTGCCGGGCTCGGCTCAGGAGGCTCTCGATCTCAGCCTGGCTCAATGCATACAAAAAGCCTCGCTCCTTGGCCTTGCACGCCTTGTCCTGCAAGGGCCATGAGAAGTATTCTTGTCTTTGCGCCTCCATCCCTTTTTTCGTGCATGCCCCACTGTCACCAGTGTATTCGGGGAACCCTGTTAGATTTGCGGGGGTAGTAAGGGCCGCAAGCGGCCCATGTTAGTAGTCAGTAGACCCTCACGCTGCAAAATGCAGCACCACAGACAATGAAAAACGGTTACAGCAGGTCTGGGTTATCCCCGCGCTCCGTGTTCCGCTTCGACCGTTCTATAAGGCCGTTGAAAAGCTTCGCCCGGCTTTGTCAGGCATCGTCGTCCAGTGCTCACGTACATCCAGTACGCTCCGCGCTGGACTCCTCGCCTTCCGCGCCATGCTCGCTTTTGAACGGCCTCTTGATGGTTGCCTAAGCTCGGTTCGGAACGTGGCGGGCCTCCTGCGGATTGTTCGCGGGCGCAATTTTCAGCAGGTTACCCAAGTACGCGTCGAGGCTTTGGCCGTAGCGAACGTTGGGAGTATAAATAAAAAATGCGCAGTGAGCCGAGGAACAGCGTCGGCCGCTGTCTGACCCGGCACTCAACTAAGTCTCTCCGAAGAGCTAGTCATAAGTGATGGGTTCACTTAAACGGTCTGCAAAGTTGAGTGCTGGGGAGTTCGGCCGGCGCCCGAGGCGAACGAGCATATTCCTCAGCACGTACAAGTTCGCGCAGGCAAGGCCGAGGGCAAGCGTACGGCCGACGCTTTGACAGCGGAAGCGCCCGCGAACGTCCTCGTCGGCGGCCACGCTGACCTCACCTTCGCTAAGAACGGTGCCCGAAGCTTTCAGCAAAGTCGCTTGCGGGGATAAACCCAGACCCGAATAGCAAGGGCCGTTTTTCAGGGTAGTCGGTGGTTTTAGGAAGGGATTCACGGTCGTGAATTCCAAATTAAGCGATGCCGGTAAAGCATGCTTGTATTGAGTGTCGGGGTCGGGGGAATTACCTCGGGAATTTAGAAAAAACTGCATCGGCTTCGGCCGATGCCTCCTCGATTTCCTAACAGACCCTCATCCTGCCGAATGCAGCACTACAGACAATGAAAAATGGTTACAGCAGGTCTGGGTTATCCCCGCGCTTCGTGCTCCGCTTCGACCGTTCTGTCAGGCCGTTGAAAAGCTGCGCCTGACAAAGCCAGGCGCAGCTTTTCAACGGTCTCCTACGCAGTGCGGATGGTAAAGCGGGACCCCCGGCGTATAGCATCATTGGCCGGCCCGAGAGGGTAGACCGGTTCTTCCATCCCGTACAGGGGAACGGCTCCGGTAACCGCGCCGGCATCAAAGCTGCCCTGCAGGGAATATCCCCGGATCACGCTTAGCCCATTCGCGTCAAGCCATCTGTCCAAGCCATTCCCTCCCAACCGTTTTATTTAAGATTAGGTTTCGACATTGCCAGAGGTTTATGCTGAAAAAAGTTGGCCTGTGTTTTCATGATTTTCCAACGGATCGGGACGCCCGGCGGTAGGGAGGGTGACGGTGGCAACTGTTCCGCCTTCCGGCAGGCTGCGGACCTGGATGTCTCCCCCATGGCGTTCCAGAATGCTCCTGCTGATGGGCAGGCCCAATCCGCCGCTTCCGTTGGCCACGATGTTGTTCAGGACTTGGTTGAGTTCTTCCGGATGAATGCCCGCATTGCTGCTGACGACCGTAATTAATACCCTTTCCCCCGCCACGTCGGTGTGCACGCTAATCGGTTCGCCCAGGGCGCCGGCTTCCAGGGCGTTTTTCAGCAGGTCCAGGAGCACCTGCTTGACCTGTTCCTTGTGGACGTGGACGTACGCGGCCGAAGGCGCCGGAACGACCTCCAGGCTGATGCCGTTGCGCGATGCGTAACCCTGCATCAGGCGTACCGTGCCGGCTACCAGTTCCCCGACCTCCACCGTTTCCCGCTCCTCGGACTCGTCGTGGTCGAGGCTGATGTAGCCGCGGATCAGTTCGTTGACGCGGTCGACCTCTTCGATGATCATCCTCAGGTAGTGCTCCGGCGGTTTCAGGGCCGGGGATTCCTCAAGGAGCATCTGGGCAAAACCGCGGACGGCGGTCAGGGGGTTTCTCACCTCGTGAGCGAACCCCGCGATGATCTTTCCCGCCAGGAGGACCTGTTCGTGGCGCTGCAACTGCTTTTCCTGTTTCCGCATGCGCGTAACGTCGGTGATGACGCACAGCGCTCCGCTGAGGCGTCTTGAATGGTCCTGCAGGCGCCGGGTATCGAGGAACAAAACTTTTTCCTTTCCCCCTATCACCAGTGATAGTTCCAGGTTGGACACTTCACGGCCCTCCGTTACGGTATCGAGAACACGCTGCAGGAGGGCGCCGGCGGGGAGCAGGGCGCGGACGTTCTGGCGCAGGGCGCCGTGTTTGCGTGTGCCGAAAAGTTTTTCGCAGGCGGGATTCCATACGAAGACGCGGCCGTCGCAGTCGAGAGCCAGGACGGCCTAGGCCATCGTATCGAGCAGCCGTTTCAGGTTCGAAGCGTTAAACATCGGCGACAGGGGGCTGGTTTCCTCTCCAGTGCTGTGGCCGGCAGCCGGCTGGGACGGGAAAGGGCCGCAGGGCTTGTCCCAATGATCGTCCTGGTCCCAGGTCATGCTGATTTGTTCAATGTCCTGCCATAAGTGTTTCGACATGCGATCAACTCCCGCGAGCGATGGAAAAAACCGGGAGACGGCGCTGCTCAGCGCCCTTAGGCGGTAGCACATAACTTCTGGTTATTTTTAGTGTATAACCCGGGGTGAGGCTGAACAAAGCGTTTTCGGTCGCGATTTTTCCCCAAACACCGACAGATTCCGACTCCAGCCGCGGTTTTCAGGGGTTTCCGGGGCTGCCCGGGAGCAGGCCCTTGATCCAGGCGGTGAAGACGGCGTAGACCACCTCCCCGTCGGGGGTTCCCGTGGCCAAGTCGTCGATGATTTCCCGGAACGACCGGGTCACCACCCTGATCTCTTCGTCGCGCTCCCTTTGCGGTTCTCCCGGGGTCAGGCCCGCGGCGAAGAAGACGTGCGCCCGGCGGCTGTGTACGCCGGGGAGCGGGAAAAAGGAGCCGAGAGGCACCAGTGTCGAGGCGGTATAACCCGTTTCTTCCCGCAGTTCCCTGGCCGCGCCCCGGACCGGGGACTCGCCGGGTTCGAGGATGCCGCCGGGCAGGTTGAGGACGTAACGCCCGACGGGGTAGCGGTACTGCTCGACGAGCAGGATCTTTCCGTCGCCCGTTACAGCGAGGGTGGCCGCCGTCCCCGGAAAGTCGTCGGCGAGGTAGAGGAAGTCCGTCTCCTGGTCCCGAAAACGCAGCACGTCCTTGACCACGCGCACGTAGCGTTCGTGGAAGACCGTGCGGCGCGACGCAAGCGTCCATTCCGCGTAGCCCAAGCCCAACACCTCCTGTCAGTATTGCGTAAGAGCAACGGGAGCCCGCAAGGCTCCCGTTCAAACTAATTGCACGCCCGCATAAGAATGCGGGTGACGGAGACGACACCCGGCTCCGTAGCGTAAGCCCGTGTTTATTGTGTGCGCTCCGTTCCACCTCCCGGCACTTGTTGCGGCCGACCAGGGGCCTTTTAGGGCGTCAATTACCTTGTGCTTTCCACGATCCTGGCCTTTTGATAGACGCTCCCGAAGACGGCGGCAAGGACGACGGTGGCGTAGAAGTAACCCAGCACCGTCAGGACGAATCCTACCGAGGGGATGTCTTTGAATAAGGAAACGACGTAGTACAGCAGGATGGCGAAGGCGTAGGCCAGCAGGTAGCTGGAGAAATTCCTGGCGATATACTTTAAAACGGTGGGGAGCCTGAAGGGCGCCGTAAGGTTGCCCGTCGCCGAGTAATGCGCCAGCCCCATGGGCAGGATGAAGCCGAGGACCAGGGCCAGCACGGCCACCCAGAAAGCCGTCCCGCCCAGGGCGGCCACGGCGAAGGGATTCATGCCGCCTGTGGAGGTCTGCGCTGCAATCGCTCCCCACTCCCCGGCGACGGTGGCCAAAGCGATGGGAACGAGCAGGTAAACCAGGGCGATGGCGCTCCACGACAGCCCCTTGATGAATTTTGCGCCCAGGTTGTTCCAGGACGGGAGTTCCGTTTCGCGCCTGGCGCTCCTCTCCATCACTTCGGCGCAGTAGCCCAGGCTGGCCAGGTTAACGACCGGGATGACGGCCAGAACCGCTCCGACAAGGAATTTAAACAAGCCGTTCAGCTGCAACGGCATTTTAATCGCCCGCTCAACAATCAAAGTTTCTCCCCCTTTCACTTATGGACTCTAAGCCTGGCGCGCACCATATTAATGGTTACGTTGTTGCCCCTGTCAATATTTCTGAAAAAACGGGGTTTGTACAGGGTAAGTTCTGGAAAAGCGGGTGGTTGCATGGGCAGCCCTGAAAGCATCTTCGGGGGCTTCAACCCTACGGAGGCGGCAAGGTCGGCTTTCACCATCATCGTGATCATCCTGGCCGCCTGGGCCGGCTTGTTCATCGCCCGCAAGCTGATCGCCCGGGCCTTCGACTTTTCCCATGGGGCCGCCGGCAGGAAAAGAACCCTGGCCGGTATCGTTTACTCCCTTGTCCGCTATACCGTCTATATCGTCGCCGGGCTGATGATCTTCCAGGTCCTTTTTCCCCGCGTCAACCTTGGGCCGGTCCTGGCGGGGGCCGGTGTCGTCGGTCTGGCCGTGGGCCTGGGCCTGCAGACCTTTCTCAAGGATGTTATCACGGGTTTCCTGGTCAACTTCGAGGACCAGTTCCGCGTGGGCGATTACGTGACCATCAACGACGTCGTTTCGGGCACGGTGGAGGACGTCGGCTTACGCCTGACGACGGTAAGGGAGTGGTCGGGCAAGAAATTTTATATCGCCAATTCGGAGATCAAAACGGTCCGGAATTTCAACCGCGAGGAACTCCGCGTCATCGTCTCGGTCACGTTTCCCTTCGAGGAAGACCCGTTGCGTATCCGTGAAGCCTTGGAAGAGGTCTCCCGGACAATAGGGGCACGCTACAACGAAGACCTTCTGCGCGACGAGGGCGGGAACGCTCTTGAACCCCCTCACGTCCTCGGCGTCACCGACATCGACGAGAACGGGCGGGGCGGGCAGTACACGATCGTCGCCAGGGTCAAACCGCGGAAATACTGGGAAATCCAGCGGGCCATCCGCGAAGAGATCTGGCTCGAGGCCAGGGAACGGGGGATAAGGCTGGCCTACCCGCGCTTCACCGTGGATGAATATCCTGCCGCCGCCTTACCGCATAAAAGCACCATGCCTCAGGAACAATGAAGAAGGGTGGCGGCTGCATGGCAGATGGTGGTAAGTTGTCTCCTTTCGAACTACGCTACCGCAGCCTGGACAAGATCATCGAAAAGTACGGGGACAGGCCGGGCGGATTGATCAGGGTGCTGCAGAAGGCGCAGGACCTCTTCGGCTACCTTTCGCGCGAGGTGCAGATTTACGTCGCCGACAAGATGTGCCTGCCCATCGCGCACGTCCACGGGGTGGCCACTTTTTATTCGGGGTTCGTCACCGCGCCGCGCGGCAAGTACACCTGCAGCATCTGCATGGGGACGGCGTGCTACGTCAAGGGAGCCCAGGACGTCCTCGACCGCTTCAAGAAAGTACTGGGGATAGGCGAGGACGAGACCACGGAAGACAGGCTTTTCACCCTGCGCGCCACGCGCTGCATCGGCGCCTGCAGCCTGGCCCCGGTGCTGGCCGTCAACGAGGACGTGCACGGCCACGTCACGGTCGACGAAGTGGCGCCCTTGATCGAGAGTTACAGGGCTCAAGAAACCCGTGAGGATGGTGATCGCATTGCTGACGAGCCTGACCGGCCTCGAGCGGATCAGGGAGCAGCACCGCCCCCTTATTGAAGAAAGGCTGCGGGACGGTGACATCGACAGGCCCACCCAGCTGCTCGTCTGCACCAGCACGGCCTGCATCTCTTCCGGCGGCGTGGAGATCTACAACGCCCTGCGTAAAGAGGTAAAGGCGCAGGGGCTGGAGGTCGACGTCGTCCGCACGGGCTGTTTCGGCTTTTGCGGTCTCGGCCCCGTCGTCGTCACGCACCCGGGCGCCGTCCTCTACTGCCGGGTGCGTCCCGGTCACGTGACCGATATCGTGGAGAAGCACCTCAAGAACAGGGAAATCGTGGAGGAGCTTCTTTACGAGGACGCCGAGGGCGTGCGCAGGAGCATCCTCTACGACATGCCCTTCTTCGAGAAGCAAAGGCGTATCGTCCTTGAAAACTCGGGGCTCATCGACCCCGAAGACATCAACGAGTACATCGCGCGCGACGGTTACTTCGCCCTCGCCGACGTGCTGGCCCGCTGGAC
Source organism: Desulfosceptrum tomskiensis (assembly GCF_049818055.1). GTDB lineage: Bacteria > Bacillota > Desulfotomaculia > Desulfotomaculales > JASEER01 > JBFLVT01. The sequence continues at coordinate 169,370 of NZ_CP187479.1, forward strand.
GCCGGAACAGGTCGTCGACGCCGTTATCAAGTCCGGCTTGCGGGGCCGGGGCGGGGCCGGGTTCCCCACCGGGCGCAAGTGGGCGTTTGCCGCCGCCGAGCCCGGCCCGCAGAAATACATCGTCTGCAACGGCGACGAGGGCGACCCCGGCGCCTTCATGGACCGGAGCCTGCTCGAAGGCAACCCGCACGCTGTCCTCGAAGGGATGCTCATCGCCGGGTACGCCATCGGGGCCGGCGAGGGTTACGTCTACGTGCGGGCCGAGTATCCACTGGCTGTGAAAAGGCTGGAAATAGCCATTCGCCAGGCGAAACGGCTGGGGCTTTTGGGTAATGATATCCTTGGCAGCGGTTTCAGCTTCGACATCGACATCGCCCTGGGGGCGGGGGCCTTTGTCTGCGGGGAGGAGACGGCGCTCTTGCGGTCGGCCATGGGTTTCCGGGGCGAGCCGCGCGTGCGGCCGCCTTTCCCGGCCCAGAAAGGCCTCTTCGACAGGCCGACGATCATCAACAACGTCGAGACGCTGGCCAACGTGCCCACGATCATCAGGCACGGGCCCGAGTGGTATGCCGCCATCGGCACCGAAAAAAGCAAGGGCACGAAGATTTTCTCCCTGGCCGGCCAGATCAAGAACACCGGCCTGATCGAGGTCCCGATGGGCTTGAGCCTGCGGTCGATCATCTACGACATCGGCGGCGGGCCGCCTCCCGGGCGCCGCATCAAGGCCGTGCAGACCGGCGGCCCCTCCGGCGGGGCCGTCCCGGAAAAACTGCTCGACGTGCCGATCGACTACGAGTCCCTCAAAGACCTGGGGACGATCATGGGGTCCGGCGGGCTGATCGTCCTGGACAATACCGACTGCATGGTCGACATCGCCAAGTTCTACATGAAGTTCGCCGCCGACGAGTCCTGCGGCCGCTGCACGCCGTGCCGGGTGGGGATCGTCCGGATGGTCGAGATCCTGGAGAAGATCACTGGGGGCGAGGGGACCATGGATGACCTCCGGGAGCTCGAAGAACTGGCCTACGACGTCAAAGACGCGTCGCTGTGCGGGCTGGGGCAGACGGCGGCCAACCCCGTCCTGTCCACGATGAAGTATTTCTACGACGAGTACCTGGCCCACGTCCGCGACAGGCGTTGCCCGGCAGGGGTATGCACCAAGCTTTTGCACTGAGGTGGTTTTGATGCGCGAGGTCCCCAACTACATCGCGGAGTACAACCGGGTGGCCGGTGACGCCCCCGGCCCGCAGGAACTTTTCACCCAGTTCCCGGGCTTGTGCCAGTACCTGGCAAAGGCCGCGGCCGACTTCGTCAACGGGCAGATCCTGCCTTTCGTGGAGTACGACGCCAGCCCGCAGTACTATTGTCTTGTTAACCAGGTGACGCGTTCTCTGGCCAAGGCCTTCGGCGGCTGCGTCTCCCTCGGCGTGCAGCTCGGGTATAACGAGAAGGCCACCGAATTCATTCAGTCCCTGATGGACCAGGAGCCCCCGGGCGAAACCTGAGATTTTATTGCCTTGTTGCGTTCGTAGGTTGATCAGCATATTATCTAAATATATAGATAATTAGATAATATGAGGGGTGACCATAATGCCCGACACGGATACCGGGAAAAAGAAGGTATTGCTGATCTGCTCCCGAAACACTGTCGACGGGGTCTACCCGCCGCTGATCCTCGCCCTCCAGGCCGTCAGGGCGGGCGCCGAAGCTTCCGTCTTTTTCACCTTCATGGGCATCGAAGCGGTGCGCAAGGGCGGCATCAAGAAGGCCAAGTTCTTCCCGAGCGGCTTGATGGGCGTCATCCCGGGGATGCCGGCGATGGCGACCAAAATGATGCTCGGCCTGGCCGAAAAAAAGGCCAACGTTCCGGCGCCGGCCGACCTATTGGAGATGTGCAGGCTGGAAGGCGTAAAACTGTACGGGTGCCTGATGACCATGGATATGATGGGCCTGAAGGAAAGCGACCTGGTCGAGGGCGCGAAGGTAATCGATGCCGCCGGCTACATGCAGATGGCACTTGAGGCCGACATCAACATGTTTATCTAGGGGAAACTTTGCTCCGGGGTTGACACAAGGAGGGGTTCGTGTTTGGAAGACGTCCGGCGCTACCGGCGCGAAGCCGAACTGTTGAAGGCCCTGGCGCACCCGGCCCGGCTCTGTATAGTCCGGGGTTTGATTGAGCAGGGATGCAACGTCACCGCCATCAAGGACTGCCTGGGCCTGCCGCAGTCCACCGTCTCGCAGCACCTGGCCGTCCTCCGGGCCCACGGCATCGTCGAAGGGGAACGGCGCGGGACCGAAGTGGCCTATCGTATCGCCGACGAGCGCATCCGGCGGGTCGTGGAGATCCTGTTGCCCGAAGCTCCTGCCAAACGAGCTTAGCCGCGCTGGGAGCCGGGTTTTTCATTATTGCTTTAAGGCGTTCCTCGCCGTATAATGTGCAAGTGTACGGGTTCTAGTTTTTAGCCGGAGCAGCCGGGAAAGGGATGGCATTTTGGCGCACAACAGCGAATCGGCGATCAAGGCGGCCCTGGTGGCCAACGGGCTCATCGCTCTGATGAAACTGGGCGGCGCCGTGGTCAGCGGCAGCAGCGCGATGGCCGCGGAGTTCAAGCACTCGGTGGCCGACTGGTCGAACAGCTTCTTCCTGCTCTACGGCGTGAAGTCGGCCAAACGTCCCCTGGACCAGCACTACAACTTCGGCTACGGCAAGCGCGTCTTCTTCTATTCCTTCCTGGCCAGCCTGGGCATGATCACGATTGGCGGCGCGCTTTCTATCTACGGCGGCGTTATGAAGATACTGCACCCCGAGCCGCTGGAACACGTGGCCCTCAACCTGGCGATCCTGGGCGCCAGCATTGTTTTTGAAACCTATTCGCTGACGATGGCCCTCAAGGCTTTGTGCGCGGAAAGCGGCGCCAGGGCGCGCGGGCTGGGGCTGTTCCCCGCCGGCATAAAAGCCCTGGTGAAGGCTACACCCTCGACGCGGTTCATCTTTTTCGAAGACAGTATCGCCTTGCTCGGCCTTATCGTCGCGGCGGTCGCCATCGGGCTGACCCATTGGACCGGCATCGTCACCTTTGACGGCATCGCGTCCATTATCATCGGCCTTATCCTGTTCTACGTCGGGATGTCCCTGGCCAAGGACAACGCCGATATCATCACGGGCGAATCTCTTCCCCCCGAAACGACCCGCGAGATCGGCGACTTCATCATGTCCATCCCGGGTGTCCACGACATACATACCATCAGGTCTATGGCCATCGGCCCGAACAGCTACCTGTTCGAGGTCATAATCGAAGGCGACGGCAGCCTGCCGCTGGATAAGTCTGATGATTTGGGGTTCCTTGTGAAACGCAAGGTTAAGGAGCGGTTTCCGCAGATCCGCCACGCCCAGGTCACGGTGATCGCGGACGACCGGCGGAGACAATGGCCCGATGTCTTCGAGGATAGCCTGACTGCGGCCTCCAAGCAATCGCCCAAGCCCGCTGGGGCGCAGCAGGTTTCCGGGTAATCCCAAGGCTGTACCGTTCGGCCGGGCATGCCGTTTGCGCGGGCTTCCGTAACTTTGACCTTTGAACCTTCATTTGGGAAACTGCCGGCTTTTATCAGCTCCGTTTGTCGAAGGCCGAAACCGCCGGCTGCCCCGTCTTATTGCCGGTAATGCTCCCGATAGTGTATACTAAAATATAGTCCAAATACGTGCCGGAGTGGCGGAATAGGCAGACGCAAGGGACTTAAAATCCCTCGGGTGGTTTCACCCGTACCGGTTCGACCCCGGTCTCCGGCACCACAGTGATATCAAGGGTTTGCGGATTGAGAAATCCCTTTCGATTACTGTGAATCCCTTTCGCTTGAACAAGGCCCCTTCCAGGATGGGTGAAGCCCGCTTGAGGAGGGGTTTTTCTATGCCTAGAGCCAAGGTCACCCGTATTCACCGCGCAGCCAGGCCCGACTGGACGGAAGCACTTGAGCCCTTCCTGGTGGTGAAGAAGGCTCAAGGGCGGAATTCCTGCGCCCTGTCCGACTACCGCCGGCATGTCTCCCAGTTCTTCAGGAGACATCCGCAGAGCTGGCCGGACAACCTCCGGAGTTAGACGGCCGACCTCGGCGTAGAGTTCTTCAATTTGCTTTTCGTAGCCGGCTTTCAGGGCAGCAATGCCCTTACGGTCGTCAGTAAAAAGCTCGGGCAACTGCTCAATGGCCTGGTTACGCCAGCGGGTCAGCTGGTTGGGATGAATGCCGTGCTCGGCGGCCAGTTGAGAAATCGTCTTTTCTTCTTTGAGAATTTCCAGCACGACCTGCGCCTTGAAGCTGGGTGGATAATTCTTCCGCATGGCTGTCATACACCTTAAACGTTGTCTTTTTCGTGTCTAAATTCTTGGGTCCATTATAAGGTATCTAAACCCCAGAGCTTGCGGCCTCCGGGCTTTTCGGTTTTCGGTGTTGGCCGTTATGTAGGCAACGTGGGTAGTATGGCAATAAAAGTTAGCAAGTTGCTTAGGCGTGAACACAATAGGTTCCCCTGACCGGAGATCAGGGGAACCTGTTTCGGGATCAACCTAAACTTGGTTCACGGCTTCCTGGCACTTCTTAATACATTCGTCGATTGATTGTGATGCCTTGCCTATCGTATCCTTGGCGGCAGGATTTTGAACTGTTTATCTTGCCCGATTTTTAGGTTGGAACTACGCAACGGATACCTGCCGTCGGCTCATCCCTCCAGGATTTTGCGCGCTCCCGACTGCTCCATAATCTCCCGCACCTCCGGGGCGTCGTGACGGGACATCTCCACGGCGACGGCGATCCCGGCCCCGTGGCATTCATCAAGTAACTGCCTGGCCCATGGCTCCTTTTCCCAGAGTTCGTCGCGCTCGGTCTGCAGGTAGGACAGGTCCTCCCCGGCTCGTACGTCCGCCGCGGCGACGGAGGACATGTCGGCAATAACCATGTCCTTGCGGTCAAAGCCGGCGTTACGCAGGCTGTCGACCAGAAAGCCGACCTGCTCCGCCCGCGGCATGATAGCGATCAGCCGCATCTGCTTCACCTCCGGTTTTTATTCTGTACCTCTTGGGACTGCGTAACACGCTGATTATGACCGCGAGGCAACGATTGGTTCCCTGGCAAGTGCAAGATCGTCGACGAGCAAGTGGAACAAATGTCGGGGTTTTCTTCCAGCGCATATGATGATACAATAACCATATCGTTTTAGTGGGGACGTCCCTGGTGGGGCGTCTTTCCTTTCTAAAATGAATGGCCGTTATATCCAGCAATTCTCCGTCAGGCCATCCCGTCAGCTTTCGGACGTTTCAGGTTAGCCCTAACGCTGTTGCCTTATGAAAGAGGTTCAATATGGATACGGAACAGAAGCTTGATCTCAAGGACGTCGTGCTCATCGGTCGCACCTTCGACGAGTATTACAGGATGTTCGCCCTCGATGACTTAAACCCCCAAACGCAAAGGATTCTGGACGTTGCCTCGGGGGTCAGTTCATTTTGTCCGGAAGCCAACTCCAGAGGCTTTAACGTAATAGCATCCGACAGGATCTATCGCTTTTCGCCGTACGAAATAGAAGAAAAGTGCAGGAAAGATTTGGAGACTGTCTTGACAAAGCTTGCGGAAGTCATGGATTTGTATAATTGGGACTTCTTCAAAACGGTAGATGATTTAAGGGCGGCCCGTGAAAAGGCCTACAAACTCTTTGTGGATGACTTCAAACTGCAGGGGAATAAGAGGTATGTCTTCACCGAGTACCCACACAGCAGCTTCAAGGACAACCAGTTTGACGTTTCCTTGGTATCCCACTTCCTGTTCTTGTACGATGAACATTTGGATTATGGGTTTCACAAGAATACCATTCTTGAACTCATTAGGGTTAGCTCGGAGGAAGTACGCATCTTCCCCCTGGTTAATCTGAGAGGGAAAAAGTCGGTATTTGTTAAGAAATTGCTTAAAGATCCCGACTTTCGTACATTTCGGATGGCAATAAGAAAAGTAGATTACGAATTTGTCAAAAACGGGAATGAGATGTTGGTAATCGAAAGCAAGACCTAACAGGCAAAACCAAACCGGTCTAAGGGAGTCGATGACCGTATTGCATTATTTGGAGGAATCGAAATTGACCGAAAAGCTCAATACTCAAATCGATAAGGCCGCGCTTCTGCGGACATTTGAAAAGGACTACTTTGCAAAGTCGGTTGGCCTGGAGATTGTAGAGATAGGCCAGGGTTTCGCCAGAGTAAGAGTACGAGTTAACAAACAACACTTAAATGCCCTGGGCAAGACCCATGGGGCAGCCCTCTTTGCCGCCGCGGACTTCGCCCTGGCCGTGGCCAGCAATTCCTATGGTGAAGCGGCAGTTGCGACCAATGTTACCATCTCTTACATCAAGGCCTCGACAGAGGGAAGCATATTGGAAGCTGTTGCAACGGAAGAAAGCCGCACCCGTAGAACAGGGCTTTACCGTATTGAAGTCAGAGATGAACTGGGACAAAAGCTGGCCCTTGCGCATGGTTCTGTTTACCTGTTGGGACAAAGCATTCTATAGAAACCGTTGCTGGATGGAGATGGTGACATAGATAACGGGCCGGAAGGAGGCCCTAACTAGGGGCAGGTCCGAACCCTCGGGGCCGGGCTTCCTGATTTGCGGACGGGCGGCCGCGGCGGCCAAAAGCCTTTGGATGCTCTTGGCGTCTTCGAACGCCGGCTGCCTTGGGGTCTTAAGCGTCTTTTTTTAAGCGAAAGGCGTTATTGCGGTAGTCAAAGGTGAGTATGAACTTCTGCACCACTCGGCTGTTGGTTTTCCGGCAGCGGATCCTCGCTCCGCCGACGCGATATCCGAACTGCTTCATATCCGGGTCATAGATCACTTGCATGATCCGCAGCCCTTCGAACCTTTGTTTGGCTGGGGTTTTCCCCCTGGCGTACCAGGCTCCGGGGAGCAGTCGGTTGAGGGTTTCTACCAGATCCGCTCCCGGCTGGACTTTCCTGACCAAATCGCGCATCGACATCACCAGCCTTCATCAGGTCTCATTCCCATTGTAGCCCGCAGGAACGACGACAGGCTGTCAGTCCTTGACGAAGAAAACTCCGAATTGTTCAGGGTGATTTTGAGAAGTGTTTCACGGACATTACAGCAGTGGATGTGTTTGAAGAGCGTACGGAATAACAATCGCCATTACCCCGAACTCAGGCCGGGAAACCGGTCGGTCCGCTGTGTGGCCTGGTTCAGCGAGGACGACGGCCTGCTTGTCTATTGACAAGGAACCAGCAATATGAACCTGCATTCTTCGGTTTTTGTCCGCAATGCGGGAAAACAAAGAAAAATACGGATGAAATCCTGCGCCTGATCGATGCCCTCGAGACCGCTGATGAGTACAAGGTCGCCACTCCGGCCAACTGGCGCCCTGGCGACGAGGTGATCGTACCTCCGCCGGTCACCCAGGAGATGGCCGAGGAGCGCCTCGAAGAAGGTCTCAACTGGAAAGACTGGTATTTCTGCAAAAAGAAACTCTAAGGGGGCCCCGGTATGGCATGTGTCAATCCCGATGGAACGGTGACCCGTCCGGGAAAGCTTATCCTCCAGGCACTGGTTGATGGGGCCGCAACGCCTGAAGAAGCGGCCGAAGTCTCCAGCATCCCCGTTTACAGGGTCCGGAGCGGCCTAAGAGAAATGGCCCAGGCCGGCTATATACAGGAGGAAAACGGCCGCTACACTATCACCGATCTCGGCCGTGCCAGGTTGCGCTAGCACCCAATTGTTCCGGCTTGACTCGTACAAATGAGAAGTATCGACTTTTTAAATTCCTATGGGTAACCCCTATATTTTAGGCTAGTACGGTACGATATAAGGACTAAGAGCCAGACTCCTGATGTGTTGGCCAGGAAGGCCGTCCGTTACCGGGCGGCCTTTCTGGTTTCGTGGCACGACGGGGTGAAGCGGCTATTTCCCGTGGGTGGCCCGGATAATATCCTGCCGGCTGACGATTCCGATAAGCTTGTTGTCCTCGTCCACGACCGGAACCCGGTTGATATTCCTTTCAACCATGATGGTGGCAATGTCTTCGACGGAAGCGTCCGGTCCCACCGTATGCAGCTTGGTGGACATGAGCTCGCCGACCTTTCGTGCTATCGTCCGCTTGAGTTCATCGATGAAGTGCTGCGGCTTCTCCAGGTAGATCACGCCGCCCAGGATGACGGTGTAGAGCGGGGCCCTTATCTTCTTTTCCTGAAATACCAGGTCGCCCTCCGTGATAATGCCCACAAGCTGTCCTTCCTCATCCACGACGGGCAGCCCGCTGATGTGGTGCTCCAGCAGCAAACGGGCCACTTTTTCCACCTCGTCGTCAGGGTTGACGGTAATGACCGCGGTCGTCATTATATCTCCAGCCTTGAGTTCTTTTGCCATTCTCCCCACCCTTTCTTTATCTGCAGCGTATATAGGGGTTCTTGTCTAAAAGCCGGTTCCTTACCTTTTTCATATCATCTGTGAGGGGACAAGTCTATAGATTTAAGTTTCTATCTTTCTTGAGGGCCACGCCGTTGGTGCCCCGCCGGTAAAACCACATGATATAGTTACATTTGGCACAAATGTAGTTGTCGGCGTTCTTGTTCATCCAGTCGAACCCAAGGAAGGTCATGGCCGGGGTGTTCATCAACGTCTTCCGGTGCCAGAAAGCGTCGTAGCCGCAGGCCGGGCAGGCGAGCTTCCGCCCGTCGATCTCCAGCTCGCCGGGGTCATCCAGGAAAATGGCCTCCTCGTCGATTTTCTCCCGTGTCAGGGCCCACAGGACGATGAAGCCGAGCCCGCCGATCAAGACCAGGACGGCGATGATTATTAAAGCAGTCACGTTTTCACCTCCGGTTTCACTGTTGAGATTAGGCGGATGAGGCTTTTCCGGACGGAGATGCGGTGCCTTCCCTCGGGCATTTCTTAAGAGCGTGGCGCTTAGACTTAGAATACACTTTAACTGAGCCGGACGATAGCATAAAAAATTCTCCTAAAAAACTTATAAAAAGGTATTGACAGCGGGTCAAGGGCATGCGAGAATGTGATCACAAGCACAAGATCGGGCCAAAAGGGTAAGCCAAGAAACCAGCAGGGTAATTGGTTAGTCCAGAGGCAAAAAGGTAACCTGAAGGTTCTTCAAAAAGAGGTAACCGAAGAAGGAGCCTCCAAGGACCCGAAAGGCCAGGGGTTTTTCAGTTCTGCCATGTACAGAAAATAGTTGGTTCAATTTTCTGACAAAGGCATTGACAAATATTGTGATATGGGGGTAACATGTGAGTAGGAGCACAAGATCGGTAAGTTAGGGACCGGGATTACCCCAGGAGGGTAAACCTGGTAGCCAGAAGGGAGGAACCCAATGGCGGCCGGTCTTGGTGCAGCAACAGGCAGGCCGGTGCAGGAATAAGGTAAGTCAGCCGAAATGACAGTAGCCGGTGCCCTGGGTAGCGCGGGGGCGTGGGCGAGAGGCAATAAACCGTGGGAAACCACGGGGGAGCAGATGTAAGGCCCGACCCCTAACCGACAAGTGGTTGAGACCCCGGCACTGCAAAATCAGGATGATTCTTGCTAAGGTCTGCCTGAGCCGACAATCAAATCCCTTGCGCGTGTCCGCAAGGGATTTTCTTATTTATACTGCTTATACTGCCAACGGCTTGAAGGCATTCCGTTCCGGCTGCGCCGGCGTTATTCAAACGGTAGAAGAGAGGGGAAGAAAAACGAAAAATCCCCTCCTGTAACGGAGAAGACTTTGCATAGACGATTTGTGACGCGGGGGCCTCAACCAGGTACCTAGCCGTCTGTCAGGGCGGTTTTAAAAAACCGGCTGGCGTAGCGGGCGGAGACAGACTACTTATACCCTTGTGAGGGAACAAGGATTCGGCACCGTGGGGGCCTCGGACTCCCTCTCGAAAATAAGTAATTTGACACCGGAGCGAAAATTCCTGCATGACGGCATGGACCCTCTCCAAAAAGTTGACAAGCTCCCAAGAGTGCCTACGACACTGCTCTGGGCTATCAGCTGCCGGTGTATTGAGCGTGGACCTTTTCGAATAGCTGACGGCAAACGGCCGACAGCAATGAATTTCGGTCGTCCTTCCCACCGCTCGATCTGTTGGATTAAGCATACGGCTTGCGACCTAAATAGTTAGGAATTCCTGTACAGGAATTCCTTCGAGTCCGACTGCCGACTGCCAACATCAAGTCCGTTAGGACCTATACTGGGCATTCACGGCGTACCACCAGATAACGGCCCCCAGGACGGCCCCGAAAACGACGATAGCGGCCAGCCACCAGAATACCGACGACAAGCAGGACACCCCCAACTTAATGAGCATTGAGGTCCTTTACTTTCAGCTATAGTCTACGCCAGGGGCGGTATCGCATACTCCGCTTATCAGCGCCGAGCACTGAGCATTGTGTACTGGAATGAGTAGAGAAGGGGATTCAGCTTTGCCGAATCCCCTCAAGCTTCCAACACCCAATGCTCAGCGCTCAAATATAGATCAGCGTATGCCCGTCGACCTCGGGATTCCCCACCACGTCGAGCGGAATCCTGTCGAGCCAGTCTTCCCCGTATTCCGCTTCTATTTGCCTAACGCGGGCCAGACCGTCCTCGGTGATGGCCCGCTGGTCCTCGCTGATGGAGCGCATGCTGGGCCTGGCACCGGTAAAATAGCCGGCCGCCCCCTTGGGGTTTTTCCCGTATTTCCGGCAGAACCAACTGAGTTCGAGCGGGGTGACCACGCCTCCGGCGCGCTGTACGTCGGCGAGGGGCGCCACGTAACGGATGGTCGAGACCAGGATCTCCTTGCCGCCTTCGGCATAGAGATTGTTGATCTTGACCCTGATGGCCTTCATTTCCTGTTCCAGGACCGAGAGCCGGTCGACCAATTCTTTCAGTAAGTCGAAAGGGACCTGGACTTTCATCGCCTGCCTCCCCGAACTCCGTTCTAAAACCTGCAGCGAGGGGTCTTGGCCTCGTCCTGCGGCCTACTTCCTGGCACGCCTCCCGGATTTCTTCCCCGAATTGCCGGTTTTCTTCTTTTCGATCACGGGCGGTTTCTTGGGGTCCCACTCAAGGTGGCAGCTATCGCACTCCAGGAGCGGGTTCTTCATGTAGGTGCCCAGGGCGAAGAGTCCCCAGAAGGGCGCAAAAAACCACAGCGGCAGCCCCGTCGCAAACCCCGCCACAACCAGTACGGCGATGCCGCCGAAGAGCCAGCCGATGAACTTGCCGTACTGGCCCACTCTTACCACCTTGCTCGAACCGCATCTCGGGCAGTTTATGTCCACGATAGCGCCTCCCTCGTACAAGCTTATACTATTATACAATAGGAGGCATCGGGGGTTAACAGCAATAGGACTGTTGAAAACTACGACAAAGCTGGAGGAAATTTTTGCAGGCAACCTGCATAGACTATAAGATCCCTGCGTGCTGCGCTGCCCCTGCGGCTGGGAAGTCGCCGTCGTCAGCGGTCCCGACGGGGACCTGAAATACGTCCGTTCCAAATGAATTGCTCTTGACAGTTGAGGCAGGCACTGGTACGATAACTCCATATTAAACCGACAAAGACCGTGAAGGAGAAAAGTAGGCCCGTCCCAGCTCCACAGGGAGGATGCGCCGTCGACTGGAAGCGCGTCCGGGTATGGTGGGTTGAAGTTCTCTCCGGAGTCGCCCAGTTGAAAAATGGGGGCAGCGATCATTTATGATCGCATCGAGTCCGACATCTGATGTCTGACCTCCGACCTCCGTATTGAGTAGGCTGTGCCGGGATTCTCCCGCCGTTACCAGGGAGCGGGTATCGGATATTCTCCCGTACCTAGAGCGGATCTGCGATCAATTAGGGTGGTACCGCGGAGGCTGATCGTCCTTCGTCCCTTAGGGATGAAGGACGTTTTGTTTATGGGGGATTTCCCGTACCCGACAGAGGGGACCTTTATGGTCAATTTGGGTGGTACCGCGAGAGCCCGGCGCTTTCGTCCCAAAGGGGGAAGACGCCGGGCATTATTATTTTTCAGGAGGGGTTCTGATGGTAAGAACGACGAAAAGCGCTTTGCCGGTGATGTCCGGGTTTGAAGGGGGTCACGGGCGATTCGGCTTTCCGTTCCCCCCTGACGCGGGGGGCGATGCCAACGGGACGCCTCACACGCCCACCGGCAACGAGGCGGTCAAGGTCCCGCCTTACCGTTTGGCCTGGCGCAGGAACGGCGGCCAGACAACCGTCCGGGTCGGCAGTGCTGTCATCGGCGGAAAGAAACTGGCCGTGATCGCCGGCCCGTGCGCCATCGAGGGCAGGGAACAGCTCCTGGAAGCGGCTCGCGCCGCGGCCGCTGCGGGGGCAACCGTCCTGCGCGGCGGGGCTTTCAAGCCGCGCACGTCCCCTTACAGCTTCCAGGGTCTTGAGCTGGAAGGCCTGAAGATCATGCGCGAGGTTTCAAGGGAGACGGGTTTGGCGACCGTCACCGAGGTGGTTGACGAGCGCAGCCTGGAGTTGGCCGTCGAATACGTGGATATGCTGCAGATAGGCGCCCGCAACATGCAGAATTACCATCTCCTGCGGGCCGTCGCCGGCGCGCACAAGCCGGTTCTGCTCAAGCGCGGCCTGGCGGCGACGGTCGAGGAGTGGCTTTTGGCCGCCGAGTACCTGCTGGCTTCGGGCAACGGCCAGGTGGTCCTCTGCGAGCGGGGCATCAGGACCTTTGAGCCGTCGACCCGCAACACGCTGGACCTCAGCGCTGTGGCCCTGGCGAAACGCCTGACGCACCTGCCGGTGATCGTTGATCCCAGCCACGCTACGGGAGACCCGGATCTAGTGGTCCCGATGTCCAGGGCGGCGGTCGCCGCCGGGGCGGACGGGTTGATCATCGAGATGCACCCGTGTCCCGCCAAGGCGCTGTGCGACGGAAAGCAGTCGCTGACCCCCGAGGTATTTGCCTCCCTGATGAATGAATTAAGGTCCCTTTCCCCCATCATCGGCAGGGATATGTAGAAAAGGAGGAAGGGAAGTTTGAAGATCGGTTATCTGGGTCCCAGGGGCACTTTTTCGGCTGAAGCCGCCGCCATGCGTCAAAACGGCGGTGCCGCCCTTATACCGTGTCACTCTTTGCGGGAGATCGTTGACGGGGTGAAGGAAGGCGTGCTGGATGAGGGCATCCTTCCGGCCGAAAACGCCGCCGAGGGTTCCCTGGACGAAACGATGGATATCCTGGTGCGCGAACACGAGCACATTAAGATCGGCGGGGAGCTGATCCTGCCGGTGCAGCACCGCCTCCTGGCCCGCCCCGGAACGGCGGCGGACGACGTGCGCGTCGTTCTTTCCCACCCTCAGGCCCTGGCGCAGTGCCGTGAATTCGTAGCCTCGAGGCTGAAAAGCGCCCGGCTGTGCCCGGCGGCCAGCACGGCCGAGGCGGCCCGCCTGGTTGCCGCGACGGATGAGCCCTGGGCCTGTCTGGGTACGGTCGAGGCAGCCGCGTTGTACGGGCTTGCGGTCCTGGACGACAACGCCTGCGACATACGCGACAATGAGACCCGTTTTCTTGTTATCACCCGCGACGCCCTTCCGCCGAGCGGTAACGACAAGACCTCGCTCCTCGTGGAGATCACCGACCGGCCCGGGGCGCTCTATGCCCTGCTGGGGAACTTCGCCCGCCGGGGACTGAACCTGACGCGCATCGAGTCACGGCCGGCCAGGACCCGCTTGGGTAAATACCTGTTTTTTATCGACGTCGAGGGACACGCCGGAGCGCCGCCCTTGGACGACGTCCTGAATGAATTAAGGCAGGATTGCCGCAGCCTGGCGATCCTGGGCAGTTACCCCGCCGCACGGCCGAACGCCGGTGCGGGCGCCGGGACCGGGGAGTCTGTCGAAGACATCCGCAGGGAGATCGACGCGGTCGACAGCCAGATTCTCGATCTGCTGGCCAGGCGGGCCGGTCTTGTCCGACGGATCGGCAGCTTGAAGAAGGGACCGCTGCGCGACCCGGTCCGTGAACGGGCCATCATTACCCGGTTAAAAGAGCTGGCCGGACGGCGGGGGTATAACCCCGAGACGGTCGAGCGCATTTACCGCCTGCTGCTCGCTGATTCGGTCGCCGTCCAGGAAGCCCAGCGCAGGTTGCAGGAGTTGTAGCGCCCTGGCCGGTTTCTAAAGCGCACACCGTTTATGCGTGCCGAAAGACGCCGGGTTACAGCCCCGGCAAAAGTGAAGGCCGGCCCCCCGGGGGGCCGGCTTACGGGAGAGGTGCGTTGTGCTACGCCATATTCAGTTTGGTAGCCATAATATGCCTGCCGTCCCAAAGTGTGACTGTTCTTAGAACCTTTCTTTCTTCCTGGATCTCATACCTAACGCCTAATACCTAACACCGGCCGGCACGTCAGCGCCGGTCTTTAAGGGTGGGCCTGGCCAGGCGGACAATGTAGAAGTAAGCGAGGACGAAACCGGCGACGATTGCGATTGCGGCAAGAATCTGTAGGAGCGACACTAATTTTCTCCTCCGTATTCCTCAGTTTGAACTGAGACCTGACCCCAAGTTATGGTGCCGGCGGCACCGTTATTTCGCCGCTGTTACCTGAGGGAGCGGGCTGCGGCTGCGGCGCGGGCTGGGAAGCGGGCTGCGGCTGCGGCGGAACTAGAAAGGGCGCGATCCTGGGGTCACGGGCCATAGCCCGCAAAGTGTCGCGGACCCGGGGATCGGCCATCGTGTTCAGTACGCCCCGGCGGGCCCGTGGGTCGCCGAAAACTTCGGCCATGGCGTTCTGCATCTGGGGGTCGTCCATCATTTTGATCATGGCTTCGGTCCCGTCGGGACGGGCCAGAGCCCCGATCATGGCGTCGCGCATCTCCGGGGAGCGCATCCATACGGCCAGCGCCCGCTGCATCTCCGGGGCGGACATGATTTTCACCATCGGTTGCCGCGCGCTCGGCGAGCTGAGAATGGCAACCATGGCGTCGCGGTTGCCCGAATCCGTGATGAAATCGCGGACGTCTGTGGCGGTTACCGCCGGGGCCGCGGGTCTCCTGGCGGCGTCCATGTTGAAGGCGGGCGCGCTGAAAAGCCCGACGACGAAAGCCAGGGCCGCCGCTCCTACCAGCAAGGCCCAAAACCAGGGGTCGGGGCGTCCGAATCTTCTCCCGTTGCGGTCTGCATGGCGACGGTTCTCGTGGTCAGCCATGACTGGCACCTCCTGCTGGATTTTGCCTTTAGTATTCCGTCGAGATGCTTATGTATATCCATAAAGGCAGGCTCCGCCCGCCGCGCTCAATGCCAACGTTCAGCGCCCTTGTTACACGTCCCGTTCCTGGAAGACGACGAAGGCGCCGGCCAGGGTGACGGCGCCGATGACGAATAGGACGACCAGGTCGCGCGTAAAATGATCCGCCTTGAGGAGAACGCCTGCGGGGTCGTAGTACTGGAAGATGGAGAACGTTTTGAGGAAGGAGGCCCTGTCCCAGAGGTCGCCGATGAACTTCATGAAGAAGAAGACGGCGGTCAGGCTTCCCGCCAAGGCATTGCTGCGTCCGGTCTCGCTGGTCAGGGACGAAAACAGGAAGGAGTACCCGGCGACGGCAAAAAAGAGGGCGAAAAGGTTCACGGAAATAAGCGTCAGGCTTTGCAGGTCGGGGGCCGGTGTCAGGAAACCCATCCGTACGCCGATGGCCGTGCCGCTCCAGACGGCGGTGGAAAGGATCGCCAGGCCGAGAAGGGCGAAGAGCACGTGCGAACCGAGCACCTGGAAGCGGGTCACGGGCCGGCTCAGGATGAGGTCGACCGTCCGCCGGTCGATCTCCCCCGCCGCGGCCTGCGTGGCCGAAGAGATGACGAAGGCGCTGAAGAGCACCAAAACCAGCGGGTGGTTGTAGCCCACGGCCAGGAACCCGGGAACGCTGGTCAGGGCCAGCTCCCGTCCCCCCATGAGGCTGCGGATGCTTTCCGGGAGCGCCTGCATGAAATCGACGCCCACCTGGCGCAGGGAAGGATATACCGCTGCGATCAGGTACATGAAGCCGGCCATGGCCAGGGTATAGACCACCAGGGTCGTTTTCCTCCGCCACGCGATGACCGCCATCAGGGTTGTACTCACTTGACCTTGTTGTCTCCTTTACGGTAAAACTCCATGAACACGTCTTCAAGAGAAGCGCGCTGAACGACCAGGTCCCTGATGGTCAGGCCGGCGAGACGCCTCAACAGGGGGTCGAGGACGCCGCGGACCTTGAGTTCCACCCGGCGCTGGTCCAACTGCCTGACTTCGACATCGGGCAGGCGGAAAAGCTCCGCCGGGGCAGGCTGGTCGAGCGTGACTTCGACGATATGCAGGCGCTTCTCCCGCAGCGTTTCTATGCTTTCGTCGGCCACAAGGCGTCCCTGGCGGACGATGCCCACCCTCTCACAGACCTTTTCGACCTCCGACAGGTTATGGGACGACATAAAGATCGTCTTTCCCTCGTGCTTCGCCTCGCGGATCAAATCGTAAAAGGCCCTTTGCATGAGCGGGTCCAAACCCTCGGTGGGCTCGTCGAGGATCAGCAGTTCAGGGTCGTGCTGCAAGGCCTGGATGATGCCCAGTTTCTGTTTCATCCCCCGGGAATACTTACGGACGGGAAGCCACAGCGCGCTCCTGGAAAGCTCCAGCCTTTCGGCGATTTGCCGCCGCCGGCGGGCAAAGTCGCGCCCGTAAAAGCGCCCCAGGAAGCGCAGGGTTTCCTCCCCGCTCATGTCTTCATAGAAGCGGAGTTCCCCGGGCAGGTAACCGATGCGTCGCCGGAGCTCTTTGCCGTTTTGCCCGACCGGGTGCTCGAAAAGGTAGGCCTGGCCGCCGGTCGGCCTGATAAGTCCCAGAAGGGAGCGGATCGTGGTCGTTTTGCCGGAACCGTTGGCTCCCAGGAAACCGTAGATCGAGGCGTCGCTGACCGCGAGGTTGATGTCGGTGATGGCCGTGACCGGGCCGTAACGCTTGGTAAGATTTTCGGTGCGGATGACCGGCAATCGGATACCTCCCTCTGACGCTAGCCATATTCTTTCCCCCAGGAAGGCCCTGTAAAACAGAATCTGGCGCAGCCGTATTTTTAACGACCGTCCAAAGTAAGATCTAACATTAAGGTTTAGCGCTCGGCCTCTTGCTGCCGATCTATTTCCAGGGGGTGGAGGAAATGGGGCGAATGAGGGGAAGCCCCGTCCGGCGCCTGGGAGCGGCTGCCGCCGTCCTGATCGTGCTGCTCTTGCTCTTTCCGACAAGGGAGGCCTCCCGGCCGGTCCGGGAAACGCTGTTCAGTTCGAGACAGGCACCCCTGTCTGTTTTTGACCGCCTCGGGAAGGGCCTTCCCCAGCGGGACGTACGCCCTTTGTGGCTGGGAGTGGGCTCGGCCGCCCAACCCGCGGGGGAGAAGCTGCACCCGGCCGCCGTTGTAAACGGGTGCGCCTTTCTGTTGGCAGCCGGGCAGGGGAAGAACGCCGAAACGACCTTTCTTATCGACGCCGACCAAGGCGCGGGACTGGCCGGGGTCCATCCCCCCGCCGGGGTCTTTCGCCTGCCGGACGGCCCGCCGGTGCCCCTGGATTACCTTCGCCGGTGGGCCGGCAGCAGGCTTCCGGGGGCGGTCCTTCTTTTCGGCGCCGTCGAACTCGATGGGGTCAAAGGGAAAGAAAGGGGGCTGTTGTGCGCCTTTTTCGCCGGCGACAAACAGGGGTTGGACGGCTGGCCTTTCTGGACTGCGGGAACGGTGGGCAGGGCGGTCTGGCTCGAGGCGCCGGCCGACCCCGCCGCCGGTCTCTCCATCAGCGAAATGATGAAGGCGGTGCAGGGCCGCAAGCCCCTGATGATGGAGTTGCACCCCGAGACCCGCCTTCGCGCCGCACACGTCTATACCTGGACGAGCCCGGTTCTCCAACCATACACGTCCAAGATGGCATTCCCGCTTGCGGACCTCGCCCGGCTCGACCCCGGTATCGTTCTGGACATCCGCTACGCGACAACGAATAATTTCACCGGGCGGAAGATCTACCCGGAGGCACGCGCCTACCTGGCCAGGGACGTGGCTGAGCGGCTGGTGCTGGTAAATAAAGCCCTGCGCCGAAAGGGGTTCCGGCTGAAGGTCTATGACGCCTACCGGCCGGTGTCGGCCCACTGGCGTTTGTGGGAGGCGGCCAGGGACAAAAGCTTCCTGGCTGACCCGGGTATCGGTTCAAAGCACAGCAGGGCGGCGGCGGTGGACTGTACCCTCGTTACCCTTAACGGCGGCGAGGTGGAGATGCCCACCGCATTCGACGATTTCAGCTTCAACGCCTGCCGCAGCAGTCCAACGACGCCAAAAGCCCGGAGAAACCTGGACGTCCTGACGCGGGCGATGACCGAACAGGGCTTTCTTCCTCTCGAAAAGGAATGGTGGCATTTTGACGCCGCGGATTGGGCGAGGTATCCCTTGCTCGACATCCCGCTGGGATAGAGCCTGTTTTGTGCCTCACTTGACTCCGCCGGCTCGAAGAGAGATACTGGGACAGGGAGAGGGTGAAACTGCGGAATGGAGCTGTTACTGGGTTACCTGTTCATTTTCCTGGCCCGCGTCACCGATGTGTCCCTGGACGTGATCCGCGTCCTGCTGTTGACCAGGGGACGGAGGCTTCTGGCTACGTTGGTCGGTTTTCTCGAGGTCAGCATTTTCATCGTGATGCTCAACTTTGTGCTGCAAAACGGCCTGACCGACCCCGGCAAGATCATCGCCTACGCGGCCGGCTTCGCCACCGGCAACTTCCTGGGCAGCCTGATCGAGGAGAGAATGGCCATGGGGTTTCTCTCCATGCAGATCTTCCCTCCCATGCGCTGCGCCTGTGAACTGGTCGATGCCTTGCGCAACGCCGGGTTCGGGGTGACCACCGTAACGGGCGAGGGCAGCCGGGGACCGCGCCCCGTACTCTTTGTCTTCCTTAAGCGCAAAGACCTCCAGCGGGCCCTGAAGATCCTTGACGATACAGGTGTCGATATCTTTTATAACGTTATGGACGCCCGCGGTTTTCACGGGGGCATCTTCCCTTCGAATCCTGGAAGAATCTCCGTACGCAGGTAATATTGGGTGTAGGTTATAGGGTGGGCGGGGGACTCTCTTCTGCGATGGGCAAAGAAAAGCTGAACACCGAGCCCTTGCCGGGAACACTGTCAACCCAGACCTCTCCGCCGTGGACCTCCACGATTTGCTTGGCGATCGCCAATCCCAGTCCCGTGCCTCCTTCGTCCCGGCTGCGGGACTTTTCCACACGGTGGAACCGGTCCCATATGTAAGGCAGGTCCGCCTCCGGAATGCCCGGCCCCTCATCGCTTACGCTGACCACGACCCGGCGCCCTTCAGGCCGGACCGCTATTTCTATTTTCCCGCGCTCCGGCGAGTAACGCACGGCGTTGCTCACCAGGTTGGTCACGACCTGTTCGATGCGGTCCTCGTTCCCCAGAGCCGGCGGGGCGTCCGCGGGCACGTCCGTCACAAAGGAAATGTTCTTGGGACCGGCGCTGTTGTCCATTTTAAAGACCACCCGGGAGATCAGGTTGGACAGGTCGATGGCATGAAGCTCCCAGCCCCGTTTTCCGGATTCGATGATGGAGAGATCCAGGAGATCCTGGATCAATCGCTTCAAGCGCAGGGTCTCGGTATGGGCCATTTCGAGGTACCGGTCCTGCTCGGGCCCGGCCACGACGCCCTCGCGCACCGCTTCGACAGCCCCCTGGATGCTTGTCAGCGGCGTCCGCAGCTCGTGCGAGACGTTGGCGACGAAGTCGCGCCGCATTTGTTCCAGGCGCAGGAATTCGGTGATGTCTTGGAGGACCGCAACCGCCCCGGCCAGGGCGCCGCCCTGAGCGAGGATCGGGGAGGCGCTGGCGGCGTACACCTTTTGCCCGTCGGTACTGGTAACCTCGCGGCGCAGGTTCGTTCTGGTTTCCAGGACATCCCGGAAGACGCCGTCGAGTCCCGGAAAGGCGTCGATGACGGTGGAGCCTTCGGCGTTTTGGAGCCGGGCCTGTTCTTCGGCGCGGGCGTTGACCATCATTACGGCCCCCCCGGCATCCACGGCAATGACCGCCTCGGTCATGTTGGTGAGTATCTGGGCTATTTTTTCTTTTTCTTCGGCGAGGGCATTGACGTTACGGTCGAGATTGGCCGCCAGGTCGTTAATGTTAGCCGCCAGCCGGACAATTTCTTCAGGACCTTTTACCGACACCCGCTGGCTGAAATCGCCGGCGGCCATGGCCAGGGAAGCGCGGCTCATCTCTTTCAGCGGGCGCGACAGGGAGCGCGATAGAAAAAGCCCCAGGAAGACGGCCAGGCACACGGCGACAAGCGCGGCCTGGAACGATACCTTGCGTACCGCGGAGGTAACGGGGGCCAGGTCGGCGACGGGCGTATAGAGAACAACCGCACCGACCGTTTCCGACCCGTGCACGACGGGGACGGCGACCGAGAGCACGGTCTGGTTGAGGCGGGGATTGAAGCCGCAACTGGTCGCCACTTCGGCGTTTAATACCCTTTCAAGTTCAGGGAAAAGCCTTTCCGACCGGTGACCGAAACCCCCGTACATCCGCCCGCCGCCGGCTCCCGGGCTGAGTTGCAGGATCAACCCCTGGCGGTCGAGGATGACGACCTGCGCGTCCACCATCGTCGCCAGGCTGGCGAAGGGGAGCAGGACCTCGGAGCGGCTGCTCAAAAAAGGCTCGGCCAGCCGGGCGATTTCCTCGCCCTTCCTTATTAAATCCTTCTCCTTGACGGAGAGATAATAGTTGTTGAACAGGTAGGCCGTGGTCAGATGAACGGCCAGCAGGGTAGCCAGGATGACGGCCAGGTACGTGAGGAGCAGCCTTTGCAGCAGAGTGCGCCCCATTATTCCGTCACCTCGAATTTATAGCCCAGTCCCCAGACCGTTCTTATATAGTTGGTGCCCTGCGGGTTTCTGAGCTTTTCCCTGATACGCTTGATATGGGTGTCCACGGTCCGCGGGTCGCCGAAATAGTCGTATCCCCAGACGCCGGCGAGAAGCTGGTCGCGGGTATAGAGCCGGCCCGGTTTGCCGGCGAGAAAGCGCAATAGTTCAAACTCCTTCGGGGAGAGGCTCACTTCGCTGCCGTAAACGGTAACGCGGTGGGTGGCGTCGTCGATCTCGAGGCCGGGGAACGTGAGGGTGCGCGATTCTTCTCTAATTCCTGCGCGGCGCAGCACGGCTTTGATCCTGGCCACAAGTTCACGCGGGCTGAACGGCTTGGCGACGTAGTCGTCGGCGCCCAGCTCAAGGCCCAGCACCCTGTCGTACTCCTCGCCCTTGGCCGAAAGCATGATCACCGGAACGGTGTTTCCCTGTTCCCTTATGGAGCGCAGTACCGCCCAGCCGTCGAGCTTGGGGAGCATAATGTCGAGGACGACCAGGGCCGGGTTGAGCAGCTCCACTTTTTCCAGGGCTTCCTCGCCGTCAAAAGCGCCGCTCATGTGATAACCTTCTTTTTCCAGGTAGACCCGGACGAGTTCGTGAATGGGCTTTTCATCGTCGACCAGGAGAATGCTGTCCCGCGCCAATGGAGATTCACCTCATTATTAAGTCAACATTAAGTCAACATTAAGTTAACAAGTCAACCGAGGAATATCAGCAACCTTGTCCGCTGCCTCCAGTATAGAACAAGCCATGGGTTGAAACAAATCACAAAGCACTAAACGCTAAGCACGGGAGACTTGGAAGGATTCGGCGTCACCGAATCCTTCCATTGGTAATCCCATAGCTTAATGCTTACTGCTGAACGCTTGGCGCGAAGCGCCATTGTCCCCGGTTCATCTGCTGTCCCCGCAGGGAATCCCATTTGACCTGCTGGTCGGGGGTCAAGATGCCGCGCATTTCGGCGCGGTGTTTGAAAGCGTTGTCCCGGATTTCCGAACGCAGTTTGAAAATTTGGTTCTGTAGCGCCCGGACCTTGTTCACGTCGGGATTGCGCTCGAAACTCAGCTGGCGCAACTGGAACATCAGCTCCTGGAGCTGGTTGCGCTTCACGCTCTGGATTTTAAAGTGATCCTCGTTCAGCTGGCGCATCTTCTCGGCCTGCTGGTCGGTAAGGCCCAGCGCCTCCACGAGGTTGATCCACCTGTCTTGACCCAGTAAAGGCGCATCCGCCGCCCAGGCCGCGCCCCCCGCCGAAAGGAGCAGCAGGCAGGCCAGGATGGCGACAACAAGCTTTTTCGCCATGCTCACACCTCCTTTCCCGTTTATTCAATCTGTTACTGCCAGCGTACATAGTATTTGTGACCAAACCGTGATCAAACCGTCACAATAAAGGGAAAATTAGGGCATTAGCATTGAGATTTATAGATGGTTGCTATTTTATAGAAAACGCCTGCGGGAATGGGTTATGATAGGATTAGCCTGTTGGCGGATTCAGGAAAGTACGCAGACATCAATCGCGTTGCTGGAGGGTTGCCGGAGTGGATTTTTTTCGCGCGTT
Source organism: Desulfosceptrum tomskiensis (assembly GCF_049818055.1). Taxonomy (GTDB): domain Bacteria; phylum Bacillota; class Desulfotomaculia; order Desulfotomaculales; family JASEER01; genus JBFLVT01. The sequence goes on from NZ_CP187479.1 coordinate 191,836, forward strand.
GACCGTCGAAGCCGCGCTGGCCGAGCTGCGAAGGCATTTTCAGGCTCTTTTGGAGACAGAGAAAGTCGATCTTCGCCAGGCGCTGGGCAGGGTGCTGGCCCGGGACTGTTTTGCTCCCGAGGACGTGCCGGGTTTCGACCGGAGCACGATGGACGGGTTTGCCGTACGGGCCAGGGATACCTTCGGCGCGTCCGAGGGTCTCCCCGCTTACCTGGAAGTGACGGGGGAGATCCTGATGGGGGAGGCCCCCAGCGGGGAAATCGGGGCCGCCGAGGCCTTTCGCGTTCCCACCGGGGGCATGCTGCCCGCCGGGGCCGATGCGGTGGTCATGCTGGAGTATACCGAGCCGCTCGACGACAGAACGATCGGGGTTGTCCGTCCCGTGGCCCCTGGAGAGAATGTCATCCGCCGGGGCGACGATTTGCGCCGGGACGAGCAGCTCTTCGAGGCGGGTCACCGCTTGCGCCCCCAGGATGTCGGGCTCCTGGCGGCGGCCGGCATAGGTGAAGTGGAAGTGTACAGGCGTCTCCGTGTCGGTATCATCACGACCGGGGACGAGATCGTGCCTGTCAAGGCAAAACCGGGACCGGGACAGGTCCGTGACGTGAACTCGTACACGGCCCAGGGTCAGGTTGTGGAGTGCGGCGGCGAACCCGTTCTTTTCGGGGTCGTGCCGGACGAATTTGAGAGCCTGGCGGCGGTATTGCGCCGCGCGCTTGCCGAAACCGACCTGGTGGTCATCTCGGGAGGCAGTTCGGTCGGCGCCCGCGACATCACCGCCAGGGTCATCGACTCGCTGGGCGAGCCGGGCGTCCTTTTTCACGGCCTCGCCGTCCGGCCGGGCAAGCCTACAATCGGCGCGGTGGTCGGCGGCAAACTTGTCTTCGGGCTTCCCGGTCACCCCGTCTCAGCCATGGTGGTCTTTCGCCTGCTGGTGGCCCCTCTCCTGGACCCGCGCGCAGGACGGTCGGCGATCAGGGCCAGGATCAGGCGTTCCCTGCGGTCTCAGGTGGGCAAGGAGGATTACGTCCGGGTACGCCTGGTGTGGGAGAACGGCGAACTCTACGCCGAACCGGTTCTCGGCAAGTCCGGCCTCATCGCCACGATGGCGCGGGCCGACGGCCTGGCCCGCATCCCCCTCGACCGCGAAGGGGTGGCGGAAGGCGAACCCGTGGAAGTGATCCTGTTTTAGCAGGATGACTTCTACGGGATGTTAGCAGTTGGATGTTGGCTGTTGGAGTTGGAGGCTAAGGAAAGGATTTGGCTGACAGCGAACAGCCAACAGCGTGAGGTTACACTGGAGGCGGCAGTACCGAACCGCTCCATAAGGAGAACTGATCGATGAAAAGGAACGTGTACCTTTCGGAGACGCCCCGGGAGGACGCCCTGCGGCAGTACTTGGAATTCCTGCATATGCAAGGGGCCCTGTCGCCGGGACAGCCGGAAGCGGTGAGCACCAGGGACGCGGTGGGGCGGGTCAGCGCCCGGCCCGTCTTCGCCAGGGTTTCATCCCCGCATTTCAATGCCTCGGCGATGGACGGGCTGGCCGTAAGGTCCCGCGACACTTTCGGCGCCGGCGACCAGACCCCGCTGCGGTTGAAGGTGGGGGAACGGGCTTTCGTTGTCGATACGGGTGACCCTCTCCCTCCGGACTGTGACGCCGTGATTATGATTGAGGATGTCCATTACGTCGGCGAGGACGTCGTGGAAATCATCGCTCCCGCTTTCCCCTGGCAACACGTGCGGCCGATAGGGGAGGACATCGTCGCCACCGAAATGATCATTCCGGCCAACCACGTGATACGTCCCGTCGATATAGGCGGGCTGCTCGCCGGCGGCGTAACCGAGGTGGCCGTCCATCCCCGCCCGCTGCTGACGGTTATCCCGACGGGAACCGAGGTGGTCGAGGCGGGCGGTGAGCTGCGTCCGGGGGACATCGTGGAGTATAACAGCGGCGTCCTCGGGGCGATGGCCCGGGAATGGGGCGCGGATTTCCGGCGGCACCCGATCGTTCCCGACGACTATGCGAGGCTGCGGGAGGCCTTGGAGAAAGTGGTGGAGGACAGCGACCTCGTCGTGATCAATGCCGGAGCTTCCGCGGGGCGCGAGGATTTCAGCGCGTCGCTGATTAACGAGTTGGGCCGGGTCGTGGTGCACGGGGTGGCGATCAAACCCGGAAAACCGGTGATCCTCGGCGCGATCAAAGGCAAGCCCGTCTTGGGGATACCCGGCTATCCCGTTTCCGCGGCCTTGACTTTCGAGTTGTTCGCCAGGCCGGTGATTTACGCCAAGCTCGGGCGCGCCGTCCCCGAGCGGGACCAAGTGGACGCCGTCCTCTCCCGCCGCGTGGTGTCCCCGATGGGGGTTGAGGAGTTCGTGCGCGTCAAGCTCGGCCGGGTCGGCGAGAGGACGGTGGCCACCCCCCTGGGCCGGGGCGCGGGCCTGATCCTTACCCTGATCCGCGCCGACGGTGTTTTGCGCGTCCCGCGGCTGAACGAGGGCTACGAGGCGGGGAGCCGGGTGAAGGTGGAACTCCTCCGGCCCGCGAATGAGATAGAGAACACCACGGTGGTTATCGGCAGCCACGACATCGCCCTGGACGTAATCGCCAACCACATCAAAATCAAGTTCCCCGAGGCCAGCCTCTCTTCGGCGCACGTCGGGAGCCTGGGAGGCATCAACGCCCTGAAGCGGGGAGAGGCGCACCTGGCCGGTACCCACCTTTTGGACGAGGAAACCGGGGAATACAACGTCGCTTTCGTCAAACGCCTCCTGGGCGGCCGGGGCGGTATCCTGGTCAACCTGGCCTGGCGCGAGCAGGGCTTTATCGTAGCCCCGGGGAACCCGAAGCAGATCCGGGACTTCAGCGACCTCGGGCGCGAGAACGTGCGTTTCGTGAACAGGCAGAGGGGGGCCGGGACCAGGGTCCTTGCCGACTACCACCTGAAGCGGGTGGGACTGAAGCCGCAGCAGGTCAACGGGTACGACCGTGAAGAATATACCCACATGGCTGTGGCCGCAGCCGTGGCCGGCGGGACGGCGGACTGCGGCCTGGGCATCCGGGCAGCGGCGGAGTCCCTGGGGCTCGATTTTGTGCCGGTCGCCGAAGAACGCTATGATCTCTTGACCCTCCGCGAGTTCTGGGAGACACCTTATGTGCAAAGGGTCGTGGCCGTTATCAATGATCCCGGTTTCAAGGACGCCGTCGAGCGCCTGGGCGGTTACGACCTGCGCGACTGCGGCAGGATCATGTGGGAGGAATAGGCGTGGCTGAGTTAACGCATATTGACGGGCGCGGTAAGGCCAAAATGGTCGACGTGAGCGCTAAGGATGCAACCTGCCGCGAGGCGGTGGCCCGCGGCGAAGTGAAGATGGACGTGGAGACCTTGCGCCGCATTCTCCGGCACCAGATCGCCAAGGGGGAAGTGCTCGCCGTGGCGCGGGTGGCCGGCATTATGGCTGCCAAGGAAACGGCGCGGCTGATCCCTCTCTGTCACCCCCTCAACCTGACGGCGGTGGAGGTAAGTTTTCATCCGCGTGAGGAAGAGGGCCGGCTGGAGATAGAGGGGCGGGCTAGGGTGGCCGGTCAGACCGGCGTGGAGATGGAGGCCTTGACGGCGGTAAGCGTGGCGGCCCTGACCGTGTATGATATGTGCAAGGCCGTCGATAAACATATGGTTATCGGGGCGATAAGACTGGTCAGTAAATCGGGAGGCCGAAGCGGCGTCTTTCAGCGAGAGGGGGAAGAAACATGGGCGGACGTGTGGTAGCTGTCTGCACCAGCGCAACAAAGGGAGTCAAGAAAACTAACGTCGGCGAAGCCTACCTTGAGGTGGAACACGGGATCATGGGGGATGCCCACGCCGGGCCGTGGCACCGCCAGGTGAGCCTGCTCTCCACCGACAGCATCGCCAAGATGCGGGCCAAAGGGCTGGACGTCCACTTCGGCGACTTTGCCGAGAACCTTACCATTGAAGGTCTGGAGCTCTTCTCGCTGCCGGTGGGGACGAGGCTGCGCATCGGTTCCGAAGTCGTCGGCGAGGTGACGCAGATTGGCAAGCAGTGCCACAAGGGGTGCGCCATCTTCCAGCAGGTCGGCGACTGCGTGATGCCCCGTGAAGGGATTTTTATCAAGGTGGTCAAACCCGGCAAGGTCAAGGTTGGTGACGCCGTGGAGGTCGTAACCGATGTATAGCGTAGGGATCGTGACCATCAGCGATAAGGGCGCGCGCGGGGAAAGGGTTGACGAGAGCGGGCGCGTGCTGACCGAGATGGTGTCGGCGCAGGGCTGGGAGGTGGCCGAGACCAGGCTGATCAGCGACGACTTCAACGGGATCGTGGATACCCTGATCGAGCTCTGCGACCGGAGGAAGCTGCACCTGGTGCTGACCACGGGGGGGACGGGCTTCGGCGAGCGCGACAACACGCCGGAGGCCACCCTGGAGGTTGCGGAGCGGCTTGTTCCGGGGCTTCCCGAGGCCATGCGCGCCGAGAGCGCCAAGATCACCCCGCGCGCCTACCTGAGCAGGGCTGTCGCCGGAATCCGCAAGCACACCTTGATCGTCAACCTGCCGGGGAGCCCGAAAGCGGTAAGGGAGTGCCTGGCGGTCATCCTGCCGGCCCTGCCGCACGGCCTGGACATGCTGGCGGGCAACGCGCATGAATGTGCGCGCGAGACTTAAGACGTAAGACTTAGGATATAGTACGAAGGAATTCGGCTATAACCGAATTCCAACCAGCTTTCTTATGTCCTATGTCCTACGACCTACGGTCCAGACGGCATAAGCATCGCTTTTAGACAAAGTAACGAATTAGCGGAATAAGGAGAATTCTATGCAACCCATTCTTTTTTACATCGGCCCTTTGCCCGTGCACGGTTACGGGCTGATGCTGGCCATAGGCGTTGCCGTGGGTACCTGGGTGGTCGCCCGCGAAGGCCGGCGCCTGGGCTGGAACGTCGATACCCTGCTCGATCTCGCCATCTACCTGATCATTGCCGGTGTCGCAGGCAGCCGTCTCCTTTACTTGCTGATCGAACCGCAAGAGATTAGGAGCCCGCTGGACGTGCTGCGGGTCTGGGAAGGCGGCCTTTCTTTTTATGGGGCCCTGGGGCTCTGCCTGGTCGTCTTTATCTGGTTCGCCCGGCGGAGAAGGCTGCCGGTATACGGCCTGGGTGACTTGCTGGCTTTGGGCGTGGCGGCGGGTTACCCCTTCGGACGCATCGGCTGCTTTTTGAACGGCTGCTGTTACGGCCGTCCTACCGACTTGCCGTGGGCAGTGACTTTTCCGTTCGACCATATCGCCCGCCATCCGACTCAACTGTATTCGGCGGGCTTCGGACTGGCGATCTTCCTGACCCTGTGGTTCCTGCGCAAGCGCAAACCTTTCGATGGTTACCTGATGTGGCTGTATCTTTTTCTTTACGCTGCTTACCGGTTCATCATCGACTTTTGGCGTGAGTCCCCGCCAGGGGTTGAGTGGCTGACGGTCGGGCAGCTCGGGAGCCTGGCTGTGATGCTCGTGGCGCTTATCGCTTTGCGACTTCTTAGCCGCAAAGCGCGCATCACAAACTGATGTCATTACAACTGATACCTGACATCCGGACAAGATCCGAACCCTATGGCTCGATCTTATCCATGGCTTCCTTCTGGACTTTCAGGATGGTCGTCATAACCTCGTTCAGCATGGCCTGATAGGCGGCGCGGGCTTCGAGCAATTCCCTGCACAGGCGGTTTTTGTGCAACTCGAGCTCCAGGGCTTCCAGTCCCTTTATTTCCGCCTCGGTGAGCTCCCCTTTCTCCGCCTTGATGGCATAGGCCTTTTTCGTTGCCTCGTACTTTTGCAGGAGCTCCAGGGACACCATGTTGTTGAAAGCCTTATCCTGTTTTTCCCTTACCTGGCGGAACTGTTCGGATTCAACCAGGGCCTTGCCCAGTTCGGTGGCCTTTTCTATGATGACGGGGGAGACGGGGATTTGCGACACGTATTATACCTCCAATGCGTTTAAATATTTGCTGGATGCTTCCCGGCCGATAACTCCATTAGAATTTTTGATGGCATTCCTGCACGGCCCGGCACCCAACCCGAAGAACCCCTTGCCTTCAAAGCTAACTGTTGTCTTCGGGATCCAAGAAGATTAGTTCTGCCTGCGACTTAACTTCCCGGTTGAGCGCTGGGGAGTCCAACAGTTAAGCGCTAAATGCCGGAGGATTGGAGTCTCCGGCTCCAATCCTCCGTATTATACCATGGTATGTGCGCTTGCACACAAGGAGCATTCGTAATATCTTCGGGCCCGCGGACATAGACTTTATTTATGGATTCAGCCTTCGGCCTGTTATGGTTATCTTTGCCCGAAAAACCGCCGGAGCAAATGCTTTATTCTATTCCAGAGTTTCACATATCTCGGACTTGCCTCGTTCAAACAATCGTGATATATTCTAGTTGACAAACGTCCAAGCCTTTGTTCCTGGGTTTTTCGAGGGACACCGCTCTGCCCGGCAGAGATTTTTTTAGACAATTTATGTGCTGAACTTCACAAAACCTACTGCCAGATATTGGTAGGTTACCGCGACGATTTCAGTAACAAAACGTAAAAAATGGGTGCAGATTCTCAGCAGGAAAAACGGATGGACACGTCGAAGGTATCCCAGCGATGCAAGTTTAATTTTTCACATTGGGTTGCCGTTTAATAGCCAACCAACCGGTGAACCCCGCAAGACAGAGGCGAGTGGTGTTCTGTCTTTGCGGATTTGAGGAGAATTGTCAGTTATTCTCCTTACTCTGTGAGGGGAGCAAAACCCACTGACAACCCATTTTGCGAAGGGAGTGGTGTTCAGGAAGCCAGTTTTTGGTACCGGGAACGGAATGCTGAAGACTTGTTTGTGGTTCCAAGCTACAAAACTTAAATTAGGAGGTTCGAGTAAATGCCGGCATTTGTAATCGCTGAAAAGTGCGACGGCTGCAAAGGGCAGGACAAGACCGCTTGCATGTACATCTGCCCGAACGACCTGATGAAGCTGGACAAAGAGAGAATGAAGGCCTTCAACCAGGAATACGACATGTGCTGGGAATGCCTGTGCTGTGCGAAGATTTGCCCGCAGCAGGCCATTGACCTGAGAGGCTATGCCGACTTCGTTCCGATGGGCGCCGCCTGCGTGCCCTTGAGAGGCTCCAAGGACATTATGTGGACGGTTAAGTTCCGCAACGGCAACGTGAAGCGCTTCAAGTTCCCGATCCGGACCACCGACGAAGGCACCGCTGTTCCGGATGGCGGCTTCGGCGCCGGCGTTGACGACATCAACAACCCGACCTACCTGTATACCGAGCCCGCTTCCCTGGACTTCCTGGGCACTGGCGTTGACGTTCCCAAAGTGAAATAACTAACGGAGGAGGTTTAGTTTAATGCCGAATTTTGAAACTGTAGAAGTCACTACTGATGTCCTTATCATCGGTGGTGGTATGGCTGCTTGCGGCGCTGCTGTCGAAGCTGCGCACTGGGCCAAGAAGCACGGAATCAAGGTCACCCTCGTTGACAAGGCGGCCATGGACAGAAGCGGTGCCGTGGCGATGGGCCTTTCCGCCATCAACCTGTACCTCGGCATTGCTGAGGGCCAGAACACCTGCATGGACTATGTTGAATACGTCCGCAACGACTTGATGGGTATCGCCCGCGACGACCTCGTGTACGACATCGCCCGTCACGTTGACTCCACCGTGCACCTGTTCGAAAGATGGGGCCTCCCGATCTGGAAAGCCGAAGACGGCTCCTACCTGCGTGAGAGCGGCCGCTGGCAGTTGATGATCAACGGCGAGTCCTACAAGATCATCGTTGCGGAAGCCGCGAAGAACGCTCTTGGCAAGGAAAACATCTACGAGCGCGTATTTGTCGTCGAGCCGCTTGTTGACGGCGACAGAATCGCGGGCGCTGTCGGTTTCAGCACTCGTGAAGAAAAGGTCTACGTCTTCCGCGCGAAGGCCGTCCTCTGCGCGATGGGCGGTGCGGTCGGCGTGTTCCGTCCGCGGTCCACTGGCGAAGGTCTCGGCCGCTCCTGGTACCCGCCGTTCTCGACCGGTTCCAGCGCCTACTTCACGATTAAGGCCGGCGCCGAGATGACCTGCCAGGAAGTCCGCTTCATCCCGGTCCGCTTCAAGGACGCCTACGGCCCGGTCGGCGCCTGGTTCTTGCTCTTCAAGTCCACCGCCACCAACGCCAACGGCGAAGTCTACATGCAGACCAACGCGGAAGAGCTCAAGAAGTGGGGCCGCTTTGGTTCCGTGAAGCCGATGCCGGCCAACCTGCGTAACTGGCTCGGCATGATCGACGTCGCGGCCGGCAAGGGCCCGATCTACATGCAGACCGCTGAAGCCATCCAGAGACTGGCCGCCAAGTACGAAGGCGATGAGAAGGCCTTCAAGAAGAAGATGAAGCAGCTCGAAGCGGAAGCTTGGGAAGACTTCCTTGACATGACCATCGCCCAGGCTCTCCTGTGGGCCGCCTGCAACATCGAGCCCGAAGTGAAGCCGTCCGAAATCGCCGCCGCCGAGCCGTACTTCATCGGTTCGCACTCCGGTGCCTCCGGCGCCTGGGTCAGCGGTTCGCCCGACATCGCTCCGGCTGAGTACTTCTGGGGCTACGCCTGCATGACCACCGTGAAGGGCCTCTTCGCTGCTGGTGACGCCTCCGGCGCCTCCTCGCACAAGTTCTCTTCCGGTTCCCACGCTGAAGGCCGTATCGCCGGCAAGTGGATCTGCAAGTACGTCCTTGACAACCCCGAGCTTCCGAACGTCGACGCGGCTGAAGTCGAGGCCATCAAGGAGCGTATCGTCCGCCCGATCAAACTCTTCGAAGAGTTCAGCGGCTACGGCACCACTCCGGAGATCAACCCGAACTACATCCTGCCGAAGCAGTACATGTTCCGTGTCCAGAAGATCATGGACGAGTACGCCGGCGGTTACACCTCCAACTTCACCACCAGCAAGGCGCTGCTTGAGAAGGGCCTTGAGTACCTACAGCTTCTGAAGGAAGACTCCGAGAAGCTCGCGGCCCGCGACCTGCACGAGCTGATGCGCTGCTACGAGAACATCCACAGAACCTGGCAGGCTGAGGCGCACATCCGCAGCGTCCTGTTCCGTGAAGAGACCCGTTGGCCCGGCTACTACTTCCGCGCTGACAAGCCGTCCTTGGACGACAGTTGGGAAGTCTTCGTCAACTGCAAGTACGACCGTGCCACCGGCAACTGGGAAGTCTTCAAGAAGCCCATCATCAGACTGTAAGCTGAAATACCAAGCGGGTAGCGGGCGAAATCGTACGATTTCGCCCGCCCGCTTACCTTCTACTTATAAGTCTATTGCCTTTGTTATCGCAGCTACTCGTAGAAGGGTGTCAGACGGCAGCCTGGAGACGGGAGGCCTAAGCCTCCCGCCTAGTTTTTTAATCATCTAGTGGCAAACCGTCTCAATGGAGTTAAATGCAGAACGATATGGGTGGTGTAAGGATGGTCAACAAAACTATTTTGGTGGTTGGGGGGGGCATCAGCGGGCTGACTTCAGCTCTTGAAGCTGCGGAAGCCGGGTACGAGGTGTTCATCGTGGAGAAGAACCCGTATCTCGGCGGCCGGGTGGCCCAGCTCAACAAGTATTTCCCCAAGATTTGCCCTCCGAACTGCGGACTGGAAATCAACTTTAAGAGAATTAAGAACAACCCGCGTGTCCGGTTTTTCACCATGGCTGAGGTTGAGAGTGTCGCGGGGAAACCCGGTGACTTCGACGTTACCGTCAAGCTGAACCCCCGGTATGTCAACCAGAACTGTACAGCCTGCGGCAAGTGTGTCGAAGCCTGCTCCATGGAAAGAGCCGACGAGTTTAACTATGGACTGGGCAAGACCAAGGCGATCTATCTCCCGCATACGTTTGCTTTCCCCATGAAGTACGCCATCGACATGGCGGCCTGCGACCGCTGCGGGAAGTGTGTTGAGGCCTGTACTTATCAGGCGGTTGATCTGGGGATGGAAGCCAAGACCGTAAACCTGAAGGTCGGCGCCATCGTATGGGCTACCGGCTGGAAGCCCTATGACGCCGCCAAGATCAGCTACTACGGCTTTGGCCGCCACCAGAACGTCATCACCAACGTGATGCTGGAACGTCTCGCCGCCCTGACCGGCCCCACGGAAGGTAAGATCCTGCGTCCTTCCGACGGCGGTGCGCCCAAGACAATCGCGTTCGTGCAGTGCGCGGGCTCCCGCGATGAAAACCACCTGGCCTTCTGTTCCCAGGTCTGCTGCCTGGCGACTCTGAAGCAGGTCGGTTACGTCCGCGAGCAGTACCCGGATGCCAAGATCTACATTTTCTATATCGATATCCGGGCGATGGGCAAGTACGAAGATATGTTCGCCAAGGTTCAGAAGGATGAAAACGTGGTCTTCGTCAAGGGCAAAGTCGGCGAGATCACTGCGGGTGAAAACGGCGGGCTGGTCCTTGAGGTGGAAGACCAGAGCACCGGGAAGGTCCTGTTCCAGCCGGTCGACATGGTGGTCCTGGCCACCGGGATGGAGCCGGCAACCCGGGCATGCGTTATCCCCGGTGTGTCGCGTGACCAGGACGGCTTTGTGCAGTCTGAGGGCGGCGTAATCGGCGCCGGCTGCGTCAGGAAGCCGATGGAAGTCGCCCAGACCGTGCGCGATGCTACCGGTGCGGCCCTTAAAGCTATCCAGGTGGTAGGGGGTGGCAACTAATGGATAAGAAGATTGGCGTATTTATTTGCACGGGCTGTGGTATTGGCGAGGCCTTAGACGCGGAAAAGCTGTCCAAAGTCGCCACCAGGGACCTTAAAGCCGCCGTCTGCAAGACCCACGGCTTCCTGTGCGGTGCCGAAGGTGTTGACCTGATCAAGAAGGACATCGAAGACCAGGGTATCAACACCGTGGTCGTGGCTGCTTGTTCCCCGCGAGTCAACTACGATGTCTTTAACTTCGGCCCGTCGGTCATTGCGGAAAGAGTCAACCTGCGCGAGCAGGTCGTCTGGTCCCACCCGGCCAACGACGAGGACACCCAGATCATGGCCGAGGACTATCTGCTTATGGCCGGCGCCAAGATTAAAGCTATGGAACTCCCGGAGCCCTACCAGGTTGAAAATCCGTCGAAGGCCGTGCTGGTTGTCGGCGGCGGTCTCACCGGTATGGCGGCCGCCCTGGAAGTGGCCAAGGCCGGTTACCAGGCCGTGATCGTCGAGAAGGAAGCGACACTCGGCGGCTATGCTGGCAAGTTCTACAAGTTCGCCCCCACCAAGGCTCCTTATACCGACCTTGAGGAGAACCCCATTCCCGCCCTTGCCAAGGAAATTGAGGAGAACCCGCTGATCAAGGTCTACACCTCGGCGGAGGTCGAGCAGATCGCCGGCGGCCCCGGCAAATTTGACGTCACGATTAAGGGCGGCGGTTCCGAGCGCGTGGGCGCGATTATCCTGGCGACTGGCGCTACGCCGTACGATCCGGCCAAGGTTGAAAACCTCGGCTTCGGTAAATACGCCGATGTCATTACGCACGCTCAGTTTGAAGAGATCGCGGCCAAGGGTAAGATCACCCGTCCGTCCGACGGCAAGGAAGTTCAGAGGGTGGCATTCATCCAGTGCGTGGGCTCGCGCGACGAGAACCACCTGCCGTACTGTTCGGCTGCCTGCTGCGTCGAGACCCTCAAGCACGCCACCTACCTGAAGGAACTGAATCCCGATGCCCAGGCGTACGTATTCTATAAGGACATCCGTACCCCGGGCAAGTTCGAGCATTTCTACAAGAAGGTGCAGGCCGACGGCACCGTCTTCCTGAAGGCCGATGTGGCCGGCGTCGGGGAAATGGGCGGCAAGCTGCTGGTCGAGGCCACCGAAGCCGTCACGGGTGATAAGGTCGTCATGGAGGGTATAGACCTTGTCGTCCTTGCCAACGGTATGGTCCCGTCTTACAGCGAAACCAAACAGCCGGGGATGGAAGAAGGCAAGACGATCCTCAACCTGGCTTACAGGCAGGGTCCGGAGCTGCCGCTTCTCAAGTACGGGTTCCCCGACTCCCACTTCATCTGCTTCCCGTACGAGACGCGCAGGACCGGTATCTACACCGCCGGCAGCGTCAGGGCCCCGATGCACGTCACCTCAACCCTTGAGGATGCCGCCGGTGCGGCCTGCAAGGCCATCCAGTGCGTGGAGTCCACGGCAAGAGGCGTTGCGGTACACCCGAGATCGGGCGACCTGTCCTTCCCCGAGTTCTTCATGCAGCGGTGCACGCAGTGCAAGCGGTGTACCGAGGAATGCCCCTTCGGCGCTATCAACGAGGATGAAAAGGGCAACCCGCTGCCCGAACCGACCCGCTGCCGCAGGTGCGGTACCTGTATGGGCGCCTGCCCCGAAAGAATCATCTCCTTCAAGAACTACTCGGTCAACATGATCGGTGGTATGATTAAGGCCGTCGAGGTTCCCGAGGAAGACGAGGAGAAGCCGAGAATCCTCATCTTCGCCTGCGAGAACGACGCCTACCCCGCTCTGGATATGGCCGGTATCAACAGGCTGGAGTACAGCCAGTGGGTCAGAATTATCCCGGTCCGCTGCCTTGGTTCCTTAAACCTGATCTGGATCAACGACTCGATGTCCGGCGGCTGGGACGGCGTACTCCTGATGGGCTGCAAGCACGGCGACGACTACCAGTGCCACTTTGTCAAGGGCAGCGAGCTCGCCGAGATCCGCCTGTCGAAGGTTTCGGAAACCCTTGACCGCCTGGGTCTGGAGTCTGAACGCTGCCGCCAGGTCGAAGTCAGCATCATGGACTATCAGGAGATCCCGAAGATCATCAGCGACTTCGCTGAAAGATTAGAGGAACTCGGCCCGAACCCGATGAAGGGCTTCTAGGCTCATTGTCGAATATTAGGTTAGTCTGCTGACTGGTGGTTTTTGCCGGGGGTGGGTTGCACCCGCCCCCCGGCGATTCATCACGCGGCGAGCTCAATCGGCAAAGGGGAGTTCTTCGAAAGATTCTGGAACGGTTGCACTCCGTGCAAGGCAATAATTCCGGACCAGTCTGGAGGGGGTAGAGGAAAGATGTCCGCAGAAAATAAGCCGTCCTATGATCCAAGTTTTACCCGCGAGCTCCGCAAGATCGAGGGCGGAGAGTACGCCACGCAATGCATGCAGTGCGGCTTGTGTGCCGTGACCTGCCCGGCGCGTAAGATGATGGACTATCCTCCGCGCCAGTTGTTCAAGATGATCCAGGCCGGCGAAAAGGATGCCGTCCTGAAGGCTAACACCCCGTGGCTGTGCACCTCCTGCTATCACTGCACCGTGCGCTGCCCGCGCGGCATTCCCATCGTCGACTTCATGCACGCGCTGAAGAATTACCACTACGCCAAGGGAACCAAGGCGCCGATCCTCCTGCTGAGCAAGGTGTTCTTCGACAGCATGATGAAGCGCGGCAAAGTATTCGAGCTTGGCATGACCAACGGTTATTTCATGAAGCAGGGCCCGGGTTCCATTCCTGAGGCCATGAAGCAGCAGGATGTCGGTCTGGAAATGATCAAGCACAAGCGCCTGCCCTTCTTCCCGCCGAAGAAGGTCAAGGGGCTGGGCCAGGTCAAGAAGATTTACGACAAAGCCAAGGCGCTGGCAAAGGAGGGACACTAGATGCCGTATAGTTTCTATCCCGGATGTTCAATGGAGGCGACGGGGAAGGCCTACCACGTTTCTTTTGAGTGCGTGAATAAGGCCCTGGACCTCGAAGCCCACGAGATTCCGGATTGGAACTGCTGTGGGGCGACGGTCGTCGCCAACATCACCGGCGACTTCCCGCAGCTGGCTGTCGCCTCCCGCAACCTGGCGCTTGCCGAGCCGGCGGGCCACGACGTCCTGATCGGCTGCAGCTCCTGCTTCGTGAACCTGGCGTGGGCCAACGAGAAGTTCAAGACCGACCCCAAGTTCGCCGCCAAGATCAACGAGGCTTTGAGCGCGGCCGGGCTGAAGTACAACGGGACCTTGCGTGTCCGCCAGCTGATCGACGTGCTCGTTAACGACGTCGGCCTGGAAAAGATCAAGGCCCGGGTCGTGAAGCCGCTTACGGGCTTGAAGGTAGCCTGCTACACCGGCTGCCAGACCGTTCGCGCCTTGCGGCGCCCGGATTTCGACGACGTGGAGTACCCGCAGATGTTGGACAAGATCGTGGAGGCCCTCGGCGCCACGCCGGTGCCGTTCCCGATGGCGGCCAGGTGCTGCGGCGGCTCGCAGCAGTTTACGAATGTCCAGTTGATCTACGAGTTGACGGGTAGTGTTCTTGAATGCGCCGCCCAGGCCGGGGCGGACCTGATGGTTACCCCGTGCCCGATGTGTCACATGAACACCGACGTTTACCAGCGTAAGATCAACAAGGTGCTGGGGCGCAACTACGACATCCCCGTTCTCTTCATCACGCAGTTGATGGGCGTGGCCTTCGACTGCAAGCCGAAAGAACTGGGCTTCGAGTACAACATCGTCTCGCCCAGCAAGGTCCTCGCCAAGATCAAGTAATCGGGAAGGGGCGCCGTCCAGGCGCCCTTAACTGTTTAGCGGGGCAAACGGGCCGACGTCTCGCCGGGCCGCTGTTTGCCCCTTCCGTTTCCTCCTTTGGTGTGCACTGGCGGCGGAAGGAATAGGACGAAGCAAAACGAATACTTGTTAGCTAAAGGCAAGCGCCGGCCGGGAGCGTGTTCTCAGCGCCGGCTGACCGCGACTTTGGGAGGGATCGCGGGTGACCAGGGAAAGGGTTTACATTGATGCCGATGTGCTGATTATCGGCGGCGGAACGGCCGGTTGCCTTGCAGCCTATGAAGCCAGGCAGGCCGGCGGTCCCGGGCTTAAGATCGTAATCCTGGAAAAGGCTTTCATCCGGCACAGCGGCTGCCTGTCGGCAGGCATGAACGCCCTCAACATGTATCTCAACCAGGGCACGCCGGAAGACTACGTGGCCTATGCCCGTTACGACATGCACGGGGCGCCGATCCGGGAAGACATCCTGTTAAGCGTCGCCGAGCTGGTCAACGATACGGTGGCCTTGATGGAGAAGCAGGGGCTGCCCATTAAAAAGAAACCCGACGGCAGTTACTTCAATCGCGGCAAGTGGAACATCGAGATCAACGGGGCGCTGCTCAAGCCGATCACGGCCAGCATGGCCATGGAGGCCGGAGCGGAAGTTTACAACCGCGTCTATGTTACCGATCTCATTACCGTTGACGGTAAGGCCGCGGGCTGCATAGGGTTCGGCATCCGTGACGGGAAGACCTACATCGCCCGGGGCAAGGTGATCCTCGTTTGTTCCGGCGGGGCTGCGGGGCTCTGGCGGCCGAGGGGTCACGGCGACGCCCACCACCGGATCTGGTATTATCCGTTCAACACCGGGGCCAGCTACGCCATGTGTAAGCGGGCGGGCGCCAAGATGACCGGGTTCGAGGTGCGCATCGTACCCTTAAGGACGAAGGACACTTATTCGCCTACGGGGACGCTGGCTATCGGGGTCGGCGCCCCTATGGTCAACGCTCTGGGGGAAGCCTTTATGATTGACCGTGAGGAATATGCCGGCCTAGGCGGGCATAACGCTCCGACACTGATACGTGTTAAGGCCTTCTGCAAGGAGACCGAGGAGCACCGGGGTCCGATCTACATGGATACACGCCGCGGCGACCCGGCGAGGGTGGCCGGGTTAAAGGGGCAGTACCTGGACATGTCCCCCATCCTGGTCCTTTATTGGGGCGCGCACGATATCGACCCTTCCCGGGAGCCGATCGAGATCGACGCCGGCGATCCCCACATTTGCGGCGCTCATGTGGGCTCCGCCGGGGCGTGGACCATCGGTACGTCGCGGATGACCACGGTGGACCGGCTCTTCGTTTCCGGTGACGCCCTGGGCGGGGCGCCGTCGCGTTTCATCTCCGGGTCGTGGGCCTGCGGGAGGTTGGCCGCCCGCAGCATGGTTGAGTATCTCAAGACCGGCAACTTGGAGTTTTTAATTTTGGACCCCGCCCTGGTCGACGCCTGTGAAAAGAGGGTGTTTGCCCCGTTGGACCGCTACGCCCGGTGCGATTTCTTCACCAACGGGAAACCGCAGAACGGGATCGTCCCGCAGGACATGGAGTGGCGGATGCAGGCCGTAATGGAGGAGTATTGCGGCGGGCGCTCGCGCTTTTTCTACGTTAACGAAACCTACCTGGCCCTGGCCAGAAAGCACGTCAACCATATGCGGCGCCACCAGCTCCAGTACCTGGTGGCGAAGGACCTGCACGACCTGCAGCTCGCCTGGGATGTTATCAACCGGCTGGACGTCTGCCATCTGGTGATCGAACACATCGATTACCGCAAGGAGACGCGCTTCCCTGGCTCGGTTAACAGGACCGATTATCCGGATGTCGACGACGTCAACTTCGACTGCTTCGTCACCTCGGTATACGATCCCGCTACCGACGAACTGATCATGGATAAAGAACCGTATGTGCAGATAGTCCCCGGGGACCGCCGTAAAGAAACCATCTAGCGTTATACGTTAGGTGGTTTCGCACTTAGCACTCAGCGTTCAGCGTTAGGAATAATAAGTAAGAGGATTCGGCGTAGCCGAATCCTCTTCAAGAATATCTGAATGCCGAATGCCGCCGGCTGAAAGGAGGCGTTAGCATGCCCCCCATGGTTGTTCCGTACAAGTGCGACGGGTGTCTTGGTGAGAGCGAGCCGATGTGCGAACAGGTTTGCCCGGGGGATTTAATGACGCTTGATCCCGCGACGGGCAAGGCTGTCTGCCGTGATCCCGGGGATTGCTGGGACTGTATGACCTGCACCAAGGTCTGTCCCCGGCAGGCCATCCAGATCAGGATCCAGTACCAACTGGCCTATTACCCCGCCAAGCTGATCCCCCTGGTCGGCAGCGACACGATAACCTGGACGCTCATCGACAGCCGCAACCGCGTGGAGCGGTTTATTATCAAGACATTGGCCGGCGAGGACGACGAAGACTAGCTTACAGCCTATAGCCTACGGCTTAATTGATGCCGTATTTCTTCATCCTGA
Organism: Desulfosceptrum tomskiensis; assembly: GCF_049818055.1. Taxonomy (GTDB): domain Bacteria; phylum Bacillota; class Desulfotomaculia; order Desulfotomaculales; family JASEER01; genus JBFLVT01. The sequence goes on from NZ_CP187479.1 coordinate 208,892, forward strand.
AGAGCAGCGTCGTCCGGGCAATGCCCAGCAGCCGGGCGGCCTGGCTCCGGTTGCCGCCGGACTTCCGCAAGGCCCGGATGATCATTTCTTTTTCCGCTTCACGGAGAGTGGGAGCGGCCGGTACGTCTTCTTCCTTTGCCTGTTCGGCGAGGTGCTGGATGTCCTGCGGCAGGTGTTCCGGTTTGATTTCCCCGGCGGCGCCGAGGATGACCGCCCGCTCCAGGACGTTTTGGAGCTCGCGCACGTTGCCGGGCCATCCGTAGCGGCACAACAGCTCCAGGGCCTCGTCGGTGACGCGGCAGTTGGCGGGGGGCGGGCAGAGCTTGCCGAGAAAGTGATTTACCAGCAGCGGGATATCCTCCCGGCGTTCGCGCAAGGGGGGGATGTGAATGTGAATCACGTTTAGACGGTAGAAGAGGTCCTCGCGGAAGGAGCCGTTCTTGACAGCTTCTTCGAGGTTCTTGTTTGTAGCGGCGACGACCCTGATGTCGACCTGCAGGGTCTGGGTGCCGCCGACGCGTTCAAAGGCCTTTTCCTGGAGCACGCGCAACAGTTTGGCCTGCATGCCCGGCGGCATCTCGCCGATCTCGTCGAGGAAAATCGTCCCGTGGTTGGCCAGCTCGAAGCGCCCCGTCCGCCTCGCGGTTGCGCCGGTGAAAGCGCCTTTTTCGTGCCCGAACAGTTCCGTTTCCAGCAATTGCTCGGGGAGCGCCGCGCAGTTTACGGCGACGAATGGCCCTTCGGCCCGCAGGCTTAATTTGTGAATGGCTACGGCGGCGACTTCCTTGCCGGTCCCGCTCTCGCCGGTCAACAGGACGGTGGCGTCCGTCGGGGCCACTTTTTGGATCATATACCGGACCGCGTTGATCGCGGGGCTTTCTCCGATCATTGCTTCCCGGTCCTTGGTGAGTTCGGAGCGAAGGAACTTGACCTCCTTGACGAGGTCTTTTTCCTGTAAAGCCTTGCGCACGGTAAGCTTAAGCTGGTACAGGTCCAACGGTTTGGTCACGTAGCCGGTGGCTCCCCGCCGCATGGCTTCGAGCGCCACTTCGATGGTTCCGTACCCGGTGATGATGATAACGGGCAGGTCCGGGTTGATCAGCCGGATTTCCCGGAGAACGTCCAGGCCGTTCATGTCAGGCATCTGCAGGTCGAGGAGGACGATCGACGCTCCTTCGCCGCGGAGGACGGTCAATCCCTGCTTTCCCCTGGTTACCGCGGTCGCAGCGTAACCTTCCTGCTGCATGGCCTTTTCCAGCGCCCAGCACATATCCTCTTCGTCGTCGATGATTAGTACCTTCGGGAGCATGGGTACCCCATCCCCATTCTTTGAATCTGCTTTTATGTTCGCCCAAGACGGCAAAAAACCTGCATGTATCGGATTTCTCCTCGTGCGGCGGAAGTGAAAGACATAACAAAGCCCTGCGCCTGGGGCGCCCGGCATCCCGAGCAATCCCCCTGATTTGCCGGTTGCGTGAGAGGAATACAGATGCAGCGGGCCTGAACAGGCCTAAAAGGCGGATAGAGCAGATTACCGGGGGGATTTAAAACATGACGGACTCTGCGAAACATCTGCTAAATTTAAAAAAAGTGTTGACACCCTTGTAAAACGTATGATACCGTAGTGCCAAGAAGATTTGTGAATGAAAGCACCATCCAGGGTGTAGTGACAACTGCAAGCGACTAAAGGCTTATCGGATCTAATTAACTGGTTGATCATTACTGACAACAACGTAAGGTTCCCGGTTGGATGGCGAATTTAAACGGTATAGACTTGTTGGGGCGCGTTGAAATTATTGCCCCAATGGCCGAATCGAAGAACGATAGGCCGGCAATAGTAATATGTGCCGGCCTTTATTGTCACCTGGAAGACCGTTGCAAAACGTGGGTGATCGGGTTACCGGAAGCAAAAGTATAAGCCTCTGCCTAACACTGAAGGGTTAGCTAGAGGCCGGTCAAAAACAGCATGGCAAATCAATCGTCAGGAGACAGTCGTCAGGAAAGACTTCTTCGCAATACTCTACAACCTGTACGATGACCGGCGAAGTTTAACCCTGGAATTCGGTTCTAAGAATTCCTTCGAGTCTGACGATCGAATTGCCGGCGCAGTTTTTCAACGGCCTCCTAGAACGGGAGGGGTGACGGCAAATGCTGGGGGACATCACAAACAGGGAAAAACAGCTGCTGCTGTTTATTCGCCAGCTGGGCTGGGGCGAGGTCAAAATCCGCGTTGAAAACGGCCAGCCTGTGGTGATCTACGAGGCCATAAGGACTTTTAAACTGGATGACGAAAAACCGCCGTTGACCAACCGCAATGGTAACCGCAAGAAGAACCCATAGGAAAGGGGTTCGAGGAAGGCTTGGCTGATTTGGCGCAGGTCCTGGCTTGGTTTGCCAGCAGGGGGTACCGCTTGGAACAGGTCGCCGATACGCAGTGGTATAAGATATATGCCCTTGACGGCCGGTCGGCTTTGATCAAGGAGTCCTCGTTAGTCAGTCTGATGGCGAAAGGTGGAGACGACGCCGAGTTCGAAAAAAGCGTCAACTGGTGCCGGTGCCGCTCTAATCACGGATAGCGCACGGACGGCAGCCGTTTAGGTGAAGATGGCAGGCCGAATCGAACGACGATAGGCCGGGGTTCCCGTTTCGACGGGAATTCCGGCCTTTTTCATTCAGGGTCCGCGGCTTTTCGGCGACGGTAATCACGGATTTCCTGGAAGGAAAGGAGGGATCCGGGTGGGGCCGGAAGAGATGTTGGAACTGGTCCTCAAGAGCGAGGATGAGGGGCTGAGCACCGAGGAGATCTGCCGCCGTTACGGGGTCAAGAAGCACACCTACTACCGCTGGAGGCGCCGTTTGGTCCGGGCGGGGCTGAGGCTCTTGCAGCAATCTCTCCGGCTGGGAAGCGAGCAGGTTGAGGTAAGCAGGGACGTGGCTTCGCTGCAGGAACAGCTTGTGGAGGCCCAGAGGGCCAAAATGATCTGGGAACTGCGGTACAAGTGGCTGGTCTGGCAGCTGTCGTCGATCGACGACCCGAAGCTGCAGGCGCTGCTGGCAAAAGTGGAGCGGAATCAAGTGCCCCTGCCGTAGAAGGGCCTTGATAATTGTAACAAATGGTGAGAGGAGGGACGGCAATGAAGGAGAAGGTCGTGCAGGACGTTATGGTTGACCAAAAAGAAACGGTGGTGGTCGGTTCCGAAGCTACCGTCAGGGAAGTGATCGGGGCTTTCAGCAGGCTGGCCTTCGGGTCGTGCGAGAAAGACTGCATCGTGCTCGTCAAGGACGGTCCCAGGGTGGTAGGCATGATTACGGTACTGGACCTGCTCCAGGTGATCGAACCCGCCTTCTTGAAAGGCGACAACAGGTGCGAGGTCTTCTGGGACGGTTTGTTCACGCAGCGGTGCCGCAACGTGGCCGACAAAAAGGTCAGCGAGTTCATGCGCCCCCCCGTATCCGTGGCCCCGGGCGATTCATTAATGCATCTTTCAGCCACGATCAACCGCTACAAGACCGATGTCATTCCGGTGATGCAGGACGGCCGGGTGATCGGCATCGTGAGGGCCTCCGACATCGTGAAAAACATCGCCGAGGCCGTGGGCTAGACGGGGACGTAAAACCTGGAAACCTTTTAGGGGAAGGTTTTCAAGGGCACGCGGCGAAGTAACTCTTGACTTGTCCTCACGGGCTTAATATTCTAAGGGGTAAAGTGAATACCGTAACAAACCCCATGATTGGCACCATCCCCCCGAACGGGGCAGGTTTTTGGAGCCAGTTGTGAATGTGGGTTCATATACATGGCGTTTCTGCCGAATCGAACAACGATAGGCCGAGGCATCGCTGGATGTCTTCGGCCTTTTGTTCTTTAAGCGCGAATGCGTCCTAGTTGCGCCAAAGATGCGGCGGAAACGAGCGAAAGGGGGATGAAAACGGAAAGATAGCGTCACGCCGACGATATACGGCCTCATACGTAGGTTGATCGGTTAGGGGAATTAAAGCTAGGGGTTAGCGCGACTTTATTGAAAGGGAAGGGGATGAAAATGGGCAAGATCCGTAACGTACTCGGCGGCGGAACCAGGATGGTTTACGACTCGCTGATGGCGGCCCAGCGGGCGCACGCCAGGTGGGAGTTGGAGACCAGCAAGGTTATCCTGACCAAGAGAAGAAAGCTTTTAATGCTGCTGACGATACCCGTCATCCTGGTAGCGGGGCTGGAACTGGCGCACGCTTACGAGCTCCCGCACGTTATCGGCGGCAAGACTGCTTACGCGCCTTCTTTCGCTACCATGCAAATGTTTCTGGTCTCACTGGCTATCGGGCTGTGCGCCGGGATGATCACCGGATGTATCGGCGCGGGCGGTGGTTTCATCCTGACGCCGGCTCTGATGAGCGTGGGCGTGAAGGGTATCATGTCCGTCGGCACCGACATGTTCCACATCTTCGCCAAGGCCATTATGGGTACCACGCTGCACCGCAAGATGGGGAACGTGTCCGTCGCTTTGGCCCTGATCTTTGTTATCGGTTCAATCACCGGGGCCACCGTGGGCGGCATCATCAACCGCGGTTTCTACGAGAAGAACCCGGCGTTGAGCGACGCGTTCATCAGCCTGGTTTACGTGATTATCCTCGGTTTCCTTTCCATCTACACCTTCAGCGACTTCCTGCGGCAGCGCAAACACATCGCCGCGGGCACCTCGGCGAAGGCCGGCGATTTGACGAAGCTCGCGCGGGCCGCCCAAGGGCTTAAGATGCCGCCGTACATCACCTTCGACCAGCACGTCGTGCCGGGCGGCCGGCGGATTTCGGTCTATCCCGTCATTCTGGCCGGTTTCATCATCGGGTTCATCGCCTCCATTATGGGTGTCGGCGGCGGCTTCCTGTTCTTCCCGACCTTCGTCTACGGCCTGGGCGTCTCCACGCTGACGACGGTCGGCACCGACCTGCTGCAGATCATCGTCACCGCCGGTTATACCTCGGTAGTCCAGTACGCGGTCTACGGCTTCGTCTTCTATACCCTGGCGATGGGTCTGCTGCTCGGTTCACTGGTAGGCATCCAGATCGGCGCGATCACCACGAAGATGGTGCCGGCGATCGTGATCACCGGCTTCTACGCCCTCACCACCTTCGCCGGGTTCGTTAACCGTGGTTTCGCCCTGCCGGGGACGCTGACCAAGGCCGGTTACATGAGCATGGCCCCGTCTACGTCCAAGATGCTGGATTCCATAGGCTTGCTGGTGTTCTTCGCCATCGTGGGCGCCTTCGCCCTGTGGGTGCTGGCGTCCTTCTTCGCCAATGCCGGAAAGTACCGTCGCGGCGAGATCGAGGTCACTTCCGCCGCCGCGCACGGCCATTAAGGGGGAGGTGCTATAATGACTGCTCAAGCTGGAGACAGACGACACTTAATGGCCGGGATCGCCCTGCTCGCCTTGTTCGGCGTGGTCCTGCTGGTCTTTTTCCTGCCGCTTTTCAACGGCAGGACCGGTATGGAGGCGGCCGACGACCTGTTCAACTCGCTGTCCAAGGGTTCTTCGTACTACATCCCGCAGGTGGCGGACAACGCCCACAAGTACGAGGGCACCGCGGTGGCTTTTAAGGTTAAGGCCGAAGATGCCGAACTCGGCCAGGCGGTCGCCAAGGTCTTTTCGTTGAACGGCGCCAAGGCCGAATACGCGGACGCCAAGGTAACGATTGAAGGGGACATGGGCGTGCTCGCCGCCGCGGCGGCTGCCGACGCCGAAATGCTCTACAAGAATGACATGGCGACCCTGGAGAGCAAGTACGGGATGGATGCCCGGATGGCGGTATACGCCTGGTACCAGGGGTTCAGCGCTCTGCAGAAGTCGGCCCAGCACGACGGTGATATGACTACAGCCTCCTTTGCCAAGAAGGTCATGACCAAGGCTCTGGAACCGGCCTACAACTTTGCCGGCATCCCGGCCTACAAGTTCAGCGAGAAGCTCGCTCTGGCGACCTTCCTGCTTGCCTTCTATGTAATCTACACGATGTGGTACGGTTTCGGCGTGATGTACATCTTCGAGGGGCTGGGCATCTCGGCCTCCAAGGGGCACTAACCCGCAAAAAGACATAGCGCCTTTATTCAAAGCCCCGCCATTAATTGGCGGGGCTTTTTAGTGGTGTGCTCGGCATTGGCGCGACCCGTGAGGCAAAAGCTCCGGCGAAGGTGGCGGTTCGATGAGCGGCGCCGGGCAAAGCGAGCCCCTGCCCGCTTAAGGCTGCCCAAGGCAGAAGAAGGAGCACCGCAAAGACGCGCGAAAAACCCCGGCGAAACGGACAAACCCCGCCAAGGCGGGGTTTGTCCGTAGGGGAGGGGGAGTGTATGGGTAAGAACGGCGATGGGGTTAACTCGCCGTGCTATGCCTCGTGCTTGCCGCCGCTGTGGGCGACGATCCCCAGGCCCTCGAAACAGAAGAGGATGCCGAAACCGTACCAGATCGTGTAGATGAAGTAGAAGACGAGAAGGAAGATCGTGATCCCCATCTGGGCGCTGAGCGGCTTGGCGTGAATCCCGTAGAAGTTGTAGGTCGGCTCAAGCGCCTTCTCGGCGATGCCCTTGACGAGGAGCGCTTCCTTCGCCTTGCTCTCGTCGGGCAGCCACTTCTTCTGCATCTGCTTGGTTACGTCGTACCAGTAGTAGATGACGTCGCGGTCGTTCTTGGCGCCGTACTTGGCGGCAAGACCTGCGTTGGCGTTGTTCTTGTAGACGGCGTCGGCGTCAGCGAGACAGGCCTTCATCGCCTGGCCCAGGTCCCCTGAGACTTTGAGCTGGCCATCGCTTTCCTTAACCTCGGCGCCGGCCGACTCCAAGAGCTTCTTGGTAATCTCAGCCTGCTCGGCGTCCCTGGTCTTCAGGCTGATTTCAAAGCTCTTACCTTCGAATTTTGCGGCACTCTTAACCTGCTTCGGGATGTAGTAAGCGGAGTTCTTCGCCAGCGAGTTGAACACGTCGTCCGCCACTTCTAGCCCCGTCCGGCCGTTCCACACCGGCCCCACGACGCCGATCAGGACGACGACGAAGGATACCAGCAGGGCGATGCCTATCCATAGTTTTTGCTTGTCGCTCATTATTGCACCTCCTTCTGTAGTCCCTGGTTAATGGCCGGCTTCGGCGGGATGGGTCTCCAGCCACTCCTGGTGGGCCTTGCGGAACTTGGGCAGGTTCACGAAGAACTCGTAGAGAACCCATATGGCGAAGCCGCCGACCAGGATGAAGAACAGCCAGATGCCGACGGTGTCCAAGAGCTTGCCGGTGGCGGCATCAAGCTGGATGTACCCTACCTGGGAAAGCTTTGCCGGCAGGGCGAAGAGACGGTTAACGAAACCGGCCAGGATGACCACGGCGTAAAAACCCCTGATCACGCCGCCCTTGACCACGCTGGTGACCATCGAGCCGATCTGGATGCCGATCAGCGAGCCGAGCAGCAGGCCCATCGCCAGGGTATAGAAGACGAAGCCGTAGATCGCGTACTGGAAGATGGAAGCATATGCGGTGGTGAAGATGATCTGCAGAATGTCCGTACCTACCGTGGTAAAGGTCGAAATGCCGAGGCCGTACACGAACATCGGGAAGGTCAGGAAGCCGCCGCCGACGCCCATGATCGCGGCGACGAAGCCCACGATGAACCCGCAGACAATAACCGGGTAGACGGAAATCCTGCGGCCGCCCGGCACGATGTCCTTATCAAAATTGATAAAGGGCGGGAGCTTGAGTTTCTGCATCGCACCCCCGATACCCGGAACTGCGGTGGGGTCGGTGATTTCACCCCTCTTGGCCTTCCTGCTGGTGCTGACGTAGTCGTAGAGGGCGTAGGCGCCGAGGAAGCCCAGCATTACGACGTAGACCGAGTTGATGAAGGCGTCGCTGGCCGCAGGGCTGGATTCGTAGATGGCGCGGTTCAGCTTGCCGCCGAAGGTCACGCCGGTCATCGAGCCGACGACGAACCAGAAGGCCAGCCCCAGGTTCACGTTGCCGAGCTTGCTGTGCAGGACGGTGCCCATAATGGCCTTGGCGCAGATGTGGAACTCGTCGGTACCGACGGCCATGATACCCTTGACGCCGGCGCTCATCAGGGCCGGGGTGAGGATGAAGCCGCCGCCCGCGCCGATGCAGCCCGTGATCAGGCCGGCGCACAGGCCGATAAACAGGGACATCAGGAACGCATTCATATTAACGAACTGCGGGGCATAAGCCTTGGAGCCGCCGATAAGTTCGGGCATGGCGGCGAACGAAACCTGCAATCCGAGCAGTAGGACCAGCGGCGCCAGCGCGATCAAAAGCCAGTGGCGGCGCTTGGTAAGGATAACCTTGGCAGTCTGGATTTCCCATCTCGCCTGGGCCATCGACATCGCCAGCATGTAGTCGTGGGCTTGACGGGAGCCAGAGGCTATCTTCCTTAGAATGCTCAACGTTTACACCTCCTGATTAGAGTAAGCTGTCGCCAATTAATTAAGAAATGCATAAAGGCCGGATTGGCCGGATCAAAGACGGCTGTCGCTTGATAAACACCTCCTTTCAAATTCTTTTCTCTCGATTTAACCTGCCCCGTTCCCGGAAAGGGGAGCGCGGGTGCTGGACAACAAAAGGCCGGAGGGCATCTTTTCGATGTCTCCGGCCTATCGTCGTTCGATTCGGCGGTAGTGCCAGGCTATTTGAGCCAAGATTCACAACACCTGCGTTAATTATGCAGAAACGTTGCTACAAGGCTATAATTGTGATAAGATTCACTTTCCTACTAGCATACTTAGATAGGTCTGGGAAGTCAAGAAAAAATTTTTCTTTGGCAGGTACCGGTCGAGCTTTGGAGCGGCAAGAAGCCGCATGTACGATTGAGGGTTACGGCGAAAAAAGAAGCTATGCGGATATAAACACAAAATTATCAAGCAAAAGCAACGACCTTGCCAATGTTAAGTCCTCAACGGGTTGCGACTTTGGTCACTAAGTGTATTAGTGAAGAGGAGAGCAAGCCTCTTTACTTTTGCTCGGCGTGGCCGGCCTTTCCTTTGTGCAGCCATTCAAACACCGTCATGGTGCAGACTGCGGCGGCGAGCAGCATGATCGCCAGGTAAATTTCCCGTTCTTCCCGGGTAGCGCCGAAAGGCCTGGTGAAATATTTCCGCGGTATATTCACGCTTTGGTTCGCGGTGCCGACGATGCCGCCGTTCCTGATGGCGTAAACGTGCAGACGGACTTCGCGCAGCGGGCCGCCGGCCGGGATGTACAGCGTGCCGGAATAGGTGTCGCCGTCCACCTCTATGGCGTCTTCAAAATGCCCGTACTTGTGGTCGGCGACCATTTGCTGGACCGCCTGCTTGATACGGTATCCACCGGCCCCGCGGGTCGATTCCTCGTCGTCATCCGGGACGTTCGCCTCGTGAACCGTGGCCTTTTCCCTGAGTTCTGCGTATTCGTCGTCGATGCCGATTTCCCCGGCGGCCTCGTCCTTGATGTTGTGCCAGGGCGTTGAACTGAGGACTTGGTACAGGGAAGGCAGCCCGCAGACGCGGTCGGGAAAGAGGACAAAGCCTGAGCCGTTTCTAGGGCGCACCGGGTAGTCGACGGGGGGTCCGGTGGCCTTAACCACGACCTGGCAGCCTTCGGGCACCTGACCCCAGAAAGGCAGTGCCGCTCCCTCAAACCTGATCCCGGCGGTCACCTCCGGCTCTCCGGTCTGAATGGTTACCGGCGGCGAGGCGCTGCAGGCTGAGACCCCGAGGACGGCCAACAGGCACAGCCCGATCATCCCGGCGTAGATGATTCTGGACACGGTTCAATTCTCTCCTTCGCCACTCAATGTGCGCCGCACGATCTCCCGCACGTCCTTGACGTTGAAGGGCTTGGTCAGGTAGCCGGTCGCACCGGCGGTAACAAGATCAAGGGCGTTTTCCAGGGAGCCGTGGCCGGTGATCATGATTACCGGGACCTTGTCGTCCAACGCCCTGATGTTCTTCAACAGGGTCAACCCGTCCATTTCGGGCATCATCAGGTCCAGAAGGAGCAGGTCCGCGCCGTCCTGCTTGAACTTTTCCAGCCCTTCGCAGGGGTTCGTGAAGGTGAAGACGTTATGGCCTTCCTTGCTCATGGCGCGTTCCAGGACCCAGCACATCTCCTCTTCGTCGTCGATAACGAATACTCTAGGCGCCATCCGTAACCTCACCTCCCCCCACCGGCAGATAAACAGTCATCTTCATTCCTTTGCCTTCGGTGCTTTCAGCTTTGATGCGGCCGCCGTGCATGCCGATGATCTGGTGGGAAATAGCCAGGCCGAGGCCGCTTCCGCCTTCCAGCTCCTTGGTGGTGTAATAAGGCTCGAAGATGTGGGGCAGGACGTCCGGGGGTACCCCGTGACCGGTATCCTCAAAGACGGTCTTGACCCACTCCCCGCTATGTTGCGTTGAGATTCTGAGCCGGCCGCCGTCGGGCATGGCCTGAACGGCGTTAAGGATGATGTTTACGAAGACCTGCTTCAGCTTTTCCGCGTCACCGCTGATCGACGGCAGGCGCTGGTCGAGATGTAGGTCCGTTTCGATCTTGCGCTGGCGGAGAAGAGGGGCGGTGAAGCGCAGGACCTTTTCAACCAGGACGTTGACATTTTGCGGCTCGATAACGCCCTTGCTGGGGCGGCCGAAGTCGAGCAGTTCGTTGACGATGGCGTGCTGGCGGTCGATCTGCTGGTTGAGCCGCCGGGCGTAATTCTGGATTTCCTTGTCGTCGGCGTAGTCCTCCTCCATTACCTGAACGGTCGCTTTGAGAATCCCCAGGGGGTTGCGCAGCTCATGCGCGATGCCGGTGACCAGGCGGCCGAGAGCGGCCAGGCAGTCGGACCGTCTCAGTTGCTCCAGCAGGGCTTCCTTCTCGGCCAGGCCCTGCGCCATTTTGTTAACTGCCCGCACGATCTGGCCGAATTCGCCCGGCTGGTCCGGCAGCAAGGCGTGAATATCGTTTTCCAGCTGAAGGACGCCGTTTTTGATCTGGGTTAGCCTGTTGCTGAGGTTGAAGATGATCATGATGGCTCCCAGGGCGCTGATCAGCATTGTCGCTAGGACGGCATAGCGCGTTATCGTCCTGAAGTTCTGCGTCTGGGCGAAGATCGGGTGCATGCGCTCTTCCGCCCAAACGACGGCGATAATCTCGCCTTTGCTGTAGATCGGGACCAGCCTTTCGAGGAACTGGTCGTCCCAGGTCCTGCCGATGCGCGAGATGGCTGTCTGGGTATCGAGTACCTTCTGAATCCCGTCGGCCACTTCACGCCTGATCCGTTCCTCGCGCTGCTTCTGCTCTGCAGGCGTAAACTCCCGGTATTCATGCAGGAAGCCCTGGACGTAAATCTGGTTGTTGTCGACGATGTAGAGCCCGAGACGCACCCCGGGATAGTCCCGCGCAAGGCCACTGGCCGCGTCATTGAAGACTGTTTTTAGGACGGCGTTGCGGTCGGCCGAGGTAAGACCTTGTGTATCGGAAAGCCGGCTCGTCACCTGCTGATGAAGAAAGTTGACAATGCTGACCAGCCGCGCTTCTTTGTCGTTGACAAGGATGCGTTCGCTCCTTGTGGCAAAAAAGAGGTCGTAACCCATAACAACCATAGGAGCGATCAGGATCAGGAGCAGGAGAACAACTATCTGGAATTTGAGGCTGTGCCGGCTAAACAGTAGTTGCAACGGTCTGTTTTCCCTCCTGGCCATACCCCGCCTCTTCGACTTCGGCTTCGGCCATGATCCGGGCGGCTTCCTGGAGAACTTCACTAAAGGAGATTACGCCGGTGATCTTTTCACTTTCGAGTACGGGGAGAAACGAGAGATTACCGCGTACCATTTTGTGTACCGCTTCGCCCAAAGTAGCCGAGCCCTGAACGGTCATGAGGCGAATGGGTCGCATTACCTGGGCGACTTTCTGGCCCTTAAGCAGGCGTTTGTTCCTGGAACGCCGGGATGCTTCGGCGAAGTCGATAACGTTGCCCTTGGTATATGCAGCTCCGAGGGCCGTTAAATCCCCAATGCTGAGTATGCCGACCGGTTCCCTCCGGTTGTTAAGAATGAGGATGGGGTGGCACGACAGGCTTGCCTGTGCCGACTGGCCGATTATGGCGATGGCGTCCGTAACAGCGATATCTTCCGGCAGGGTCAGGCATTCGTCTATGGGCACTTGCAGCTCCCGAACCAGTTTTTCGCGCGTCATTCCTATCTGCCCCTCTCTTTTGGGCTGTAAGTTTTCTTTGTTGATATTTCTTTAGCAAGAAAGATGCCAGTGATCATGGTACGTTGATTAAAGACCGGGAACCTTACGGCTGCTGGGCTAAGGGCGGACATAACCCTGACGGAATTTAAACAACGCGACAGGTGTTGACGATATATTGACAGTTGGTTAACGCATAACTGTTTAAATTTTGACACCAACTCCCCGATTCATTTTAGCACCTTTTGCACGGACGGTTAATCTGCCGAACATTGTAGTTTGTTCAGGAAACACTTATCATATAAACAAGAGTCTGTTCGCCGAGGAATTCTGGTAATGAAGGAGGTTTCAAGGTGTTCAGGAAGATTCTTTTCCCAACCGACGGTTCTGACGGCGCACTGAACACGGCCAGGTATCTTGTCAAACTGCAAAGGGAAATCCCCGATCTCAGAATTACCATGCTGAACGTTTATCAGATTCTTCCCGATATTTCGGGGGAGACATTTATGGCCCCCGGACTGGAAGAGAGTGTCAAAATGATGTCCGAGCGAGCCCTAGAAACTACGCTCCGGGTTTTTGAGGAGGCAGGCGTTGATGTCACCCCTGTTTCAAGGGAAGGAGAACCTGTTAAGGAGATCCTGGCGATGGCCGAGGAAGGGCACTACGACCACATTGTAATGGGTTCAAAAGGCAGCGGAACATTTCGCGGGATGGTTTTTGGCAGTGTGGCGCAGCGAGTTCTTCAACTGGCCGACATCCCGGTAGTTATCGTTAAGTAGTTCGGCCAAGGGAAGCGGCTGAGTAAGGAGGCAGGAACGTGCTGAAAAAGATTCTTCTACCCACCGACGGGTCGGATCATTCGCTCCGCGCTGCGGAATATGTGGCCGGCATAATGAAGGAGAGGCCGGCGCTTCAGGTTACCTTATTAAACGTTTATCAAGTCTTGCCCGAATTCGCGACCTACGATTCGCCGGTAGGGCCGACGGGCGCGGTGGCCAGCCTTAAGGAAATGTCCCGGCGTGCCCTTGAGCGGACCAAGAAGGTCTTTGATGACGCCGGGTTGACGGTCAGAATGGTTTCGAAACAGGGGGATCCTGGCAGGGAGATTGTTGCCTTCGCCCGTAAAGGTGATTATGATCATATCGTGATCGGCTCTCGCGGTACCGGAACGCTCAAAGGCCTCGTCTTCGGGAGCGTGGTCAACAAGGTCCTGCATCTTTCCGCCATTCCGGTAATCATCATTAAATAGCACTGAGCATTCGGCATCAGGGTTAAAAGATCCTAAGGGTTCCAAAGAATCCTTAGAACGATGACAAGCCCCGGGTTTCGTTTGGAAACCCGGGGCTTTTGCATTCGTTTTTCGATTTTAGATATATACAATTCCAAAGCTCAATGCCTACAGCCAAAACCGGGGTATCAGGTTCAAATCCTTACTCTGGTTTTGGCTGTAGCAAAACATACAGTGGGTGTATGATTTCAGCCACGGCGCCGGTCCAGCAGTTTCAAGGGTTCCATAGCACTCTGTATGTTTTCATACACTTTCCTTTGTAGTGACGATTAATCAACCCCTTGTTGTAGCTGGACTTTAAGTTTGGCACGAAATTTGCGGCAATAAACGGTTAAAGAAAGCTGACAAACTAGGGGAGGGATGGATTAGTGAACCTGTATCTGGCTGTAGCGGGCATGCCGGTCAACCCTCTGATAATCCTTGGATTGGGGGGTATCGTGGGAATGATGTCGGGGCTCTTTGGGGTCGGGGGCGGCTTCCTGCTTACCCCGCTCCTGATGATGTTCGGCATTCCTCCCGCTGTGGCGGCCGCCTCGGACTCAAACCAGATTGTGGCGGCCTCCTGTTCAGGGGCCTTGGCCCACAAACGGCTAGGCAACGTTGACATAAAAATGGGGTTGATTTTCCTGAGCGGAGCCGTTGCCGGAGGAACGTTCGGTACCCAAATGGTCAAGGTGTTGCGTCTCTTGGGCAACTACGACGTCACGGTCAAGCTGGTATATGTCGTTCTGCTGGCTCTGGTAGGGGGATTTATGCTCTGGGAAAGCCTGAGGGCGTCGCGGGGCCTAAACCGGCATCCGACAAAGGCAGGCGCGGGTATCAAGTACCTTATGTCCAGGCTCCCGCTGCAAACAGAATTCAGGGTCAGCGGCATTCGCGCCTCCATTGTGTTCGTCGTGGGCTTGGGTTTTCTTGTCGGTTTTCTCGCCGCTTTGCTGGGGGTCGGAGGGGGCTTTATTACGGTTCCGGCAATGATTTACCTTCTGGGAATGCCGACGCTTGTCGCCATCGGTACCGACTTGTTTCAAATTGTCTTTACGAGTATCAATGTTACTTTCCAGCAAGCCGTTATCAATCACAGCGTAGACGTCCTTCTCGCGGTACTCCTGTTCTGCGGATCGACTATTGGCGCCCAACTGGGGGCGAGGCTGTGTCGCTACTTTCGCCCCGAGCAGTTGCGAGTTCTTCTGGCGGTCATTGTTCTTCTGGTAATGGTCAAGCTGGCGATGGGATTGGTCACTGCTCCTGAGGAACTGATTACTCTATCCGGCGCCGGAGGTGGGCACTGATGCTGTTTCCTAAGCACGTTCTGATTTTAACCATACTGTTGTTTTTTATGAGCCTGACCTTCAGCGCGGCTTCGGCCGGCGAAGAGCTTTCGTTTACAACCGATAGGCCTCGGGTTGAGGTGGGGGTTGATTTCAACGGCGCAGCGGTTAAGTTCGCCGGCCGGGCGCCGGAGGGGAGCCAGGTCTATGTCAAAGCAACGGGTCCGGTGAGGCCTGTCAATCTGTCAAAGCAGGGAAAGAAGAACTTTCTTTGGCTGACCGTGGAGTCGGTCGGTGTGGAAGGCATGCCCGCGTTCTTTAAGGTGTTGAGCAGCAACGGGTTTAATCATCTGCCGCCCGATGTCCGGGAAGAGACAGGCATCACGGGGACTTACGATTTGCTGATGAAGAACGCGCGGGTAGCCGTACGTAACGAGGAAGTCAAGCAAGAGCTTGTGGGGCGGGATGCTTCCGCATATCTAAACGCGCTGATCTCCGTTAACGAGCGCGAGGGCCTCTACGGCTACGTTGAGAAGGGCATCAAGGTGCATAACGGCGAGTTTGCGGGCACTCTGTACCTGCCGGCCAACGTCCCTTACGGGTGCATCAACCTTAAAGTTTACGCGGTTAAGGATGGCGTTATTGTTGCCCGGGATTCGGGGCGGATTGACATCGGCCCTGTTGGTCTGATCCGACTGGCCGACCAGGCTGCTGAGAAGTATTCACCGCTGTACGGCGCGGCTTCGATCGGGGTGGCTCTTGCGGCCGGATTTGCCGTTGCCCAGCTATTTAAGAAACTTAACGGCCTCCTGGGGAGGCAGGACAGTTTTACCGCAGGTCACTAAGAGAGTGCTGCAAAAACCAAAACACTGGTTCTGGCATAGGCGTCTGTAAGGTACGGCCGTACTTTGGAAGTTACCCTTAAGACCGCTCAGAAAGAGGTCCGAGGCAAGAGGTCAGAGGTCGGAACGGGAAGCGATCGCTTCGCGATCGCAAGTCTATAATCCTTAGAAATCCGCTTTGCGGATTTCATCAGGTCAGATTTCTGACTTCCGGCATCCGACATCCTTTTTGCCAGGCGCAGTTTTTCAGCGGTCTCCTAACGGGTGGGAGATGGGAGGCACAACGATGGCAAGCGAGAAAAGGGCTGGGGATCTGGCACGCCCGCTGGCTGAAAGCGTTAAAGTCGGTATCGGAATGAGTCTCAAAGAGGTCGTTGAGGCCATGTATAAAGCAGGCAAACCCCAAAGAGCCTTAGTTGTTGATCCTCAAGGGCGCCCGATTGGCTTGCTGACCCTTCGCAGCCTTTTTGAAGCTCTTGAGCCGGGGTATTCCCGGGTGAGCGACTGGCCAATCCCGCTATTCTGGGAAGGGCTGTTCACTGAGAGGTGTGGAAAGTCGTCAGATATCGGTATCGAGGAGGTGGTAATCCCGATTGGAGCAGCAGCCGTACAGGCCGGGGACAGCCTGATGCAGGTCATCTATTCTTTCCGCCAAAGCAAGCTGAACTGTCTTGCGGTTTTCGACGGCCAGAACCTGGTGGGCCTGTTGGATGAACCGGCCGTGTTTGGTGAAATCGCCCGCGCGGTGACGGGCGATGGGCTGTGAGAAACGGCTCGGCCGTTTCTCATTGAAGTCCGAACTTCTGCATCCGGTACAGGAGTGTGGCGCGTGTGATTTTAAGTAGGGCGGCAGCCTTTGTCTGGTTGCCGTTACTTTTTTCGAGAGCCTTCATAATCAGTAGCTTTTCTACTTCTTCCAGCGAAATGCCCTCATCGGGAATCTCTAGTTTGAGCGGCCCTGTTGATGTCTCCCGGCGCTGCAGTTCCTTTGGCAGATGCTCCGGGGCGATGGGCTCTCCCTGAGCCAGAATCAGGGCGCGTTCAATAACGTTCTGGAGTTCCCGGACGTTGCCCGGCCAGTGGTAATCCTCCAGCAATTGCATAGCCGCCTCGCTGATGACGCCGGAGACGTAAATGGACTTAAACCTCGTGACAAAATGCTGCGCCAGCAGGGGTATGTCAGTTTTCCGTTCGCGAAGCGGCGGCAGGTGAATCTGGACAACATTGAGCCGGTAGTACAAATCCTCTCTAAAGCGGCCCGTTTTCACAGCCTCCTCGAGGTTACGGTTGGTCGCGGCGATGATCCGCGTGTCGACCTTGAAGGTCTCGGTTCCCCCTATGCGTTCAAAAGTCTGATCCTGCAGAACGCGTAGCAGCTTGGCCTGCATGGATGGCGACATTTCGCCGATCTCGTCAAGAAAAATAGTTCCTTTATGCGCCAGTTGAAACCGGCCGAGCCTCCGTGCGTTAGCGCCGGTGAAGGCCCCTCGCTCGTGGCCGAAAAGCTCGCTTTCGAGCAGTTGCTCGGGCAGGGCGGCGCAGTTGACGGCCACAAACGGACCGTCGGCGCGGTTGCTCCGCTGGTGGATGGCCACTGCCGCCACCTCCTTGCCGGTCCCGCTTTCACCGGTCAACAGGACGGTGGCGCCGGTGGGGGCTACGCGTTCAACCAGCAATCTGACCTGTTGAAACGCCGGGCTCTTGCCGATCATTTCGCCTCGGCTTTTGGTCAGCTCTGATCTGAGGAAGCTGACCTCGGTCAGGAGGCGGGAGACCTGGAGGGTTTTCTTTACCACAATCTTCAATTCATCCAGGTCAAACGGCTTGGTGATGTAATCCGAGGCCCCTGCTTTCATCGCCTCAATCGCCGTCTGAATAGTCCCGTGGGCCGTGATGATGATCACCGGCATCTTGGGATAGCTTTCTTTAACGGCCTTAAGGACGTCGAGCCCGGACATGTCCGGTATCTTTAAATCGACGATCATCAAAGAAGCCCCGTGCTGATGCAGTTTGTCCAGCCCCTCGCGCCCCGAAGTGGCTGTAGTGACGCGGTAACCTTCCTGCTGCATAGCTTTGGAAAGCGCCCAACACATATGCTCCTCGTCGTCAATGATCAGAATATTGGGAACCATCGCCGTGACCCTCCTTTGCAGGTGGCAGGATGACGTTAAAGGTGCTCCCCTGACCCGGAGAACTTTGCACTTCAATGTTGCCGCCGTGGAGGTCTATAATCTGGCGGCTGATAGCCAGCCCGAGCCCGCTGCCTCCTTCCTTGGTCGTAAAGAAGGGATCAAAGATGTGCGGGATATCTTCGGCCGGAATACCCGTGCCGTTGTCGTGGAAAGAGACGGCCACGCCCCGGGATGTCAGGCAGGTTACGATGTTGAGAATACCGCCCTGCGGCATGGCCTGGACAGCGTTCAGGATCAGGTTGACAAAGACCTGTTTCATTTTCTCGCCGTCTCCTTCAACGGGTGGGAGAGCGGGGTCAAAGGCCGTTTCCAGCTTGATGCCCCGCTGCCGCAGCAGGGGTTCGGTGAAGGTCAGCACTCCCTGCAGCAGGGTGTTCAGGTTTAACGGCTGTACGACATTCCTGCTTGGGCGGCCGAACTCCAGAAGCTCTGTAAGCACCTTGTTTTGGCGGTCTACCTGTTCCTTGATCACCCTTGCGTAGTCACTAAACTCGGGGCAATGCCGGTATTCTTTTTCCATCACCTGAATCGTCGCTTTGATGATGCCCGCGGGGTTGCGCAGTTCATGGGCCACGCCCGTTACCAGCCGTCCCAGGGCGGCCAGGTTTTCCGAACGGCGGAGTTGTTCCTCCAGCTTTTCTTTTTCGGCCAGGGCAAGGGCCATTTTGTTGATGGCCTTGGCAATCTCGCCCATTTCACCCGGGATCTCAGGAAGGTTATCATGAATGTTTTTTTCCAGCCGGTTGAGACCGTCCTTAACGAGGGAGACACGCCGGGAAAGATTGGTCACAAGCATGAGGGTGCCAACCGCGCCAAACAGGAAACCCAATAAGGTTAAATAGCGGGTAACCATTCTGAAGTTGCGGCTCTGCAGGAAAATAGGGTTGAGGCGCTCTTCGGCCCACGCAACGGCGACAAATCTATCTCCGTCAAAAATGGGTACCAGGTGCTCAAAAAACTGGTCATCCGGGCTGCCGGCAATGCGTGCCAGGGATTCGTGGCTTCCGACCACCGCGGCGATACCGGACTTTGCCTCCCGGAAAATGCGCTGTTCACGAAGCGCTTCTTCTTCGGGGTCCAGCTTGCGGTACTGATGCAGGAAACCCTGCACGAAGAGGTGGTCGGTTGACGGAACGTACAGTCCCAACCTGACTCCCGGGTTCTCGGATGCCAGGGGGACGGCCACCTTATTAAAGGCATCTCTAAGCATTACCGTCTGTTCGCTGTCGGACAAGCCGCTTGTTTTGCCTTCAATATCTTTGCTGATGTTCGTGGAGAGAAAACGAACAATAGTGGCCAGGTGCTGCTCCTTGTTGACCAGCAGAATCTGGTCGGTCTTGCTGGCAAATACGATGTCGTAGAGCATCACCAGGACCGGTACGATCAGAATGGCCGCGATGATAACCGGGATTTGGAACCTTAGATTCCGCGGGAAGAAAGGCAGGTTCAAGCGTATCCCTCCGCCCCTGTCAGCTAACTAAATAGTATAGTAATCCACGGCGCCGGTCGGGGCAAGTTGACGCCGGGTCTTGTTCCACCTGGCCGTGAAAACGATAAGGGCCCCGGGTGAAGGGCCCTTATCCTGGACGGTTGCTTCGGGAAACCGTTGATCGGCTCGTTCAAGCGGTGCGCGACTGCTGGGCTAAAGCTTCCTCTGCCGCTACCAGCCTTCTCCCGGCCAGGACCAGGATCACGCCAACCATGCAGGCAACTCCAAGGGTCGCCAGGATGGTGGGCGTGGTCGGCAGTACGTACCACAGAAACATATACCCGGTAGAGAGGATGATTGACATTAGCATCAAGGGGAAGGCGACCTTCATAAACTCGATAAAGGTAATCACCAGTCCACGCTTTTCGGACATGCCGATGACCACGACGTTGGCCGAGGCCCCGATGATGGTGCCGTTGCCGCCCAGGCAGGCTCCGAGCGAGAGCGACCACCAGAGGAAGTCGACGTCATAGGCCGCCATGTTGCCGAGAGCCGCCATTTCCTTAATCAGCGGGATCATCGTGGCCACGAAGGGGATGTTGTCGACGAAGGCCGAAGCGATGGCCGAAATCCACAGGATCAGCATGCCTGTCGGGATGATGACGCCGCCGGTGGCCTCCAGCGCCAGCTCCGCCAGCATCCTGATCACGCCCACTTCTTCAAGGGCTCCGACCACCACAAAGAGACCGATGAAGAAGAAGATAACCGGCCACTCCACCTGGTGGAGGGGGTGTTCCGGTTCGGCCCTGGTTATCAGCAGCAGCAAGCTGGCGCCCGACAGGGCGATGACGCAAGACTCAAGGTGCAGCACCTGGTGCAGCAGGAAGCCGGCCACAACCAGCGTGATAACGATAAGACATTTCTTTAACAAGGCCATGTCCTTGAGCTCGTCATATTCGTTGAACTCGAAAATACGGCTGCGCACTTCCGCCGGAACCCGCAGGCTCTTACGGTAAATGAGCTGCAATATGAAGACGGTCATCACATGCACGAGCACCACGATGGGTGTCAGGTTAATCATAAAGTCCAGAAAGCCCAAGTGGGTGGCGCTCCCGATCATAATGTTCGGGGGATCGCCGATTAAGGTGGCTGTGCCGCCGATGTTGGAAGAAAGAATCTCGGCGATGATGAAGGGGAGGGGGTTGATCTCCAGCTTTTTAGCAATAGCGAAGGTTACCGGAACGACAAGCAACACCGTTGTCACGTTGTCGAGGAAAGCTGACAAAACAGCGGTGACGGCGGCCAGTGAAGCCATGATGGCCAGGGGCTGCCCTTTGGCCGCCTTGGCGGCTTTGATCGCCAGAAACTCGAAGACGCCGGTCTCTCTTGTTATCCCGACGATGATCATCATGCCGACCAGCAGGCCGATGGTGTTCCAGTCGATGGCATGCACGGCGCGTTCCGGCTCAAGGATGCCGACCAGGACGACCAGGGCGGCGCCGCAGAAGGCGGCAACGGCCCGGTGGATCTTTTCAGAAACGATTACGGCATAGGTTATCAAAAATACGGCTGTAGCGATGGTAACCTGGTGCTGTTCGATCATGATACGCCTCCTTTAACTATCTTGACTATTGACTAATTATGAGGTTGGATACCTCGTCAAAGATCTCCCTGCTCCGCAGGATGCCGATCACCTTTCCGTCCTCGATCACCGGCAGGGTTTGGATGCCATGAGAAGTCATCAGGTGCACCGCTTTGGTGATCGGATCCGCCGCATCGATGGTGATAAAACTGATCGGCCGCATTACCTCGCGGACTTTCTTGCAGGCCTCCTCCTTGCACTTCGCTTCCATGAACCCCCGCCAGAATACGGGCAGGGTCCACTTGTCGGTGACCAGAAATTCGGGCTGCAGCGCTTCGAGGACGGAGTGGAAACTGACGAAGCCCGCCGGCTGGCCGGTCTCATCCAGGACCAGCACATTCCGGTAGCCCGAACCGGCGGTGTTTTTCAGTAACGCCACGGCATCTTTTACAGTCTGTTCCAGCCGGACAGTCGGGCATTTTTCCAAAGGAATCATCAATTCCTTAGCCGTCCTTTCATACGGCACGGTGACATCCCCCGCTTCCGCTGAACTTATTGTTCGTAAGAGGGCATCTTGGCTGGCGACAGCGCAATTAACGGACCAGCGCGGGTATGCCGAGCAAAGGCCAAATCGTAATGGCAAACAGTACCACCAACAGCAGACAGACGATGCTCATGGGGATGCCGGTAAGGAAGAATTCCCCGGTGGAAAACTGTTTTGACTGGTAAGCGATAGCGTTCGGCGCGGCTCCTACCAATAACATAAAGGGCAATGCGGCCATTGCCAGGGCACTATACAGGATGAGGTCGGAGTTGACGCCAAGGTAACCGGCGATGACAAAGGCGACTGGAAGGGTGATGGCGATGGCGGCAACGTTCATTATAAAGTTGGTCAACATCAAAACAAGGAAGGAAATGGCGGCCACGAAGAACAGCCAGTGGGCATCCTTGAACATGGTCAGCCAGTTGACGGCCATCCACTGGGCGGCACCCGTCTGCCAGAGGGCGAAGCCAATGCTCATGGCGCCGCTAAAAAGCAGGACGATATTCCACGGTACGCGTTTCTCAAGGTCCTCCACCGTGAATAAGCCGGTAAGGAAGAACAAGATACCGGCAGTAAGCAAGGGTACTGCGCGGTTAAGCTCGGAAAGAGCGGGGATAAAGTTCTGAAGCGCAAGGATGGCCACGACGGCGACGGCCGACAAAGCCACAAAGATCTCTTGCTTGGAGATGGGGCCCAATGAACGGGACATCTCGGCGACACGATCTTTAAGTCCCGGTATCCTGGTCTTCTCCGGTCTGAAGAATACAAACGCGATAAGTGCCCAAATGATGAAGACCATTACCCAGCCGTATGGGGCCATTGCTTTAGTCAACTGGAGAAAGGTCAATTCGTTTCCGGTAAACTCCTTGTAAAAGCCTGCAGCTATAGGGTTACGTGCCGCCCCGAGCATAGTGCACATGCTGCCGGCCCCGGCGGCGTAAGCCATGCCGATAAAAAGGCCCTTGCCGAACTTCGTCGGACGTTCGTCTTCGCCGTACAGACTCATAATCACGAGCAGGATGGGAAACATCGTCGCCGCTACGGCGGTATGGGCCATGAGGTGGGTCAGTCCTGCAGTCACGATGAAGGTTCCCAGAAGAATCATCCTTGTGTTTTCCCCTACAACACCCAGCATTTTAAAGGCTAGGCGGCGGGTCAGACCGGCCTTGGTAAAGGCCAGACCGAGCAGCAAAGACCCGAAGATGAACATGACCGACGGGTCCATAAAGTCTCTGAAGGCGTCGCTGGCCGGGCGAATCAAGAACATCGCCTGGACAACGCCGATCATGATACTCGTTACCCCGATGGGGATGACTTCAAAAACCCACCAGATGCCGGCGAGGAGAAATAGGCCGATGGCCAATTGACCCTGGCGGCTCAAGGCGAACTCCTTCCCCTGCGGGTCGACAGCCGGCGCCAGCGGCGGCAGGAAGTAGAATAAAGCGAAAGCGCCAATGCCGAGGAAAATGAACAGAGTTTTTCGCCAGTCAATTGCTTGGTTGCTGGTTGTAGACATGCGATCACCTCTTCAAACTTCTTTAAGGTCAATATAGTCCGCGGGACGCTCTTTCGCCGGTCACCTCCTTCGATTTTCCATAGAGTAGTGACAATTAGCAACCCTTTGCGGGGTTTATGACATATTACGCAAAGCCCGGCGTGTCAAATTTCTTAAAATGTAATGACAACATTGTGAAAAGCATAACTTGATGCGTCATTAAAAAAACGCTTGGCAAGCTGTGTAGTTCCTGCAAAATGCCTATAGATAACCAAAAACCGTCATCGCGGTCGCATAAAACAAGGGTGGCATGATCCCTTCAGGATCACCCACCCCAGTTGATCCAAGTCCTTGAAACCCGGCCGGCCGGGCCAACGCGTTGACAGTTCGGTTTTAGGTTTTTCGTCTTTTTAACTAATCAAAGTATACAGGAGGCTTTTCTATTCTGACAAGACGTTCAGTTTTTCCTTCAGCCGAATCCGCAAATCCGGTTCCAATTGGTCCTTAAGTTAAGCCGTTCTGCGTTTCTGTTTAGCTGACTCAGCTTCGACCAGTCTGCGCCCGGCCCAAACCAGGACGACGGCAACTAAGATAGCGGCGCCCAAGGTCGCCAGGATGGTGGGTACGGTTGGAAGGACGTACCACAACAGGATGTAGGCCGTAGAAAGAACGATAGACATCAGCATCAGGGGGAACGCTATCCTCATAAAACCGACGAAGGTGATAGGAAGACCCCGCTTTTCGGCCATTCCGACGACTACGACGTTGGCCGAGGCTCCAATGATGGTCCCGTTGCCGCCGAGGCAGGCGCCCAACGACAAGCACCACCACAAGAATTGCAGGTCGTAGTTGGACATATGGGCGAGTTCACCCATGTCCTTGATCAGCGGAATCATCGTCGCCACAAAGGGGATGTTGTCGACGAAGGCCGAGGCGATAGCCGAGATCCACAGAATAAGCATCCCTGTCGGGACCATTACGCCGCCGGTCACTTCCAGGCTGAACTTGGCCAGGGCTTCGATCACGCCGACTTCCTCAAGTGCTCCGACGACTACGAAAAGACCGATGAAGAAGAAGATCACCGGCCACTCTACCTGGCCCAGAGGATGCTCGGGTTCTGCCCGCGTAATCAGGAGCAGCAGGCTGGCGCCGGCGAGGGCGATAACGCTGGATTCAAGATGGAGCGCCTGATGCAGCAAAAAGCCCAGGATCACCACGCTGATCACAAACAGGCATTGCTTCAGCAGGGTTATATCCTTCAGTTCATCCCTTTCGTTAAACTCGAAAATTCTGTCCCTCACCTCCGCCGGAACGCGGAGCTGCTTCCTGTAAATGAGCTGAAGAACGAATACAGTGCAGACGTGGATCAGGATAATGGCCGGCGTAAGGTTGATAACGAAATCCATGAACCCCAAACCGGTGGCGCTGCCGATCATAATGTTCGGCGGGTCGCCGATCAGGGTCGCGGTACCCCCGATGTTGGACGAGAGGATTTCGGCGATCAGGAAGGGAAGAGGGGTTATCTCCAGTTTACGGGCGATAGCGAAGGTTACAGGGACCACGAGCAGCACTGTGGTTACGTTGTCGAGAAAAGCGGACAGAACGGCGGTTACGGCGGCAAGGGAGGCCATAATCGCCAGGGGCTGCCCTTTGGCGGCTTTAGCCGCCTTAATGGCAAGGAACTCAAACACGCCGGTTTCTCTTGTGATACCGACGACAATCATCATCCCGACGAGCAGGCCGATGGTGTTCCAGTCAATGGCCTCCACCGCGTGTTCGGGGGTCAGGATGCCGGCTAGGATGACCAGGGCGGCACCGCAAAAGGCAGCCACTGCCCGGTGAATCTTCTCCGAAACGATAACGGCGTAAGTAACAAGAAAAACGGCAGTGGCGATAAATACCTGATATTGCTCAAGCATGGTCCTTTTTCACCCTACCTTGTTCTTCAGATTCGCTGGTGAAAAGATTGCCTATTTCATTAAAGACCTCGGTTAGTCTAACCAGGCCAAGGACGCGATCCCCTTCAACGACCGGGAGCGCCCCCACGTTATTGCTGACCATAGCGTGGACAGCCCTGGTCAAGGGGTCGCCGGCACGAACGGCCAGCACGTCTATCGGGTCCATGATTTCTTGGACCTTCCGCCTGGCTTCCTGCCGGCACTTGGCCGACAGGAAACCAGGCCAGAAAACGGGCAGGGACCAGTTGGGCGTAACCACGAAGTCCGGCTCCAGAGTCTGCAAGAGAGTTCGGGAGCTTAGGATGCCGACCGGTTTACGGTCATCGTCCAATATCAGCACGCACTGGTGTCCTGCCTGCATCCCTCGCAGCAGGACGTTGACGGCCTCCTGGACGGTATCGTTCTGCATTACGGTCGGGCACTCATCCAGGGGAAGCATGACCTCTCTAACCGCTTTCTCTGACGGCATAAGATCCTCCCTCCGAGGATTGCTGCCTGTACCCCCTTAAAAGCTCGGCGTTAACCGCCAGTACTTCGTGCATGAACTCTTTCAACGCATCAGGAACGGGCTGCAGCCGCTCCACATCGGCCTCGGTTGCGATAATTCGGCCCGGCGGCACGTAGACATTGTCCGGCAGGTCCACGCCCATCACCATCGCCCCGTGTCCGACAAAACAGCCGTGGCCGATGGACGTTTTGAAAACGACGGCCCGGAAGCCGATAAAGCTCCCCGTGCCGATAAAGCAGGGCCCGTGCACGATCGCTCCGTGAGCGATGCTGCAGTTGGACCCGATCTCGATGGAGGTATTCATCAGGGCGTGCATGATCACCCCGTCCTGGACATTGGTGTTTTCGCCGATAATGATCGGATATCCTTCGTCAGCCCGGAGAACAGCGCCCGGACAGATGATCGCGCCCTTATTGACGGTAACGGCGCCGATCAGCACGGCTGCCTCGTCGACATAGGCTTCAGAGGATACCAGAGGCAGGGCCGGCTGATCCTGCCAGGCGGTAAGCGGACTCGTTCTTAACATTGACTACCCCCCTTAGGTCTTGCTGACAACATTGGCAATTTCCATAAACACTTCGTTGATACGGATCATCCCGACCACCTTGCCGTTTTCTGTTACCGGCAGGGAACCGACGTCGTTGTTGACCATCATGTGGACAGCTTTTAAGAGCGGCGCGTCGGCATCGATGGTCAGGAGCTTGAGCGGGCGCATCACTTCGCTGACCGGGTGCTTGGCTTCCTGCTGGGAGCGCTGGGTGAAGTAGCCGTCCCAGGCCACATCGGGGAGATCGGTGTAGGGGATGGAGTGGCCGGGAACCTTGGAAGGATCGATGGCGAACTTGGGCTCGATGGCCTTGATCAGGTCCCGAAAAGTCAATAGACCTACGGGCTGCTGGTTCTCGTCGATGACCAGGACCGAGCGGTGTCCGGCATATTCACCTGATTCGAGCTGGGAAAAGGATTTGGTCAGGACTTCGATCGCTTCCTTGACGGTCGCGTTCGTTGGCACAGTGCTGTATTCCTCAATCGGGATCATTAAGTCGCGCACCTTATGTTCAGCAGGCATGCTCTTCCCTCCTTAAATCATAGGTGGAGGCGTTCAGGAGCTGTGGAGCTCCTGAACGCCTGTCGTTGACTATTTAAGCAGTCCGGGCATCCCCATGAGCGGCCAGATGATGAGCACCATTACCGCCAGGATGCCGATGCTGATAATGCTGGGGATGATTCCGTAGCTGAAGAACTCGCCGGTGGTGAACTGCTTTGACTGGTAGGCGATGGCGTTTGGAGCGGCGCCGATCAGGAGCATATACGGCACACCTGCCATCGCGACCGCGGCGAAAAGGATGACTTGAGGATTGATCCCCAGGTAGCTGGCGACGACAAGGGCGATCGGAAGGGTGATGGCGATCGCCGCCACGTTCATGATGAAGTTGGTCAGGACCATCACCAGGGCGGAGATGGCCAGGACGAAGACCAGCCAGTGGGCGTTGACGAAGAGCGCCAGGAAGCCGACGGCCATCCATTCGGCGGCGCCTGTCTTCCAGAGGCAGAAGCCGATGCTCATCGCGCCCGAGAAAAGCAGGATGATGTTCCAGGGAACCCTTTTCTCGAGGTCTTCGACATCGAAGAAGTTGAAGATAAAGAAAACCAGGCCGGCAAGCAGCAAGAGGACGCTGCGGTTGATCGGCTCGAGAGCCGGCACGAACTGCTGGATGACCAGCAAACCAAGAACTATGGCCGTAACGACGGCGACAAAGATCTCGTTCCTGGTGATGGGCCCCATCTGGGCGGCCATCTGGCTGACCTTGTCGCGCACACCCACAATGCGGGTTTTCTCCGGTCTGAAGAGGATGACGCACAGCAGCCAGACCATAACGACCATCGCAAAACCAATGGGGAACATGTACTTGGAAAAGGTCAGAAAGGAGATTTCCTGGCCGGTAAACTCTTGAAACAGACCGACCGCGGCAGGGTTACGCGCGCCGCCCATCATGGTCATGATGCTGCCGGCGCCGGCGGCCCAGGCCATGCCGATGAAGAGACCCTTCCCGAAACGGGTTGGCTTTTCTTCCTCGCCGTACAGGCTCAGGATGACCATCAGGATGGGGAACATCGCGGCGGCGACGGCGGTGTGAGCCATCATCCAGGTCATGACCATGGTGATCAGGAAGACGCCGCCCATGATGATCCGGGTATCCTCGCCCGCCACCTGGATCATCTTGAAGGCCACGCGCTTGGTCAGGCCCGACTTGGAGAAAGCCAGCCCGATGAAAAGCGCGCCCAGGATAAAGAGCACCGAGGGGTCCATAAAATCGTGGAAGGCGTCGGAAGCTTTGCGAATACCCCACAGCCCTTGAAAGACGCCGATGGTGATCGCGGTGACGCCGATGGGAATAACTTCAAAGACCCACCAGATGCCGGCCATCAGGAAGAGGCCGATGGCCCGCTGGCCTTCCTTCGGTAGCGCAAATTCCTTGCCTGTGGGGTCATGGACCGGGGCAAAGGGCGGGGCGAAGTAGAAAAGAAAGAACAGGGCCAGGCCGAGCAACAGGAAGAATGTTTTGCGCCAGTCAATTGATTTGCCGTTGAGAACCGGTGTCGTCATTCTAATCACCTCATGCGAATTGCTTAAACCAGGATTTTGTTAACCGCCGGATCGGAGTCCGGGGCTTTCAACCTGGTGCCAACGATGGCGCGTATCACGACGAATACTACGACTAGGAGGCTCGTACCCCACAGCAGGTACCCTCCCGGGGTAGTCAGCCCGAACTGTTTCAGGGCTAACGCCAACCCGGTTGTTATCAGCAGAATACATCCAGGTTTGCGAACGGTGAAGTTTGGAACTCTCCGCTCGAAGATCAACCCGATTTGTTCACCGATGGTGCTTCCGGCAACCAGCACCAGTACCGCCACGGCTTCCACCCGGCCGCCGAGTGCAAAGGTGAAGGTTCCCCATCCGGCCGCAAGCAGCATCGCCAGGGCTGCAGTGGCAGACGCTCGCTCCCTGGTCATGCCCAGGATCGTCATCGCCGGTATTAAGACAATGGCCCCGCTTGCTCCGGTGAACCCGGTAAGGATGCCGGCAAAAAGGCCGACGAACGGCAGCAGGCCGGCTGTTCGGGGAAGCTGTGGCAAGCCGTTCGGGCCGCGGTTTCTTGCCAGAGCGATCCCGGCTGCAATCAGCAGAACGATGTAGATCCAGCGGACCGGGGCGCCCGTAAGGTTCAGACCGGCCAGTGTCAGCAGGATTACCTTGCCGATACTGACCCCGGCCGCCGTTTGCAGGCCCAGTAGAATGCCCCGCCTGAAATCCGGGTTGGTCATCGTCCCTTGACGAAAGGTATCGACGATGGCCCGGGCAAACAGGTGCGCTGTTCCGGTGCCGACGGCATAACTCATTGGAAACCCGAAAATGTTCAAGGCGGGAACAACCGCCAGACAGCCCAGGTGTCCAAGGAAACGGATCAGGATGCCGATGCCGAGGGCGATGGCGAACAGCGCGATAACGTTTGTAAAGGTATCTGCCAGTGCCAGGTACATAAGAAAGACCCCCCTTACCGCCGGGATTCGGCAGGCCGGCGGTCAGCGTCCCGGGTAGCCAGCTTACGGGCGACGACTTCGGACAGGGCCCCAAAACCAGCGGCACAGCTCATGACCAGAGCCAGTACCGTGAGACTGTACGCAAGCGCACTCTGAGCGTAAGACTGGGCGATGTACACGGTTAACCATTCAAACATAGGAGATGCCTCCTTGGGTGGGGCCGGGCTCCAAACCAACTTGAAAGTAGTGACGATTTCGAAAAATATCCTTGAAATAATTAACTGGTTATGGTATACTTCAACTACGTATGTGATGACAATTAGCGCCTTTGCAGGCGGGCGAGGCGCTTGACGGCCGCTCCCAGCGCGCAGATGTGGGCCTGCCCTGCGATAAAGGCTTCGGAATGCTGGTGGTCCGCATAAGGGTAAATGACCGGCATTTTCGTCAGGTCTTGTACTGTCTTGAGTTCGTTGGCTAATTCGGTGGCAGCGGTGTAAGCCTCAACGAGGTCAACGGCCGGCAGGTCTGCGCGATCGGTTTTTAAAACCTGCGTACGACGCAATGCCTTTTCCTTCTTGATCACCTCCTCACGGCGAGAGTATTGGAAAGTGCTTTTGCCCGGATCAAAGCGGTACTCTATAAGATCCTGGCACTCCAACCTCTTGATTATTTCCTGCGCTTTTTCGAGGACTGTTTTTTCGCGAACAATCCTCTTTTGTTTTACGGCTGCCTTGAGTTTGTCGAGTTCCCGGGCAGCCTGGCTGATTTTCTCTTCCAGTGCTTGATCGGAAGGGGTTTCGGGCGCCAGGTTATGACAGATGATATAGCGTTCCTGGTTATGCTGAACGCTCTTAATCCAGAGCTCATTATCAATAACATCGTTGCCGCTCCACGGATCAATTTCGGCCACGGGCACCTCGGCTAAACGATCTTGTGAAACAACCAGGATGTAACTGCGGTTGAGCAACGTAACAGACGGGTCTTCCGGATCCTGGATAACAATGAGGATCGGGGCGCCGAAGTTTTGTTCCAGTTCTGCTGCAAGGGCGGCAGTATTCCCCGATAGGATACGGTAGCCCAGCGGAACGCCTAACGGATGGGCGATTATCGCTGCTTTTAACGGCTTTCGATAGGGCCGGACCTGATACGATGTCCCTGAAGTGGTAATGCCGCATTCGTGCCCGATAAACTCTCCGTTTATCGGAAGGCAGCACATGTAAGCCGGCGTTTCCAGGTATTTGTTCAGGGAATCCCGAACCTGCATTTCGATAGTGCGAACGATTGTAGACAGGTGACAGATGGCGCGGTAGTAATCAATACCATGCAAATCCTGCCCTTTTAACTGATCAATGCCTAAATCGTTGCAAGAGACGTTAATCGGCCTTGTTTCAGCGGGATTAATGATATATTGCAGGACCATGGCTTCAACCATCCAGGGGAAACTCGGATGGACCTTGCCCGTTTCAGCCTCGCGGCCGAGAAGGGGGTGAATGCCGAGTTCCCGCCACGCGGTCCGAAAGGGTTCGACCGGTTGAACCGCAGATCCCGGCGGTTTAGACTCAATATCCATCAAGTATTCCATTGCCGCTCCAGGGCTGTATATCTTGGTGAGCCCGTTGATCAGAGCCTGCACTTTTTCGGGAGCGAGTCGTTCAACGTTACCCAGGTTGGCGACGACGCGTTGTTTAACCTTGCCGCCTTCGCGGTAGGTTTCGATCAGTTTGAGATAGACGTATTCCTTGCCCTGCCTTTTAGTGGTGACCCTACGAAAGAACACTGGTCATCACCGTCCTGGTTGGATTGGCACGTCACCAACAAGTGCCTCCGACGCCTTGGTAGTGACAAAAATGTAACGCACAAAACTGCGTGTTCGATTAATCAACTAGCTGAGCTTGCTTTCTATGAAATAAAGTTCCGGCAATGACGTCAAGTGTAGTGACAAAGCTTGTGAACATTTGCACATTCTGGCTGACCTAACTTTAGCATAGCGCTCTAATGTCGTCAACAGTTTTGTCACTGATCGTTAAAGAATTTTGCCCTCCTTCCAACATGGAACGGAGGGCAAATTTGTCCTTACATTTATCGTGTCAGACCAAGTTTTTTGGCCGCTTCCTTGAGCCCGTCGCGGTAGTCGGGATGGGCGATAGCGATTAAGGCCTCGGCTCTTTGTCGAGCTGTTTTCCCTTTAAGTTTTGCCACTCCATACTCGGTGACAACATAATCAACATCATTACGTCCGATGCCCACGACAGCGCCTTGGCCGAGTTCAGGCACGATGGCCGATTGGTTTTTCCTGTTTCGTGAGCGCAGGACCAGAATGAACTTTCCTCCTTCAGACATAGCCGCTCCCCGGGCAAAATCGATATGGCCCCCGGTTCCGAGACGTTTCGGCCCGAAAGTCTCTACCACGGCCTGGCCCTGCAGGTCTACTTGTGAAGCGCTGTTGACAGCCACCATGCGGATATTGCGGGCGATAACGTTAGGATCATTGGTATATGAGACCTTATGCATTTCAATCATCGGATTGTCGTCGATAAAGCGGTAAAGCTTTTGGGAGCCGAGCGCCGACGTACAGATGATTTTCCCCTGGTGGATCGTCTTGCGACGGTTGGTCGCCGCCCCTGCTTCAACCAGGTCGACTACGGCGTCGGTGATGAATTCGCAGTGAATGCCAAGCCCCTTCTTGTTCAGCAGTCCGAGAGCCACAGCCTGAGGGATCGGTCCGATGCCCAGGGCAAGGGTGGAGCCGTCGTCTACAAGTTCAGCGACATACCCCGCAATTGTTTTTTCTGTGTCGGCCGGAGGGGGATAAAAGAATTCGCAGAGCGGGCTGTCGTCCTTTACGAGCACATCAGCCTGCGTTACGTGAATAAAGGTATCGCCATGGGTTCGGGGCATATTGGGGTTGACCACCAGGATGACCTTTTTGGCGTGTTGCGCGGCCGTGGTCGTGTAGTCTACCGAAACCCCGAAGCTGAAAAAGCCGTGTTTATCCATCCGGGAAACGGTGCCCATGAAGACATCGATACAAACGTTTTCAGCAAAAAACCGGGGGTACTCGTGAAAATAGCCGAACATGGCGGCAGCTCTGCCGGCCTGCACGCCCGGACGCGTAACATCGCTGGTCAGCCACGACACGTGGCGGAAGTGACGCTCCATTCCGGGCTTCAAGTACTCCGCCTCATGAAGGGGCAGCATTTGGTGAATCCGGACGTTACGCAGAGCTTGTCTGCGTTGGATCATGGCGTCAAGCAAAACAACCGGTTCGCCGCAGCCCAAGGGAACCACGACATTGGTTTCAGACTTAATGAGTTGAACAGCCTCCTCCGGCTGCCTCAGCTTCTCCCGGCATTGTCTTTCCAGCAGCTCTTTCTTGTCCGAGACAGGGCCGGCATTATACCAAACCATTCTATATCAGGCCTCCCCGACGGCCGAGACAAAATCATCCCTACTTTAATTATAATTGCTTGTGCAAGTAGTGACAAAAATATTGTCTTATTGTAAATGATCAGTTAGTATATTGCTAACAACCACACTTCCTGTTCCCGGATAGACAGAGATGACAAAATATCTGCCGATGTGTGAGGGGGTGCTAACAGGATCACTCCTCCATACGATCTGGGTTTTAACAACCATGTTCTGTCGTTCACAATCCTAGACCTGTACGGCGCTGTCTGAAACAGTAAGGAAATGTAGGCGCAGGAAACTAACATTGAAGCACCTTTTTAAATTCTTCACGATAAGGAGAGATAAGGTAGTTATGGAAATTTATCTTCCGGTAGCCGGCATGCCGGTTAACGTCTTCGTCATCGCCGGTCTTGGGGCGATGGTTGGAGTGCTTTCCGGTCTGTTTGGCGTGGGTGGAGGCTTCCTGCTCACCCCATTGCTGATGTTTGTAGGTATTCCCCCGGCTGTGGCGGCAGCGTCGGACACCAACCAGATCGTCGCGGCTTCGGCTTCCGGCGCTTTGGCGCACAAACGGCTGGGTAATGTGGATATGAAGTTGGGCGCTTTCTTTTTGATCGGCGGGATTTTCGGCGGCACGTTAGGTGCTCAGTTAGTCAAGGTTCTGCGCGGGATGGGCAACTACGATCTCACCATGAAACTGATCTACGTGGTAATGCTGACCCTTGTCGGCGGTTTTATGTTCATCGAAGGCCTTCAGGCGCTCAAGGGGAAGAAGGCCGCAAAGAAAGAGGGAGCCAAGCCCTCAGCTTTTAAACGTTTTGTTGCCAAACTTCCCTTGCAAACGGAATTCAAGGTTGCCGGGATCAGGACTTCAGCGCTGTTTGTTGTAGGCCTCGGTTTTATTGTCGGTACACTTGCCGCCCTGCTGGGTGTCGGCGGCGGGTTCATTACCATGCCGGCGATGATTTACCTGCTGGGGATGCCAACGATTGTAGCCATTGGGACGGACCTGTTTCAGATCGTCTTCACAACCATGAACGTTACCATCCAGCAGGCCATTACCAATCACTCGGTCGACATCGTGCTGGCCATTCTGCTTTTCTGCGGGTCGACGATCGGAGCCCAAATCGGAGCGAGGCTTTCCAGGAGATTCAAAGGAGAGCAGTTGCGTGTCTTGCTGGCTGTCATCGTGCTGGCGGTGATGGTTAAGATTGTTTTCGAGCTGGTAGCGACGCCTGGCGCGCTCATCCAGTTCAGCTCCGGAGGTGGCGGGCACTAATGAGGACGATGCTCAAGCCATTCGCCCTGGCCGCAGTTTTTGCGTTGGTGTTGGGCCTGGCGGCAGCGGGGTTTGCGGCTTCCGGCGCGGAGATAACGCTGACACCGGACAGAATCGAGATCGGCACGGGCTTCAACGGCGGCGAAGTCAAGGTTACCGGCAAGGTGCCGGAGGGTAGCCAGGTCATTATTCAGGCGATTTCACCCGAAAAACGTGTTGCCCTAAGCAAAAAGGGCAAGGTTAGCGGCGTGTGGATGACGGTCGAAAAGACGCAGGTTTCCGGAATGCCGGCCATGTTTAAGGTTTACACTTCCGGTAAGATGGCTGACATTCCGACCGACGTGCAAAAGGAACTGGGTATCGACAGTGATTTCAGCGCTGTCAAGAGCCTGGCCGAGGTAACCGAGAAGCACGAAGAGAAGACGGTGACCCTGGACAAGGAAAGGGCGGAAGAGTTCGTCAACGGGCTGATTGCGCTGTACAGGGAAAGAAATCTCTATACTGTGGACGAGAATGCGGTCCAGGTTGCGGGGGGCCGGTTTGCGGCTACGTTGCAGATTCCTGCCGACATCCCGCGCGGTCAAACCAAGGTTCTGGTTTATGCAGTGGGGAGCGACGGGAGCGTAGTTGCTAGCTCTTCGGCTTTGTTAAACGTCGAGGCGGTCGGCCTGGTCCGTACCCTCGGCGATATGGCGGCTCATAACGCCGTAGCCTATGGTATCCTGGCCGTGGGTGTCGCGCTGGTGACGGGCATTCTCATTGCCCAGTTCTTCAAATGGCTGCAGAAGGCCGTCTTCAAGGAAGAACACGTGGAAGTAGGCCACTAGCCAGGGCGTTGAGTATCGCGGGTATCAGGTATTACGTTAAATGGAGCAAGAAGCGGGTATGATCATAAAGGCCGGCAAAAACCGGCCTTTATCATGCCTGGACAGGTAGAGTAACGAGTGTGAAATTCCCGTATAGGGATTCCCTCTTGGCATCTTATACCCAACACCTATACGTATCTTTTTCCAGCCCAGGGCGGCCACACTCAGGCCCGCTCTTCAGCCTGGATATAATACCCCGCAAAAAGAACGGCGATCAGCCCGTAAACCAGGTGCCCAAACAGGAACACCGCGCTCGTAACCAGGTCGGGATGGAGCACCGCTGCCGGGATAAACGCTTGGGCAATCAAGCCGTAGACGAGAAGATAAACCGTCCCCCCAAATGCCAGCCCTTTGGCCCAGAGGTAATCGGCACCTGTCAAGCGCAACATGCCGACAGCGATAATGCCAAAAAGCGCAGAGACGATGAGATGGACGATAAAACCGAAGGTCAGGGCGGGAATCGTCCCGGTTGCCGCACCGGGTGGCAAAAACACATGCGCTGAAATATGGAGCGGGGTCGTTTTGGCGATACCTGCCAACCATAGACCCCAGGCAAGGACTAAGTAGACCAGGCCTGCCAAAATACCGGCGATCAGGCCGGTAACGATGCTGTCCCGCATATCCTGCCCCGCTTTCCAAAAATTATTGAAAATCAGCATTAGTATTTGCCTGTGAGTGTTGTTCTATGCAGTGCGGCTGCAGCACGGCGTTAACGGCGGTAGTTTTTGTAGACTTACCTCCCAAATGCATGAGATTTGAAGGTGCATTACTAAAGGTGTTAGGGTTTTGTCACATATTGGACATAATTTGTTGCTAGAATATCCGCGATAAACTATACTTCTAGTGGTAAAACCTTTCATCAGGAGGGGAGTCTGGTGAGCAGTAAAAAAGTCTTGATACTGGTAGCGCTGGTTGCGCTTCTCGCAGGCGCGTTGTTCAGCAGCGGCTTGGTTATCGGAGGCTGCGGCGACGGTGACAACCCCGCGCTGCCCCGGCCTTCAGCGATTGCCTCGCCGCAAATACCGGGCCTAAACAATAACTCCGTGGCCGATATCGTCAGCCAGGTCGGCTTGGCGGTCGTTAAAATCGACACCACTGTGATTTCCAGCAGCTATCCCCAGTGGGATCCCCTGTTTAATGACCCGTTTTTCCGTGAGTTTTTCGGGCGGTCGTTTGTACCGTCGCAACCGCGGGAGCGGCATGGCATGGGCTCGGGCTTCATTTTCTCCAAAGACGGTTACATCCTCACCAACGAACACGTCATCCAGGGCGCGAGCGCCATTAATGTAACGATAACCGGCTTCGACAAACCCATTCCCGCTCAGGTTATTGGTTCTGACCACGACCTCGACTTGGCCATTCTCAAGGTCAATGTCAAGAAGGACCTGCCTTATCTCAAGATCGGCGATTCGGACCGCGTTCGCGTGGGGGATCTGGTTATTGCCATCGGTAACCCTTACGGTTTGGACCACACCGTCACCATGGGCGTTGTCAGCGCCAAGGGCCGGCCGATAACCATTGAGGACCGTAGTTACGAAAACCTGCTGCAAACGGATGCCTCCATCAATCCCGGCAACAGCGGCGGTCCGCTTCTGAACCTGCAGGGCGAGGTCATCGGTATCAACACCGCCGTTAACGCCCAGGCTCAGGGTATCGGGTTTGCCATTCCGACCAGCACCATCCGGCCGGTGCTGGATGAGTTGCTGAGGACCGGCCAAATCAGCCACCCCTGGCTGGGTGTGCAGCTTGAAACCCTTACCCCGGAGATGGCCCAGTACGCCGGGTTGCAGAGTCCCGAGGGAGCCCTGATCCTCGCCGTCGTTCCCAACAGTCCTGCCGCCAAGGCCAGGCTCAGGCCGGGTGACATCATCCTCAAGATCAACGACAGGAAGATCAGCTCTCCCAATGACGTGGTTACAACTATTCGGGCCAGGAAAGTCGGCGAAAAGATTAAGGTGGTCTTACAGCGGGACGGCGAGAGTGTGACCCAGGAATTGGTACTGGAACGCAAACCCTAATTGGCTGTAAGCGTTAGGCGCCAGGCATTAGGATACCTAGACTGCGGGAGCCCGGTCCGGGGCTCCTTTTTACGGCCGTCAAACGGGTGGTCTTTGTTGGTGTCGTTGCGTTATAATAATGAAGGTATGCCGCAATAAACATTCTTGTCATACAGGTGGATGATGAAACGCAAGACGTTACTGCTGGTACTGTCGCTCATACTGGCCGTTTCTTTAAACTCCCCGGCTTATGCCGCTTCTGAACCCCAGATCAATAGCGAGGCCGCTCTCCTGGTCGACATCCAGACAAACCAGATACTGTATGCCAAGAACCCCGATAAGCCCATGTATCCAGCCAGCACCACCAAGATTCTAACGGCCTTGATCGTCCTTGAAAAGGCCGATCTGTCCAAGGTGGTAACAGTCAGCAAGCGGGCAAGTGAGACTGACGGCTCCGCGGTCTGGCTGAAAGAAGGCGAAAGGATAACCGTTGAGGATCTCCTCTATGCCCTCCTGATCAATTCGGCCAACGACGCGGCGGTGGCCCTGGCCGAGGAAGTCAGTGGCTCGGTTGAGGAGTTTGTCAAGCTGATGAATGCCAAGGCGGCGTCCCTCGGGGCCACGCATTCGCACTTTACAACGCCGCACGGCCTGCCGGACGAGGATCACTTCACGACGGCGCGCGATCTGGCTGTGATCGCCCAGGCCGCCCTCAAGAACCCCCGTTTCCGGGAGATCGTCGCCACCCGCACCCACACCATCACCAGGGAAGACCCGGAAGCCTTGAAGCTGCTTATCAATACCAACAAGCTTCTCTGGCGCTACGATGGGTGTGAGGGCGTAAAAACAGGCTACACCTCGGAAGCAAAACAGTGCCTGGTAGCTTTGGCCCGGCGCGACGGGCGCGAAGTGCTCAGCGTGGTGCTGAAAAGCGAGGGGCAGGAACTCTGGGCGGATTCCACCAGACTCTTGGACTACGGCTTCACGGCTTTTAAGAGCGCCGAAATCGTGCAGCCGGACAGGGTGATCGCGGGCGTCCCCGTCGCACGCGGGGCTGAAAAACTGCAGCTCGAGACCGCAACGTCCTTCAGCTACGTCGTTCCGGTTGACGGTGGCCTGCCGCCGATCCAGTGGAAAATAGAGGTAAACGGCGGTTTGGAAGCCCCCATCGCTGAAGGCGAAAAGGTCGGGAAACTGGCCCTCTACCTGGGGGAAAGGCAGATCGGCGAGGTTGACCTGGTGGCGGCCGCCGACGTTCCCCGCCAGCGCTCGCTCTGGCTCTTGTGGCTGCTGCTGGGCATCGGCACGCCTCTTCTGGCGTTTGAAGGCCTCAGGCGAGTCGCGCGGCGGCGCAGGTGGCAGTCCCGCAGGTTGCGATTCAGCGGGCGGCGTCCCCAGCTCGATTGACGGGTACCTGTTCAATAGTCAGCGCCCCATTCCCATTCCCCGTGCTCAAGGCTCAGCGCTCAAATGCCCAATGCCAAAAAAGCAGGGATGATCCATGGCCGGCACGAATTAGCAGGAAATGCTCTTGCCGAAGGATGATGACTCGCGTGTCTGAAAACCTGCTCCGCTTCATACGCGCCTACGGCCATGAAATGATGAACCACCTCGCCGTCATCTCCGGCTACGTGCAGCTCAATAAGCCGGAGTGCATCCCCGCATACATCCGTCAAGTATCGGCACAGATTAAGACCATTAACGCGGCGGCC
The DNA here is from genome assembly GCF_049818055.1 of Desulfosceptrum tomskiensis. Taxonomy (GTDB): domain Bacteria; phylum Bacillota; class Desulfotomaculia; order Desulfotomaculales; family JASEER01; genus JBFLVT01. The sequence goes on from NZ_CP187479.1 coordinate 246,987, forward strand.
AAAATCGCCAACCCCGAAGCGGCGGCAGCCATTCTGGGTTTTTACCAGCATTGCCTGCGCTACCGCGTACCTTTCGTACTGGACATCCGTACCAATTTTGCCGCCTGCATGGTCCAAGAAGAAACCCTGGCGTCCGCGCTCGAAGAGGTTTTCAATCTTGCCGGCGGGCTGGTTGTTCCGCTGGAAGGCACGTCCCGAACGGTTAAAATAGTGGTTGACGCTGCAGACGGCGCCTACCTGCTCCAACTGGAGATTCCCAATACCGGCTCGGAACACCCTCTGACGGGGGAATGGTTCCGGTCGGCCGGCGACCGGATGCAGCTATGCGGCGGGCGGGTTGATTTCAGGATTGCTGAAGACCATGCGCTGTTGTCTGTCAGCCTGCCGCGACAGGAGGAGTAACGTTGTTTTACGACTATGCCAAGATAAAGGTGGAGGCGGGGGCGGGGGGTAACGGGTGCGTCGCCTTCCGCCGCGAAAAGTACGTCCCCCACGGCGGGCCGGCGGGTGGCGACGGGGGACGGGGAGGCCACGTCGTCTTCCAGGCTGACGAGGGCCTCAACACCCTGATCGATTTCCGCTATAAGAAACACTTCAAGGCCGAACGGGGTCGGCACGGCCAGGGGAGACGCATGACCGGCCGAAACGGGGACGACCTGGTGATAAAGGTCCCCGTGGGCACGATCATTCGCCGGGCCCAGGACGGCCGTCCTATCGCCGACCTTGCCGCCCACGGCCAACGGGTGGTTGTCGCCCGCGGGGGGCGAGGCGGACGGGGGAACGTCCACTTCGCGACCAGCGTGCGCCAGGCGCCGGCTTTTGCGGAAAAGGGCGAGCCCGGCGAGGAACTGTGGGTCGAGCTGGAGCTGAAGCTGCTGGCTGACATCGCCCTGGTCGGCTTCCCCAACGCCGGCAAGTCCACCATCATCTCCAAGGTTTCGGCGGCGCGGCCCAAGATCGCCGACTATCCCTTTACGACCCTGGAACCGCACCTGGGTGTGGTAAGACTGGGCGAGGGATGCAGTTTCGTACTTGCCGACATCCCTGGCCTGATTGAAGGCGCCCACGCCGGGGCGGGGCTGGGCCATCGCTTCCTGCGGCACATCGAGCGCACGAGGCTTTTGATCCACGTGCTGGACACGGCGGGCACCGAAGGCCGGGACCCGCTGGACGACTTTAACGTGATCAACCGTGAGATGGCCCGCTACGACGAGCGCCTGGCTTCCAGGCCGCAGATTGTCGCCGCCAATAAAATGGACATCCCCGGAGCGGAGGAGAACCTGCTGCGCCTCCGGGACGCCCTGGGAGACTGCTACGAGATCTTCCCCGTTTCGGCGGCCACGGGTGAAGGCTTGCGCGAGCTGATACTCCGGGCCGGAACACTTCTCGAAACGATTCCCCGCCCGCAGGTCGTGGAGATCGCGGAGGACGACGCTGATGAGGCCGAGGACGACTTCCTCGAGGTCTTGCGCGAGGACGGGGTTTTCCGGGTCAAAAGCCGGGAACTGGAGCGCCGGGTGGCCATGACCGACCTCGACAACGAAGAAGCCGTTTACCGCCTGCAGGACGTCATGCGGCGGATGGGCGTAGAAGACGCCCTGCGGGAGCGCGGAGTGCGTCCGGGAGACACCGTGCGCATCGGCGACTTCGAGTTCGAATACCAGGAAAACCCTACCACGTAGAGGCTGCTTGTGCTATGCTCAATAATAATTGACGCGTATAAGGTGGAAAAAGTGGAAGCAAGGAGCGATTTCGCCGGTTCACGGCGCATCGTCGTCAAAGTTGGCTCCAGTACGCTGGCTTATCCGAACGGCAAACTCAACCTGGCTTGCATGGAGAACCTGGTTCGCCAGATGGCCGACCTGAAAAATCAGGGCAGAGAGATCATCCTTGTCACCTCGGGGGCCATCAGCGCCGGGATCGGCAAGCTGGGCCTGGAACGGCGCCCCAAGGCGATTCCGGCGAAGCAGGCCTGCGCGGCGGTCGGCCAGGGTATCCTGATGCACATGTACGAAAAGTTTTTCGCTGAGTACGGGGTGACCGTCGGCCAGGTTTTGCTGGCCAGGGAGGACTTCGCCGACCGCAAGAGATTCAACAATGCCCGCAACGCCCTCAATGCCCTCCTTTCTTATGGGGTGGTGCCCGTGATCAACGAAAACGACACCGTGGCCGTCGACGAGATCAAGGTCGGCGACAACGATCTGCTTTCGGCCCTCGTGGCGGGGTTGATCAACGCCGACTTGCTGATCCTGCTTTCGGACATCGACGGGCTGTACACCGCTGACCCGCGCGAAGACCTCCGGGCTGAGTTCATCCCCTCGGTGAGCGAAATCACCCCCGAGATTGAAGCTCTGGCCGGGAAGGCGGGGACGCCGTTCGGCACCGGGGGCATGGTGACCAAGCTCCACGCCGCCAAAGTGGCCACCCAGTCCGGGACGGTGATGGTCATAGCCCGGGGCGCCGAACAAAATGTCATCCGCCGGATCGTCGCCGGCGAGGAGACCGGTACCGTCTTCTGGGCGTCACAGCACAGGCTCGAAGCGAAAAAGCGGTGGATCGCCTTCGGCGCCGCTGCCAAGGGCCGGATTCACGTTGATGAGGGAGCGGCCCGCGCGCTGCTGGAACGCGGCAAGAGCCTGCTTCCCTCCGGGGTGGTCAGGGTCGAGGGCGATTTCCGCCCCGGGCAAACCGTCAGCGTCATAAACCCCGAAGGGAACGAGATCGCCCGCGGAATCGTCAATTTTTCGGCTGAAGAGGTGGCCAGAATCATGGGGGCCAAGACTGCCGAAATCAGGGCGATGCTTGGCCGGGAGCGCTCCCACGAAGTTATTCACCGCAACAATATGGCCGTCGCCCAAAACGGCACTAGCATTAAGCATTAGGCTAATCTGATTGAGGTGTTAAGGGAATGGACAGACTATGGGCTCCATGGCGTTCGAAATACGTAACCAGCGCTATCGAACCGGATCCGGAGTGCATCTTTTGCCAAAAGTTTAAAGACAGCCGTGATCAGGAAAATTACGTGCTTGCCAGGACCGAACGCTGTTTTGTGCTGCTCAACCTGTACCCTTACAATAACGGGCACCTCCTGATCGCCCCTCAGCGCCACGTGGGAGAGATGGACGATTTGAGCGGCGAGGAACTGCAGGAGCTTTTCGAGGTCACGCGCTGGATGGCGCGGCTCTTACGCCGGGCGATGAAGCCCGACGGTTTCAACATCGGCATCAACGTGGGCCGGGTGGCCGGTGCGGGAATCCCCGGCCACTTCCACATCCACATCGTGCCGCGCTGGAACGGGGACGTTAACTTTATGCCGGTGTTCGGGGACGTCAAGGTCATCTCCGAATCGTTGGACGACAGCTATCGCAAACTAAAGGAAGCCATGCGGCAAGAACGGGAGGAGAACGCGAATGAGTGAAGAGATCAGACGTGCTCTGGAAGAAAAGGCCGCCCGCTGCCGGAGCGCGGCCAGGCGCCTGGCCTACCTGCCCGCGAGCGGCAAGGATAAAGCCCTTGGAGCGATGGCCGACGCCCTGTCGGCCGGAAGCAGGGAAATCCTGGCGGCCAACCGGCTCGATATGGAGGCGGGCAGAGAAAAAGGCCTGTCCAAGGCGTTGCTCGATCGCCTTCTGCTCAATGAAGCCCGTATCGCCGATATGGCGGAAGGGCTGCGGGTGGTGGCCGGCCTGCCCGATCCCGTCAGCGAGATTCCGGGCACGCCAGAGGCCCCATGGGCTTGAAGGAGCTGACCACGATCAAATACGTCTGCTTCGGCAGCGGGCAGGTCCGGACGTAACAACACCGGCGGCGGGTGTGAGGTTTTAGGTGTTGGTTGCCTTGCTTTTTCGCGGGACTGACTATATAATGTAATGAATCTCCACAGGAGTAATTTGGCAAGACGCACCGGCTTTAAGAAACGATGCGCACGTTGGGGTAATCCCCGTGGAGGAGGAGATTGGTGAGGAGAATCGGGGTAATGGGCGGGACTTTTGATCCCGTGCATTACGGCCATTTGGTTGCCGCAGAGGGTGCCCGCTACGAGTTGGAGTTGGAAAAGGTGTTCTTCGTTCCGTCCGGCAGACCGCCCCACAAACCCTGCTCGGCGATAACCGAACCCGCGCACCGGCTGTCCATGACGGCTTTGGCTTGCGCCTCCAATCCTTTCTTTACAGTCCTGGATCTTGAAATTAAGCGCCCCGGGCTGTCGTATACCTATGACACGATCACCGACCTCCAACGCGAGCTCAAGCCGGAACAGATCTTTTTTATTACCGGAGCGGATGCCATTCAGGAGATACTGACCTGGCACAGGGTGCAGGAACTTTTGCAGATGTGTTTTTTCGTCGCCGTCAGGCGGCCGGGCTACAACCTCGCCAGCTTAAATGAGAAACTGAGCAAACTGCCCGAGCATCTGATGCGCAGGATTATCCCGTTTGCAACGCCGGAACTGGCCATTTCTTCGTCCGATATCCGCAGTCGCGTTCGCGAGGGCCGGCCGATCAAGTACCTTTTGCCTGAAACCGTCGAGGCTTACATTATGACCCATGGGCTTTATCGTTAGGCTTGCATCACCGCCGGCGATATTGCAAATAATAGAATAAACTGCGAAAGAGGTGACTTGGGTAGTGCGCACCCTGTATGTAGGCAATTTGCCCTGGACCACGAAACCTGAAGACCTGGAGGCGATTTTCCGGCCGTACGGAGAGGTTGTATCCGCCCGTATCATAACCGACCGTCAGACCGGTCGTTCCCGCGGCTTCGGCTTCGTGGAAGTCAAGGACGAGGATGCCGAAGCTATGGTCTCGGCTGTCAACGGCACTGAGGTCGGCGGACGGATTATTACCGTCAACGAAGCGAGGGCCAGAGAAGAAGGCCGCAATTATTAGGTGACATGCCGCTCCCGGAGGAACCGGAGGGAGTGTTGTTATTGGATCCCCGAACGCTGGCAGAGACCTGTGTCAAGGCCGCGCAGGACACACGCGGCTATGACATAACCGTCCTTGATATTGGCAGGCTGACGATAATCAGCGACTACTTCGTCATCGTCAGCGGGCGTTCCACGACGCATGTCAGGGCTGTTGCCGATCGTATCCAGGAAACCCTCAAGGAACAGGGTGTTTCTGCGTTGCGTCGGGAAGGCTACCGGGAAGGACGCTGGGTTTTGCTCGATTACGGCAGCGTGATCGTCCATGTTTTTGTCGAAGAGGAAAGAGTGTTTTACAACTTGGAGCGCTTGTGGGGAGACGCGCCGGTCGTCAGCCTGCAGGCAGGCTTGCAGACTTAGGAAATAGGACTTAGGACTTAGGACGAGATACGGGTTCGAATCGTTTTCCTGCTGATATGGCTTGAGGTTTACGGCTTGTTGCTATGATGATTCTTTCAAATCCACCTTTACGAATCCTTTGGCGTTCCTACGTCCTAAGTCTTACATCTAATGTCCGAACCGGTTGTTGACTTTGCAGGTGCCGTATCGTATAATTGGAAAGTGTGATGGGGCTGTAGCGCAGTGGGAGCGCGCTACCTTGGCATGGTAGAGGTCGCGGGTTCGATCCCCGCCAGCTCCACCAAACTTAAATTCTGGTAAAGGGCCTCTAGCCTTTTAAGGTTGGGGGCTTTATAATTATTTGGAAACGTTTTCGAAAGAAAACGTTTCCAAAATCTTTATTTCTTATAGCCTATACGTACGACTGATTCAATTGGAGTGAGTGTTTTGGACGATCGTTACCGTTTTGCGGAGATTGAGGAGAAATGGCGTCGGCGCTGGGAAAGCGGAGATCCTTACTCCATCCCGGACTTTTCCGACAACCCCAAGTTTTACTGCCTTGAAATGTTCCCCTACCCATCCGGCAAACTCCATATGGGGCACGTGCGCAACTACGCCATCGGCGACGTGGTTGCCCGGTTCAAGAGGATGCGCGGTTACGATGTCCTACACCCTATGGGCTGGGACGCTTTCGGACTGCCGGCCGAGAACGCGGCCATCAAGCACGGCATACCTCCGGAAAAGTGGACCTGGGATAACATCAGCGAGATGCGCCGCCAGTTGAAGCAAATGGCGGTAAGTTATGACTGGCAGCGGGAAATCGCCACCTGCCACCCCGGCTATTACCGGTGGACACAGTGGTTCTTTTTGGAGTTTTACAAGCGGGGCCTGGCCTATAAGAAAAAGGCGCCCGTTAACTGGTGCCCGGCCTGCGCCACTGTTCTGGCCAACGAGCAGGTGGTCCACGGCCGTTGTGAACGCTGCGGAACCGACGTCGAACGGCGCGAACTCAGCCAGTGGTTTTTAAAGATCACCGATTACGCGGAGAGGCTTTTGCGCGATCTGCAAAAGCTTCAGGGATGGCCGGACAAGGTCCGGATCATGCAGGAGAATTGGATCGGCAGAAGCGAGGGCGCCGAGATCGCTTTTGACGTGGTGGGTTTCGATGAAAAGATCACCGTCTTTACGACCCGCCCGGACACCCTGTTCGGGGTAACCTACATGGTGCTCGCGCCGGAACATCCTCTTGTGGATAAACTCACGGCTCCCGAACGCCGCGCCGAGGTCGAGGAGTTTGTCAGGCGGGCGCGCAACCTCAGCGAGCTCGACCGGACCTCCGGGGAGGCCGAGAAACAAGGCATCCCGATCGGCGCGTCCTGCGTCAATCCCTTGACCGGTGAAGCCGTGCCCATCTGGACGGCCAATTACGTCCTGCTGGAGTACGGCACCGGTTGCGTGATGGGCGTTCCGGCCCACGACCAGCGGGACTTCGAGTTTGCCAGGAAATACGATCTGCCGATCAGAGTCGTCATCCAGCCGGAGGGCGCCGCGATCAATGTCCGGGACATGACCGCGGCCTACGACGGTAACGGTGTGCTCGTCAACTCCGGGCCGTTCAACGGCCTGCCCAACAAGCAGGCCATTCCCGAGATCACCAGACACCTCGAAAAAATGGGCCTGGGCAAGAGGACGATCAATTACCGCCTGCGTGACTGGCTGATTTCGCGGCAGCGCTACTGGGGCTGCCCCATCCCCATCGTCTATTGCAAAGGGTGCGGCACCGTTCCGGTTCCCGAGGAGCAACTGCCGGTGATCCTGCCTTCCGACGTGGCCTTTAAGCCGTCCGGGCAGTCGCCGCTGGTCGACGCGGAGGACTTCGTCAACACATCCTGCCCCGCATGCGGCGGACCAGCCAGGCGGGAAACCGACACGATGGACACTTTTATCGATTCGTCCTGGTATTACTTCCGCTATGTCAGCCCGCGGGACGAGGAACGGCCCTTCAACATCGATGCCGTCGGGCGCTGGTGTCCGGTGGATCAGTACATCGGCGGGGTGGAACATGCCATTCTGCACCTGCTGTACTCGCGCTTTTTCACCAAAGTGCTCTTTGATATGAACCTGGTCAACTTTGAGGAGCCATTCGCCAACCTTCTGACCCAGGGCATGGTGCTCAAGGACGGCGCCAAGATGTCGAAGTCCAAGGGCAACGTCGTTAGCCCCGAGGACATTATCGCACAGTACGGGGCTGACACGGTCCGGCTCTTTATCCTTTTTGCCGCGCCGCCCGAACGCGACCTGGAGTGGTCCGACCAGGGCGTGGAGGGCTGTTACCGTTTCCTGCAGCGCGTGTGGCGCCTGGTAAACTCTCTGGGTGACGAGATTCGCACCGCCCCCGCCCAGCCCGCCGGCTACCTGGTGGGGGTTAACAGAGGCCTGCGCCGCTTGACCCACTACACCATCAAGAAAGTCACGGAGGACATCGACGAGAGGTTCAACTTCAACACAGCCATCAGCGCTATCATGGAAATGGTCAACGGCCTTTATCAGTACCGGGACCGTGTCCCCGCAGTCGACCGCGACCCGGCGGTCCTGCGCGAGGCCGTCGAGCATCTCCTGCTGCTGCTTGCGCCCTTTGCGCCTTTCATCGTTGAGGAGCTTTGGGAGCGCTGCGGCTGCCAGGGGAGCGTCCACCGGCAGCCGTGGCCGCAGTACGATCCGGAAATGCTTGTTGAAGACAGCGTCACTATGGTCGTCCAGATTAACGGCAAAGTCCGCGACCGCGTCCTGGTGCCGGCCGACATCAGTCTTTCCGAACTCGAAGCGCTGATCCTTTCCCAGCCCCGGATCCAGGCTTTGCTGGAAGGGAAGAGGATCTTAAAGATCATCCCGGTGCCGGGGAAACTGATCAATATCGTGGTGAAGTAAGACGTGAGGCATAAGACATAAAATTTAAGAAATTAAGAACAAGAAACAGACCTCTTGGAATCTGATAAGGAGCCGTAACGGTTCCTTTGTTGTTTTCCAGGATCCTAATCCGCAGCCGTTAGGTTAAAAATAGCCGATATAACGAGTATTGTCTCCCCATTTCTTGTATAAGGCTGTTGATGGTCTTAAATAATCTCGGACAGGTGATTGACACGAAGTAACCCAGCAGGTAAATTAAAACTAAAAGATTGTGCTAAAAATCACAATCACAAAGCGGTAAGGTGATAATGTGAAGCGAATACTGGTTGCTGTGGATGGTTCACAGAGTTCATATGATGCTTTGCGCTTGGCCGTGAAGGATGTTGCGGAATGCGGTAACGCCACGCTGGAGGTGCTGATTGTTTCTCTCCCGGTTCTTCAGGCTCAGCATCTTGACTCTGAGGGTGAGAGTGTCGGACTCGAACTACCCAACGTTAAGAAAGAAATCCGGGAAACCTTTGGTCAGTACGGCCTCAAAGCAAAGATCCGAGATATTTACGGTCTGGATCCCGGGGAACTGATTTGCCTGGTTGCTTCCCAGGAAGGTTTTGATGAGCTTGTCATTGGCAAACAGGGACGTTCTGCAGAAAGAGTGGGCGGGAGCTATCTGGGAAGCGTTGCGTACCGGATTCTCCATCTTAGTCCGTGTCCTGTAATTGTTGTTTAAAACGGAAGGGGGTAGCACGATTGATGCAGCCGGAAATTAGATATTGTTTTTATGGAGAAATGGGTGTGGGTGATAAAAATTACAAGGAGGACATTCTCCTTACGAAAAACGGTGTAAAGCCCTGGAAGCGAGAAACGGAACACCGTGTAAGCCTTAAAGACGTGGGGTGGATCCTCGCCGAGAAGCCGGAAGTTGTAGTGTTCGGAACGGGCTTTGCCGGTTGCTTGTTTGTTCCTGACAAGCTTAAGTCTTATATGCGGGAACAGGGCATCGATTCAGTGATTATGCCTACCGGTCAGGCCTGGGAGTTTTACAACAAACAATTGGGACACAGAAAAATAGCGGCCTGCATGCATCTTCTATGCTAGTGAAAGTACCCAATATCACAAGTTAGGGATGGTGAGGAGTGTGCCTAAGGTACTCGTGGGTCTGGATGGTTCCGAATATTCGTTACGTGCCGCAAGATATGCTGCCAAGATGGCGAGTGAAACCCCCGGTGCTGAAATTACGGCAGTTGTGGTTGTCCGGCCGCTCCCGGAAAGCCTGTATAGAGACCCCGCCTGCCAAACAGCTACCGGCGGCGGCTATGAGGTTTCCCGCGTTACGCGCATGGCCAAAGACCTTATGTCTCAGGCAGGCGTAGACGCTGTTTTTGAAAGCGTAGCAGGTGGAGACCCGGGTTTAACTCTCTGCCGGTATGCCCTAACTGAAGGGTTTGATCATATAGTTGTCGGCAAGCGAGGGCGTTCATCACAACAAAACGGCAATCTTTCTCTTGGAAGCGTAGCCTACAAAGTCTTACATATGAGTCCCTGTAACGTTACTGTCGTATGTTAACCAGGCGTCAGTATGCAAAATACTGATAAGACATATGGCAATGAGCATTAAGTTCTAGAGTATTTGATTCACATCCGATGTCTCAATGCCAGTGCTTAATGCCAATGGGGGGTTAGCCGTGAAACAGAAACGAATAAACGATACCTTAAATTTACATGCCCTGTATACCGAGGATAAGATAATCAACCTTGCGGATGCCGCTGCTTTAAGCGCCGAAGTCCCGGCTCGTGATGTCCTGGCCGACGCGATAGCATTGACTCGCGCTGCAAGGGGTTTATTAATGATTGCCGCCGAAGGGGCCGCTTTGAGCGTCGACCTGGCCAGGCTGGGGCAGCCTGGGATGACCGGCCTCGCGGGCCATGCGAACCCCGCCGGCGTTGAAGCGGTGACAAAGGCCGCAGGACGATTGTTCCAAAGGTGCCGCCAGGTGCGCAGTGTTTTTCCCGAAGTAACCCTGCGCATTAACGAGCTTCTCAAGGTAGCCAGCAATGCAGGCGAGCTGGAGACCTTTGCCGATACGGTTTACAGGCTGAGCAAGTACCGGCTTCTGGCGGTGATTCACGACCTGACCCTCAAGACCGTACGGCTGGCCGAAACGATACAGCAGACCTGCGTCAGCCTGCAGTCGGTTCGACAGGACGGCGGGGAGTTGGAGAGATTTACAGAATCGGCGCAAACGCTGGGACGCATCGCCTCCCGCCTGGAGCGGGCGATTAGGCTGGAAAGTGTTTAGCTTTTCATGCTATCATAGGGATTGACTTGACTATCTAAGTGACATCCGCTGGGGGGGGCCGTCGTTGAGCGTCTTTTTCTGGGAGCCGACTCCCAGGCAGCTACAGATTATGGGCTTTTTGGCCGTAATGGGACCTTGTGATGAAGGAGACGTTGCCCTTGCCTTTCCTGTAATGCCCGAGGAGCTTTCCCGCGTTCCCGATTCCTTTATGGATACCCCCGGCGATTACATCGCCAGGGTTGAGCTTGAGACCTTAAGACAGGCCGGCATGGTTTTCCACGACGGGGTCCTGTGGGGCTTGAGTCCCCGGGGGCAGAAACTCTGGCTTATGAAAGGGCAAGCCCCTAGAGGCTGACCGCCTAACCCCCGGTGTTGGTATATTCCGAACATTGACAGGGCTTTGCGGTTTGGGTAAAATATAATGTGCGTGCACATTGAATGCCCGCCCATTATGCTGGCGTGGCTCAGCAGGTAGAGCAGCGCACTCGTAATGCGCAGGTCGCCGGTTCGAATCCGGCCGCCAGCTCCATTGAAAAATAAGGCCTCCGGGATCAGCTCCCGGAGGCTTTTTGCCGTCATTAACCGTCCATCGGTCACATTCTCCAGCGGCTTCAGCCTTGCTAAAAAGGCGTTTGGCAAAGATCTGCCGATCTGCTATCACCGTATGCGCCTGATCTGGCCGCGGATTTCGCCGTCAGGGTTTTGAGCAAAGATGGAGTTTCGGGCATTTTGATGTTCTTGACTGGGAAGGGGAGGACGAAATCCAGGGCGAAATCTGCATCTGGAGCAGAACTGTTGACCGGCGAAGGGGTGGCTTAAGTTGAGGATTCTTGTTATCAACCCTGGTTCCACGTCTACCAAGGTCGCCGTCTATGAGGGCGAAAAATGCGTCTATAAAGAGGTGATCGTCCACCGCACCTGGGACGCAGACGGCAAACAAGGGATCATCAGCCAGTACGAGGAAAGACTGCAGGCCATTACCAAAGTCCTGAACGACCATAATTTCGCCGTGAGCGATTTCGATGCCATCGCTGCGCGAGGAGGACTGCTGGCCCCTCTGACGGGAGGGACCTATATCATTAATGAAGCCATGTACAATGACCTGTATACCTGCAAGTACGGGGAGCACGCGTCGAACCTGGGAGGGATCATGGCTTTTAACCTGGGCAGGAAGTATAACATCCCCGCCTATACCGTCGACCCCGTGTCGATCGACGAGTTTGAGGACCTGGCCCGGTTTTCGGGCATGCCCGAACTCCCGCGGGTAAGCGTGGCGCATAACTTGAACATGCGGGCCGTGGGGCGGAAGGTTGCCGCTTCTCTGGGCGGTAAGTTTTCCGACTTCAACTTTATCATCGTCCATCTCGGCAGCGGCATTTCGGTGGCCCCCTTCCGCCGGGGCAGGATGATCGACGTCAACAATGCTAACAACGAAGGTCCCTTTTCACTGGAGAGGTGCGGCACGCTTCCCTGCGTGTCTCTGATCAAACTTTGCTATTCCGGCGCCTTCACCTTGAATGAGATGCTGGCTAAAGCCACCAGGCGCGGCGGGCTGTTCGCCTATCTGGGGACCAAGGATTTCACGCAGGTTGAACAGATGCTCGCCCGCAACGAGGAGAAGGCGTCAACCGTCGTCAGGGCGATGTGCTATCAGATCGCTAAGGAGATTGGCGCCATGGCTACAGTTTTATACGGGAACGTGGATCGGATCATCCTGACCGGCGGTATTGCCCACTCAGAATATGTTGTGCGTGAAATTACGTCCCGTGTTGCCTTTATCGCTCCTGTCGTAACCGTACCTGGAGAGGAAGAAATGGAAGCGCTGGCCCTGGGCGTCCTCCGCGTACTGCGGGGAGAAGAGCAACCGCTAAGCTATGCTTAAGGCTACTTACGTCTGGAGGTACGACAGATGAGTTTTGAGAATTTCAGGCAGATCATTAACAAGGTTAAGGGTATGCCCAAGCGGCGGGTTTGCGTGGCTGCAGCCGACGACGACAGCGTTCTGGCGGCTGTCAAGAAGGCGCGCAAGGAGGAGATCGCCGATTTCCTGCTGGTCGGCCACCAGGATCACATCTGGAGGCTGGCCCTGGAAGTGGGGCTGAACCTGAACGGCATCGACTTCATCCACGAGCCCGACCCCATAGAAGCCACGCGTATCGCGGTCGAGAAAGTCGCTACAGGTGAGGCCGACGTATTGATGAAGGGCATGGTCAACAGCGCCGACCTGCTCAGGACCATTCTCAACCCCGCCTACGGCTTCCGGACAGGAAATATCCTGAGCCACATCGCCGCCCTGGAGATACCTGGCTATCAGCGGCTCGTGTATATAACCGACGCCGGTTTCAATATCGCTCCGGATTTTGAACAGAAGGCAGCAATTTTGAATAACGCTGTGAGGTTCATGCATACGATGGGCATTCCCGAGCCTAAAGTCGCTGTCTTATCGGCGAATGAAAAGGTCAACCCCAAGATGCCGTCGACCATTGACGCCGCGAAACTGGCCGGGATGGCTGAGCGAGGGGAAATCAAGGGGGCCCTGGTCGAAGGGCCGATGGCTCTTGATGTGGCTTTCAGCGCCGAAGCGGCAGAGCAGAAGGGGATTCACAACCCGGTAGCAGGAAGGGCCGACCTTTTGCTGGTTCCCGATATCGAGGTCGGCAACGCGGTAAGCAAGGCCATTATGTACTTTGCCAACGGCCGCATGGCTGGGCTGGTCCTCGGTGCGGCGAAACCGGTGGTGTTTGCCTCTAGAGCGGAAACTCCTTACGGCAAAGCCACTTCCATAGCTATGGCCTGCTATTCAGTGGCCCAGTCGTAGGTGAAGAGCACCCATGCTGTATAAAGGAGACGAACTCATTAACTATAGGCGTGTGCGACCTGCTTTCTTTGTAAATAATATAGAAATCCCGAAGTAAAGAAATTCTTTTGATCCGAACAGGTATAAGCGTGCACAGCTTCAATTCTTTTTGAACCGCCCACACGGAAATGATACTGGCGCCAAAACCGGCTTCTACAGCCCTCTTTACCGCCTCGATGCTTCCTAATTCCATGACAACATTTAATGCAGAAAATTCTACTCCAGCTTCCCTCAATCTTTTTTCGGTAACTTTTCTTGTGCCCGACCCCTGCTCTCGCAACACCAGAGGCAGCGCAACGAATTCATCCAGCGAGATAGACTTCCGTCCGGCTAAAGGGTGACCGGTCGGGATTATTACAATCAGCTCATCTTGCAAAAATGGACTTACAACTAACTCCTGATCATCAATATGACTTTCCACCAGCCCTAAATCTAAGATGTGCTCTGATACCCACCTTGTAATTCGCTCTGTATTGGTTACCTGTAGAAATACCTTGACCTGTGGATACTGATTCTTAAAACGGCCAATTAGCTGAGGAATTACATACTCACCCAAAGTAAAACTTGCTCCAATAGATAGGGTGCCTCTCATAGAACCTGTTATGGCAGAGATGTCTTTTTCCGCATCATCCGCCAAAGACAGGATCTTCTCCACGTAATCATACAGAACACGCCCGGCTTCTGTCAGATTCACCTGGTGGGTATTTCGTTCGAGTAACTTTGCTCCGAAGTGGTCTTCCAGGGATTTAATTTGCATGCTAACGGCTGGCTGCGAGATGAACAAATTCCGCGCAGCTTTAGAAAAACTCTTCTTATCAGCTACTACCTTGAAAATATGCAATTGATGAAAGTTCATAGCTTGCTACGACCTACCCTTAACAACCAAAACAGGAATTTCAGATGCTTCAACTACAGCTGCAGCAACGCTGCCCAAAGCTATCCTTTTTATGCCAGTCAACCCAGTATCCCCCACAACGATTAAGTCGGCCCCATCTCCTTCGGCAACATCCACAATCTGTTTAACAGGATTACCGCTTAAAAGAAGCAGTCTAACACTTAAATGGTTTGCTTCGCCATACCTCCGCGCAAGTTCCAAACCAGCCAATCCATAGCGAATTCTTTTGCTTTTCTTTGCCAGATATGCCCATTGGTCTTCTGGAATAACATTATCTTCACCATCCGGGTTCACAAACACAGCAATTATTCGCGCCTCATGCCATCTAGCCAAACCTACGGCATATTTGGTCGCTTCAACGGCTGGAGCCGAACCGTCTACTCCCAGAACAATCTTTTTGATAGAAGCATTTACTATTCCCGGTTGAAATTCATTCAAGAGCCGCTCCGCCATCCCGCTTAACATTATTAATTCAACGCCTCCCAACTTAAAAGTGAACAGTACGAACAACCCCAAAACTAACAATTGAAATGGCCAGGGAACCGAGTAGCCCGATAAAGAGCGATTTTAAACCCATACGGCGAAACATCACCATTTCAACGCTAAGCCCCATACCTGCCATAGCAATAGTCAAAAAGAGAGTGCTGATTTGTAGAAGTATAGAAGCAAGCTCATCGGTTATTAAACCAATGGTTCTAAGGCAGCTCATCCCTAAAAAACCAATAAGAAACCAGGGAATGGATAAGTTGTACCGCCCGCTAATTTGTTCTTTCTTGACACTTCTAAAGTTAAACCAAAGACTGATCCCAAAAGTAACGGGAACCAACAGGACCACCCGGCCAAGTTTGGTTAAAATAGCCATATTCGCTGCAGGGCTCCCTGCCGATTGAGTTGCAGCTATAACGTGTGCTATTTCATGTAGGGTTGCTCCTGCAAAAACACCGTAAGAATTTGAATCCATTCCCCAAAACGACTGTAATAAGACATACAAAACACTGCCAATAGTCCCTAAAAGAGCAACACTAGCTATTGATACAACTGTTTCGTCCTCGTTGGCCTTAACCGTTGGCGCAACGGCAGCTATTGCAGCGGCCCCACAAATTCCTGTTCCTACCGCTGTTAATAAAGCCAGTCGTTCCTCTACAGCAAACAAGCGCCCCAGGAAACAAATAACAACAATAGCCAGTAAAATAACTGCGGCATCGAGAAGAATAACTTTTGAACCTGCAGCAACTATAGCATCGAGGTTGAGTCGAACACCCATCAAAATGATACCATAGCGCAGAAGTCTCTTACTAGCAAAGTTTATTCCGACAGTGGCATGTTTAGGAATTCCCATAACTGCCCGCCAGCCTATGCCAATTAAAATAGCAATAACCATTTGTCCGAATACACAAAAAAAAGGTAATGAAACAACATTATGGGCAATAACTCCAACCACCATAGCTAAAATGAATCCTTGTATACTACCGCGCAAAAGTACTCTGTGTTGAAGAATTTCAACTTGCACTTCACCATCTCCCCTTTAGTTCTTACCAAGTCTACCACTAAAGGGCGTGACAAAGGAAATACCGGTCAATAATAACCGTTATAATTTGATATTTATTAAAAATGCGGACTTAAACTAATAATGGATTTTGCCAGCACCGCCAGCAAGTGCACGTGTTAGCGCCAGGATTATTTGACATCCATTGACGAGATATGATGGCAGGATAGTTTTGGATGGGGTAAAATGCTGGGAAGAGCCACTATCCTGGCATTCCGTGCTTGCATCGCCACGGTCACTATACCCGTCATCCCGTGACACGCTTTGCCATCTACAAAGTTCCCGTCTACCGTTGGTACTGTCCTCGGTGTAAGAAGACCGTAAGCCTGTTGCCGGATTTTCTTGTTCCCTACGGCCGGTTCATCAATATCGTCCGTGAGAAGGCCGTCCGCCTGGTTGTTGGCGGCAAGACCAAGAGCCAAGTGGTGTTAAGGGTTAGTTCACCCGCCGTAAGCGTTATCTCAACTGCATACGGCAAAGCCACTTCGATAGCCATGGCTGCTATTCCGTGGCGCAAACGGAAGCAGTGGCCGGTAGTCAGTAGTCAGTGAGTTCACTTCCAACTGCTAATTTTTAACTGTTATTCGGCTCATAGAGCCGAATGTTTCGGCAGACAATAGTTATAACTGCTCGAGGAGGTGAAACAATGGCAAGGGCAATCAAATGCACGGTCACGGAATGAGCATACAACCAGGACGTCATGTGTGACGCCCCTATGATTCACATCGATCACAACCGCACCAGTAAGGCCTCCAGTTCAGATCAGACCATGTGCCAGACCTTTAAGCCCAAAGACGAAGCGATGGACGAAGGCATCTAGCAAAACCGCGGTGATTCCGCGGTTTAATTTTCATAATGTCGTCTGAAGATTCACCAGAGGTTTTATAGAATACCTTTCGGTGGAGGGAGTTCCCTCTGGTGGTCGAATACTACCAGTAAGGACCTGTGGAAAAATACGTTCAAACTAATCTAAAACTGACCATCAAACCTTACTGAAAACGGGAACGAACTCTGGAATTATTCAAGTTTTTCAACAGTCCCGTAAGGGAGGTATCCGGGCGATGATCAACAGCCTATCCCCGATCAGGCCCGTCAGCGCCTTGAACTTCAATGTGCAGCAACTTTCGGCGGGGCAGGTTGTGCGCCTCACGGTGGTGGAGCCCGGTATCAACGGAGGCATCGTCAGCCTCGGGGGGGCTCTTTTCCGTGCACAGGGACAGTTACCCTCGGAGCCCGGACAAGCCTTTTGGGCTTTGGTCGAACGAGCCACGCCCGAGTTGATCCACGTCAGGCAGCTTCCTTCGAGACAGACCCAGCAAGGCCCGCCTACCCCGTCGAATCTGGCGTCGCTTATTGGACTGCCTAAGGGTGCCGACACCGATCTGGTCATTCGGGCCTTTCTCCGCTGGGGCCTGCCGATTGATCCTCAGGCCGTAAGGGATCTCCTTGCCGAAATGAAGAACGTTCCCCAGCATCTCCGAACCGTTTGGATTGAAGCCCGGGTGTGGTTGAGCGGTCTGAACTGGCCCAGAGAAAGCGCGGCCGGGGCAACCGGTTTACCGGGACAGCAGGAGCTGGCACAGGGGCGGGAGCAAGAGGGGGCTGTCTACTTAAAGGCGGGCACACAAGAGAACATGGACGGCAGGGTCGCTGTTGGAGATCGTATGGCCAGGGCGATGGATTACTTGCTCGGGCGTGAAAACGCAGGTCCTGAGGGTCTTCAAGCTCTCAACCGGGCCGAGGCGCCCGCTGGACAGGGACAGGTCTTCGCGGCGCACCTCAATGCCATGCCCTTTTTTGAAGGCAGGGTTTTTTGGCTTGACGAGCCCGTGAAGCAAGCGAATGGCAAGGAGAGGCCGGCCAGGGTCGTCCTGCACGTCCGGAGCAATACCCTGGGCGACCTGTGGGTTGACCTTGAGTTTAACGAGCGCGGCCTTAACGCCGGTGTTTATCTTCAGGATGAAAAGACGGCCGGCCTGGCCCGGCGCTGGGCGCCCGTTCTCGAGGAGCAGCTCAAAGCGCTGGGTCTTGAACTGCAAAGGGTTGCCGTGGAACAAAGGGACATCCGTTCACCGTTGGGGCTGTTGCTCCCCGGAGAAGTTTCCTATGAACCGATCAACGAGCGAGCCTGAACGGCTCGTAGGCATTAAGCATTAAGCGTTAGGCATTAGGCAGCAGGACGAAGTCAAATACCACAGAATCCCACAGCTTTCTTAGTGCATGCTGCGTGTAGTCAGATACAAACAAATTCGTGCTATCAAGACCTGGAGGAGAGTAGGTTGACGAAGGAAGGCAACGAGCAGCGAATTCCGAGGGCGGCGGCGGCTCTGGGCTACAACCCGGCACGGGACAACGCTCCCCGGGTGGTTGCGGCCGGGCGCGGCATGCTGGCCCAAAGGATAGAAGAAACCGCCCGGGAAGCGGGGGTGCCTGTTTACCGCGACGAGCAGCTGGCGTGGACATTGACGGCGCTCGGGCTTGACCGCGAGATTCCGGCGGAACTTTACGAGGTCGTCGCCACGGTGATCGCGTGGGTGTACTTACTGGAACAGGACGCAAGAAACAGAACGCAGGGGAAGGGGTAACACATATTTGATTAAGCTTCGCGTGGAAATAGACGGCGGCAGCCGGGGCAATCCGGGTCCGGCTGCGGCGGCCATCGTCGTCCGTGACCCGGACGGGAAAGTCTTGATGGAGCGCAGCCAATTCCTGGGCCGGACCACGAATAACGTTGCCGAGTGGGCATCCCTGGAGATGGCCGTCCGCACGCTCATCGCCGTAGCGCGCAAATACGGTCCCGTAGAGGCTGCCGTTCAGGCCGACAGCCAGCTTGTGGTACGCCAGTTTAACGGGGACTACCGCATTAAGGACGCCGGTTTGCAGCAGATTGCCGGCCGCGTCCGCCGCCTGCTGCTTGAGCACCCCGAAGTTAAAGTGCGCCTGGTGCACGTCCCGCGCGAGGAAAACAGGCTTGCTGATACCGCCGTTAACCGTGAGTTGGATAAAGTACTTAAGGCCAAATAGATCTCGCTTTTTTCATCCTCAATCCTTACTCGATGAAGAGCGTTATAGCGTTGGTACAGGACGGGCAGACTAGCCTTTAAGTTACAAGGTTATGTAGAGGAGGTCTGTACCTTTGGAAGGAACAGAGGTGACCGGGGTTACAGAAGTCCCGAGAGCTGAAGGAGCCGGTATCTCCAGAGAAAAGCTGGAAGTTCCAAGGGGAGCCATTCTGCAGCGGGACAAGAAGACGTATGCCATTGTGCCGCGGCTGGGAACGGCCGGCTTGATGGACGTCGATACCTTGAGGCGGCTGGCGGACGTGGCGGAAGAATTCAGCATTCCCGTCATCAAGATTACGGGGGCCCAGCGTATCGCCCTGGTCGGCCTGAAGGCCGAAGACGTGGAGGAAGTCTGGAACCGGCTCAATATGGAACCGGCTCCGGCTGTAGGGCCTTGTGTCCGTTACGTAACCGCCTGCCCGGGCACGGTGGCCTGCACTTACGGCCGGCAGGACGCCTTGGGCCTGGCCGGGGAACTGGAGAAGCGCCACCTGGGGCGGCACGAACTCGGTTCGAAGTTCAAGATCGGCATCAGCGGCTGCCCGATAAACTGCTGTGAAGCGTACCTGCGCGATTTCGGGGCTTTCGGCAAAGCCAAGGGGTGGACGGTGGCCATCGGCGGGCGCGCCGGGGCCCGCCCGCGCATCGGCGACAAGCTCGTCGAGAACGTTTCGTCCGACGAAGTCATGGAGCTTGTCGAGAGGACGATCAAGGTCTACGCCGAGCTGGGGAAGAAGGGCGAACGCCTGGGCACGTCCATTGAGAGGATCGGCTTCAAAGAATACCGCAAACGGATTCTGTCCTAGTAAACCCAGGACAAAATCCGGTCGTAAGTCGTAAGTCCCTGGCAGAATGTTGGTAAAAGCGAAGGAGCCCTGCGGCTCCTTCATTATACATTCACTTCTGTTTACGGCGGGAATCTAAGTGCTGGAGCTCTTAGATTTCTTTTCGCGCAGGTCGATGAACCTGTCCTTCAGCTTCTTCATTACCTGCGGCATCGTCGTGTATTCCATCTCGTCGAGCGGCAGGCGCTGGGGTTCAAACGGACCGAGACGGCGCATGTAATCCGTGATTTCGAGGGCCTTGGCACGGGCGGTGTCAAAGGCCGGGTCGTCGAACATATCCTGCGGTCCGACCAGTTTGCCTTCGGCCAGCTGGAAGCCCAGGCAGATCACCCGCGGCGGGCCGTCAAAGCGTGTCGGCCTGGACTCGCGCTGTGCTACCGGCATCAGCGGGCCGTGGTGCGAGCCGCGCATCCAGCCTGCAACAAGGTGCGGGAAAGCAAAGGCTTCCAGGGCTTCTCCAACGGCGGGGTAGCCGCTCTGGCAGCGTACGATGCAAACCGGGTCGTCCTTCCCGATGTACCGGCCGGCCATCAGATTAAGGCGCTGGGTACTCGAAACAGCGGCGATTTCCCCGGTGCCCCTGTGAAAGATGCGCTTGATCGAGAAGCGTCCGGGGGCCCCGATGAAGACCAGCATGTCGTAGATATCCTCGGGAGCCGAGAAAACGATTTTCTTGTTTTCGATAAGGTCGCGCACCTCGAAATTAAACCCCATGTGCATATTGGGGTCAATGACCAGGCCGATGGTGTTGAAGGGGTCGGCAAACATTTTATAGAGCGGGAAGTTGTAAGCGCCGGGTTCGGTCTTGTCGGCCATGAACACCAGGACGGTTTCACTCTTGCGCTCCTCGACTTCCATCTCGGCGATGCCCGGCCCCAAACCTTTGATGTTGCCGGAAAAAGCGTCGGCGAGGAGGTCCTGGCCGGCGCCGTAAAGCTTGAGCTTCTTGGCCACCTCCGTGCAGGCCGTGAAAACATCCCAGGCCATCTGGTGAATTTCGCCGTTGTTACGCCCCAGTTCGTGGGTCATGATCAGGTTGATATCGTCGCCGACGTGGGTGACGTGAAAGTCGATCAGAAGAGGGCTTCCGGAAAGAAGGCCTTTCGCTTTTTCAATGAGTTCGGGGTGTACCGAGGAGTGGCCGACGTACCCGCCAACGTCGGCCTTGATCACGGAAAGGGTTACTTTTTTACCCATTAATTATCCTCCCTAGATAAGATTAGACTAAAGACTTAAGACGTAAGATGCGGGAGTGAAAACCCCGGCTCCTCCCACAACTTACGGCTTATGACTTACGCGTGGATGAACAATACAATAATTACTTTGCTGGCAAAGTAATTATTCTAGGCTGCGTGAGGATATCCTCTTGGATGACGGTTGAATTCTGTGTTCTTTTTGGCCAAAATAAGCTGTTTTAGTTGACCTATTTACGCCTATTAATACAGCTTATTAGGCAATTTTGGCAATATGTCATATTTCTCGTTTTCGCCCCGTATTCTTCATCAGAATGCTTATGCGGGGTGGTAAATGCTTGTCGGCCGGTGATTCTTCTGGCTCAGGCAGTAAGCGAGCCGTAGCTAGTCTTGAGAGGGAGCTTTATGGCTCCCTCGTTCTTTTATGGTGTAATTGGTTGCTTTTGTGTGATAGGATAAACGGGAACCCAATAGTCTTAAGACAACCGAGGTGCAGACTGGACAATGGCGCTCGAACTTATCCATCTAAAAGGAAAGACATCCTATATTAAGGGTGCAGTCAATGTCGGAGTTTACGACCGCGGCGACGGAAAGTGCATTCTGGTGGACAGCGGGCTGGACGAGTCCAGTGGCCGCCAGTTGCTGCGGTGTCTGGAAGGAGCCAATTTGACGCCCTGTGCGGTGATCAATACGCACTCGCACGCCGACCATTTCGGGGCCAACAAGTTCGTCCGCAACCGGACCGGAGCCCGATTTTGGGCCACCTCCTTTGAAAAGGCTGTTATCGAGAACCCGCTCCTGGAGCCGGTTTTCCTCTTTTCTGCGGTGCCCGTCAAGGAGATGCGGACAAAGTTCTTGATGGGCCAGCCCTGCCCGGTTGACCACGTCCTTTCCGCAGGGCGGCAGGAGATCGCCGGCATCTCGATGGAGATCGTCGATCTTGCAGGACACGCCCCCGAGCAGGTCGGTGTCGTTACCCCGGATGACGTCTTTTTTGCCGCTGACGCTTTTGTTTCCGGGGATATCGTCGAGAAGTACCGCCTGCCGTATATGGCCGACCTGGTAGCGGCTAAGGAGTCGCTCCGGCGGGTAGGGTCGATGAGCCACAGTTGGGTTGTCCCTTCCCACGGGCGCCCTACCCGGGACCCGGGGGCGGATATAGCCGTCAACCTGCGGAAGATTACAGAAACCGAGGCACTGATCCTCAAACTGGCCGGGGAGGGAGCTACACGGGAAACGATTTTCTCCGGTGTTGTCGAGGCGTATGGCATCAACCTCGGGCCGGAACAATACGTCCTGGTGTTTGCCACCGTATCGGCCTATCTGGCAGGACTGTGCGCCGAGGGAAGACTGCGGATGCGCTTTGCAGGACCGCAGCTGCTGTGGGCCGCCGACTGCTGACTACCGACTACCTTTCCCGGCCAATTGGACCAGAAGGCTCTCCACCTGGAAAGGCGGGTAGTAAATAACCTGCACGTTGGGGTTGTCGTAAAGGAAGGTCGGAAGATAATCGCGGCACAGTGCCGGGACACAGAGAAAAAGCTTGGCGTCTGAGAAATCGCTGAAACTCTCGATTTGTTCCTGGATCCTTTTGGACATTAAGTCCTGCTTGTTCTTGATCTCGCCGATGGCGTACAGACCCAGTTCCTCGTGAACGGCCAGGACAGCCGGCTGGTATCCCTGGATCAGCGGCGGGGCCGGATAATCGTCGTGGTCGGCATGCGTTACTTTGTAACCTAAATGCTCCAGGTGTTTGACAAGATGATCGAGCATGGTTTGTCGCTCTGTTAAGGGCACTTGCTCACACTCCAAACGCTCCTTGGCAGCATTATAATTCATAAAGCTTTGGAAGAAAAGCAACCAGGGATGCCACTAAAAGGTTATTTTGGCTAACTTTGGCTAGGAGAGATATGATGACCGTTCTGGTTACGGGCGGCGCCGGATATATCGGCAGCCACGTGGTCAAGGAACTGCTGGAGCGAGGTTATGACACGGTCACCCTTGACGATTTAAGCAAGGGGCACCGCCGGGCTGTCCCCGGCGGGGCCTTTGTCGAGGGCGACTGCGGAGATCCAAAGCTCGTTGACTGGATTTGTCAAGAGTATTGCGTGAGGGTTGTGGTGCACCTGGCGGCCGACAGCCTGGTCGGCGAGTCCATGGTTAAACCCGCCAGGTACTGCCGGAATAACCTTATCAACGGGATCAACCTGCTGGATGCCCTTATCGGGCGGGGTGTCTGCTGCTTTATTTTCTCTTCCACCGCCGCCGTCTACGGTGAACCGCAGGAAGTGCCCATTACCGAGGACCACCCGGCCCGGCCCGTCAACGTGTACGGCGCCACCAAGCTGATGCTGGAGAATGTCCTGGACTGGTATGACCGCGCCTACGGGTTGCGCTATGTCTCCCTGCGCTATTTCAACGCGGCGGGCGCCGACGAAAGCGCGGCGATGGGCGAAGACCACGACCCGGAAACACACCTTATCCCCATCGTTCTTCAGGCGGCGCTGGGCTTGCGGGAAAAGGTCACCGTCTTTGGGGACGACTACCCTACGCCGGACGGGACCTGCATACGCGACTACATCCACGTAACCGACCTTGCGGCGGCCCACGCCCTGGCGGTGGACGCTCTGCTGTCGGGCCGGCCCTCGGCTGTTTACAACCTGGGGAACGAGCGGGGCCATTCGGTGCGGGAGGTAATCGATACGGCCCGGAGAGTGACCGGCCGCGACATACCGGTAGAAACAGGTTTTCGGAGAGAGGGCGATCCGGCCGTGCTGGTCGCCGGTTCGCATAAGATCCAGCGGGAACTGGGCTGGCGGCCGCGTTACGACGACCTGGAAACGATCATCCGTACGGCCTGGGAGTGGCACCGCCGGCACCCCGGCGGGTACGGCGGATAGTATCAGGTGTTTTACTCTGCAGGTGCAGGACTATAACTACAATTTATGAGTATTACCTCCCGAATATTGAGGATGCCTACGAAAAACAAAAGTGAAGACACATGAAAGGGAGGTAATAGGATGAAACGTATTTTGGCGCTGATGTTGGCTGCAGTTTTTGTCCTTGTTATGGCCGCGCCTGCTCTCGGCGTTTCGGCCTCGGCCAAGGCCGGTGTAAGTCTTAAGGCCCAGGCCGGTGTCTGCACGCAGGATTGCGACCAAACCCAGGACCGCTTGCAAGAGCGGGACCGGGAGCGTACCTCCTGGGACAAGGAGGCCGCCGGACAGGGTAACGCCTTCGGGTGGCGGCACAGGTTGACGGTAAACGGGCAGGTATACCAGTTTGGCGATGTTCCTCCGGTTATCAAGGAAGGCCGTGTTTTGATTCCTCTCCGTGCCGTAATGGCCGCTCTGGGCGCCGAGGTGAAGTGGGACGCGGAAACCAAGACGGTCACGATTATTGGTGATAAAACTGTAGTCATCAAGGTCGACAGCAAAGTCGTGATCGTGGACGGGGAAGAACAGACGCTGGACGTGCCGGCGAAGAACGTGAACTGCCGTGTGGTCGTCCCCCTGCGTTTCATCGCTCAGGCGCTGGGATGCAAGGTTGATTTCAACGCCCAGACCCAGACGGTGAGCGTCGTCAGTGCCGATGCTTCCTGATTTTGGGATTGAACCGGATCCGACCTGAGATTCGACACCAAGGCCTCCGTCCAACCGGAGGCCTTGGTGCTTATAGGGTGCGATAGAATAGCGCCTGGCACTAACTTATTGGTGTTTTGCCGTACTTAACCATTAGAGCCGGGCCCCTATAACGAGACCCGGCTCAACCGTTACTCCGCGCCCGCCGCGAGATAGGTTCTGACCTTTTCGGTGTTGAACTTCGCCTCGGCATCCTTTTCCGGTGTGAGCAGAGAAACCACAAAGGCCGTTGCGAAGCTCGCTGTCATTGAGATGATTGCCGGGTTCTTCAGCGGAAAGATGGGCGCCGGGTTCTTGAACACATCAACCCAGACCGTCGGGCTCAAGACGATGAGCACGGTGGCCAGAACAGAGCCGACAATGATGGATGCCGTCGCGCCCGCCGTGCTCAGCTTCCTCCAGGTGATTGACAGGAAGAGCGCCGGGAAGTTCGCGCTGCAAGCAACGGCAAAGGCAAGGCCCACCATGAAAGCGACGTTCTGTCCCTTGAAGAGGATGCCCAGAAGGATGGCCAGGACACCGACAAAAATGGTGGCGATCCGGGCAACCTTGACCTGATTTATTTCGGTGGCCTTTCCGCCCTTAACCACGTTAACATAAATGTCGTGCGACAGAGCGGACGCACCGGCGAGTGTCAGCCCGGCGACGACCGCCAGGATGGTCGCGAAGGCCACAGCGGCGATAAACCCGAGGAACGGGAGGCCACCCAGTAGCTCCGAGAGAAGCAGCGCCGCCATATTGCCACCCTTGTCAATACTGCTAATGACCTCGCGACCTACCAAAACCGAGGCGCCGAATCCGACGAGCGGGATGATACAGTAGAAATATCCGATAAACCCCGTCGCCCAGGCCACTGACTTCCGCGCATCCTTGGCGTTGGCAACGGTGTAGAAGCGCATCAGGATGTGGGGCAGACCCAGGAGGCCGAACATCAGCGCTAAACCGAGGGAGACGGCGTCGAGCGGGTTACTGATCAGCGTGCCGGGTTCAAGAGCCGCCTGGCCGAAATTGGCCGCTACCGCGCTGTATAACTCCCCGGGTTTAAAGTCAAACCGGGCCATGGTCAGCAGCATTAAGACCGTAACGCCGCCGAGCAGCAGGACGGCTTTGATGATCTGTACCCAGGTTGTGGCGATCATCCCGCCGAAGAGCACGTACATCAGCATTACCACGCCGACGATGATGATTGCGACCTCATATGGAAGACCAAACATCAGCTTGATGAGGCTGCCGGCGCCCACCATCTGGGCGATGGTATAAAATAGGACGGTAAGGATGCTGCCGATGGCCGCGGCGATCCGGACGGGCCGCTGCCGCAGCCTGTAGGCCACCACGTCGGCGAAAGTGAATTTCCCCAGGTTCCGGAGCGGCTCCGCGATGAGAAAGAGCAACACCGGCCATCCCACCAGCCAACCGACTGCATAAAGCATGCCGTCAAATCCCTTTAAAGCAACCATACCGGCAATACCCAAGAACGAAGCCGCGCTCATGTAATCCCCCGCCAAAGCGAAGCCGTTCTGAAGCGCCGATACGCTCCGCCCGGCGGCGTAGTACTCCGTAGTTGTTTTCGTCCTCCGGGCCGCCCAGAAGGTTATCGCGAGAGAGACAGCCACAAAGAGAAAGAAAAAGGTTATCCCCAGAGCTGTGGGTTGCCCCAAAGACGTCTGCATTATTGCACCCCCCGTTTTTTACGATCTTCGAGCGACTGCCGTAACGCCGTTACCCTCGAATCATAGCTCGAATTGGCCCACAAAACGTAAACAAGAGTGAGGACAAAAGAGATTACGATTACAAGGACCACCATCGGGATACCGAGAGTGGTTGCATCCCCTATCTTGCGGGCGATGGTTTCCTTCGAATAGCCGACCAATAGAATGAATCCGTAATAGCTGACGAAGACCAGCAACGTTAGAATACTCGCCACCGTCCACCGCGCAACAACGAGACTTTTGAACTCCGGCAAGTCCTCGATTCTCTGTTCATCCCTATCCATAATGACCCCCCTTAAAAGCCCTTAAGCTGTTTGCGACATGCGTCTAACTCGAACCCCTTATGTTTCTTCCTTGAAACTCTTCTCTTCTTTGAACCACCCCAGTCCTCCCTTCTGCTAATTACGAATTTTTAGAATGTTGTATCAATTTAATCCTATGTGGTTCCCTGCTGCCGGCCAACATTTTATTCTTTAAAGACTGAAAACTGGGCCCGAACGGTTTCTGCATCGGGTATACCGGAGTCGGGCTCTTAAATAAGTTCGATTCTTGCGCCTGGCAAGGGCCGGCTTGCATTTGAGCCAAAGAATTAGACTTTTCAAGGCCTGACTCCACCCTTTCAACGACACCACGCTGACACTAACGGCTAACTGCCGACCGCCGGCTGCCGACAGCAAACCGCTTGTCCAGTATTTAACTGTTAATCGCGAACAGCAAACAAAGAACCCCAAGGCTATTATCCTTGGGGTTCTGAATCTCTTCTTTGTGCGAAGTCGTTAAAGCTTCAGCCCGCGCGCCGGCGCAAGGTTCTGATGGCGATTTCGTGTTCTCCCAGCACTTCGAAGACCGAAGCCTGGTTTTCTTTGATCTCCTTAACGTCTTCTCGGAGCTCGGCCATTTGCGCCTCCAGCCTGGCTTGGCCCTCCTTAAGTTCGGCCACATCGGCCTTAAGTTCGGCCACATCGGCCTTAAGTTCGGCCACATCGGCCTTAAGTTCGGCCACATCGGCCTTAAGTTCGGCCACATCGGCCTTGAGTTCGGCGACATCGGCCTTGAGTTCGGCCACATCGGCCTTAAGTTCGACCACATCGGTCCGCAGTTCCTCGACTGCGGCGTTGGTATTGCCGACGATGCGCAAAAGATCGCCGACCATCGTATACAGCTGTTCAATGCGCTCCTCGGACATCGGATCAGCTCCTCTCCGGCTGCCTGGCAACCTTTTGTATTTATTCGCCGGGACAGTTGTAAATCCTGCTCACTTACCAGAAACAGGCAGGCATTACGCGCAAGCATCTGACCGAAGGGTGCCCGGATTTGAGGAGCGCAAGATCTCCGCTATCAAGCTCGATACATAAAAAAATTGCAGCGCAATTTTCGTTTGCAAAATGTTTGCAAATGCGCTGCAGTACTTCAGCGGGTAAAACCCGCAATCCCTTGTCATTATTGGTGGGCGATGCTGGGATCGAACCAGCGGCCTCTTGAATGTGAGTCAAGCGCTCTCCCCCTGAGCTAATCGCCCGTTTGCAAAAACCATTATAGCACGGCCCCTGTGTTATTGCAAGTTCTTACGCCGGCCGCGCAGGCAGCTCCATAGCAGCAGCCCGCCGGCTACGGCGCTCACGGCCACGGCCGCATCAGCGGCGCGGATGCCTAACACACGGTAGCCGCTGGTGCTGAAGAAACCGGCGGCTACGACGAAGGCTGCCGAGAGCAGGGCCAGGATCGAACGGTGAACGAGCCTTTTCAGCAGCAGTCCGAAGCGGTCGATGGAGGGGTTTTCCTGGGTAAACCGCAGTTCGCCCCTTCCCGCCAGGGCCAGCAGGTGGCTCAGCCGTCCGGGGATCTCGGCGGCCGTCCGCGCCAGGTCGGGGATTTCCTCCAGCAGTACGCGCTGTGCGCGGGCCCAGCTCAGCCGTTCGGTGACAAGGCGTTTGGCAAGGGGCTGCGCCAGCTCGGCCAATCTGACGTCGGGGTTAAGCTGACGGGCCACGCCGTCGGCCGTGACCAGGGCCTTGATCAGCATGGTCAGCTCGGTGGGCAGCCTGATATGGTGCTTGTAGGCCACGCGCATCAGGTCGGTCAGCGACTCGGCGACCCGTATCTGCGTAATCGGCACGTCGTAGTATTTTTCCTGGAGCCGCTCGATGTCACGGCGGACGGCGACGGGGGAAACGCTCGGCGGGACGACGCCCATCTCCCTGATTGCCCGGAAAACGACGGACGAGTCCTTCTTGACCAGGCCCAGAACCATCAATCCCAGGCTGTCCTTTGTCTCCCGCGAAAGACGGCCGACGATGCCGAAGTCCATCATGGCCAGGCGGCCGTCGCCGGTAACGGCAAGATTGCCGGGGTGCGGGTCGGCGTGAAACTCTCCGTCGACAAGGATTTGGCGCAACAGCGTGTTGGCGACAAGCAGGCCCAGACGCTTGGTGTCGATGCCGGCGGCGACGATGGCCTTGAGGTTGTTCAGTTTGATGCCGTGGACGCAGCTCATGGTCAAAACCGTTTTGGCCGTGTAATCCCAGTAAACCTTGGGGATGACGACATTGGGGTCGTTCAGGGCGTTGCGCCGCAGGGCTTCGGCGTGGCGGGCCTCCTCGCGGAAGTCCGTCTCCTCGGCGATAATCTGCGTGAACTCGTCGGCCAGCTCGGCGAAGCCGTAAACTTTACCCCAGGCGGTGTGCCGGTCGGCCCAGCGGGCGAAGTCGTGCAGGATGGCGATATCCACCAGCATCGCCTGAGCGACGCCCGGGCGCTGTACTTTTACGACGACTTCTTCCCCGCTGGAGAGCCTGGCCCGGTGGACCTGCGCGACCGAGGCGGCGGCGATGGGGACCGGGTCGAATTCGGCGAAGGCGTCCTCCAGCTGAACGTTCATTTCGCGTTCGACCTGCCGGCGAACCTCGGGGAACGGGAACGGCGGCACATCGTCCTGGAGCTTTTCCAGCTCGCGGATATACTCGTCCGTCAGCAGGTCGGCTCTGGTGCTCAAGAGCTGCCCCAGCTTGATGAAAACAGGGCCCAGT
Organism: Desulfosceptrum tomskiensis; assembly: GCF_049818055.1. Lineage (GTDB taxonomy): Bacteria > Bacillota > Desulfotomaculia > Desulfotomaculales > JASEER01 > JBFLVT01. The sequence continues at coordinate 276,228 of NZ_CP187479.1, forward strand.
TCCTCCAGGACCGTGCGCAGGCGCTCCGCGGAAGAGCGGCGGGTCTTTGGCTGTTCCTGGCGCCTGAACAGCCTGCGGGGTTGGGCGACCAGGTCAGCCAGTCCGACGTACTGAAGGACGAAATCAAAACCGTGCGCGGCCAGCACGCGTGCTATCCGGCGGTACCTCTGGGCTTTTTGGTAGCGGAGAATGATGCGCCCGAACAAGAACGCCACCTCGGTTTTAGCATATCATAACGACCGCAAAATCACTCCGCGCCTTTTTCAGGCGACAAGGGTTTCGGTCGGGCCGACATCGTCGAAGTTTGTTGACTCTTAGGGAAACCTACCTTAAAATGGATTTTAAGGTGCCAAGCTTTTTGCCTCTTCTTGGCGTCCTTGGTGGTTGTCTTTCTCCGGTTTTTATCTTAGCGATCTTGGCGTCTTGGCGGTTTAGAAAACCAAACCCCGGTCTTTTTTGGCGTAGAAGCAGGAAGCGGAGTTTTTCAGCAGCATTTGACTAGACAACGAGCAAATGAAGGAGGCAGGGTCCGGCGCAAGCCGCATCCGCAAACATGGCGAAAAAAGCGAAGCAGACGAAGAAAACGGCGACTGCGCAACAAGCATCGACTGTAACAACATCCGATACCGCAGCAGCACAACGGCCGCTGGTCCTCTCCATCGCCTTCTGGGGCCTGGCGGCGTTGCTGTTTATCACCCCGTTCTTCCGGGGCCTGTTCTTCGCCGAGGAACAGTACCGGGCTTTAATCTTTGCGGCGGTTCTTTTCTGGCTGGTCTTCTACGGCCGGTGGACGCAGCGGCGGTACAAGGCGTTCGAACATCCCCTGGACTACCTCATGCTGGGCCTGCCGGTCGTCTGCATTTACAGCGCGTTCTTTGCGGTCAACACCGGGCTGGCCGTGACCGAGGTGGCCAAGAACGTTCTCTATTTCCTGGTCTTCTGGGTGACAGTTAGGCTGGTCCGCTCGGATAAAGATGCTAACCAACTGCTGAAGGTCGTCTACTGTGCGGCTGTGGCCGTAGCCCTGGCCGGCCTGGCGACGGCGACGGGGATTATCCATATCAAGGACGGCTTCCTGAGCGGCCGCTTCTACTCTTCTTTCCAGTATCCTAACGCCCTGGCCAGTTACCTGATGGCGGGATTCTTCCTCGGCATCTACTTCTGGAACAGCGCCGGCGGTTCATCCGCCCGGCTGCAGGAGTGGCTGCCTTTCGCCAAGCTCCCCGAATGGCTGGCCAAGACCAACCCCTGGCCGTACCTCTTTGCTCTCAGCAATTTTATTGTCCTGACCGTTTTCGTGGGGGCCAAATCTAACGGCGGCTTCCTGGTCTTCATCTTGATACTGCCCTTGTTCTTTATCTTCAGTGCTAGAACAGACCGTATACCCTACTTCTGGCACCTGGTGCTTACGGCGATTCCGTCCGCGCCGGCGGCCTTCCTCTTCATCCGCAGCGCGGAGGCCAAGAGCCCTGAAATCGCCTGGCTGTGGGTTTTACTTGGCTTGCTCGTTATCGTTGGTTCCCAGGCCCTGACCGACTGGTGGAACCGGAGCCTGAGACAGCGGTTTAAAGCGTACAGGAAAGCGATCATTGCCTCCGTCGCCGGGGCCTGTATGCTGGCCGCAGTCGGCGTGGGGATCTGGGTGGCTTCCAACGAGTCCATCAAGAGTCAGGTGCTCGACCTGACTAACGCGAAATATCGCATTGATTCCATCACCGACGCCTTTGAGATGTTCACCGCCAGGCCCCTGACCGGATGGGGCGGCGGCGGCTGGCAGGAGGCCTATCAGGCCTTCCAGAACTACCACTTCATCACCCGCCAGGCCCACGGTCACTACGCCCAGATCGGCGTGGAGACGGGTATCGCCGGCGTACTGCTGTTCGCCGCCCTGTGGGGCGTCTTCCTGTGGGCCAACCACCGCCTTTACCACGGGGCGAAGGACGCCGGGAGAAAGGCGCTTGTTCTGGTCGTCACCGTTGCCGGCGCGGCCATAGGCGTGCATGCCTCGATCGACTTCAACCTTTCGCTTGCCGCGCTGGCCCTCGTGCTCTGGGTTTTGTTCGGCATCACCGCCGCCTTGTCGCTGGTCAAAGAACCCGTGACGGAAGCGGCGCCCCGGAAACGGAAAGAGTCGTCCTACGTTCCTCTCAACAGCACCGCGCTCGTAACGGCGTCCGTTGCCGCGTTTATTATCATCTCCTTCGGTACGACCCTGGCTACGGCAAGCAGCCTTGCCCAGCAGGGCTACACCAAGCTCCGCAGCGGGGACATCAACGGCGGAATCGTCGCCCTGCAAAAGGCTTGTGCCTATAACCCGTTCGAGGGGAGCTACCATGCCGCCCTGGCCCAGGCCTACCAGGCTACGGGTTCCAAGGATGACCTGTCCAAGGCCGTTGAGGAAGCCAAGCTGGCGGCGCAGATGAGCTCCTACACGCCGGCCAGGTACCAGTTGCTGGCGAACCTGCTGGCGGCCCGGGGCAAGACCGAAGACGTTGCGAAGTACGCCGAGAAGGCGGTCGGCGTCGCGCCGCTCGACGTAAAACAGTACGATTTTCTTGCCCGTACGTACTTCTCTTTGGGTTACAGTTTGCTGAATGATGACCAGAAGGATCGGGCCCGGGTTTACCTGGAGAAGGCGCTGGAAGTGTCTTCCTCGATGGAGAAGATCAACAGCAGGCTGACGGCTGAAGAGAAGAAACTCTGGCAGGGGGCGAAGCTGGAACCGACGCCGGAGATGAAGCTCAGCCTCGGCGCCTCATCCTACCTGCTGGGCAAGTTCGACCAGGCGGGGAGCCTGCTGGATGAAGCCGTTCAAGGTATCGGGGATGACAACAGCAAGGCGCAGGCCATGCTTTGGCTGGCCCTTGTCAAGGAAAAGCAGGGGAAACAGGCCGAGGCGAACGCCCTGGTCGAAGAGGCTAAAAAGATCAACCCTGATTTCGAGCAGATCTACGATATCCTTAAGGGGTTACCTGTAATCGAATAGCACGATAGATACGCGACGAGCTTCCAGACATTATGCGTAAAACAGTAATCTAAAAGTGGGTCTCAGTTATGAAAGGGAGCCGGAAGACACTCGAATACGTTCCGCGCTGGCTGGTGGGCATAGGCGATGTCTTTCTGGTCAACGCCGGCTTCGCCCTGGCTTTTGTCATCCGCTTTGGACTCGACGTACCGCAGGTCAACGTCCGTCCCTTCATCGAAACCCTTCCGTGGATATCGGGATTAACAGCCCTGTTGTTTCTGGGGCTGGGCCTCTACGAGAAACGGTTGAACGGGTTTTTCCCTGTCTTCAGGTCCCTGATTACCGGCGTCGTTTTAATTGTTTTGAGTGCAATGGTCCTGACCTTCTGGTTCCGCGAGTTCGCCTTCCCCCGCAGCGTACTGATCCTGGGCGGTTTCTGCCAGATCGTCCTGCTTGTTTTGTGGCGGTGGCTGATGTGGCACGGGGATCGTTTGCTGTATGGTCAGAGGACGTTTGCCCTAATCGGTCCGGCGGCGGATGTCGAAACCATCGCGGGGAAGCTTTTGGAGCTGCCGAGAGATTCGGTCAGAATTGCGAAGGTAGTCGAGCTTAACGAGGGCCTCGATCTTGAGGCCGAACTTACGGGGATGGACGGCGTTTTGGTTGCGCCTTCCGTACCACGGGAATTGAAGGCCCAAATCCTGAACGCCTGCATCGCCACGGGCCAAGAAGTCTACCTTGTGCCCGATTTATACGACGTGGCGGTGAGCAACGCCAGGGTTGGACAAATTGACGACCTGCCCGTGATGCAGATCCAGGACATTCGCCTGTCCGGTTTTCAGGCATTTACGAAAAGGGCTCTTGACCTGGTTGCCGCTCTGGCCGGCTTGATTGTTTTTGCTCCGGTAATGCTGGTTGCCGCCGTACTGGTCGCCGTTACTTCCAAAGGTCCCGTGATCTATACCCAGCAGCGGGTGGGCCAGTTCGGCCGGGAGTTCTCCATCTATAAATTCCGCACCATGGTGGCCGACGCCGAAAAGGTGACCGGCCCCGTACTGGCGACCGAAAAGGACCCGCGTGTTACCCCGGTTGGACGATTCCTTCGCGCTACCCGGCTGGATGAGCTTCCCCAGTTATTCAATATCCTGAAGGGCGATATGAGTCTCGTCGGCCCGCGCCCGGAGCGTCCTTTTTTCGTGGAGCAGTTCGAGAAGGCCAATCCGGAGTATCGCTATCGTTATTTGGTTAAGCCCGGGATCACCGGCTTAGCGCAGGTTTACGGAAGATATACCACGTCGGCCGAAGACAAGCTGCGGTATGACCTTTACTATATTAGAAATTACTCTTTGCTGCTCGACTTGAGGATAATTCTTCAAACGATACCGATACTTCTTCACCCGGCAACAGCGCGAGGGGGTAAGGAAAGCACTGCGCAACAATTTACAAATTTACTTGCGGAACAAGAAAAGCCTTCGATTTAACCATGTCTCAAAGGATGCATCACACGCGGAGGTGTGCGCATGAACCCCCATCAAGCTCACCCCGCCACACCTGTGGCCATGTTCACGAGCCTCTGGCGCAACCGCCGGCTCATCTGGCAGATGACCCGGCGCGAGGTCGTGGGCCGCTACCGCGGCTCGGTCATGGGCCTGGCCTGGTCGTTCTTCAACCCGGTGCTGATGCTCTTCGTCTACACCTTCGTCTTCTCCGTCGTGTTCAAGGCCCGCTGGGGCGTGGGCGGGGAGGAAAGCAAGGCCGACTTTGCCCTTATTCTTTTCGTGGGCATGATCGTGCACGGCCTCTTTGCCGAATGCATCAACCGCGCGCCGGGGTTGATCATTTCCAATGTGAATTACGTCAAAAAGGTGGTCTTTCCCCTGGAAATTCTGCCCTGGGTGGCCATGGGGTCGGCGCTCTTCTGTAGCCTGGTGAGCGTGGGTGTATTGTTACTGGCGCAACTCCTCATCAACCAGTCCTTGCCGTGGACCAGCCTGCTTTTCCCGCTGGTATTGCTGCCCCTAGTCTTTGCCGGAATGGGATTTGCCTGGTTTCTGGCAGCGTTGGGGGTTTTCGTGCGCGATATAGGGCAGGTTACGGGCATTTTCACCATGGTACTCATGTTCATGTCGCCCGTGTTCTACCCCATATCGGCGCTTCCGGAGAAATATCAAGGTTTGCTGCAGGTCAACCCGCTCACGCTTATCATTGAAGAGAGCCGCAAGGTATTGATCTTCGGGAGCCTGCCCAATTGGTCCTCCCTGGGTATAGCCATGATTGCAGGCCTTGCCGTCGCCGCCGTTGGCTTCTGGTGGTTCCAGAAAACGCGAAAGGGGTTCGCGGATGTCCTCTAATGATATAGCCATCCGGGTAAGCAACCTCTCCAAGTGTTACTTCATCTACGATCGCCCACAAGACAGGCTCAAACAGTCTATTATCCCTCGCCTGCAACGGCTTGTGGGCAGGCAGCCCAAAAATTACTTTCGCGAGTTCTGGGCTTTGCGGGACGTTTCTTTCGAGGTTAAAAAAGGTGAAACCGTCGGCATCATCGGCCGCAACGGCTCGGGCAAGTCGACGCTGCTGCAGATTATCTGCGGCACACTTACCCCGACCAGCGGTACGGTGGAAACCAACGGCCGTATCGCGGCGCTGCTGGAACTCGGCTCCGGCTTCAACCCGGAGTTCACGGGGCGCGAGAATGTATACATGAACGGCGCGGTGCTGGGCTTGAGCAAAGAGGAAATCGACGCCCGCTTCGACGACATTGCCGCCTTTGCCGACATCGGCGAGTTCATGGAGCAACCTGTAAAAACCTACTCGAGCGGGATGTACGTGCGACTGGCCTTTGCCGTCAATATCATGTCTCAACCGGAAATTATGATTGTTGATGAAGCGCTCGCGGTTGGCGATATGAATTTTCAGGCCAAATGTATGACGGCCCTCACGCGAATACAGAAAGCAGGCGCTACAGTGCTCTTTGTCAGCCATGACATAGGGGCTGTTAAGAGCCTGTGTTCCCGTGCCATACATCTTGAGCGTGGAGAGTTGAAAAGTGTAGGAACCGCCGCGGATGTGGCAGAACACTACGTTAGAATGATGCGGGAAGAGATGAACGAAGAACAACGCCGTTTTGTACGCATACCAACCACATTTCCGGCCATTAAAGAAAAGACCGAATCAACATCGCCACCAACACAATGTAAAGGATTTAAGGAATCGGAGGATTTTGATCGCAGGGTGGAGCAATTCCGCTATGGCTCGGGTGGTGCCCGCGTTACTTATGTCGAGTTACTCAACACAGACGATGAGCCGATCAATTCCGTTGAGTTCAATCAGGAAGTAAGGATAAAGATCTATTTTAAAAGCCATAGCGACCTGGATGTATCGCCAAATTACTACATTTTGGATGACAAAAAAAACCTAATTCTTGGAGCAGGCCCAAGAACGCTCGGCAAGCCCATTGTGCATGCTCGCAAAGATGCTCGATATGTCGTTACCTATACGACAAATCTACCGCTACAGGAAGGAATATATAGTATTCAGATTCAACTAACCAAGCCTGTAATTGTAGATGAGACCGCCGAGTTCCTCGATGTGATTGACGACGCCATAGTATTCAATGTAACCCGAAAAAGAGAGGGTCGTGTTTGGGCCAAAGTGTTGCTACCGAACTCATATGGATGTATAGAAATATGAAACATTTTCTTGCTAAAATATTGAAATATTTTCTCGTCTACAGGGATGATTCCACATATTGTCCCGTCTGCAGTAGCCAAGGCATGTCATTTTCTCCCCTGCCAGACTTTTATAGGGAAAATGCCGAGAAATATGGCTACAAATACTTCGGGTGTGGAGAAATGACTGCGCTTGAAACATATTTGTGTTCGGTCTGCGGCGCTTCCGATCGGGAAAGGCTTTATGCTTTATGGCTTGATCACGAAATTAAGATGGGAATGATTAAGAAAGGCATAAATTTTATTCATTTTGCCCCGGAGCATGCCTTATCTCTTAAAATTAAGTCATTGGGGTATTTTGATTATCAGACCGCTGATGCCATGATGGAAGGTGTTGATTATATTGTCAATTTGATGAACCTGCCTTTCAATAACAATAGTTTTGATTTCTTTATATGCAGCCATGTGCTTGAGCATGTAGAAGATGATGATTTGGCAATAAGCGAACTCTTTAGAATAACAAAAAAGGGTGGGCGTGGTATATTGATGGTTCCCATTATCATCGGACTTGAAAAGACAATTGAAGATCCATCGGTTAAGACGGAAGAAGAACGCTGGAAATATTTCGGACAAAATGACCATGTCAGATTATATGCGCATGACGATTATGTTAAAAAGATAAAAAAGCACGGGTTTCATTTGAAAGAATTAGGTGTCACATATTTTGGCAAGCGAGTTTTTAAACGACTAGGCCTCAAGAATACGAGTGTCCTTTATATTGTGAAAAAGCCATGATTAACGTTACAAAGACATTTCTTCCACCTTTCACCGAATATCAAGATCGCCTCCAACAGATTTGGAGGGAAGGATGGCTCACCAACAATGGACCTTTGGTCAAGGAACTTGCTAATGAGCTATGTAAATATTTATGCGTTCCAAGATTGGAGCTTGTGGCAAATGGCACGCTGGCACTTCAACTCGCTATCAAGGCACTCGAACTAACGGGAGAAATTGTCACCACGCCATTTACCTATGTTGCAACGGCGACAGCAATAGTTTGGGAGGGTTGCACATCGGTTTTTGTGGATATCGATGAGAACACCTTCTGCATCAACCCAGAATTAATTGAGAAGGCAATCACAGAGCGAACCAGTGCGATATTGGCCACACATGTTTATGGTAACCCCTGCGACGTAGAAAAAATAGAGAAAATAGCCCAAAAATACAATCTCAAGGTGATCTACGATGCCGCTCATTGTTTTGGTGTCAAGATTAATGGCCAATCAATATTGCTTCATGGTGATGTATCAACACTCAGTTTTCACGCAACGAAGTTGTTTCACACGGCAGAAGGCGGGGCGGTAGTCTGTCGCGACGCGAAAGTTTCAGAGAGAGTTTCTCTTATGAAAAAGTTTGGCCACCATGGGGAAAATGATTACTTTGAGGTTGGTATTAACGCAAAAATGTCCGAGCTTCATGCGGCTATGGGTCTCTGCGTTCTGCCGAAGGTTGATGAAATCATCGCCCGCCGCCGCCAGTGCGCAGAATATTACAATGAATTTCTGGATGGGATTGGATTACGCTGGCCACACATTCCGGCCGGGGTGGAGTACAATTACGGATACTACCCGGTGGTTTTCCCTAATCACGAAACTATGATGCGGGTCCGTGAAGCACTAATCAAAAATGGGATAATGCCGAGACGATATTTTTATCCTTCCCTCAATACGCTGCCGTATCTTCAGCAGCACAGCTATGTATCATGCCCTGTCTCAGAAAATCTGGCGTCAAGGATTTTATGCTTGCCGATGTATGACAGTTTGTTGAAGGATGACATATTGAAAATATCGAAAGTAATCAAGGATGCCATCCTGTGAGAGCGGCCGTCATGCAACCATATTTTTCCCCATATATTGGATATTGGCAGTTGATTCATGCGGTGGATACATTTGTATTATTCGACGATGTTCAATATATTCGCCATGGATGGATTAACCGAAACCGAATTCTCAAACCGGGAGGCGGATGGCAGTACATTATTGCACTTAAAAAGCATTCAAAGAATGATTTGATTCGGAATATCCAAGCACATCCAACACTGGAGTGGAAAGCGAGGATATTGCGTCAGTTAGAACATTATAAAAATAATGGAATTCAAGTTAACAAGGATCCAAGTGGTGAGATCCCAAGAAAGCGAGGTTTTTGGTGTGTCTCCATTTTTTATAATTGGTAATCCACGATCTGGCACGTCCTTGCTAAGGTTAATGCTCAATAACCATCCATTAATTTCGGTTCCGCCTGAATGTGGCTTCGCTTTGTGGCTTTATGAGAAATATAAAGAAAAGTCTTTTTTTGACATGGAAACAGTTAAGAACTTTGTAGAAGATGTTATTAAATCAAAAAAATTTGAAACTTGGGGTATACGCGAAGAAGAAGTTAAAAGTTTCATGTTATCTAGAAAATTTAAGCAATATAAAGAAATTGCCTTTGCCATATATTTGATCTACGCACAAAAGAATGGAAAGAACCCGACGTTGGTTGGCGATAAAAATAATTTCTATATTAAGCACATAGCAAAAATAAAAGAAATTTTTAATGATCCTAAATTAATCTTTATTGTGCGTGATGGTAGAGATGTGGCTGTTTCTTATAGAGAGTTATTTGCTAAAAAAATAAATTCCATATATGCTCCTAATCTTCCCAATTCAATAGAAGAAATTGCACATGAATGGGTAAATAATAATAAATTTATTGCCGAAGAATTATATGAACGATCATTGTTGATTACCTATGAAGCTTTGGTCACGCTTCCGTGTCAAACCCTAGAAAAAATATGTATTTTCCTGGGCATTGATTACAACGAATCGATGCTTGATTATTATAAAAATAACGATGAGCCAATTGAATTCCTCCAGTGGAAATCGAAAACTTTAGAAAAGCCGGATTGTAATAATATTGGGAAGTACCAAAATTTCCTAACTTACGAAGAAATAATCCTGTTTGAGTCCATTGCAGGCGAAACGTTGAATGCTTTTGGCTATAAACTTTCGAATAAAAAAGGAGCATATTAATATGCCCAAAATCTCCGTTATTTTAACTTCTTTTAACCATGAAAAATATCTTCGTGAGGCGATTGATAGTGCATTAAACCAAACCTATGGCGATTTTGAGCTGATCATTTGGGATGACGCATCAACTGACGAGTCGTGGTTTATCATCAATAGTTATAAAGATTCCAGGATCAAGGCGTTTAGAAACAAAGAAAGAAAAAGGGGGGTGTATGGCATCAACAAGGCAATCCGGGAGATTGCCAATGGTGACTATATCGCCATTCATCATTCGGATGACGTGTGGGAGTCTCACAAACTCGAGCGTCAGGTTAAATTTTTAGATGAACATCCGGATATCGGGGCTGTTTTTACAAATGCATTGGCTATAGGGGAGGACGGAGCGGCGCTTGAGAACACCTCGCATTTTTATTACAGCATCTTTGAGCAGCCAAACAGGAGCAGGCACGAGTGGTTAAATCGTTTCTTTTATAATGGAAATGCACTATGCCATCCCAGTGTATTGATTCGCAGACAATGCTATATTGATTGTGGATTATACCGTCCATGGCTCGCACAAGTTGCTGATTTTGATATGTGGATCAGGCTTTGTTTCAAATACAATATCCATGTATTGCCTGAAAAATTGGTTCGCTTTCGTGTGAGAGAGAACGAAGCGAATACCAGCGGAAACCGCCCTGATGCACGTATTCGCGGAATGACAGAATTCCATTACATTTTAAGGAATTATTTATTAATCGATACGTTCGATGAAATGGTTTTGATTTTCCCCGAAGCACGGGAGTATTTCCGGCTTGAGGGATTTGAGAGCCAATTTGTATTGGCGATGATCTGCCTTGGAGATAAGTCGCTTCATTGGGCAAAGCTTTTAGGGTTGGAATTGCTTTTTGAATTGCTTTCAGATGCAGAAAAAGCTAAAAGAATAAAAAATCTTTATAGTTTTGACTATCGTAATTTCATAGAACTTACAGCTATTCATGATGTCTTTTCCCTGGAAACGGTAGCTAATCTAAGTCAGGCGGTTGCTGAGCGAGAGGCGCAGATAGCCAGCCTCACCCAGGCGATGGCCGAGAGGGATGGGCAGATAGCCAGTCTCACCCAAGCAATGGCCGAGCGCGACGCACAGATCGCCAATCTCACGCAGGCAGTGGCCGACCGCGACGAGCGGATCGCGGCTATTCTGGCTTCCCGATCCTGGCGGATCACCAAGCCGTTGCGAGTCTTTCGTAGAAGCCTTATAATGCGACCTTACTGGTTCTTCCGGTGCCTGATGTCTGAAAGCGTACGCTGGATCTGGCGTCACCTACCAATTCCCGACCAGCGCAAGCAGAAGATCAAGAGTGTAATGTTCAAAGGGCTACCCTTCCTTTTTGGCTGGACGCAAGCCTACCGCAGTTGGCAGAGCTTCAATTTTACTATCGATAGACGCCCTGCCACATATACTAGCGTGGCATCCACATCAGTGCAAAACACTTCCACTGACAGCGAATACGCTCCGCTACTTAAAGCACCGCCACTGAATAATAAGCCAGTCAAGCTGATCTGCTTTTATCTGCCACAGTTCCATCCAATCCCCGAGAACGATGCTTGGTGGGGTGAGGGCTTTACGGAGTGGACCAATGTCCTGCCTGCTCAACCCCAGTTTATCGGCCATTACCAGCCACATGTACCTGATGAACCGGGCTGCTATAACTTGCTCGATCCGGCTGTACAGCGCCGACAGATCGAGTTGGCTAAGCTCTACGGAATTGAAGGGTTCTGTTTCTACTTCTATTGGTTTGACGGCAAACGTCTGCTGGAAACACCGATCCAGAATTATCTTAATGACAACAGTCTGGATCTTCCCTTCTGTTTGTGCTGGGCCAACGAGAACTGGACTCGCCGCTGGGATGGGTTGGATAGCGAAATACTGATAGCCCAGCAACATTCTCCGGAAGACGATTTGGCTTTTATCCGGCACGTAGCCCAGTATATGCGTGATCCTCGTTATATCCGTATTGACGGCAAGCCATTACTGCTGGTGTACCGACCAAGCCTGCTTCCTTCTGCTAAGGACACTGCAAAGCGATGGCGCAACTGGTGCCGGGAAAACGGTATTGGTGAAATTTACCTTGCCTACACCCAGTCTTTCAAAACTGTCGATCCAGCAAAATACGGTTTCGATGCAGCTGTTGAATTTCCGCCAAACAACTCAGCACCACCAAACATTACTAACAGCGTCACCCCTCTTCGTGAAGACTTCGGCTGTACTGTCTACGACTGGCGAGTTTTCGTCGAACGTAGCGAAAAATACCAGAGACCGAGGTATAAGCTCTTCCGTAGTGTATGTCCGTCTTGGGATAATACCGCGCGGCGAAAGAATCGTAGTACCGTTTTTCTCAACAGCTCACCGGCTCTTTACCAACGCTGGCTGGAAAACGCCATCCGGGACACCTTGAAACACCAGACCAACCCCGATGAACGCCTCGTTTTCATTAACGCTTGGAATGAATGGGCTGAGGGGGCGCACCTTGAACCCGACCAACGATATGGCTATGCCTGGCTTCAGGCAACACGAGATGCTCTAGTAGCAGTTGCAACCACGCCCCGACGCATTGTCGTTGTGTCACATGATGCCCACCCACATGGAGCTCAGCTTCTTGCACTACATATGGCACGCGAACTATGTCAGCTTGGATTTTCTGTAGACATGATCGTGCTCGGCAACGGGGTACTGTTGTCGAAATTTCAGCAGGTTGCATCTGTCCACCGCATTAACCTCGACCGAGAACCGTCTAATCAGGTTTTGAAGCGTTTGAGGGTGCTACGTACCAATGGAGCCGAGGTTGCGATTGTTAATACCACCGTTTCAGGCCGATTGATACCACTCTTGAAGCAGGCAGGCTTCGTTGTAGTTTCGTTGATCCACGAACTACCTGGAATCCTAAACTCGTATCAGTTGCACGAACATGCTAGAGCAATTGCCGATAACACAGACTGTATAGTATTTCCTGCTGCTCAAGTCAAGGCCGGTTTCGAAGACTTTGTCGGACATTTACTTAAACAGGCCGTAATTCGCCCACAGGGTTTGTATTTGCGTAGCCCACTATGCACCGGTATGGACCGGGAACTGATCCGGAGCAAAATACGGAAACAACTGGGTTTGGCATCCGATACACGAATCATTCTGTCGGCAGGCTATGCAGATTACCGCAAAGGACTCGACCTATTTATTGATGCCTGCCTGAAAGTGATTAATCAAAATCCGAAAGTCGTTGCGCTATGGGTTGGCCATGTCGATCAGAAGCTCATGGATCAGCAAATGGCGAAGATCGACGCTGCCGGAGTGCAGAATCGTTTCATCTTTCCCGGACGCGTTGATCAGCCACAGGAATACTTTATCGCGGCTGACGTCTACGCACTGACTTCACGAGAGGATCCATTTCCATCTGTCGTACTGGAGGCTTACGACGCATTGACACCGGTTGTAGCCTTCAAAGGATGTGGTGGATTTGAGGAGTTCTTGAAACGTGACTGTGGTGTACTTGTTCCTGCTTTTGATATTGATGCATATGCCAAAGAACTCATGAATTTGATTGAAGATCAGGACACGGCACGTCGTTATGCCGAGCAGGGCCGAGCCATTGTCGAGCGCGAATTTAGCTTCCGTCACTATCTTTTCGATCTTTTAGAGTTTGCCGGTAAACCCTTGCCCCGAGTATCAGTCATTCTACCGAATTACAATTATGGTCGCTATTTGACCGAGAGGCTTTCGACGATTGTTCGACAAACAGTGCCGATATACGAGCTAATCGTGCTCGACGATGCGTCAACGGATGACAGTCTTCAGATCGCTCGAGACTTTCTAGCAAAATGCGATATCCCGTCAGTGCTGGTTGTTAATGAACGCAATTCCGGTTCGGTATTCAGCCAATGGATTCGTGGCGTTGACCTTGCCCGAGGCGACTTTGTCTGGATTGCCGAAGCGGATGACCTGGCAGATCCTGAATTCCTTGAATCTGTGCTTCCAGCATTCCAGCGGCCCAACGTGGTGATGAGCTACGCACAGTCACGTCAGATGGCCGAAGATGGCACGATTTTGTGCGAGCATTATCTCGACTATGTTGCGGATATTGATAGAGAGCGGTGGACTCGTCCATATGTTGTAGATGGGAAGGAAGAGATTAAAAAAGCGCTATACTTGAAAAATACTATCCCCAACGTAAGCGCTGTGGTATTTCGTCGCAATGTTTTGGCCGCGACGTTGAAGGCCCATGCCGAAGAGATTGCCAGTTTCCGGTTCGCAGGCGACTGGGTCCTCTATTTACGCCTGCTGGAACAGGGAGCGGTTGCGTTCTGCCCTCTCTCGCTGAACTCCCATCGTCGACACCAGCGCGGTGTAACAATCGGCGGGTTTGGCCTGCAGCAACTGCAGGAAATCATCGAGGTGCAGCGTGATACTATCCAACGATTCGAACTTGACGCACAGGCGAGCTTGAAGGCGTCGGCATACGCTCAGCGACTCTATGAGCAGTTCGGTTTTGCTAACCACACTCATCCGACCATTCAGGATCACCCTGAATTTGAGAAGCTGATGTACATTTAGAATTTGAAATGAGAAGCGATCCCTTATTAAGTATGCAAGGAGTTAAAAATGCTTACACGTGTGCTTGTTCTCAAGAATTCTGGGTATTGCCCTACTTGTGCCCAAGAGGTTACTTTCGTAGCTTAGGGATGGTGATTGTATGCGCTCTTTTGACCTGTCTGCGCTTGAATCAGAAAGCATTGGAGTCATCCGGGAGGCGGTCGCCGGCGCCCGTAGACCAGTGATGCTTTATTCCATCGGCAAGGACTCGTCGGTGATGTTGTACCTGACGAGAGTGGATACCACCTGGATATCCCGAGATATGTACGCTCACCGGGCACTGGTGGCCGCGGGATCCGGCATTGAACCGATCATCCATGTGAATCAGGAAGGGTTAGCCGCGGGCATCAACCCCTTCAACCATAATCCCAGTTGTTGCACCGATGGAATGAAAACCCAGGGCTTGCCCCAGGCTCTGGATGTTGACAAGCAGGCTCGCGCTGCCCTGAAGCGCCAGAAGCCATGTTGCGTGTGGTTTACCGGGCTTTCGGGCGCCGGCAAGACCACCATCGCCAACCTGCTGGAAAAACGCCTGCACGACGAGGGCAAGCACACTTACGTCCTTGATGGGGACAATGTGCGCCACGGCCTTAACTACGACCTGGGCTTCACCGAAGCCGACCGGGTGGAGAACATCCGCCGCGTGGCCGAAGTGGCCAGGTTGATGGTGGATGCAGGATTGATTGTGCTGGTGGCTTTGATCTCACCCTTCCGGGCTGAACGCCGATTTGCCCGGGGGTTGTTTGCCGAAGGTGAATTCGTCGAGGTGTTTGTTGATGCCCCTCTCGAAGAGTGCGAAAGGCGCGATCCGAAGGGCCTGTACGCCAGGGCGCGGCGAGGGGAGATCAAAAACTTTACCGGCATCGACAGCGTCTACGAGCCGCCCGAATCGCCCGAGATTCATCTGCGCACGACCGAAGCCGGTCCGGAAGCCTGCGTCGAAACCATTCTGCAATATTTGAGATAAATCATTCAGAGAGAAGGGCGCTCCTTACGCCGGTCGACGCTTCCGGCGAAGCCGATGAACAGAGGCGGTTCTGCAAAATGTCTTTTACCTTTACTTGCCTGGAAATCCCGGATATGTTATTAGTTGAGCCGAAAGTCTTTAGTGACAGTCGCGGGTTTTTCGTTGAAACTTATACCTATAAGGATTTTGCCGGTTGTGGGATCACTAATCAGTTCGTGCAGGACAACCATTCTCTGTCGCAGGGGCCTGTGCTTCGGGGTTTGCACTACCAGAAGGAGCCCATGGCCCAGGCGAAGCTGGTGCGCTGTATACGTGGGGCTATCTTTGACGTGGCGGTGGACATCCGCCGGGGTTCTCCGACCTACGGGAAATGGGTGGGGGTGGAGCTTTCGGCGGAGAACAAGCGCCAGCTCTACATTCCGCGCGGCTTTGCCCACGGGTTCTGTGTACTGACGGACATTGCCGAGGTATTGTACAAGGTGGATAATTATTATTCGCCGGAGCATGACCGGGGGATTATCTATAACGACTCCGATATAGGCATTACCTGGCCGGTGACTGTACCAATACTCTCGCCGAAGGACGCCCGGCACCCGCGCCTCAAGGACGCGGACAACAACTTTGTGTATACGCCTGATGAGGAGGGGTAGCTTGAAGGCTCTGGTTCTGGCCGGCGGGAAGGGGACGCGGCTTAGGCCCCTGACCTATACCACGGCGAAGCAGCTCATCCCGGTGGCGAATAAGCCCATCCTGCACTTCGTCCTGGAGCAGATCGCAGCGGCGGGGATCGAGGATGTCGGGGTAATCATTTCGCCCGAGACCGGTGCAATGGTGCAGGATGCTCTCGGCGACGGGGCGCGGTTTGGCCTGCGGCTGACCTTCATCGTGCAGGACGAGCCCCTGGGCTTGGCGCACGCGGTCAAAACGGCCCGCCCCTTTCTGGAGGACGAGCCTTTCCTGATGTTCCTGGGCGACAACCTGGTGCAGGGCGGGGTGGCCCCGCTGGCGGCCGATTTCCGGCGGGATACTTCCACGTCGATTATTCAGTTGAAGACGGTTCCCGACCCCCGGGCCTTCGGGGTGGCGGTGCTGAACGGCGACGGCCGGGTAGCGCGGCTGGTGGAGAAACCAAGGGAATTCATTTCCGACCTGGCGCTGGTGGGCATTTACGCCTTTTCTCCCGCCATCCACGCGGCCATCGAGCGCATTAAGCCATCCTGGCGCGGGGAGCTGGAGATCACCGACGCCATCCAGGAGTTGATCAACATGGGCCACGCGGTAGCACCGCGCCTGCTGGAGGGATGGTGGCTGGACACCGGGAAGAAGGACGATATCTTGGAGGCGAACCGGGTAGTGCTGGACGAGTTCACTCGCCGCCGGGTCGAGGGCACGGTGGACGAGGCCTCGCAGGTCGTGGGCCGGGTGGAGATCGAGGCCGGCGCCGTGGTGGAGAGGAGCGTCATCCGGGGGCCGGCGGTGGTGGGGGCCGGGGCCAGGATTGCCGACAGCTTCATCGGTCCCTACACGGCCATCGGCCGGGGAACAGCCGTAGAGAACTGCAGCGTGGAACACTCGGTGATCCTGGATAACTGCCGGCTGCGGGCGGTGCACCACATCGAGGACAGCCTCATCGGCTCAGGTGCGCGCCTGACGCGGGACGGCGGCCACCGGCGCTCACTGCGCTTCTTTATAGGCGACGAGTCAGAGATTACCTTGGGCTAGCGGAGGTTTGCGTCTATGCATGTGCTGGTGACGGGTGCTCACGGGATGCTCGGACGGGCGGTGGCTGCGGAGGCCGAGGCCCGCGGATGGGTCTTGGTTCCCCTGGGCCGTACCGACCTGGACATCACGGACTTGACGGCCGTGAGATCGACCCTACGGGAGCACCGGCCCGAGGTAGTAGTGAATTGTGCCGCCTATACCGATGTTGACGGGGCGGAGGAGCACCGGGAACGTGCCTTCCTGGTCAACGGCCTGGGTCCGCGGAATCTGGCCCTGGCCTGCCGGGAGATGAACGCGGAACTACTGCACGTTAGCACTGACTACATCTTTGACGGCCGGAAGGACGGGCCGTACGGGGTTTACGACGACCCGTGTCCGGTCAACGTTTACGGGGCCAGCAAACTGTGGGGGGAGCGGGCGGTAACTTCCCTGACGGCACGCTTCTACATTGTGCGCGTGAGTTGGCTTTTTGCGCCCTGGGGCAAGAACTTCGTGGCCACCATGCTGCGCCTGGGGAGGGAGCGGGAACGCCTGCGCGTGGTCGATGACCAGTACGGCTGCCCGACCTATGCGCCGGATCTGGCACGGTTGCTTCTGGATCTTATTGCAACACGTTGCTACGGGGTTTACCACGCGACCAACCAGGGGGTGACGATCTGGTGCGGCTTCGCCCGGGCCATAATGAAGCAGGCCGGGCTACCGGCGAGGGTTGAGCCCTGTACCTCGGCGGACTTTCCGCGTCCAGCGAGGCGGCCAGCCAACTCGGTCTTGGATCCCTTCCCCCTGCGGGAAACGGTGGGCTATCTGTTGCCGTACTGGGAGGACGCGCTCGAGCGCTGTCTAAAGGAGATGCGCAAGGAGGGACTGCTGTGAGGCTGCTAGTTACCGGGGGTGCCGGGTTTATCGGCTCCAACTTTATCCGCCACGTGTTGCACGAATATCCGGACTGGAAGATCACAAACCTGGACAAGCTGACCTACGCCGGGAACCCGGAGAACCTACGCGAGGTTGAAGACAACCCACGGTATACCTTTGTCCGCGGGGACATCGCGGACCGGGAAACCGTAGCCGGCCTTGTTGCCGGCGGCGGCTTCGACGCGGTAGTGAACTTCGCCGCCGAGTCCCACGTAGACCGGAGCATTCTAGACGCCGGGCCGTTCATCGAAACCAACATCCGGGGTACGCAGGTGCTGCTGGAGGCTGCGCGACAGTACGGGGTGCGCGTGTTCCTCCAGGTGTCTACCGACGAGGTGTACGGTTCCCTGGGGCCGGACGATCCGCCGTTCACCGAGGAGCACCCCCTGAAACCGAACAGCCCCTACTCGGCAAGCAAGGCATCAGCCGATCTCTTATGTAGGGCCTATTACGCAACCTATAATGTGCCGGTTATTATTACCAGGTGTTCAAACAACTACGGACCCTATCAATTCCCTGAGAAACTCATCCCACTAATGATTGTGAACGCCTTAAATGACAAGCCACTTCCGGTATATGGTGATGGCTTGAACATCAGAGACTGGATTTATGTTGAAGACCACTGCCGGGGAATTATTGCTGCTCTTCAAAAAGGCAAGCCCGGGGAAGTGTATAATTTTGGTGGTAACGCTGAGCGGACAAACCTTGAGGTTGTAAGAACACTTTTGACGATCCTCCATAAACGAGACAACTTGATTAAATTCGTAGCAGATCGCCCGGGGCATGATCGCCGGTATGCGATGGATATTAGTAAGGCTAAAAGAGAACTGGGGTGGCGTCCCGAGTGGAATTTTGAAGATGGGGTGGAAGCTACAGTACGGTGGTACGTTGAACATCCCGAATGGGTGGAGCGTATTTGTGATGGTGCACACCGACGTTTTGCTCAGGACCAACGTTAGGTGGCTACTATGCCTAAGTTATGGTCGATTATACTTAACTGGAACAACTATGACGATGCTGTTGAAAGTATAAGGTCCCTTCTTGGTTCCACCTTGGCAACCGAGATAGTTCTTGTGGACAACGGTTCAACTGATGGCTCATACGAACGTCTACAAGAACACTTCGCGGGCTACCATATCTATTTTATTAGGAATAAGGCAAATTATGGGTTTGCACGAGGCGTTAACATCGGTATCAAATTTGCGCTCTCTAAAGGGGCTGAATATATCTTTCTCTTAAATAATGACGCAGTGGTAAGTGTGACCTGCCTAGAGCGTCTGTATGTAGCGTTACAGGAAAATGATCGTGCAGGTATGGCGGGGCCAAGAATCTACTATTATTCGTGTCCTAATAAAGTGTGGCAAGGAGGCGGCTACTTCAACAAAGTCAAGAGTGGAGTTGTAGTTCCGGATAAGAACAAGTTGGACGACGACTTGAAGGTTTGCAGTACTGAAGTAACGTTTTTGACTGGATGTGCAATGCTTATTAAACAAGAAGTCTTCCAAAGAGTTGGGTTTTTCGACGAGGACTACTACTTTTACTATGAGGATGTTGATTTCTGCCTCCGAACAATCAGGATGGGGTTTAAGCTTCTCTATGTTCCCACAGCCAAGGCGTGGCATAAGATTGAGGACATTGCACGTGATAGATCATCACCTTTTGTGATGTACCACCTTAGTTGTGGTCACTTTCTAATGCTTAGAAAAAACTTTTCAACCCCGTATGTTCTATACGGTTTGGCGGTTTACGTCTGTTTCTATCTTCCTTATCGAATACTCCAAATAATTATAGGAACCCGTTCTTGTCAATCCCTAGCAGCATGCATAAGAGGTACGCTTAAAGGCTTAGTTAGGAGACGATGATCAGAGGTCTTAATTATGCTGCGGTTGATGGGTTAGACAGCTACCTCGGTGATTATTTAAAGAGTGGAACCCTTTCGCTTGCGATACGGTGAATATCGATATTGTTTGCGGTATGGTTATCTACATTTTGTCCGGCTTGCTCCTCCGTCTTGATGAGCTTTTGAACATCCTTAACCTTTCCCGTCAAGTTGTCTACACCGCTACTCAGCCACCGCAGTAAGTAGTAAGATACAGTTGCGTTGAAGTGGGAAAGGTAAGGGCAGAAAAAACCCCTTAGGAATTAGGGATCATTTGTGGTAAGTGTAATCATACCCGTGTTTAATGAAGAAAAGCATATTACAGGCGTTCTTAAGGGTCTGTTCAGGCAGGACTGGATCCAGGAGTACGAGATAGTTCTCGTTGATGGTCAGTCTGAAGATGGCACGCTCCCCATAATTGCAGACACTTCTAGAGACGCTCCTGCGCACTGCAAAATCCGGGTTCTATCCAACCCTAAGCGGCATATTCCCATCTCTCTTAACCTTGCTTGCCGTGAGGCGAGAGGGGAAATCATAATCCGTTTGGATGGACATACCTATCCGCCGTCTGACTACGTTTCACGATCAGTGCGAGCTTTGGAAGCCGTTAAGTACAAGGGTATAGTAGGGGGTAGGTGGGATATCGTACCAGCCGGCTCCAGTGCATGTGCAAAAGCAATTGCAGCGGCTGTAAGCCATCCGGCCGGAATTGGCAACCCAGCTTACAGGACTCACAGAGGAAGCGAACAGGGGTTAATTACAGTTGATACAGTTCCTTTCGGGGCATATCCCAGACACTTATGGGAAGAACTTGGCGGTTATGACGAGGCAATGCTTGCAAACGAGGATTATGACTTCATCTGGCGTGCACGGCAAAAGGGGTATTCAGCATATTTAGATCCAAATCTTGTTTTGCAATATGTGGCCAGAGGTAATCTTAAACTGTTGTGGAAGCAGTATTTTCGTTATGGTTACTGGGTATCACATTTTCTTGTTAAACATAGAGTAGTACCCACACCGCGTAAGTTAGCTCCGCTTAGCTTGCTGGTTTCTGTTGTGGTCTTAATGCTTATTTCTCCCTGGCTAGGATTTACCTTAATTGGAACCTACCTTTGTGCTTTAGCGGTTGTTGCCGGATTCGAGGCACTAAAAGGAACCATCCCTGTTCGCGCGATTCCTAGCTTTGCCGGCAGTTTGGCTACGCTGCATTGGGCATACGGGTTAGGTAACTTGGTAGGACTTCCCGCTGCTTTAGGACGATTATGTAGGCGATCATGTTAAGGGAAGATTGGTGCCGGGCAGTGCGGCTGAGCAAGGTTGCGTCATATAGCGGGTGCGACTCCCGCCGGAGACTTTGGCGCTTCGTTTTCGAACTGCAAAAAAGTGCGGCTGCAAGCTGATCGTGCCAGGCACTAACTTATCAACTTATCATTGAAAGTGTTGCGTTCTTGGGTCAAGCACTTAACTAAAATTGATATTTGAGTATTTCAATGCTAGAATTGTGACAGAGGTGATGGCATGCGTACGACGATCGAAATTTCCAATGAGAAGAGGGCGAAGCTTCTGGCCCTGGCGGCGCGCCGTGGGTTAAGAGGGTATTCCCAGCTGGTGAACGAGGCCCTGGACGCTTACCTGGCGAAGGCGGAGGAGAAGAGAACCAAAGATCTGGAGGAGATACTGGCGCTTGCCGGCACTTTGTCCCGGGCCGAGGCGGAAGAAGCGGAAAAGGCTATCCGGGAAGCGTGGGCCAAATGGCGGTTGTCGTAGATACGTCGGTAGTCATTGGTTTCCTTCGCGGCGCGGAGCCGGACCGGAGCTGTTTAGCGAGCATTCTCAGAAGTGGGGAAGGGCTCCTGACCGTGGTTGGGGTTTTCGAGTTATGCGTCGGCTTAAAGCCTGGCGGCAGGCAGGAGAACGCTTACCGCAGGCTTTTTGACTATTTGGGGGTCCTTCCTTTCGATAGGGAGGCCGCCGAAAAGGCGGCCGATCTGGAGAGAAACCTGCGGGCGTCAGGTCAGACCATCGGCACCCGGGACGTTTTCATCGCCGGGATCTGCCTGGTGCGCAACCTGCCCCTGGTGACGGGCAATGTCGAGCATTTTCGACGTATCCCGGACTTGCAGGTGATTCCCCCGGGGCACTGGCAGGAGGATGTACCGTGAGGCTGATCGTGCCAGGCACTAACTTATCAACTTATCATTGAAAGTGGAAGAGGCCTCCTGCTAGAATGGTGGCAGGAGGTTTTGCTTGTGGGCAGGAAACCACGGGTGGAGTATGAAGGAGCGGTTTATCACGTCATCCAGCGGGGGAATAACCGGGAATACATCTTTAAGAATGACGAGGACAAGTCTTACCTGCTGAAGCGTATCGAGGACTGCAAACAGAAAATGGGATTTAATCTTTTGGGGTATGTGGTGATGGGCAATCACTATCACCTGATCTTACGGACGGGCAGCAGGCCTTTGAGTATGATTATGCACGCGATCAACGGCTCCTACAGCCGGCATTACAACTGGAAGTATGACCGTTCGGGGCATGTCTTTCAGGGGCGGTATAAAGCGATTCCTATTTTCGATGACCGCTATCTGCTGGCGGTACTGAGATACGTACACCGGAACCCGGAGAGAGCGGGGATATGCCAGCAGGCCTCGGACTATCCGTATAGCAGCGACATTCATTACCGTAAGAACCAGGGATGGTTTGTCGATATCGATATCATTTTGGGTATTCTCTCACAGGAAAAGCGCGACGCGCTAAGGAAGTATGAACTGTTGATGGACGAAGAGGACGATACCGACTATGACAACGACGGTCCGGCTCTCGTAGAGGATTTTCTGCCGTTTCCACAACCTGAACCGCAAACGGGGAACCGGGCAAGGAAAAGCCTTGACGAGATACTGGCTGATACCGGCGTTAGCCCAGCCGACTTTAGATTAATTAAGGAAGGTTCGAGGAAGAGGCACTTGACACCATACAAGATACTTTATGCCAAAGAGGCGATCCGGCAAGAGTACTCGTTAAAGGAAATCGGCAGCAATATCTCACTTTCTGATGCGGCCATCTTCAAGCTGGTTAACGAGGTGCGAAAAGACTCTGGCAAAGCATGCAGGCCGCCGGCTGAACAGGGACACTCGGTGCGGGAAGTGATCGCAACGGCGCGGCGGGTGACCCAGCACTCAACGGGAAGGGGCGCGGGATAGGCGGAACCAATTCCGGGAGGCGCGAAGAGGCAGGGTTGATTCTCTTGGCACGGCTCTTAGAAAAAAAGGAGTTGAATTTTGCTGGGATTGTGAAGAAAATAAGACCTATGAAAAATGGAGAAAACATAGAGAAGCTGGGAAAAAGGTTGATTCATTCAAATGTTACCAGAAACTTGATGATGACATTGCCTTTATTCAAAAAAAATGGAGTGACTATAAAGCATCCTTTCGCCTGGTTTCATGTCGCGGGCGGTGACCGGATAGGCCACGCGGCTCCCATATCAATTGGCACAACAACTTTTGCGTTACTCACGTATAGATGGCCATTAGCTCGAATGGCTCCGTTATCGGTTGCGTGCCAGGGATGGTCAGGAATTCATGCAGTTCCTTAATGGCGACGGGCTTTACATCGATTGCCGGTTCTTCACGCCGGGCATCCTCAACGGAGAGAAAGACAATTAGATTATTGGGACAGAAGCGGATTTATTAAGCCAACTCTAGTTGAGGCCAACGGCCAAGGCACAGAACGACTGTACAGCTTTCGAGATTTAGTGTGCTTAAAAGCCGCAAAGCGTTTGAAAGAAAGCGGTGTAAGCCTCCAGAAGATTAGAAAAAGCCTTGCTTATCTACACAAGTATCTGCCGGATGGAACCCTACCTTTAGCCGAGATGGTTTTCCTAACTGATGGACAAACCCTTTTCGTTCTGACCACAGACCCTATTATTATGGTAGATACTCTCCGTCGGGGTCAGTTAGTATGGAACGTTAACATAGGTCAGTTATTTAATGAAGTTTACAAACAGATGAGTCACCGGCAGAAGCCTGAAGGTCAGACTGTAGAGGGGTTGTCCTGTGGGTGATGTTTATGTTAGAGATCCGATTCACGGGATGATTAAGCTTAACAGTAGAGAAGCAGCTTTGATAAAGCATGAGGCATTTCAACGCTTAAATAGAATTCGTCAGTTGGCAATGACGTACAAGGTCTATCCCGGTGCCACTCATACACGTTTTGAACACAGCCTCGGCGTAATGCATATTGTTGGTCAAATGATGGAGCGCCTGCGTCAGCGTGACCTTATACGTAAGCACTTTAACCCAGATGAATACGATCGTCTTACCCAACTTGTAAGATTAGCAGCTTTACTGCATGATGTGGGGCATGCGCCTTTTTCGCATGGCGGTGAGGAGTGCTTTGCTTCCAATCTTAAGCATGAACACTACTCGGTCGCTGTTATTCGCGAGTGTTTTGGCCCCATTATCAATGAGTATTTCCCTGAGATCGAGATTGAAGAAATCATTGCGCTTCTAGAAGGTTTACCTTTAGGGACAGATAAGGTTTTTATAGGGAAGCTTATCAGCGGGGAAATGGACGCAGATAAACTTGATTATCTTCTAAGGGATTCGTACTATTGCGGCGTACACTATGGAAAGTATGACCTGCACCGTATTTTGGATACTATTACCGTTATTCCAGCGCGAGAAAACAGTAGCGGAGAGCTAAACGAGGAAGACCAAGAGATCGGTGTCTGGCTTCTGGGTGTAGATTCTGATGGGATTCAGGCGGTTGAGGAGTTGATCTTTGCCCGGTACTGGATGTTCATTCAGGTGTATTTCCATAAAACTAGGCGTATCTATGATTATTACCTTTCGTGTTTCTTGAAGGATTGGTTGTCAGATATAGGGTGCAGCGCAGTCTTTCCACTTCCGGACGATTTGGAAAACTACCTGGCGTTTGACGATAGTACTGTTCTTGAGGCAATTAAGTCTAAACGTAAGGATAACGAATGGGCGCGTAGGATTTACGAACGCGACCACTTATCAGAAGCGTTTGTAACGTTGCCTCATCATGCCGGGCTGGAAAGCTACTACGTAATTTCTGAATTAAAGAATATGTTTGAAGAGACCTTTGGCCCAGATTGCTTTGTGGACGACCGTGCAAGAAAGCTCCCAACAAATCCCTTATTTAATCTTAAGAAGTTTGAAGATGATGAAGAAGATAGTAAAAAACACCGTTTCGGCAGCATTACCGTACAGGATAAACATTATCCAGAAAAATATCAGTCAATCTTTGAATTATCACTGCCGCTAAAACTATTATCTCAGAAGTATATCAACATCGTCCGTTTCTATGTGCCGAGAGAACGGAAGAAGGAAGCTTCTGAGTGGTGTCATCAGCATTACGAACAAATTAAGTCTAAAGTTAAGAAAATTGAAGAAGGGTGGAGTTAATGTGGATTTAGCTTTACCGCTGGCTTTTGTTGCTTCCCACCAGCCGATACGTGGAAAGAAAGCTTTTCAAAAATTAGCTTATTTCAGTTATCAGCTAGGATTACCAGTTAAGTGCTCATTTAGTATGTACCTTTATGGCCCTTATAGTGATGAGGTAGCCATAACACATTCGGACATGATTGCCACAGGTCTGCTTTTTGAGAAAGACGGCTATATGTTGGTCAAGGGAACATTTCTGGATAAGTACCTTGAAAAACATTCTGAAGAGATTAGGCGTTACCGTGCACAGTTGGAGACTTTAGAAACACGCTTTGGCGGTATGTCCCCCCGTATGCTGGAGCTATACGCCACCACCCATTTCCTAGCTTCCTCTGCCCTACGTGTTGGCAAAACGGTTGGAAAGGAAGAGGTGATAAGAGAGGTCCGTAGGGCTAAGGGCAGCAAATTCGCTCCAGAAGAAATTGGCAGAGCTTTTGACAATTTGATGGCGTGGGATTTATTCAAGAAAGAGTTTAAGAAAGGTAATTCACTAATCAGTTAGTGGGAAGGAAGAGTTGGTGATAGAAGAGACGCGGTGTCAGGCACTTATCAACTTGTTGGAGAGCACTTAAGATCTCCCGCGACAGGCTTATAAATGGTGTCTTAAGGGCAAAGTCATTTCCACCCATGCCTTTCAATCGTCCGAGGAATTGCTTTGTGTCCTGAACGATTCTGGGCGATGGTGAGCTTTAAAAGAAAAACGGCAGTTGCTTGCCGGATTGAGGTTAAACGGAGGCATGGTTAATGGCCAAGACAGTCTGGCACACAACGGAAGTTGGGCAAGTCTTAAAGGAACTGGAGACCGACCTTGATGGAGGGTTGACTCCCGAAGAAGCCAAGAGCCGCCTGGAAAGGCATGGTCCAAATGAGTTGCGGGAGAGAAAGAAGAAGACGCCTTTCATAATGTTCCTTGACCAGTTCAAGGACTTTATGATCATTATCCTCATCGCCGCTGCCGTTATCTCGGGGGTTATCGGCGAACCCGCAGACACCATCGCCATAATTGTGATTGTGATCCTCAATGCCGTTATCGGCTTCGTTCAGGAATACAGAGCGGAAAAGGCGATGGCCGCACTGAAAAAAATGGCCGCGCCAACCGCAACGGTCATAAGGGGCGGGGTACCGATAAGCATTCCCGCGGCGCAACTAGTCCCCGGCGATCTCGTAATCTTCGAAGCAGGAAAGATCGTACCCGCGGATATGCGGCTTATAGAGGCTGCTCAACTTAGGGTGGAAGAGGCAGCCCTTACGGGAGAATCGGTACCTGTGGAAAAGCACACTGAGAGATTGCCCCACAAAACGCTTCCCGTGGGAGACAGAAAGAATATGGTCTACAAAGGTACCATCATCTCCTACGGAAGGGGTGCAGGGGTCGTGGTCGCTACCGGTCAAGAGACCGAACTCGGTAGGATTGCCACCATGCTCCAGGAGGAGGAAGAGGTAAAAACACCCCTTCAGAAAAGGCTTGCTAAGTTCGGCCAAAAACTCGCCCTTGCCGTCCTTGTCATCTGCGCCACCGTTTTCGGTCTCGGTCTTCTTAGAGGAGAGCCGCCCATCCTTATGTTTCTTACCGCAGTTTCCCTCGCCGTCGCGGCAATACCAGAAGCGCTTCCCGCCGTGGTGACGATTTCGCTCGCCCTCGGTGCCAAGAAAATGGTCAGGCAAGCCGCCCTGATAAGAAAACTGCCTGCAGTGGAAACCTTGGGCTCCGTCACCTATATCTGCTCCGATAAGACGGGGACACTCACCCAGAATAAAATGACCGTCGAAGAGGTTTTTGTAAACGGAGAATCAATCCGGAGTTTGGAGCTGAGGGCAAAGAGCTTAAAAGAGTACACTCCGCCCGCCGGCGACTCGCCACACGCAATCTTTTTCAGAGCTGCGGCTTTGAATAACGACGTCGAGCTCGACGCCGAAGGGAAGGTCATCGGCGACCCCACGGAAATCGCCCTGTACAATATCGCTAAGGACAATGGTTTTGATAAAAGTGAACTCGAAAAGGAACTGCCGCGGGTCGCCGAAATCCCTTTTGACTCCGAGAGAAAGTGTATGACTACCTTTCACCAGCTCCCCCTTTCCGAAGGCGGGGGATTCGTTTCCTTTACCAAGGGAGCGCTGGACGTCCTGATCGAGAAGTCGGACAATGTCTTGACTTCCGAAGGTTTAAGGCCTGTAGACGCGAAGAAATTCTTACGCGTAAACGATAAGATGGCGGGTAACGGATTGCGAATATTAGCAATAGCCACGAAAAGGTGGGATAAGCTCCCGGAAGTTATCTCTTCCGAAAATGCGGAAACGGGGCTTACCTTTGTGGGTCTGGTGGGTATTGTGGATCCCCCGCGACCAGAGGCAGAGGAGGCGGTCTCTTTATGCAAGACCGCAGGTATCATCCCGGTGATGATCACGGGAGACCATCCTATCACCGCAAAAGCGATCGCTAAAAGGCTCGGCATTCTGGAAGATGACGCCAAAGCGATAATTACCGGAAGGGAACTTGAAAAATTACCCTTAGAGGAGTTCGAGAAAAAGGTTGAGGATATAAGAGTCTACGCAAGGGTTGCCCCGGAGCAGAAACTGAAGATCGTGAAAGCGCTTCAGGACAAGGGCCAGTTCGTCGCCATGACCGGCGACGGGGTCAACGACGCGCCGGCACTCAAAAGAGCCGATATTGGGGTTGCTATGGGCATTGCCGGAACGGACGTAGCGAAAGAGGCGGCCCATATGATCCTCCTTGACGATAATTTCTCCACCATTATTAAGGCCGTCAAAGCGGGAAGGAGAATCTTTGACAATATCCGCAAGTTCATCAAATATACGATGACCAGCAACTCCGGGGAGATATGGACAATCGTCCTTGCGCCATTTTTCGGCCTTCCTATTCCGCTTCTGCCGATTCATATTCTTTGGATTAACCTTGTCACCGACGGTCTGCCCGGACTGGCCCTCGCCGCAGAACCGGCGGAAAAGGAAATTATGAAGCGCCCCCCCCGGCACCCCCAGGAAAGCATATTTGCTCACGGTCTCGGTGCCCACATAATCTGGGTAGGGCTCCTGATGGGTTTTGTATCTTTATTCACCCAGGCGTGGTCCATCAAAACGGGATACGCCTGCTGGCAGACTATGGTTTTCACGGTTTTGTGCCTCAGCCAGTTGGGTCACGTACTCGCCATCAGATCCGAAAAGGAATCCCTCTTTACCCAGGGGCTACTCTCAAACAAGCCCTTGTTAGGAGCAATTCTGCTCACTTTTCTCCTGCAGATGGCGACCATATACGTGCCGTTTCTGAATCCGATCTTTAAGACGACGCCCTTAACGCCGGGCGAATTGGCTGTTGCCCTTGCCTTCTCGTGCGTAGTTTTCTTTGCGGTGGAGGCGGAGAAGCTATTTAAGAGAAAAAGGCATGAGCTTCTAAGATCGGATTAAGCGCCAATCCGCCCCTGATCCCGCGCTTGAAGAAGGGCTAACCGGAAGTTTGCAGGAAAAGTTTAAAACTGCAGTGAAGATAAATTAAAAAAAGACTGGTGGGAGGTCACAAGCAAATGGGAAGCGTAAAAGACCTGGTGGTCCTGAAAGAACCCGCAGCTACCGAGACGGGAACGGGACGTTTCATCTTCTCCGACCGTTACTCCATATTCGACTGGGGAGAAATGCCCGACCATATAATGGAAAAAGGGAAGGCGATCTGCCTTGTATCTGCCTACTTCTTCGAAAGACTCGGCGAATTAGGAATAAAGACCCATTACCTGGGGGTGGTGGAGGACGGCGTAGTAAAAAGACTGAGCGATTTGCAAAAACCATCGGATACAATGGAGGTCAAACTGCTCAGGGTGATAAAACCCAAGATACATGGAAACTTCTATGATTATTCTGCATACCAAAGGGAGCGAGGCAACTTTCTTATTCCCTTGGAGATCATCTACCGGAACTCTTTGCCGGAGGGCTCCTCGGTTTTTAAAAGATTAAAAGAGGGCAGTTTGCAGTTGGCCGATCTCGGTTTGCAGCAGGCGCCCAAACCGGGACAGGTCCTGCAAAAACCGATCCTTGACGTATCGACAAAGCTCGAGGCGACCGACAGGTATATAAACTGGCAAGAAGCAAGAGCCATCTCAGGCCTGGACGAAAGCGAAATAGAGGAGATCAAGCGGGTCACACTTACAGTGAATGACCTCATCACAGAAGAAGCAAAGAGATTAGGACTCTTGAACGAAGACGGAAAAGTGGAATTAGGCTTCGACGGAAATAGAGCCCTCATCCTGGTGGACGCGCTCGGCACCCTGGACGAGTGCCGCTTCACCTTCGAGGGGCTTCCGGTGAGCAAAGAGATAGCAAGGATCTTCTACCGGCGAACGGAATGGTGCCGCGAGGTCGAAGAGGCGAAAAAGAAAGATAAAATTTTCTGGAAAGCTTTAGTTAAAACCTCTCCCGTCCAGTTACCCGACAGATTAGCAAACGCCATCGCAATGGTTTACAAGGCTTATGCCAACGAGATCACCAAAAGAAGGTGGTTTAATACCCCGTCTTTGAAAGAAGTATTGGAGGATATCAAGGAGTTGACAACTGTTCCAGGCACTAACTTATTAACTTATTATTGAAAGTGGAAGAAGCCTCCTGCCAGCATACCGGCAGGAGGTTTTGCTTGTGGGCAGGAAGCCAGAAGCTGTTTGCGTATAAGATTTCGGGATCGATACGGGCATAGTCGTGGAAGATAACGTTACGAAATTTCGCCATTTTTTGAAAGGTGTCCAGTTTCTCGCGCAGTAGATAACCGGATTCCCGTAAGAAGGCCATGATAAGCAGCCCGCCGCTCCAGCAATTCTTTCACCTTGTCAATGATGTTTTGAGTCTGTTTGGGATGGTTATGATGGGGCCCATCCTTCATTCTCCTTAAGCCTGCTACCTGAGATGTAAGATGTTTACAGTATTATAAGACTTGCAAGGCGAGAAGGGAAGAGAAAGATGGCCTTGAACATAGCGCAGCGTTTAGGATACACTAATCGTATCGATAGATAAACCGTAAAGCGAGGCGCATATAATGCCGCAAGTAACAGTATCCAGTAAGTACCAGATTGCCATTCCCGCAGCGATACGTAAGCGGCTGGGGATTAAGAAGGGGCAAAAACTGCACCTGATCGTTGAAGACGGGGGGATGAGGCTCATCCCGGACTACTCTTTGTCACAGATGAGGGGCTTTTTGGCGGGCATGGATACCACCGTGGAACGGGACGAGGAGGAACGGTTTTGATCGTCGTGGACTCCTGCGGTTGGCTGGAGTACCTGGCCGACGGGCCTCTGGCGCAGGACTACGCTCCGTTTCTGACCGATGAGGGGAGCGTGCTCACCCCGGTAATCGTGCTTTACGAGGTGATGAAAAAGGTCTGGCGGGAGCGAGGGCAAGAGAAGGCCTTGGTGGTTGCCGCGCAGATGCAGAAAACCAGGGTCGTCCCGTTCGACTCCGAGCTGGGCTTGGCCGCCGCCGGGGTTTCGCTGCAGTGGAGGCTGCCCCTGGCGGATGCGATGGTATACGCTACGGCCGTCTCCCAGGGGTGCCAGGTGGTGACCAGTGACCGCCATTTCGAGGGCCTTCCGGGTGTCGTCTTCATTTCCCCGTGAAACGCTAGCAAGGAATGAATGGTGACAGACGCCGATACCGGTCTTTAATCTTCGTGCCGGGCAGGAGGCCCGGCGGTCGTGGCAGCGAGCCCAGCGAAGATAAGGCGCAAGCTAGGCCGGAAGCCCCGTTGCGGAAAGAGGTGATGGATCACCTCGCTTGAAGCCGGTTCAGGTAATCCCCTGGAGTGCAAACATGAACGCCCTGGATGGTCTCACCTCTGTAAATGCCAAAATGATTGAGATCTCCAGTTATCAAATGCGTGGCCCGGGCTTGGACAGCAGCCGTCAGCACCGGCACGTCCTTAAGCGGCAATTTGACGGGACAAGACATACCAGGGTGGGCTTCCGGGACTATGGTCAGTTCAGCCGGGAGCTCTTTTAGCTTGGCGAGTTGTTCAGGCCGGGGAAGGTTTCGTATCGCTTCTTCTACAACATACGAAGACGCCAGGAGTCTGACGTGTCCCTGGCGCGCTTGTTTCCATAGGCCCTCTATGCCGCGGCTGCCGTAAGCTGCCGAGAACAAGACGTTTGCATCCAGAAACAGCCGGTCCAATCTTTAGCTCGGCCTTTCATGAGGAATATTTTGCGGGTCAAGGCCCATTTTTTTAACCTCTTCCACAGCCCACGCGTAATCTTCGGGAGTAACCGCATTGTTCAAGAGAAATTCTGCCTTGCGTTCCGGGGTATAAATCTCAATGGAGAGAGCTACCGCCGGACGCAGAAGTATACCTTCAGGTCTGGGCTCCGCGATTACCAGAGTGCCTTCCTCCAGACCGTATTCCTTGCGCAGGTATGCCGGTATTACCACTGTACCCCTGCGTCCGACTTTTACCGTTTCGTTATCCATAAACAGCACCTCTGAATATCAGAATACACGATAGTATGACATTTGTCAAATCGGGAAGCTTCAGGCAGCGTTCTCGACCTCTAAGGTCAGACTTACCGATTGTTACCGATGTACCGGCGTGTACGGATTTTCTCAATCATGTTGTGTCGATTTATAGCGTCCAGTTTTCCTGCCAGAAAGGAATTTCTTTTTTCGTCAAAGTATTATATCCTACAAAATAACGCTTGCCGTTTCGCTAAAAGCCGTAGAGTGAAGGGAGTATCGTTGGGCGGTGGACAGGCATATCGATGAAGAGACCTACGCAAGCCTGCTTAAAGAGCTGGAGCGGTTCAAGGAAATGGCCGAAGAACTGCACAGAAAACATGAAGAAAAACTGTGGGCGGCCCCGATTGCCGTGCCGCTGCGGCTTCCGCAGGCGCTGGCCGGCCTGACGAAGGATGAACTGACACAGATCAGGCAAAATCTGCGGATTAAGAATATCAGCACGCTGAGAAAGCCGGAACTGGTCACCAAACTCACGGAGGTTATTCCGCACAAGGCGAAGGACATATTCCGGCTTTTCGACCTTGACCGGTATGAGCTCGTCAAGCGCATTGTTGACGGCGGCGGGTTTGCTTTTGTGCCGCGCCCGAACATCCGCCGGGTTGAATACCTGCGCAGCCGCGGGATCGCGTTTTCGGGCAGTGTCGACGGCAGGAGCGTACTGGCGGTACCGGAGGAAATCGCCGAAGAGTTCAGAAGAGTCAACGATAAGGAGTGCCGCCGGCTGGTGCGCAGGAACACCGAATGGGTACGGCTGACCCACGGCATGCTCTACTATTACGGTGTCGTAGGCTCAACGGATTTGTTCCGTCTTTTGCGAAAATACTTCGGAGAAGAAGCGGATACGGCGGAGCTTTTCCGCGTGTTGTACGAGTCCCTGGACTATTACGAGGAAATTGAAATGATCGGCACCAGCTACGCACACGCGGACGTTTGGGATCCTCAAAGGGTGATCGATGAGCACCGGGCGAGGCCGGATGTCGAATACTATCCGTTTACAAAGAACCAGCTGCTCAGAGCAGGTGAATCGGGTTTTGTCGATAGGAACGCCGCCCACAAAGAATTTGTAGCCTTTTTGGCCCACAACTTCGAAATCAGCCCGGAAAAGGCCGACAGCATCGCCCAGGAGTGTGTCTACGCCGCCAATGCCGGCGAGAGGTTATCGGACATCGTCCGGAAACTGCTGGACGAGTTCGAGATGGAGTCTATGGATATGCTGCAGGCCTTGCTGGATCAGTTGACCCGTCTCATCAACAATACCAGACAGTGGTTTCTCAAAGGCTATACGCCGGCCGAACTGTACGAGAGGGAAAAGGAGTTCTTGCGGCCGCTCCCGGCCAAAGGCGCGGATGTCATCGATTTGCGCACCGGGCGCAAGATTGGACGGAACGACCCGTGTCCCTGCGGCAGCGGAAAGAAATTCAAGAAATGCTGCGGAAGATGAAATCCCAGAGGGCCGGCAAGCGGCCCACGGGTAGCTGTTGGCAATTGGCTGCCAAGGGACGGTACTTGAATACTTAAAGTGCAATGCAGCATCTCTAAAGTTATGAGGAATGAGAAAAGCAATGAGCTACGACTTCGTGGTGGTCGGGTGCGGGATAGTCGGGCTGACGACGGCGATCGCTGTTAGGAAGGCCTTCGGCGGGACGGTATGTGTGTTCGAAAAGGAGCAAGAGGTCGGGGTGCACGCCAGCGGGCGGAACAGCGGGGTGCTGCACGCCGGGATCTACTACAAGCCGGGGACGCTGAAGGCCCGGCTTTGCGTCGAAGGCAACAGGTTGATGAGGGAGTACTGTGAGTCGAAAGGCATCAAAAGTATAAAGGGAAAGGTCATTGTCGCCAAGGAAGAAAGGGATCTGCCGGCGCTTTTTGAGCTTGAGCGGCGGGCAAAGGCCGGCGGGGTTGAAGTAAAGCTTATCGATGAGAAGGAACTCAAGGAAATCGAGCCGTATGCCCGGACCTGCGATAAGGCCCTTTATTCCCCAAATACTGTGGTGATCGACCCGAAGGAAGTACTCGGCAGCCTAGCTGAAGACGCAAAGAGTCTTGGTGTCGAAATAAGACTGGGTACCCGGCTGCTGGACCTGGACAGGGGGAGGAAAGAAGCAGTAACCACGGGAGGCCGCCTGGGCTACGGGTTCCTGGTCAATGCGGCGGGGGCCTACGCCGACCGGATCGCCCACATGCGCGGCCTGGGCCTGGCTTACACAATGGTTCCGTACAAAGGCATCTACCTTAGAATTAAAGATGAGTTTGGATATCTGGTAAGGTCCAACATATACCCCGTTCCGGATATAAGGTACCCGTTCCTCGGGGTGCACTTCACCAGAACGCCCCAGGGAACGGTGAAGATCGGCCCCACCGCCATCCCCGCTTTGAGTCGCGAGAATTACGGAATGATCAGTAACATCAGGTATTCCGAGCTCGTGGAGTCAGCCTCTTGCACAGCGAAGAAACTGTTGACGGACAAGAACTACGTCTCGCTGGCGCTCAGGGAAATTGGGAAGTACCTGCCGTACCTGATGTACAGAGAGGCGAAGAAGCTGGTGCCAAGCTTGGGGTATTCATATATCGCGCGGCATCCTATGGTGGGAATCAGGTCGCAACTGTTTGACAAGTCCAGGAACGAGCTTGTAATGGACTACCTGGTCCTGCAAAACGATGATTCCCTGCACATCCTTAATGCCGTATCGCCGGCTTTCACTTCATCGCTGGCCTTTGCCGAATATGTGGTGGATAGACTGAAATGATAGTTTTAGCGATTTGAGCGGAAGTGGATTATACTAGAGGCAGCCTGCGGGCTGCTTTTTGAACGGTGTTCGAAGGAGTTTTTGTTTTGTCCCACAACGGCGCGAAGGTTGTCACGGAGTTAGCGGCTGACAGGTTAAAAGATCAAGGGGCGGCCAAAAAAGGCTCCGGCCAGGGGCTGGGGATCTTCCTGGTGGTCGTGGCCACGCTGGCCCTGGCGACCGAAGCGATCGCGGCGAAGATGGCCTACCGGCACGGGGCCACGGTGGAGACGACGCTGACGCTGCGGTACGTGGTTGCGGCGGCGGCCTTCTGGACGGGGATGCTGGTCTGGCGGCAGCCCGTCCGGATTACGCTGCGGCAGTTCCTGCTGATCGCGGCGATTACGTTGGGCGGACATGCGACGACGGTGCTGGCCCTGTTCTACTCCTTCAAGTTCATACCGGCGGGGATGGCCATCCTTTTCTTGTATGCCTACCCGACGATCGTTGCCGTCCTGGCCTACTTTGTCCTGAATGAGCCTTTCACCTGGCGGAAGGGCCTGGCGCTGGCGCTGACTTTCGGCGGCGCCGCCGTGATTCTCGGACAGCCGTTGCACGGCCTGGATATGCGCGGGGTGGTCCTGGCGCTGATTGCCGCTTTCATGAACGCCATTTTCTACGTGGCCAGCGCCAGGTTGCTAAGGGATATGTCGGTATGGGTCTTTGACACCTATCTTGTAACCTTTGCGATCGTCATTTTTGCCGCCCTCGGCGCCGCTACGGGGCGTTTGAGCCTGGACTTCGCGCCGCAGGCTTGGGTGTGGCTGGTCTTCCTGGGCCTCGTGGCGACGGCGCTGGCGCTGGCGGCCATCTTCCGGGGCATCCAGTTGATCGGGGCGTCCCGCGCCTCCATCATCAGCACCCTAGAGCCGGCGGTGACCGCCCTGCTGGGCTTCTGGCTCCTGTCGGAGACACTGACGGTGGTGCAGATGGCCGGCGGGGCACTGATCCTGCTGGGAGTGTTCCTGCAGAGCAGGGAGTAAGGGCCCCAAAGGGGCCCGCTGTTAGCAGTTAGCTGTTGGCTGTTAGTGGTTGGAACTCGAAGGCAGAAATTCCGGGTTTATGGCTGGAAGAGCGAAAGGTCTATAAAACCCCGTCGGGGAAGAGTCTGGAGGTTGTTTGATGTTTGAGAACCTTAAGGATGGCCTGATTGTTGCCGGGCTGGCAGCTCTGCCTTTCGGCGAGCTGCGGACGGCGATACCCTTCGCGCAGGGAGTCCTGGGCATGCAGCCCTGGCCGTCTTTCTTCTGGGGCGTCCTTGGCAATATTATCCCGGTTATCATTTTGCTTAAGGGCCTGGGCCCGTTATCGGAGTTCCTCGCGGTACGCTCACCGCGGTTACAAGAAATGTTGCTACGGGTCTTTGCGAGAACCCGCAGGAAGAGCGGTGTCGTCGAAAAATACGGCTGGATCGGGCTGCTCCTTTTTGTGGCCGTTCCCCTGCCCGGTACCGGGGCGTGGACAGGCTGTTTCGCGGCCTTCCTTTTCGGCATCCCGTTTGTCAAGGCGGCCTCGGCGATCATTACGGCGCTTGTTATTCTGGGTGCGGGGATCACCGCGGCGACACACAGCTCCCTTACGGCTATCGATAAGCTGATTCCGTAAGTCGGTAGTCGGTAATCAGCAGTCAGGGCTGGCGGTGGCGAATTAAAGGTTTGTGTGCTCCCCGAAAGGCGCAACCCTGATCCTCACCACGCACTACCTGGAGGAAGCGCTTCAGAATAGGTAGAACCGTAAATGTAGGAATTAATGCGAATGATGTGGAATACCGTCAGGTCAGCTCATCACCAATTTTAAACACTGAATGCCGAGCGCTTAGTGCGGCGTGTAAGCGCCATCACCGGAGGTGCTCAATGTCGTCTGGCAAAGTAATCGCCCGGGCCACGCTGCTGATCATGCTCCTCTCGCTTGTTTCCCGCTTTTTCGGCCTCGGGCGGGAGATGGCCATCGCCGGCAAGTTCGCGGCGACAGGTCTGGCCGACGCCTTCTACGTCGCCTTCACCATCCCCAACATTTTTTACGCCGTGGCCGGAATGGCGCTGGCGACGGTAATCGTCCCGATCTTTACGGAATATGTATCCAAAGGGCGCCGTGAAGACGCGTGGCGGCTGTGCAGCATGGTCACCAACGCCCTGATCCTGGTGACGATGGGGGCTACAGCGGCGGGCATTCTGGCCGCTCCGTTGATCGTCGGTTTGCTGGGCCAGGGGTTTCCGGCCGGAACGATGGACCTGGCCGTCAAACTGATGATGGTCATGTTCCCGTCGATAGTCTTCTACAGCCTGGCCGGGCTCTTCACCGGGATACTCAACGCCAACAACGTTTTTGGCATACCGGCTGTCGGCCCGGTGGCGATGAATGTCGTCATCATCTTCGGCGCCCTGGTCTTAAGCCGTGAGTACGGTGTTTTTGGACTGGCCTTCGGGGTTTTGGGCGGGGCGGCGGCTCTCGCCTTCATCCAGCTCCCCGCCCTGCGGGCGGTGGGGTTTCGCTACAGCCTGGCGGTGGATTTTCGCCATCCCGAAGTGCTGCGCGTCGTGTACCTGATGGCGCCCTTGACTCTCGGCCTGGCCGTGAACCAGATCTACATGATGATCGACTGGAACATGGCCTCGGGGCTGGCCGAGGGCAGCATCGCCGCTCTGAACTACGCCAACAAGCTGGTTCAACTGCCCCAGAGCCTGTTCGTGCTGGCGGTTTCGACGGCCATCTATCCCACGCTGAGCCGGCTGATTGCCGACGGGGTCCGCGGGGAGGCCGGGGAAACCCTGCGGCGGGCGATAAAGGTCGTCCTATTCTTAACCGTTCCCGCGGCAGTGGGCATTCTCGTTTTGAGGGACCCCATCGTCAGCCTGCTGTACCGGCGCGGGGAGTTCGACGAACGGTCCGCGGCCTTGACTTCGCTGGCGCTGCTGTTCTTTTCGGTCGGAGTGGTCGGACAGTGCCTGGTGATGCTGGTCCAGCGCGGCTTCTTCGCTATGCAGGACACGCGGACACCGGTGATGGTGACACTGAGCACGGTGTTCGTCAAGCTCGGGCTGAGCTTGATATTCATCAAGTTCCTGGCGCACGGGGGCCTTGCCCTGGCTACGTCGTTAACGGCCCTGTTGAATGCCGTAATCCTGATCGCGTTGTTGCAGCGGCGTCTGCCACAGCTGATAGCACCGGACCTGGTCAAGTTCACGGCCGGGGTGTCGGCGGCGGCGGTCGTCATGGGACTGGCTGTTTTTACGCTGGACGGCTTTCTGGCGGCCGCTTTGGGAGCGCACGGAGTTTCGCTGCTTGCGCGTGTATTCTTCGACATTGTTTGCGGCGCTTTCGTATTTTTTGTAGCAGGATTTCTGCTGCGGCTTGACGAACTAATGCACATCGCCGATTTTGTCCTGCGTTCCTTGACCGGGAAGGTGACCGGGAGGGTTTATCGTGGCAGGATTTAGGACATATGCCAATTGAAACAGGGATCAAGAGCTGGTTGTAGCGGCTGTTAGTGCTTGAAAAGGCGTCTGCTGGTTTGTTAGAATAAGATAAAATATTCGGACAAGGATTCTGGACAGCGTAAAGGGAGCAAGGGCCCCCTTGTTGCGCTGTTTGCTAACTGGTTAAAACAAGTTTCGGGTTCAGTTTTCTATGGGAATGTAGTCTTAGTGCAAAATCCGCGTTCCGGAGGTGGTAGGAAAAGCTTTTCTGACCTCGCAGTTTTCCTTTCAAAGTCTTTGATGAAAGAAGGGGCGGGAATGGAGAATTTTGAACCCAAAATTGTTGGCTTCTTGTGTAACTGGTGTAGTTACGGCGGCGCCGACCTCGCCGGCGTATCCAGACTCCAGTACCCTCCTAATGTGCGGATCATTAGGGTCATGTGCTCCGGTCGTGTTGACCCGCAATTCATCTTCAAGGCCCTGCAGGAGGGCGCTGACGGCGTCCTCGTAGCTGGTTGACACCCGGGCGACTGCCACTATGTTAGTGGCAATTACCGTACCATGCGCCGCTTCACCCTGATGAAGAAGGTGCTCGAGCAGCTCGGCGTAGAAAAAGAAAGAGTTCGGCTGGAATGGATCTCCGCGGCGGAAGGCACCGTCTTTGCCGCTGTTATCAAGGACTTCGTAGAAAAGCTTCGGCAGCTTGGTCCCTTTGCCCAGAAAGATACCAGGTGTGCTGCCGGGGGGGAGGGTTAGAACATGGGTAAGTTGAAGCTAGCCTCCTACTGGGCTGCCGCTTGCGGCGGCTGTGACGTAGCCATCCTGGATATCCACGAGAAGATCCTTGATGTGGCGGCTGCCGCCGACATCGTGTTCTGGCCCATCGCCGTTGACTTTAAGTATAAAGACGTCGAGGGTTACGAGGACGGTTACATTGATGTCTGCCTGTTCCACGGCGCGATCCGCAACTCCGAAAACGAGCACATCGCCAAGCTTCTCCGCCAGAAGTCCAAGGTTCTGGTGGCGTTTGGTTCCTGCGCAATCATGGGCGGTATCCCCGGCCTCGCCAATTTCAAGTGCCGTGACGACATCCTGAAGCGTGCATACTTTGAAAGCCAGTCCACCCAGAACCCCGACAAGGTTCTGCCGCAAACCCATTACAAGGTGCCGGAAGGCGAGCTGGAACTGCCGGCGTTTTATAAGGACGTTAAAACCCTGGCTGACGTAGTGGACGTTGACTACTTCATGCCGGGTTGCCCGCCGACCCCGGCCCAGATCTGGGCTGTCATCGGCGCTATCGTTTCCGGCAACCTCCCGCCGAAGGGCTCGGTTGTCGGCGCTTCCCATAAGACCCTTTGCGATGAGTGTCCCCGCGAGCGTACCGACAAGAAGATCAAGAAGTTCTACAGGCCTCACGAGATCATCACCGATTCCAGCCGTTGCCTCCTCGAGCAGGGTCTCGTCTGCATGGGGCCGGTTACCCGGGCAGGTTGTGGCGGTCAGTGCACCAGCACTGGTTTCCCCTGCCGTGGCTGCTATGGTCCGGTGGACGGCGTAGTCGACCAGGGTGCGAAGTTCATCAGTGCTTTGGCCTCCGTCGTCGATTCCGAGAACCCGGAAGAGATTGACAAGATCATCAGTGAGATCGTGGACCCGGCCGGTACATTCTACCGCTTCGGTCTGCCCGGCTCGCTGCTAAGGAGGGCGAAGTAGCGAATGAAGAAGATCAGCATTGACCCGATTACCAGGCTGGAAGGCCACGGCAAGATTGAGATCTTTCTTAACGATGCCGGCGGCGTGGAGAACTGCTACTTCCAGATTCCCGAACTGCGCGGCTTCGAGAAGTTCTGCGAAGGGCGCGCAGCGGAAGACGTCCCGCAGATCGTCAGCCGCATCTGCGGCGTCTGACCGGCCGCGCACCATATGGCCTCGGGTAAGGCCATGGACGCGGTCTGGGGAGTCGAACCGACCCCGACTGCTTTGAAACTGCGGCGGCTGTATTACAGCGCGCACATGGTTCACAGCCACATCGCCCACTTCTATGCCCTGGCGGCTCCGGACTTCGTGATGGGCCCCGATGCCGACCCGGCCGTCCGCAACATCCTTGGCGTGGTCGGCAAGGTCGGCGTGGAAATCGGCGGCGAGGTCATCAAGCACCGTGCCTACGCTCAGCAGGTACAGGCGACCCTGGGCGGCAAGGCGACCCACCCGGCCTTCATGATTCCGGGCGGCGTCATGAAGCCCCTTAAGGAAGAAGAGCGTAAGCAGTTCGAGGAGATGGGCAAGTCCCAGGTTGAATTTGCCAAGTTCTCCCTGAAGCTCTTCGAAGACGTGGTTCTGAAGAACAAGGGCTACGTCGACCTGATCCTCAGCGACGGTTATAAGCTTGTTACCAACTACATGGGCCTCGTGGACGAGAACAACAAGCTCGAGTTTTACGATGGCAAGGTCCGTGTTGTTGATACCGAGGGCAAGGAACTCTTCAAGTACGGCCCGCGCGAGTACGTCGACTACGTGGCCGAGCACGTGGAGCCGTACAGTTACCTGAAGTACCCGTACCTCAAGAAGTTCGGCTGGACAGGCTTCGTTGAAGGTCCGGGAACGGCGATCTACCAGGCCGCCCCGCTCGGCCGCATGAACGCCGCCGACGGTATGAAGACCCCGCTGGCCGAAGAGGCCCGCCAAAAGTTCTTCGACACCCTTGGCGGCAGGCCGGTACACGCCGTCCTGGCGACGCACTGGGCGCGTCTGGTCGAACTGATGCAGGCGGCTGAAGAGTGGCTGCTGTACGTCTCCGATCCCGATATCTGCAGCCCGGACATCCGGAATATTCCCACGAGTGTTCCGAAGGAAGGCGTTGGTATCCTGGAGGCCCCGCGCGGCACCCTGACGCACCACTACATCACTGACGAAAACGGCATCGTGGTGAAGGCCAACCTGATCGTGGGCACGACCAACAACAACGCCCCTATCAGCATGGCCATCAAGAAGGCCGCGATGAACGTGATCAAGCCGGGTATGGAGATCAACAACGGCCTGCTGAACATGATCGAAATGGCCTTCCGGGCCTACGACCCGTGCTTCAGTTGCGCGACGCACGCCATCCTGGGTGAGCTGCCGCTTGTGGTCAATATTTACGACAGCAAGGGCGAACTCTATAAGACCCTCTCCAGGTAGCGGCACAGGACAATTCGATTCTTTGCAAGCCCTTCCGGGTTTCGGGAAGGGCTTGTTTTTATTTAGGGGATTTCTTCTACAAGTGTCGCAAGTTCTTTTTGCTGGGGCACAGCCTAGAATTCTGTTGTGCAAGAGTCTTTCACTGGGTCGACATCGGTCTCAGGTTTCAAAGGCTATAAGACGATAACCAGCAGTAGAACCTCTTGATTTAAGTGTTATAGGTTTGCATGTACCCTAAACAGTCTCCCGACTACGAATCTATTTATGAGGTGGGCTACTGTGCAGAGTGCCCAACTGCAAGACCTTCTCAGTCAAGCCAAAAGTGGGGATGAATCAGCCAGGGAACAGCTTATACGTCGTCATCGCTCTTACATTGCTGAGGTGGTGGCAGATTGCTGCGGTCGGAGGCTGGAGCCGGAGAACGACGACGAGCTAAGCATTGGCCTCATATCCTTTAACGAAGCCATCGACTCATATAACCCTTCCTCGGGAAAGGATTTCCGCAATTACGCCCGCATCGTTATAAGAAACCGCCTGATTGACTATTTCAGAAAGGAAGCCCGCCATCGTCATCTCAGCCTGGAGGGGCCTTGCTCGGCTGGTTTAGAAGTTGAGAATGTCTGTATTGAAACCGCCTGGCAGCAGTAC
This sequence comes from Desulfosceptrum tomskiensis, assembly GCF_049818055.1. Classification (GTDB taxonomy): domain Bacteria; phylum Bacillota; class Desulfotomaculia; order Desulfotomaculales; family JASEER01; genus JBFLVT01. Next base: position 318,036 of record NZ_CP187479.1, read on the forward strand.
AAAGAAGAGGAACTAGTAAGAGAGCGGGAGGCCGAAATATCTCGCTTTAAACAAGCGTTGCAAGATTTTGGTCTGTCGCTGGAAGAACTGGGGCGGTGTTCTCCCAAACATTGCGACACCAGAGAGACTCTTACTAATGTAGCGCGGCTTCTGGCTCGCCGGCAGGATTTGTCTGCGTATGTCTATCGATTCAGACAGCTTCCCTTCAAGGATTTGTCGGAAGCTTTGGGGGTAAGCAGAAAAGTTTTAAGGCGGGGCCGCCCTTATATTATGGCGTTGTTTATCGTCATGTCCCGGGCAGACTTCCAGCATATACGTTCTCTTTTTGCCTTGCCGTTCGAAGCGTCGACTTTAGGCACTAGGCCCAATTCCGGAAAGGGTGACCGGTAGTGACGAAAGTAAGGGGCATAGTCTTAAGAGTGCGGGGGCGTTGGATGTGGGTGGCAACCGCGAACCGTGAATTTCTGCGTTTGCCCGTCCCCGCCGAAGGAGCCAGGCCCGGCGAAGAAATATGGGCGCCTTCGGGCGGCGATGCGTCCACCAGCCCTGCCTATCGCGGGATGCTGGTCGCCGGCATTTTAGTGCTGTTGGTGATAGGGGCTATCTGGGCCAACATCATCCAGGGACAGGACCCTGCCGTATACCTGGCGTTTGATGTTAATCCCAGTTTGGAGCTGTCAATCGACACCTCAGGCCGGGTGATAGATATCGCACCTTTCAACCAGGATGCCGCTACGATTCTCAAGGACCTTTCCTTTAAAGGCGAGGATGTCTATGAAACGATCGAGGCAATTACGCTGAGGTGTCAGGAAGCGGGCTACATTTCCCCCGGCAGGAAAAACACCGTACTTCTTACGGTTACGCCCGTAGAAGGCAAGTCTTACGTGTTGGATGCGCATCGCATATCGAAACTGATCATAGAACGAATGAAAGAGACGGGGGTTGAAGGCACGGTAGGCATTCAAACAGCAACATCAACTGAAAGAGAGGAATCCCGCCGGCAAGGCATCTCTTTGAACAGCTATTTGCTTATAAAAAAAGCATCTGCGAGGGGTTGTCTACTACCCCTTGCCAAAGACCGGACTGGAGTTGCCGAGATCTTGCAAACCTTGACTGAACAAGGGTTGAGTTTGGAGCAACTGATCACTGTTGCGCGAGTAGGTGTTTCGTCCAAAGAACCCGGCCTTGAGACTAAATCCGTAACCGGTTCGGGACCATCAGGTAATCTTAAAGCATCAAATCATCATCACGCTGCTGCCAAGCGTGCCGGTCCTCTAAAAGAACCGTACAAAAAGGATGAAGGAGAAGCAGAAGCCTCCGACGAGGATTTGACAGAGGCCGAGGAAAAAGCCGAGGACACGCCGGCAGAGGAAGAGGAAGTCGAAGAGGCAATCGAAGAGGAAGCCCATAACGAAGCGGACAGGGAAGAAACAGTGGAAGAAATCAGAGAAGAAATAAATGAACACGAAAGCAGCAAAGATGAGAAATACCGGGAAGATGAAAATCAAGATCAAGATGAGAGGGATTAGGCAAAGAGATTAATTTTCATATTAGTCTCCATTAGGCTCCGGGTTCGGCAAAAGATTTACTTTATGGATGTTCCCTAAAATCCAGTTCAGCCTCGAATAAATATATAGACAGCGGGAAATTGAAATAAGTTGATAGCTTACCGCTAAGGGCAAAATCACCGAAAGGTGATGACGCAAAGCCATGGGTCTAAGGTGAAACCACTATGATTGCCAGGCTGCCGGCTTTACGGGGCAGTCGTGGACTGCCCCTAAGAGTTTAATGGGAGAGGGGGAATAAGTCGGATAGAACCACACTTGGGCGGACAGTGCTGAGCTTGGTGCTGATAACGAAAGGAGAGGGATCGGCGTGCTAAGGAAGCGTTTGTTAAGGCTTTTGGCCATCACAGTTATAACAGCTTTCCTGGTTGCTGTTTATCTGCCAGGCGGATGTCCGACAGGCAGTGTTTTCTCTGCTGTATCCGAGGCAGGTCAAGACGAGGTTTATTATGTGGGAAGGGATACCGATGATGCTGACGAAGATCGAGAGAGGGACGACGACGAGGGCGTAGATAAAGAAGAGGACGCTGATAACGAAGAAGATGCTGGTGATCGAGAGGATGCAGATGAGGAAGAGGACCTCGACCTGGATCTGGACGAGGAAGACGAAGAGATAGATGATGAGGAGCTGTCCGAAATACAGGAAGAATTAGCCGAGGCTCTTGATAGAATTGCCAAAGACCCCGCCGATATCAGCGCTTATGAAGATCTGGCCAAGGCATACGCCTCTTTGGGACAGTGGGACCTGGTCGTAGAGACAGCCAATCAAATGCTGGCCCTTGAAGCCGGGAATGACGATGCAATAATCCTTCTGGCCGCCGGCTTGTACCAGCAAGGCAATCAAGAAGAGGGAATGCAAGTCCTGCTGGCATTGGCTGAACAGGAAAGCAACAACGGGGATCTATATGAAGTGATGGGGGAACTGGAGAAACTGCGGGGCAAACTGCACGAAGCGCTGGAAGCCTTCGAGAAAGCAGCCGCTGTGGATCCCGAGGACGATGACATCTATGAACAGCTTGGAGAAGTATATGAAGAGTTAGGGATGGAAGGGGTCAAGGTATTCGTTGATGGCAAGCGACTCGAACTGGACGTGGAGCCGAAAATCGTTGAAGGCTATACTCTCGTTCCGTTCCGAACCCTGGCGGAAAGCCTGGATGCGGAAGTATCCTGGGATCCAATCAATAGAGAAGTTGTTGTGAAGCGTAATGATATCCTCATCCGCCTCGTCGTTGACAGTACCGACGCCGAGGTCAACGGCCGTGCCGTTGTGCTGGAAGTAGCGGCCTCCGTTATCAAGGGCCGTGTAATGGTTCCCCTGAGATTCATCAGTGAAGGGCTTGATTCAGAGGTGACCTATCAGCCTGTTGGCCAGTTGGTTGTCGTAAACTAGTAAGTTCGTATGAGTATTGGTAAACGGATTTCCCCCTAAATGCGCCCCTAACTGTTACAGGCAGTTGGGGCCTTCTTCTTTCCTTGAGGGGGGTTTTTGCAGCTCGTTCCTTGTAAACGATAGATAAACGTTGCCTGCTTCAATTTAATTTCTTGGTACGGCTGTGCTAACATTGGGTAAGGATATCCCGGACAGGCGAAAAAGGATTAAACCGTGGGAGTCCCGAATATTGCAAATAGGACGAATTTTGGAGGCTGGAATCGGTTTGGCGCCGGCGAAAATTGTGGTGCTGGGATGTGGAAATACCCTGGCGGGAGACGACGGAGTGGGTGTCGAGGTGCTCCGCGCCCTGGAGCAGGCCGGCCTCCCTCCCGGGGTATCCCTGGTCGAAGCGGGCGCGCCCGGCTTTGGCCTGCTGGACCTGATGTTCGGCGCCGAGAAGGCGATCATCGTCGATGCCGTGCTGGCACGCGGCGAGCCGGGACGGGTTTTCCGATGGACGGAGGCCGAAGTGCCCGAGAAGGCCACGCCGGTGCTGTCGGTGCACGATATCAAGATCCGGGATACACTGCAATTCGGGCACCGGTCCCTGGCCGAGCATATGCCGGCGGAAGTGGTTATTATCGGTATTGCTATCGAGGACGCGGAACCCTGGCACATGGGGCTGAGCCCGGCCGTGGCGCAGGCCGTCCCTGAGGCCGCTCAAACAGTCCTAAAACAAATTGACGCTTGGACGCGTCAATTTGGCAGCGGATTGGACAGTAGTAAGTAGTAGGGCTCCCCGGCACTCAACTACGGGAGTTAAGTTACAGGTAAATCTAACTTCTAGTGTCTCGAAGACTGACGGCAGTTCCAAAGATAACGGTTCTTCGAGTTGGGTGCCGGGCCGTTCGGGAATGCCAAGCGAAGTTATCTCAATGCTCAACGCCCTATCCGTTAAACTAACCCTAAAGCCTTAGTCTACAAGGAGATCCCCGATCTCCTGTGGTATAACCCAGCACCCAACGTTTCGGGGAAAGGCCTGTCAACGCCAGCAACTCGATTGCCTGCATTGGAGTTGCCTTCCCCGAGTTCAATGTGGCGTTATGATCGATAGAAGGGTTGTGCTTCGAGCACCGTTGCTGGATAGGGCTGATCACCGACCACAACACCAAAGCCCAAAGCTCAGCGCTCAACAAGGAGTTGTGCTGAATGCACGAGATCGGCCTGATTGCGGCGGTAATGGACGAAATAACGAAGGCCGCAGCCGAAAACGATATCAACCATGTGAACAAGGTGAAGCTGGTGGTGGGGAAGGCCAACGGGGCGCTCCCGGAGGTGCTGGAATTCGCCTGGCAGATCCTTAAGCCGGACACCATCTTTGCGCAGGCGAGCCTGGAGATCGAGCAGGTAGACATTACCCTTGAATGTTTGAAGTGCGGCCGTACCGCCGTAGTGGACGGCGTCGAATACTTTTGTCCGGCCTGCGGGTCGAGGGCCAGGATCGTCAAGGGTGACGAGCTTTACATCGACTACTTCGAGGGCGAAAAGGAAGACCAGGCGGAAGTAGAAGAAACTTAAGGTTAGGAAACATATGGGGAAGGATGAAGCGGACAGTGAAGGTGGTCATGGCCCAGCGTATTCTTCGCGCCAACGACCAAGTGGCTAAAGAAAACCGCGAGCGTTTGGCTTCGCTGCTGACCCTGAACCTTATCAGCTCGCCGGGAGCCGGCAAAACGACCCTTCTGGAAAAAACGATTGTGGGGCTGAGGGGGCAGGTCAACATCGGCGTGATCGAGGGAGACATTTACACCACCCGCGATGCCGAACGCATCGCTGGGCAGGGCGCGGACGTGGTGCAGGTGAACACCAGCGGCCTCTGCCACCTCGACGCCAATATGATCGGCCGGGCTCTGAACGAGCTGGATCTTCAGAACCTTGATCTTGTGGTCATCGAGAACGTGGGCAACCTGGTCTGTCCGGCCGAGTTCGACCTTGGTGAGGACTTCAAAGTGGCGCTGCTTAGCGTTGCCGAGGGCGGGGACAAGCCGGCCAAGTATCCCCTGGTGTTCCGCCAGTCCCAGGCGGTGATCATCAACAAGATCGACCTGCTGCCCTTCTCCGATTTTGATTTGGCTGCCGTGACAGAAGAAATCAAGACCATCAACCCGGAACTGCAGTTTTTCGTGCTGTCGGCCAGGACCGGCGAGGGGATGGAGGCGTGGCTGGAGTGGCTAAGGAAAAAGGTGCGACAGAAGAAGCAAGGCTGACCCGTTACCGGATTACAATCAAGGGTATTGTCCAGGGCGTGGGCTTCCGGCCTTTCATCTTCAACCTGGCCGAGGCGCACGGGATCAAGGGCACCGTCCTCAACTCCAGTAGGGGCGTGATCATCGAGGCCGAAGGCCCGCCGGATGCGGTGGCCGCCTTCTGCAAGGAGGTCCGTACGCGTCCCCCGCGTTTGGCGAGAATCATTTACACGGGTTTTGAGGAGCTTGAGCCCGCGGGCTATGCGAATTTCGAAATCGTCAAGAGTGCGGGCGGCGAGGAAAAGGAAGCCCTGGTCCCACCCGATGTGGCGCTTTGTGCCGACTGCGCGCGGGAAACCTTCGACCCGAAGGACAGGCATTACCTTTATCCGTTCACGAACTGCACCAACTGCGGGCCGCGGTTTACCATCGTCAGAGAAATCCCGTACGACCGGCCGAAGACCTCGATGGCCGAGTTCCCGATGTGCCCGGACTGCGAGCGCGAGTACCACGACCCGCGGGACCGCCGTTTTCATGCCCAGCCGGTGGCCTGCCCGGCTTGCGGGCCCCACGTGGAGTTTGTCGACCGCTACGGCCGGCCGGTCGAGGGCGACTGGGCGGAGCTCTGCTGGGATGCGCTGAAACGGGGCAAGATCGTCGCCCTGAAGAGCCTGGGGGGCTTTCACCTGGTTTGCGACGCCCGGAACCCCGAGGCCCTGCGGACGCTGCGCCGCAGGAAGGGGCGCGCCGCTAAGCCTTTCGCGGTGATGTGCCGGGACCTGGATACGGTACGCCGTTACTGTTATCTCGACGCCCGGGAGGAAGAACTGCTGACGTCGCCGCAGGCGCCCATCGTGGTGCTGAAGCGGCGCGAGGGCGAGACTCTCCCGGGGGAACTGGCACCGGGGCTCGAGACGCTCGGGGTGATGATCCCGTACACGCCGCTGCATTTCCTGGTGTTCAGGGGGCCCTTCGACATCCTGGTGATGACGAGCGGCAACTACAGCGAACTTCCGCTGGCCAAGGATAACGCCGCGGCTCTCGAAGAGCTGGGCGGGATCGCCGACTATTTCCTGTGGCACAACAGGGACATCGTCAACCGGTGCGACGATTCCCTGGCCGCCGTGGTGGCCGGTGAAGTTCAGCTCCTGCGCCGCTCCCGGGGGTACGTCCCGCACCCGGTGCTCCTGCCCTACGAAACGCCGGTCACGGTGCTGGGGATGGGCGGGGAGATGAAGAACACCTTCTGTCTCTGGAAGAAGGACCAGGCCTTTGTCAGCCAGCATATCGGTGAGCTGGACAGCCTGGAAGGGGAAGAGAACCTCTTTACGAGTTTATTGAACTTTCAGGGCTTAATCGGCGTCGAGCCGGAAGTCGTGGGTTTCGACGCCCATCCGGATTACCGTTCGTCGCGCCTGGCAAGCAGGATTCCGGTTCAAGCCCGTTTCGAGATCCAGCACCACCACGCACATATGGTGTCCTGCCTGGCTGAGAACGGTCATACCGGCCCGGCCGTCGGGATCATCCTGGACGGCACCGGGTATGGCGAGGATGGGACGCTGTGGGGTTTTGAAATCCTGAGCGGCGACGACCGCTTCTTCGAGCGGCTGATGCACCTGGCACCGGTGCCCCTGCCCGCCGGGGAACAGGCGGTGAAGAACCCGTGGCGGACGGCCGTGTCTTACCTCGTTACCCACCTCGGGGAGGACGGGGAGCGGGCGGCCCGGAGAATTTTCGCCGAACGGGGACAGGAACTGGAAATCGTTTTGAAGCTGGTCAAAAGCCGTTTTAACTCCCCGCTGAGTTCGGGATGCGGGCGCTTTTTCGACGCGGTGGCGGCCTTGACCGGTTTCAGGGGGCGCAGCACCTACGAGGGCCAGCCGGCGATCGAGCTCGGCGAGTGCGCGCCCGATATCGGGGAAGGCTTGCGAATGGGGGCTTACCCCTTTACCATTGAGGGAAAAGTCATCAACCCCGCCGGGGTCATCGCCGGGGTGGTTGACGACCTGGCACGCGGAACGGCGCGCGAGATCATCGCCGCGCGGTTCCACAACACCGTGATGGAGATCGTGCTGCGAGCCGCCCGCGAGGCGAGGGGGAGAACGGGTCTCAATACGGTTGCCTTGAGCGGCGGAACGTGGCAAAACAGATACTTGTTCAGCGCGGCAAAACAGGCCTTGCCTGGCGAAGGATTCGAGCTTCTCGTGCACCGCCAGGTACCCGCCAATGACGGGGGTTTATGCCTGGGCCAAGCCGTAATAGCCTATCGGAGGTGGGAAGGAAGATGTGTCTAGGTATTCCGGGTCTCGTTGTAGAAGTTTCACCAGATGAAGGCACCTGCATCATTAACGTTTTCGGCGTTCAGCGGAAGGTGAACACGCTCCTCGTCGGTGAGGTCAGCGAGGGTGAGTACCTGATGGTGCACTCCGGCTTCGCCGTGGAGAAGGTAGACCTCGAGGAGGCCCAAATCCGGCTGAAGCTGTGGGAGGAGATTTTGAAGGATGCATATCCTGGACAAGTTTCGTGATCCCTCTATCGGCAAGGGACTGCTGAACAAGATCGTGCCGATGGCTAAAGAGGCCGCCGAACGCCTCGGGCGGCCCGCCGTCTTCATGGAGGTCTGCGGGACGCACACCGTCGCCATCTCCAAGGCGGGGCTGCGCGGCATCCTGGGCGAGTACCTTGAACTGCGCAGCGGCCCCGGATGCCCGGTCTGTGTAACCGATTACGGGGATATCGACCGTATGGTGGCCTTCGGCCGCCAGCCCGGTATTACCGTGGGGACCTTCGGGGACATGCTCAGGGTTCCGGGGAGCGAAACCTCGTTGGAACGGGAGAAGGCCAGGGGCGCGGACATCCGCATCTTTTATTCCCCGGCCGACGCTGTGGACTGGGCGGCCGGCCACCCGGAAAGGGAACTGGTCTTCCTGGGCGTGGGCTTTGAAACCACGGCGCCGACCGTCGCCCTCAGCGTGGCGATGGCCAAAGCCCGGGGGATTAAGAATTACAGCGTTTTTACCGCCCATAAGGTCGTGCCGCCCGCGATGCACGCCATAATGGCCGATCCCGATCTCAGGATCGACGGGTTCATCCTGCCCGGCCACGTCAGCGCCATCATCGGGCGCAAGGCCTGGGATTTCATCGCCGAACAGTACGGGCTGCCGGCTGTGGTCACCGGATTTGAAACGTTGGACATCCTGGATTCGGTTTACAACCTTCTCGGCCAGATCCTGTCCGGGGAGACGCGCGTGGACAACACCTACACGCGCGTGGTGCGCGACGAAGGCAACGTCCGCGCGCAGAAGCTCCTTGCCGAGACCTTCGACATCGCCGACGCCTCCTGGCGGGGCTTCGGGGTTATCCCGGACAGCGGGATGGAGCTCAAGGAGAACCTGCGCGATTACGACGCCCGTACCAGGTTCGCCCTGGAAATCCCGCCGCCCCGCGCGCCGAAGGGCTGCGTTTGCGGAGACCTGCTGAAAGGTAAGGTGACGCCGCGCGATTGCCGCCTGTTCGGCAAGGCCTGCACCCCGACCCACCCGGTCGGCCCGTGCATGGTCTCGTCGGAAGGAGCGTGCTCGGCCTATTACCAGTATGAAAGGCGTTAATAGCGCCTTTCATACTGGGATGTCGAATGTTGGACTTTGGACGTAGCACGTAATTGGCCGTTGGACGTAGGACTTAGGGCATAAACAGAAGGGATTTGGACCTTTAGGGTGGCAATAAGGATGTGGAGGAACAAATATGTCGACAGATGACAGAATAATTCTGCTGGCGCACGGGGACGGCGGCCGGTTGACGCACGAGCTGGTCACCCAACTGTTCTTTAAACACCTCGGCAATCGGACGCTGGAGATGCTCACCGACGCTGCGGCGCTGACCGTGGGCGAAGGCAGGATCGCCGTGACGACCGATTCCTTCGTGATCGATCCGCCGTTTTTCCCGGGCGGGGACATCGGCAAGCTGGCCGTCTGCGGCACGATCAACGACCTGGCGGTCAGCGGCGCGCGCCCCCGCTACCTGACGGCGGCCTTTCTTATCGAGGAGGGGCTCCCGCTGGAGGACCTGGAGCGAATCGTGGCCTCGATGGCCCAAACCTGCAATGAAGCCGGGGTGCAGGTCGTGGCGGGCGACACCAAAGTCGTCCAGCGCGGGCACCTGGATAAGATTTTCATTAACACGACGGGCGTCGGCGAGATTCCGCCGGATGTGGACCTCGGGTACCACCGGATCGCCCAGGGGGACGTGCTGCTGGTCAACGGCACCCTCGGCGAGCACGGGATGGCCGTCCTGGCGGCAAGGGAGGGCTTCGGGCTGGAGGACCAGGTGCAAAGCGACTGCGCCGCTTTGCACGAGATTACCGCTCGGCTCCTGGAAGATCTCGGCGAGGATGTCCGGCTGATGCGGGACCTCACCCGCGGGGGCTTCGCAACTTCGGTCAAGGAGATCGCCGTTTCGGCCCAATGCGATATATGGATCAGCGAGGGCGACGTTCCTGTAAGCCCCAATACCCGCGGGGCCGCCGAGATGCTCGGCGTCGATCCTATGTACCTGGCCAACGAGGGCAAGTTCCTGGCGATCGTGTCTCCCGGCAAGGCGGAACGGGCCCTTGCCGCTTTGAAAGAGCACCCCTTGGGCCGCGAGGCCAGGATTGTGGGGGAGGTGCGCTCCGGCCAGGGCAACGTTTACCTCAAGACGCTGCTGGGCGGAACCAAGTACCTGGATTTGCTTGCCGGGGCCCCGCTGCCCAGAATTTGTTAGGATGCCGCTGAAAAACTGCTTAGTCTAACGGGACGCTGGTCGGAAACTCTCCGGGAATACATAAGGCCGGGCATTTCGCCCGGCCCTATTATTTTCGTTTTTGGCGGGAGTGCGTGGGAATCGAACCCACCCAGGGCTTCTCACCCCGCGACCGGTTTTGAAGACCGGGAGGCCCACCAGGACCCATTCACCCCCGCGACAAAACTCATTATAACATGACACACCGGGCTGGACAACCGCCGCGGCGCAAAGCGCTTGACAGCCCTATTTGAACAGGGCGTTGCGCGTCGGCAACTTCAAATAGCCAACAGCTGACAGCGAACCGCCAATCCGCGAGACTAAAGGTCGAGTGGGTTAATGACCAGGCCCGTAATTAGTTTAGGATAGAAGTAGGTTGATTTCTGGGGCATCTTTTCCCCCGCCTCGGCCACGGCCACCATCTCCTCCACGCCGGTGGGGTTAAGGAAAAAGGCGCAGCCGAATTCGCCGGAGTCAACAAGCTGAAAGGCTCCGGTTTCCTCCTGCGTGAATTTGACCCTGCCTTCCCTCACCCGGGCGTCGGCTCCTATCCCCAGATGCTTTTCGATAATCAGTTGGTGAAGAATGGCCACGTCGAGGTTCCGCCACGCCTCCGACTTTTGCCGGGGCATTACCGCGCCCAAGTCCAGGTCGGGCCTGACGGTAAGGTGGTACTTGTGACCCGGTCCGGCGTAGAGGCCGAACGAGTGATGGCCGAGATCCTTCAGCTTTGTAAAAAAATCTTCTGCCGAACCGGTAAAAGGTGCAACAATAAATTCCGGCTCGAGCGGGGTTACGAGCGCTGCGGGGTCGAAATCAGGCGGCGTTTTGACCAGGCGGTGAGTCGGAAGGATCACCAGGCCCGGGTCGTAGAGGTTCACAAGCACCATCATGACGTTGTTGTGCAGGCCCGGGCAATTGCGCTCCTGGGCGTAAGCCAGCGCGGTTTCGTAACGGTGGTGGCCGTCGGCGATGTAGATGGGAAGCCTGGCCATCCTGGTGATTGCTCGGTTGATGGGGCCGGGATCGGTAACGACCCAGAGACGGTGGCCCTGCCCGGACTCGTCCCGGAAATCTACATCAGGTGCTCCGGCGGTAAGTGGTTCAAAGACGCCGGTAATCTCCAGCGCCGGGTCGGCATAGAGCCCGAAAATAGGGCTGAAATTGGCGTTGCAAGCCCGCATCAACAGCAGGCGGTCGGCCTTGGCCTTGGGCAGGGTTTCCTCGTGGGGTAGTACCTGGCCCTCGCCATAGGGCGACAGGCGCACCCCGCAGAAGAAACCTCGCCGGACCGAAGACCGGCTGCCGACTGAGAACTCCTGCTCGTAAACGTACAAGGCGGGCTTGTCCTCGCGGATGAGCACGCGGTCCTTGCGCCACCTGGCAAAATCCCGGCCGGCCCTGGTGTAACGGTTGTCCGCGTCGGTGTCTCCCGGGTACACCTTCCCGTATTCCAAGCGGATGACGTTGTAAGGGTTGCGCCGGTAATACCGCTCCTGGGCGGACTCATCAATGACGTCGTAAGGCGGGGTGACGACCTCCGCCAGGTCGGGCACCAGCCGGGTATTGTAGCGAAGGCCTCTGATGGGGGTGATAAACGCCAAAACGCAATTGCCTCCTCCAAAACGCCAAGAACTTAAGGGTTTCGGTTATTTTAACGCCTGTACGGTTTGAAGGTCCGGTCCCGCCGCACGTGACAATTATAACCGATAAGTTCAAAGCTTGACTAGCTTTCTGCCTTTTTGTTTTCTTTACGCGTCCAGCGGTTGCTGTCGCGCTCGTAGTACTTGGCGAGCATACGTTTAAAGGCGTCTTCGAGGTCGATCCCCAGGGAATTGGCGTAGCAGGCTACGATAAAGAGGATGTCGGCGAGCTCCAGGGCCAGGTCGCCCTCCGGTTCGCCGGGCTTCTTGGGTTTCTGGCCGTAAAGGTGGTTGACTTCCCTGGCCAGTTCGCCCACTTCTTCGGTAAGGCGGGCCAGCATCGACAAGGGATGCCAGTACCCCTCTTCAAACTGCGCGATCCAGCGGTCCACTTCCTGCTGCATTTCCTTGATCCGCACGCTTTAAGCCCCCTGTCTGCCAAGGCTGTTTACATTGTAATGCAAAACCCTGCGGAAAGCATACCGGAGTCACCGACAAGACATATTGTCCCGCTGGGATGCGTAGACATTGTAATAGCTGTCGGGTACCGGGCATTCACTATTTTCCTTGACTTACACGCTGAATGCCGAATGCTGAACGCTGGGTGCTTTAAAAGGTGTAGCCAGTAATCTTATGAGTTGATGGGGAGGAACGCTGTCATGCGTTGGGTTGTTCTGCCGCGCGCGCCGGTGTCCATCGCGGTCGCTGTTTTGGTTGTCGTTGTCCTGGCCTATCTGGGGATCTCCAGCCACAAGGAAAAACAGAACATTAAGGGCGAAAGCATGCTGACGAAAGGCATCGAGCAGACCCGCAACAGTAAAAGCTTTCGCTACAAGATAACATCCAGGCTGGTCAGCGAAAAGGACGGTGAGACCTATCTCAGCCGGGTCACCGGGGAGCAGGTGGCCCCTGACCGGGTCCACATTAAGGGGGTCTTGATCAACACCCCTATCGAACTGGTGCAGATTGCCGATACGGCTTATATAAAGGACCAGATGACCGGAAAGTGGATAAAGCTGCAGGGCAACCGGTTTGCCCAAACCGAGCTTTTTATTACCGAGATCAACCCACTGGGTGTCTTTAACTTTAAAGACGTCCCGATTTTGGACTACAAGGGCCGTGACCGCCAGGGAGGGAAGAAGTTCGACCTCCTGGAGTTCGAGCCGGTCGTCCAGAATCCGTTTCTAGAAACGCAGTTTGCAGACTTCGCTTACAAGGTCTGGTTGTATCCCCAGGACCACCGTATCCGTAAGGTCAACCTCCAGGCGCGAAGCAAGAATGACGAAACGCAGAAACTCATCATCGACATCGAGGTCTGGGACTACGACAAAAAGATAGAAATCAACCCGCCGATATAGAGGTCGGAGTCGAGGGAATGCGCTTGCGCGAATTCCGGGATTTTCTAACGGGTGTTGGGGCGTTAGGCATTGGGTGTAAGATAGAGGGAAGCCAATCGGCAACGGCCGATTCCCAGAAAAGAATAGAAAGCAGGTAAGCCCGGGAATGCGTTCGGGCTTACCTTGTTTTCGGGCGCCTTTTGGGGGGGCGGGCGATAACTTTTTATTTTTAAACTTTTAGACTTGACCCCGGCGGTTAGAAAATTGACATAAAAGCTTGATTTAAGGTATAATAGGCCAGATTTTAGCAGCAGAGAACGCTGCTTGTTTTTACTGTTGGGTTTTACATTAGGGTACGGGGGGAAGGATGGCGTGCACCCTGACGTTGAACGTGTGCTGGTGCCGGCCGCGGACATCGCGGAGAGGGTTAAGGCTCTCGGAGCACAAATCAGCAAGGACTATGAAGGCCAGGAAATCCTGGTCGTTGGCATTCTTAAGGGGTCTACGATCTTCCTGGCCGATCTGGTCCGGCGGATCGATCTCCCGCTTGCCATTGACTTCGTGGCCATTTCCAGTTACGGCAATTCCACCTCCTCCTCGGGGGTGGTCCGCATCCTCAAGGATCTTGAGGAAAGCATCGAAGGACGTCACATCCTGGTCGTCGAGGACATCATCGACACGGGGCTAACGCTCAACTACCTGCTTAAGAACCTCCAGAGCCGCAAGCCCGCCAGCATAAAAGTCTGCGCCCTGTTGGACAAGCCTTCCCGGCGCAAGATCGACGTACCCGTAGATTACCTGGGTTTCAGCATCCCCGACGAGTTTGTAGTCGGCTACGGGCTTGACTTTAACGAACGTTACCGCAACCTGCCCGATGCCTGCGTTCTAAAGAAATCCGCTTATGAATAGGAGGGCGGGAGAGTGCAGACGCCGAGCAACCAATTAGTTATCGTCCTGGATTTCGGCGGGCAGTACACCCAGCTGATCGCCCGGAGAATTCGCGAGTGCCGCGTTTACTGTGAAATCCTACCCTATTACACGCCGGTGGAAGATCTGGCGGCCAGGAAGCCGATGGGGCTGGTTTTCTCCGGGGGGCCGTCCAGCGTCTACGCGGAAGGCGCTCCCGAAATCGATCCCGCCGTCTACAAATCGGGTATCCCCATCCTGGGCATTTGCTACGGCATGCAATTGATGTCCCGGCAGCTCGGCGGCCGGGTGAGCCGCGCCGAGCAGCGGGAGTACGGAAAAACCATCCTGGAAATTATCGCGGGAGATCTGCTGTTTGCCGGTTTTGGCCCCCGCCAGCAGGTGTGGATGAGCCACGGAGACCGCGTCGAAGCCGCGCCTCCGGGCTTTAAGGTCACGGCCCGCACGAACTGGTCGCCTGTCGCGGCCATGTCCCGGCCCGAGGATAAGCTGTACGCCGTGCAGTTTCACCCCGAGGTCGTGCACACCCCGAGGGGCAAGGAGATCCTGGAGCATTTCCTGTTCGACGTCTGCGGCTGCCGCGGGGATTGGACCATGGCCTCCTTTAAGGAGACGGCCATCGCCGAGATCCGCCGGGAAGTCGGAAACGGACAGGTGCTGTGCGCGCTGAGCGGCGGGGTCGATTCCTCGGTGGCCGCCGTTCTTGTGCACCAGGCGGTTGGAGACCGCCTGACGTGCGTGTTTGTCGATCACGGGCTCCTACGCAAGGGAGAGGCCGAAGAGGTTAGAAGGATTTTTCAGGACAAGTTCCGCATCAAGCTGCTCCACGTCGACGCCGGGGAGCGTTTCCTGCGCCGCTTGAAGGGCGTCGAAGATCCCGAGATGAAGCGTAAGATCATCGGTGAAGAGTTTATCCGCGTCTTCGAGGAAGAGGCCTCCCGCCTGGGACGGATCGACTACCTCGTTCAGGGGACGCTCTACCCCGATGTCGTCGAAAGCGGCACGGCGACGGCGGCCGTGATCAAGTCCCACCACAACGTGGGCGGGCTTCCCGAGGACATGCGGTTCAAGCTGATCGAGCCCTTGCGGTGGCTGTTCAAGGACGAGGTCCGCGTTCTGGGCGAGGAGCTCGGCCTACCGGAAGAGATCGTCTGGCGACAGCCTTTCCCGGGTCCCGGGCTGGCCGTCCGCATCCTCGGCCCTGTAACTCCGGAGAAACTGCGCATCCTGCGCGAGGCGGACGCCATCGTCATCGAGGAGATCCGCAAGGCCGGCCTGTACCGCAAGATCTGGCAGTCTTTCGCCGTGCTCCCCCCGATGCGCAGCGTAGGGGTTATGGGGGACGAGCGGACTTACGCCTATGCCGTCGTCGTACGCGCCGTGGACAGCCGCGACGGGATGACGGCCGACTGGGTGCGCCTCCCCTACGAAGTCCTGGAGGCCGTGTCTTCCCGCCTGGTCAGTGAAATTAAAGAGGTTAACCGGGTAGTCTATGATATAACGTCGAAACCGCCGGCCACCATCGAGTGGGAGTAAGTCGAAGTCAGTGAAAGGATGTGGTCGAGGAGGCAGGTGCACAGAAAGTCGTACCGAGCATCGAGGGAAGTAAACGGGGTTAATGAAATGAAAGGAGGAAATAAAGTGCAGCCCGTTATCGGTATCGTCATGGGGAGTGATTCCGACCTCCCGGTAATGCGCCAGGCGGCGGCCACACTGGAAGAGTTTAAGATCCCTTACGAAATAAACGTTGTCTCGGCTCACCGCACGCCTGAACGGGCCCGTGAGTACGCCAGGACGGCGGAAGAACGCGGCCTGGCCGTAATCATCGCCGCTGCGGGCGGGGCCGCCCATCTCGCCGGAGTGATGGCGGCGGAAACGACGCTGCCCGTCATCGGCGTGCCTGTCTCGTCGGGCAGCCTTCAGGGCATGGATGCGCTGCTGGCGACAGTACAGATGCCGCCGGGTATCCCGGTGGCCACGGTGGCGGTCAACGGGGCCAAAAACGCGGCCATCCTAGCGGTGCAAATCCTCGGCGCCGGGGACGCGCACATCCGCGCCCAGGTGAAATCCTTTAAAGAGAAAATGGCCCGCGCCGTCGAAGCGAAGAATGCGCGGCTTAAGTCCCTGGGCCTGGAGGAATATCTGCGGGAAATGGAGAAGGATTAGTAAGATAATCTGGCTGGCGCACTCCGCCCGGCGAACAGCTGCGGCGGAGGTTCGCGCCGTTATTAGCTTTTTCGGAGGGAAAGGCGTTGATCGAGCGTTACTCACTGCCGGAAATGAAGGCCGTCTGGTCGGACGAGAACCGCTTTCAGAAGTGGCTGGACGTCGAGATCCTGGCCTGCGAAGCGATGGCCATCCTGGGCAAGATTCCGGCAGAAGCCGTTGAGGTTATCAAGGAACGGGCCAGGTTTGACGTCCGGCGCATCAACGAAATCGAAAAGGTTACCCGCCACGATGTTATCGCATTTTTGACCTGCGTCAGCGAGTACGTAGGGGAAGAGGCCAAATACCTGCACCTGGGATTGACCTCGTCGGACGTCGTGGACACGGCGCTGGCCGTACGCATGGTGGAGGCCGGGCGATTGATCCTGGACAAGCTGGAAAAACTCTACCGGGTGCTGCTCGCCCAGGCGCAGAAGTATCGCCACACGCTGATTATCGGGCGCACGCACGGCATTCACGCCGAACCCATGACCTTCGGGCTGAAGATGCTCCTCTGGGCTGCCGAAACGGAGCGCAATATCGCCCGCATGAAAAACGCCATCGAAGAGGTCAGTGTGGGAAAGCTTTCAGGGGCGGTAGGCACTTACTCCAGCATTGATCCCTTTGTCGAGGAATACGTTTGCTCAAGGCTTTTGCTTGTTCCGGCCAAGGTGGCAACCCAGGTGATCCAGCGCGACCGCCACGCCGCTTACATGACGACGCTGGCTGTCATCGCCGCCTCCCTCGAAAAGTTTGCCGTGGAGATCCGCAACTTGCAGCGCACCGACCTGCGCGAAGCAGAGGAACCCTTTGTGCCCGGCCAAAAAGGTTCGTCTGCCATGCCGCACAAGCGGAATCCTATTGTTTGCGAGCGCATCACGGGTTTGTCCAGGCTGGTCCGCAGCAATGCCGCGGCGGCCCTTGAAAACGTGGCCCTCTGGCACGAGCGCGACATTTCGCATTCTTCGGTCGAGCGCGTTATTATCCCCGACAGCACGCTGGCTCTCGATTACATGCTCTACCGCTTTGCCATCGTCGTTGAAAAGATGCACGTCTATCCGGAGAATATGCTGCGCAACCTGGAGCGAACCCAGGGACTGGTTTTCTCGCAAAGGGTGCTTTTGGCCTTGGTGGACAAGGGCCTTACGCGCGAGGAAGCCTACCAGATCGTGCAGCGCAACGCCATGGAATCGTGGAACTCGCAGGAGCCTTTAAAGGACCTTTTGGCCCGCGACGCCGACGTCCAGCAGTACCTGAGCCGCGCGGAGCTCGACGAAATCTTTGACTACAGGTATTTCACCCGCCGGATTGACACAATTTTTGCCCGTTTTGGCTTGTAAAGGCTGATCTAAATTCGAAGTAGAGCGACGAATTGCACGACCCCCTCGTGACCCGCGGGCATATCGAGGTCTTAAAACTTGCCACACCGGATGAGGTGCGTTTCCTGTCGGCTACGGCGCTTCGGGTCAACGGCATCCTGAAGGAATATCTGGCTGCGAGGGGCCTGCTTCTGGTTGATTTCAAGCTGGAGTTTGGCAAGGATAGTGCCGGCCGGATCCTGCTTGCCGATGAGATCTCTCCCGACACGTGCCGTTTTTGGGATGCCCAGACCAGGGAAAAACTGGACAAGGACCGTTTCCGCCGCGATCTTGGCGGCGTAGAGGATGCCTACGCCGAAGTCCTCAAGCGGCTGACGAGTTAGCCGCTTACAGGACGGGCGTTGGATGTTGGACGTTAGAGACAGAAGAGGGAATTCCCCAAAGGGAATTCCGAATCTAGTAAGTTTTAAGGCTTTAAGGAATTTCCGTATAGAAGTTTTGCCACTTATCTGAGTGCCTAATGCCTGATGCTTAGCGCTTAGACTGGGAGTGGGGTCATGTCTGACTGGTGCGATAAGATGCGCGAGGAATGCGGTATTTTTGGCATCTGGGGTCCGGGAAGAGACGTTGCCAGGCTGACTTATTACGGGCTGTACGCCCTCCAGCACCGGGGCCAGGAGAGCGCGGGCATAGCCGTCGCTGACGGCCGCCGCATCAGGCTGCACAAAGGCATGGGCCTGGTCCCCGAGGTATTTGGCAGCGATACCCTGGATTTGCTGCAGGGAGATATCGCCGTCGGTCACGTGCGCTATTCAACGACAGGAGCCAGCCACCCGGTCAACGCGCAGCCCCTGGTTTTCCACTACGCCAAGGGACAGATCGGCCTCGCCCACAACGGCAACCTTACGAACACCACGGAACTGAGGCGCTACCTGGCATCGACCGGGGCAGTGTTCCAGAGCACGACCGACAGCGAAATCATTGTCAACCTGATCGCCCGTTACAGCCAGCTCAGCCTTGAGGAGGCCATTCTCAAGGCGATGCAGGATATCGAAGGCGCTTATTCCATCCTCATCATCACTGAGGACCGCCTTATCGCCGTGCGCGACCCCCAAGGGTTCCGGCCTCTTTGCATGGGCCGGCTCGGCGACGGGTTTATCGTGGCCTCGGAATCCTGTGCCCTGGATACGGTAGGGGCGACGTTTATAAGGGACGTCGAGCCGGGGGAAGTTATCGTCATCGACAAAAGGGGCGTATCGTCCTGTCACGCGCAGAAGAAGCCGCGGGCCCACTGCATCTTCGAGTACATCTACTTCGCCCGCCCCGACAGCGTTATCGATGGCTTCACCGTAAACCGCATCCGCCGCGAACTCGGTCGCCAGTTGGCGCGCGAGTTCAGGACCGAGGCCGATATCGTGATCGCGGTTCCGGACTCGGGAACGCCGGCTGCGCGGGGATACGCCGAGGAATCCGGGATTCCTTTTGAGGAAGGATTGATGAAGAACCGTTACATCGGGCGGACCTTCATCCAGCCTTCGCAGAATCTCCGCGACGTCGGGGTAAGCTTGAAACTCAACCCGATCCGCGAGGTGCTCGAAGGGAAAAGGGTGATCCTGGTGGACGATTCCCTGGTGCGGGGGACGACGAGCGGCAGGATCGTCCGCATGCTACGCAGCGCGGGGGTTAAGGAGGTACACCTTGCCTTAAGCTCGCCTCCGATTATCCGGTCCTGTTTCTTCGGCATCGATACCTCAAACGAGAAGGAACTGATCGCCGCCCACAAGCCTCTCGACGAGATATGCAGCTATACAGGGGCGGACAGCCTTCATTATTTAAGCCTGTCGGGGCTTCTCAACGTTTTCGGCGATTACAGGGACAATTTCTGCACGGCCTGCTTCAGCGGCAGGTACCCCGTCTCTATCGGCTGTTCGCAGGAGGCCGGGAAGCATGCTCTGGAGGAAGCGAGGGTTTTAGGGTGGCTGAGAAAGGCAGACTGACCTACGCCGGCGCGGGTGTGGACATCCAGGCGGGCAACCGGGCGGTGGAGATGATGCGCGACGCCGTACGGAGCACGCGTCGCCCCGAGGTGCTGGCCGACATCGGCGGCTTCGGCGGTCTTTTTGCTTTGGGGGATAAATACAAGGAGCCCGTGCTTGTTTCCGGCACCGATGGCGTTGGAACGAAATTGAAGGTTGCTTTTGCTATGGATGTGCACGACACGGTGGGCATCGACCTCGTGGCGATGTGCGTTAACGATATTCTGACCCACGGGGCGGAACCGCTCTTTTTCCTGGACTACCTGGCGGTGGGCAAGATGGAACCGGAGAAGGCGGCCGTAATCGTGTCCGGCATCGCCGAGGGCTGCCGCCAGGCCGGGTGCGCTTTAATCGGCGGGGAGACTGCCGAAATGCCGGGGTTTTACGCGCCCGGGGAATACGACATGGCCGGCTTCGCCGTGGGCGTGGTGGAGAAATCGGCCATTGTCGACGGCCGCCGCATCCGTCCGGGAGATGTCCTGGTGGGGCTGGCTTCGTCGGGGCTTCACTCCAACGGCTATTCCCTGGCCCGGAGAGCCATCCTGGAAGTGGGAGACTTTGAGATCGACAATTACCACCATGCCCTGGGTCGTACGGTGGGCGAGGAACTGCTCGTCCCCACGCGGATTTATGTCCGCCCGATCCTGAGCGCCCTGCGGAAGTTTGACATCCGCGGCATGGTCCACGTTACAGGGGGCGGGATCACCGAAAACCTGCCGAGGGTGCTGCCGCAGGGGCTGGCCGCCTTCGTGGAACGCTCGGCCTGGCCGGTCCTGCCCGTCTTCGAACTGATCAGGGAACTCGGTGACGTGGACGAGGCGGAAATGCGCCGGACCTTTAACATGGGCATCGGCTTTATCCTCGTGGTCCCCGCGGACCAGGCCGGAGAGTTGATGGACGATATGCGGGCAGCCGGCGAACAGCCGTACCTAATCGGGCGGATCGACTATGGAACGCGAGGCGTGGTCTATGTTTAGTAGTAGGTAGTCAGTAGTCAGTAGTCGGTAGTCGGATTTAGGATATAAGGAATAGAGACTGAAGGAATTTGGTCTAAGCCAGATTTCAACAAGTATCTGAGTGCCGAATGCTGAAAGCTGAAAGCCCAAGTTACCCGCGTGACGGCAGACAGGGTGTCTGAACAGCCGTAAGGAGATGAGGGGTTTTGCCGGAATTGACTATAGGTGTCCTCGCTTCGGGCCGGGGTTCAAATCTGCAGTCCATTCTCGACGCTATCGGCGAGGGGCGGATTGAGGCGCGGGTGGCCGTCGTGATCAGCGACAACCGCGAGGCTATGGCCCTGGAGCGGGCCAGGTCCCGGGGCATTCCGGCCTTCTTCGTCGATTACAAGGCTTACCCTGCAAAGGCCGATTATGAGCGGGTCGTCGTGCGATTGCTTAATAAGTACGGTGTCGAACTGGTATGCCTGGCGGGTTACATGCGCATCGCCACGCCGGTGCTGCTGGACGCCTTCCCGAACCGCATCTTGAACATTCATCCCAGCTTACTGCCCTCGTTTCCGGGGCTGCACGCGCAGCGGCAGGCCCTCGATTACGGGGTTCGCTATTCGGGCTGCACCGTGCACTTCGTCGATCAGGGCGTAGACAGCGGGCCGATCATTCTCCAGGCCGTCGTTCCCGTGCTCAAGGACGATACCGAAGAGACTCTTTCCGCCCGCATCCTGGCCGAGGAACACAAGATCTATGTCGAGGCGATCAGGCTGTACCAGCGTGGCTGCCTGGAGATAGAAGGGCGACGGGTCAGGATCAAGGACATTGATGAGAACAAGTAATGTTTTGAGGAGGCTCAACCATGCCTGTACGCCGGGCCTTAATCAGCGTATCGGATAAACAGGGGATCGTGGAGTTCGCCCGGGGGCTCACGGACTTCGGCGCAGAGATTGTTTCCACCGGGGGAACGGCCAAAACGCTCCGGCAGGCCGGCATCCCGGTGACGCCCATCTCTGCGGTGACCGGTTTCCCCGAGATCCTGGGGGGACGTGTCAAGACCCTCCATCCCAAGATCCACGGGGGCATCCTGGCGATGCGCACGCCGGAGCACCTCAATCAGCTGGGAGAGTTCGACATCGCGACGATCGACCTGGTGGCCGTCAACCTGTATCCCTTCAAGCAAACGGTTGCCCGCGAGGGCGTGACTTTGGAGGAAGCCATCGAGAACATCGACATCGGAGGCCCGAGTATGATCCGGGCCGCCGCCAAGAACTACCGCTGGGTAACCGTCGTCGTGAACCCCCGGCGCTATGACGAAATCCTGGCGGCGCTTCGCGAGGCCGGCGACACGAGCGAAGACCTTCGGCTGGCCCTCGCCCAGGAAGCCTTTGCGCACACGGCCCACTACGACGCCGCCATCGCCGGTTATCTCGCCGCCTATCCCATCGGTGTGGAGACCTTCCCCGCCGAAGTGGCCTTGCCCTTCGAACGCGTGCAACTGCTGCGCTACGGAGAGAATCCCCACCAGCGGGCGGCTTTTTACCGCAACCTGAACGTCAGAGGGGCATCGGTGGCGACGGCCCGCCAGTTGCACGGCAAGGAACTGTCCTACAACAACATCCTCGACCTGAACGCCGCCTTCGAACTTGTACGGGAGTTCACCGAGCCGACGGCGGTGATCGTCAAGCACAACAACCCTTGCGGGGCGGCGTCCCGCGAGCGCCTCGCCGAGGCCTACCGCCTGGCGTATGCCGCCGATCCGGTCTCGGCTTTCGGCGGCATCGTGGCCGTCAACCGCCCCGTCGACCGCGAGACGGCCGAGGAGATGGTGAAGATCTTCCTGGAGGCCGTTATCGCTCCGGAGTTTGAGCCGGGGGCGCTGGAGGTCCTTAAGCAAAAAGCCGGCTTGCGCCTGCTGGAGACAGGTCCGGTGGGGGCGGGAACGGCCGACCGGTTGGAGATGCGCAAGGTCAACGGGGGGCTTTTGATCCAGGAAACGGACAACGCCCTTTACCGGGAGGCCCACCTGAAGGTCGTCACCATCCACCAGCCCTCTCCGGAAGATTTCGCCGAAATGGCCTTTGCGTTTAAGGTTTGTAAGCACGTGAAGTCCAACGCCATTACAGTAACCAAGGACCGGAGGCTCCTCGGCGTCGGGGCGGGCCAGATGAATCGCGTAGGATCGGCCCGCATCGCCCTTGAGCAGGCCGGCGAAGAGGTCAGGGGCGCGGTGCTGGCCTCGGACGCCTTTTTCCCGTTTCCCGACACAGTGATCGAGGCCGCCAAGTACGGCATCAGGGCGATCATTCAGCCCGGAGGGTCGGTCAGAGACGAGGAATCCATCAAGGCGGCCAACGAGAACGGCATCGCCATGGTGTTCACCGGGATGAGACATTTTAGGCACTAGGCCGTAAACATTGAGCGTTAGGAATCAGAGCATAACCCGTGATTTCCTGATGTGTTATCTACTCAATGCAGTTATCCCCTGGAAAACCCTGGTTTATAGTACCGCAGTATCTACCCCAGCGGTATGAAACCAGCAGTTTTGGCGTTAGTAGAAATTCGGGATGGAAGTGCCTAATGCTTAATGCTAATATGGGAGGCTTACGGCATTGAAGATTCTTGTCATCGGCGGGGGCGGGCGCGAACATGCCCTGGTCTGGAAGCTTAGCCAAAGCCCGCGCGTCACCGAAATCTTTGCGGCGCCGGGCAACCCGGGCATGCTCGGTTCCGCCGCCTGTGTCCCCATCCAGGCCGAAGATATTCCCGCCTTGCTGGAGTTCGCCAAAAAGGAACACATCGACCTGACGGTCGTTGGGCCGGAGGCGCCTCTTGTCAAGGGTCTTGCCGACGTCTTTGCGGAAAACGGACTCAGGGTTTTTGGCCCTGAAAGGCGCGCGGCCCAGCTGGAAGGCAGCAAATCCTTTGCCAAGGAAGTCATGCTTGCCGCCGGGGTTCCTACGGCCGCCGCCCAGGTTTTCGACAACTATGCCGAAGCCGACAGTTACATCAGGGCGCTGCGCGGCCCTTGCGTGGTTAAGGCTGACGGTCTGGCCGCCGGCAAGGGGGTAATCGTGGCCCAGAGGCCGGTGGAGGCCCTGCAGGCCGCCGAGGACATGCTGGTTAAGGGCGCTTTCGGCGAGGCCGGCTCCAGGATCCTGGTGGAAGAGGTCCTGGAAGGTGAAGAGGCAAGCCTTTTGGCCTTTACCGACGGGAAAACGGTGCTGCCCTTGCTTCCCGCCCAGGACCACAAACGGATTTACGACGGCGATCTCGGCCCGAACACGGGGGGCATGGGCGCCTACGCCCCGGCTCCGGTCTGCCCGCCCGCGATGATTTCCAGGGTGGTTGAGGAAATCATTGTCCCCACCGTCAAAGAACTGAAGTCGCGGGGCATCGTCTACCGCGGCGTCATCTATGCGGGCTTGATGATTACCGGCGACGGGCCGAAGGTCCTGGAATTCAACGTTCGCTTCGGCGACCCGGAAGCGCAGCCGCTGCTTGCGCTGTTGAAGAACGACCTGGCCGACGTCTGTGAAGCCGTCATCGAGGGAAGGCTGCATGAAATCGAGCTTGCATGGGAGGAAGGCGCGGCAGTCTGTGTCGTTCTTGCCGCCCAGGGTTACCCCGGGGCTTACCCGAAGGGAGACCTGATCAGCGGGCTGGAGGAGGCCGCGAAGGACGCCATGGTCTTTCACGCCGGCACCGCGCTGCGCAACGGCAAGATCGTGACGGCCGGCGGAAGGGTGCTCGGGATCACCGCCAGGGGCCGGGATTTAAACGAGGCGATCGATCGGGCTTACCGTACGGTGAACAAGATATCCTTTGAAGGTATGCATTTCCGGAGGGATATCGCGCAGAAAGCACTTAAATAGCGTTCAGCATTCAGCGTTCAGCATTCGGATAAGGATTTTCCCATTCTGGGCCGAGTGCCGAGTGCGCCCAGCACTTAAATGGAAGAGATGAGTTACAGCCAGACCTGTCTTCTGGTGTCTCAAAGACTATGATTTGCTCTAAAGGTAAGGGCTCTGGGAGTTAAGTGCTGGGCCCATAGGGGGAGTGTCGTTTTGCTTAAGATAGTGGAATCAGGAACGGCTGACGTTCTCACCCGCCGCTCTTTTGAGGCCCCGGACGAGATTATCGAGCGCGTGGCTGCGATCGTGGCGGAGGTTAAGGAGCGCGGTGATGAAGCGCTCATAGACTTTACCGCGCGTTTTGACGGCGTTGCTATAGAGGCCGGCGAGCTGCGGGTCACGCCGGCCGAGGTGGAAACGGCTTACCGCCTCGTCGAACCAGATTTCCTGGAGGCCCTGAAGGCCGCCAAGGAGCGCATCCTGGCTTTCCATCGCCGGCAACTGCCCGCTTCCTGGTTCGATGCGACGGACGACGCTTTTGCCGGTCAACTCGTCCGTCCTCTGGAAAGGGTTGGCATCTACGTTCCGGGAGGTACGGCGACTTATCCCTCTTCCGTGTTGATGAACGCCGTCCCGGCCGGTGTGGCCGGCGTAGGGCAGATCGTCATGGCAACCCCGCCCGGCAGGAACGGTACGATTAATCCGCACACCCTTGTAGCCGCCGCTGAAGCCGGGGTGACCGAGATTTACCGGGTGGGCGGCGCCCAGGCCGTAGCCGCCCTGGCTTTCGGCACGGCAACCATCCGTAAAGTGGACAAGATCACCGGACCGGGCAACATCTACGTAACCGTGGCCAAGAAGCTGGTTTTCGGGCAGGTCGGCATCGATATGCTGGCCGGGCCCAGTGAAGTTGTAGTTATCGCCGACCGTTCCGCGGATCCCGGCCTGGTGGCGGCCGATCTCCTGGCGCAGGCCGAACACGACGTGCTGGCCCGGGCCATCCTGATCACCACCAGCTGGGAACTGGCGGCGAAAGTCCGGGACGGGCTGGCCGCTCTGGTGGAGACCATGGATCGTCGAGAGGTGCTGGAGAAGGCGCTCAAAGAAGGGGCGCTGGCCGTTGTCGCCAAGGACCTGGATGAGGCGGTGGCCCTGGCCAACCGGTTCGCTCCCGAACACCTCGAATTGATGGTGGAGGACCCCTTTGCCCTGCTCGGCAAGGTCAGGCACGCCGGAGCCGTTTTTCTGGGGGATTGCACGCCGGTGGCTCTCGGCGATTACGCCGCGGGTCCCAACCACGTCCTTCCCACGGGGGGGACGGCCAGGTTCTTCTCGGGCCTGGGGGTTGAAACCTTTCTTAAAAGAATCAACGTCTTCTCCGCGGGCCGGGACGCATTCCGGGAATTGGCCGGCTGCGTGTCCAGGCTGGCGGAGATAGAGGGGCTGCCGGCCCACGCCTGGGCCGTCAACGTACGCAGAGAGGGGGCGGAGGATTGATGCCGGACGAGATAAAAGAGCTCTTAAGGTCTGAACTCAGGGACCTGGTTCCGTACCACGTGCCGGCTTACAAAGGCGTTATCAAGCTGGACGCCAACGAGAACAATTTTGAGTTTCCCCCTGCGGCCGCCGCCGACATCGCGAAAAGGATACGCTCCGAGATATACAACCGCTATCCCGACAGCGAGGCCCGGAGCCTGCGGCAGGCCCTGGCCTCCCGCCACGGCATCGATATCGGCCAGGTGATGGTCGGCAACGGTTCCGACGAACTGATCCTGGACCTGATGCTGGCCTTCGCCGCCGGAGCCAAGGTGCTAATCGCCGTGCCGACCTTCAGCATGTATGCCATCCACGCCGTCATCGCCGGGGCGCAACCGGTACCGGTCGCCCGCCGGGAGGACTTCAACCTTGACGTCGAGGCCCTTGTTTCCGCAGCGGCGGACCCGGACGTTAAAATGATCGTCCTTTGCACGCCCAATAACCCCACCGGCAACGTTATCCCGCCGGAGGAACTGGAAACGGTTTTGCGGGAGAGCCGGGCGATGGTGGTGGTAGACGAGGCTTACATTGACTTCGGGGGCGTTCCGGCGCTGCCCCTCGTCGCCATGTACCCCCGGCTGGTGTTGCTGCGGACCTTCTCCAAGGCCTTTGCCCTTGCCGGGCTGCGCGTGGGATATCTCCTGGCGCAGGAACAGACCGTCGAGGCGCTGTGGCGGGTGAAGCAGCCGTTTAACGTCAACAGTTTTTCGCAACTGGCGGCCGAGGCCGTGCTCGCGCATCGAACCGAGTTTGAAGAGCGCATCGCTCTGATTATCAGGGAGCGGGACCGCTTGTACGCCGCCCTTCAAGCGATGCCCGGGGTGGAGGCCTACCCTTCGGAGGCCAACTTCATCCTGTTCAGGACCCCGCTGCCCGGCGGGAGAGTCTACGAGGAGTTACTGGCCAGGGGCGTGCTGGTCAGGAACCTGGACGGCCCGCGGCTTGAACGTTGCCTGAGGGTCTCGGTGGGGAAGCCCAAGGAAAACGATTTCTTCCTGGGAGCCCTGGACGATGTCCTTAGAATCTATAAATAGTTTAAGGAAAGGGATAGAAGGGGGTATGGGGCATTGCGCAGGGGCGAAGTGCACCGCCAGACGGGCGAGACCGATATCCGGGTGGAAGTGATGATCGACGGTAACGGGGGATATGAACTGCAGACGGGTATCCCGTTCTTCGAGCACATGCTCGCCTTGCTGGCCAAGTTCAGTTCCTTCGATTTAAAGATCAAGGCCCGTGGGGACCTGCAGGTCGACGCCCACCACACCGTCGAGGACGTCGGCATCTGCCTGGGCGAGGCACTGGCCAAAGCTCTCGGGAACAAGGCCGGGGTCAGGCGTTTCGGGCACGCCGTCGTGCCTATGGACGAATCCCTGGTAATGGTGGCCCTCGACTTGAGCGGCAGGGGATACCTGGCTTTTGAAGTCGGTATCCCGGCTTCGAAAGTCGGCGATTTTGACACCGAACTGGTGGAAGAGTTCCTGCGCGCGCTTGCGCATAACGGGCGCTTCAACCTGCACGTCCGGAGGCTGGCCGGCGGGAACAGTCACCACATCATCGAGGCTGTTTTCAAGGGCCTGGGGCTGGCCCTGGGCGACGCGGTGGCCATTGACGCCGGTAGAGGAATCCCTTCGACGAAGGGCGTAATAAACTGAACAGGGTGAAATAAGTTGATTGTCATCATCGACTACGGTATGGGCAACCTGCGCAGCGTGCAGAAGGGTTTTGCCAAGGTGGGCTGGGAAGCCGGGATTGTGTCGGAGCCGGAAGCCCTGGAGGCCGCTCGCGGCGTTGTCCTGCCCGGGGTGGGGGCCTTTGCCGACGCCATGCGGAACCTGAGAGACATGGGGATGGACCTTGCCATCCGGCGGGCGATAGACGCCGGAAAGCCGTTTCTCGGCATTTGTCTCGGCCAGCAGCTCCTTTTCGAGTCCAGCGAAGAGTGGGGACGCAGCCGGGGCCTCGGCGTTTTCCGCGGGACCAACCGGCGGCTCCCGGAAAGCGTGAAAGTCCCGCACATGGGCTGGAACGAGGTGGAAATCAGGCGTCCCTCGCCCATTTTTGCGGGGATACCCGACCGCACGCGTTTCTACTTCGTGCATTCGTACCATGTACAGCCTGTCGATGACGAAATCATCCTGGCCGAGACGGAGTACGGCGTGCGCTTTGCTTCGGTGGTCGGCCGGGGCAATGTTTTCGGCATACAGTTCCACCCGGAGAAGAGCAGCGGCTTCGGGCTGCAAATCCTGCGGAATTTCGGAAAGTTGGTGAAGGATGCTAGTATTTCCGGCGATTGACCTGCGCGGGGGGCGATGTGTCCGCCTCATCCAGGGGCGTCTTGACAAGGAGACCGTTTACAGCAACGACCCGGCGGCCGTGGCCCTGCGGTGGCAGGAGCAGGGCGCGGAGTACCTGCATGTCGTCGACCTCGACGGGGCTTTCGCCGGGCAGCCCAGGAACGCGGAAGCGATAAGCACGATCATCCGGGCGGTCAGGATACCCGTGCAACTGGGCGGCGGGATCAGAAATATGGAGACCGTGCGCGGCTACCTCGGGCTGGGGGTGGAGCGCGTTATTTTGGGAACGGCCGCGGTGAGCGATCCCGCCTTCCTTGGCGAGGCCCTCGCCGAGTTTGGGGAGCGCATTGTCGTCGGCGTGGACTGCCGCGACGGGCGGGTCTGCGTCGAGGGGTGGGGCAAGGCCGTCGCCAGGGACTACCTGGATTTTCTCAAAGAAATCAGCCGTCTCGGAGTAAAACGCATTGTTTTGACCGATATCCGCCGGGACGGGATGCTGCAGGGGCTGAACCTGGCCTCCATCGAGAGGGCTTGCCGGGAGACAACCCTGAAGGTGATCGCCTCCGGCGGAGTGGCCGGCATTAACGACATCAAGGCCCTGAAGGCCTTGAGCCTCGAGGGGATAGAAGGCGTGATTATCGGAAAAGCCCTTTATGCCGGGACGATCAAGCTGCGGGAAGCCCTGGCGGTGGCGAAAGGGGAATAAGAGTTGTTAGCCAAGCGCATCATTCCCTGCCTGGACGTGACGGGCGGGCGCGTCGTCAAGGGCGTAAACTTCGTCGATCTGCGCGATGCGGGGGACCCCGTCGAACTTGCCGCCTTTTACGACCGTGAAGGCGCCGACGAGGTTGTGTTTCTGGACATTACGGCGTCATCCGACGGGCGGGACATCATGCTCGACGTCGTGCACCGTACGGCGGAGGAGGTTTTCATCCCGTTCACCGTCGGCGGGGGCCTGCGCAGCGTCGAGGACATCCGTTTGATGCTGGCGGCCGGAGCTGATAAGATATCATTGAATACCGCCGCTGTGAAAAACCCTTCGCTGGTTGCCGAAGGAGCTGAAAAATTCGGCGCCCAGTGCATCGTGGTCGCCATCGACGCCAAGCAGACGGCTCCGGGCAAGTGGGAGGTCTTCATTCACGGGGGCCGCACCCCTACAGGGATCGACGCCCTGGAGTGGGCGCGCCGGGTCGAGGCTCTCGGCGCGGGCGAGATCCTGCTGACCAGCATGGACCGCGACGGCACCAAGGACGGCTACGACATCGCTTTAACGAGGGCTGTGGCTGACGCCGTCAGGATCCCGGTCATCGCCTCGGGAGGGGTGGGCAACCTCGAGCACATCGCGGAAGGACTCACCGACGGCGGGGCGGATGCCGCCCTGGCGGCCTCGATCTTTCACTTCGGCGAGTACTCGGTCCGCCAGACCAAAGAGTTCCTGCGCGAGCGGGGGATACCTGTACGACTGTAGCAAGTCGGTAGTCGGTAGTCGGTAGTCAGGGGACGGGTTTGGGTTCGGAGTACCGGAAAGTGTGATTATAAATTATAAGCTTTTAGGCATATAAAGTAAGAATTAAGGGATTTGGCTTCAGCCAAATCCCAACAAGTATCTGGGTGCCGAATGCGAGTGCCGGGTCAGACGTAGAACGAAGATGTTACGACGAGGCTCTTGTGCGAGTTGATTGATCATATTACGATTTGGTTTTTCCCAGGGAGGGATGGAGCAGGTGGGTTTCAAGATAGATAAGCTGAAGTTCAACCAGGACGGTTTGATCCCGGTGATCATCCAGGACGTCAGGACGAATAAGGTCCTGATGCTGGCTTACATGAACAGGGAAGCCCTTGAAAAAACGATGCAGTCCGGCGAAACGTGGTTCTGGAGCCGCAGCCGCCAAAAGCTGTGGCACAAGGGCGAGACCTCCGGGCACGTCCAGCGGGTGGATGAGATCTTTTTTGACTGCGACGCCGACACGCTGCTGATCAAGGTGGAACAGCACGGAGCCTGTTGTCACGAAGGATACAGCACCTGTTTCCATTACAAGATCGCCGAGAGCGGCGTCGCCATCGTCGGGGAGATGGCCTTCGACCCGAGTTCGGTCTACAGTAAGGAGGTGCAAAGGGATGCCGCGGCGGCCGACCAGCCTCCCGCCCGGCCCCAGGCGGCGGTTCGGGATGAGAAGAGTGTCGACAGCGTAGCTATCCTCAATGAACTGTACGATCTTATTGTCAGCCGCAAGAGCCAGAGACCCTCGGGAGCCTATACCAGCTACCTGTTTGATAAGGGCCTGGATAAGATCTTGAAAAAGATCGGGGAGGAGACTTCCGAGGTCATCATCGGGGCAAAAAACCACATCCGCGAGGAAGTGGTCTACGAGGTCGCCGACCTTTTCTATCACGTGATGGTCCTCCTGGCGGACCAGGGTATTCACCTCAACGAGGTGATGCGGGAACTGGAGAACAGAAGGAAATAGAAGCTGTTGGCCGTCAGATGTTGATGTTTGATGTTGGTTATCGGGCATAGGTAAGAAGAGCCCGGGCGACGAGTGCCCGAGGTTTAGTGCCTAAAGCCCAACGCCCAGTGCCCAGCGCTCAAAGCCTAATCCAAGTGTCCGGAAGGCTGCGGATAATCCGCAGCCTTCCCGTTTGTGGTATAATCTTCTAGGTATTTACCCAGGATGGATATAGATTAAACTGGAGGACTTGCTATTTGGACTTGTTAGACCAGCTCAACCCGGCGCAGGCCCGGGCCGTCACTCATCCGGGAGGACCTCTCCTGGTGGTGGCCGGGGCGGGGAGCGGCAAGACCCGCGTCTTGACCTGCCGCGTCGCCTACCTTATGCGCCACCTGGGCGTGCCCGCGCACCAGATTCTGGCTATTACCTTCACCAACAAGGCGGCGCGGGAGATGCGCGAGCGCATCGAGAAACTGGTGCCCTTTGCGGTCCGGGACATCTGGATCTCGACTTTTCACGCCGCCTGCCTGCGCATCCTGCGGCGCGACATCGCCGCCCTGGGTTACGACCGCGGTTTCGTCATCTACGACGAGGGCGACCAGCAGACCGTCGTCAAGAGCTGCCTGGCCGACCTGGACCTCGATCCCAAGAAGTACCCTCCGCGCGGTATGCTGACCGCCATTTCCCATCAGAAAAATTGGCTGGTCGACGCCGAAGAATACGCGGCAGGGGCCGACGGCTACTGGGAAGAACTAGTCGCTCAAGTTTACAAGCGCTACCAGGAGCGCCTGCGGGAGAACAACGCCCTGGATTTTGACGACCTGCTCTGCATGACGGTACGCCTCTTCCGCGAGATCCCGCAGGTGTTGGAGTATTACCAGGAGCGCTTCCGCTACATTCTCATCGACGAATACCAGGACACCAACCACGCCCAGTACGTCCTTGTCAACTTGCTTGCCAGGCGCGACCGCAACCTGACGGTCGTCGGGGACCCGGACCAGTCGATTTTCGGCTGGAGGGGGGCCGACCTACGCAACATCATGGATTTTGAGCGGGACTATCCCGAGGCGACCGTCGTTAAGCTGGAGGAGAACTACCGCTCGACGGGACATATCCTGGACGCCGCCAACAGCGTCATCCGGCATAACCTGGAACGTAAGGAAAAGAAACTTTGGACCAGCAAGGACAGAGGCGAGCCCCTGCGCCTGTTTAAGGCCCCCGACGAACAGGCTGAAGCCCGGTTCATCGCCGACCGCATCCGCTGGCTGAGGTTTTCCGGGCAGAGGAAGTACCGGGAATTCGCCGTGCTCTATCGCACGCATGCCCAGTCGCGCGTGCTGGAGGAAGTTTTCCTGCGTAACGGCATCCCTTACACCATCGTGGGGGGGCTGAGTTTTTACGAGCGCAAAGAGATCAAAGACCTTCTGGCCTACCTGAGGGTCATCGTCAACCCGGCCGACGCGGTGAGCTTGGAGCGGATCATCAACGTTCCGCGGCGGGGGATCGGTAAGGCCTCCCTGCAAAAGTTTTTTGCGTTCGCCTATGACGCAGGAATCAGCCTGGGTAACGCCCTGCTGCGGAGCGGGGAAATCGCCGGACTTTCCCAAAAGGTGTCCCGGGAGATGACCGAACTGGGACGAAAAATCGCCGCATGGCGTGAACAAGCCGAGAGCGGGGTGACCTCCATCGTGCGCGACGTGCTGGAAGGAACGGGATACTGGCAGGAACTGGTCAACGAAAAGTCCGTCGAGGCGCAGACACGCATGGAGAACCTCGCGGAATTTCTGTCCGTGACGAGACAGTTTGACGAGGCTAAGGGCGGCAGCCTGCTGGAGTTCCTCAACGAGCTGGCGCTGGTTACCGACCTTGACCGGTACAACCAGGACGATGACCAGGTGACGCTGATGACGCTGCACTCGGCCAAGGGGCTCGAGTTCCCCGTCGTTTTTCTCGCCGGACTTGAGGACGGCGTCTTCCCGCTATCCAGGGCCCTGGCCGAGCCGCGGGAACTTGAAGAGGAAAGGCGGCTGTGCTACGTAGGGATCACGCGGGCCCGGGAGCTGCTCTTCCTGACCTGCTGCCAGAGCAGATGGCTGTACGGCAACGTGCATTATAACCAGCCGTCGCGGTTCCTCCTGGAGATACCGCCGGAGTTGGTGGCCCAGGAAGGGGAAGCGGCGCCGGTGGGAGCCGAAACGAAGCCGACCGGCCCCGCGGATACGGTTTCGTTCTGTGACGGCGACAGGGTACGCCACCAAAAATGGGGGGAAGGCGTGGTTGTCCAGGTCGTGGGGGAAGGAAGCGATATGCAGTTGAAGGTGGCGTTTCCGAAGCAGGGGATCAAGACACTGCTCGTAGCCTACGCTCCCCTTGAAAAACTCAATCCTGGCGGATTGAGCAGTAGTTATCGGAAGGGAACACTGTGATTAGATGGAACGTTTGCTGCTGGTAGCTGTCCTGACGGCCCTGATTCACGCCGTTAACACCATGGCTTACGGCGTGCGCCTGGTGGGCGTGCGCACCCAGCGCCTGGCTACGGCTGTTTCGCTTTTCAACATCGTCTTTTTGGTGGCCAGCGCCGCGAACATGATCCAGGCACCGCTGCTCTCGTCGCTGGTGGAGCAGGTTATCAATACGGCGCTGAGCGCGGCTTCTCCAGGCGGGGACCTTTTCAGCAACCCGGTTTACCGGCAAGGGCTGCAAAGCCTCGCCGGGGACCTCCGCAGCGTGATCCTGGCCGCTTCGCTGGGGACGCTGGCCGGCGGCATCCTGATCCCGCCTTTCGTACGCATTCTGTCGCGCGCCGTGCTTTTTTTCGACGAGGTCGGTTCGGTGCCCCGCATGCTTGCCGCCGCCGTTCTTTCTCCGCGCCGCACCCTGCGTTTTTTAAGACAGGTACAGCTTCCCAGGCCGGGGCGCCTGTTGCGCGGCACGGCCCGGGAACGCCGGCGGCTCCCGGCGACCTTCCTCCTGCTGAACGTCGTTGTCACCGGGATCTACACGATCGGCGTACTGTCGGCCCTGTACGCCGGGGCGCTCTTCCCGGAATTCCGCGGGACGGCCATTCTGCTCTCGGGAATTGTCAACGGCATCGCGACGGTGCTGATCGCCACCGTAGTGGACCCGACCGCGGCGCGCATCACCGACCAGGCCGCTAGAGGGGCGCGCCCGGAAAAGGACGTGCAAATCATGGTCGCGTATCTTACAGGCACGCGCTTTTTGGGCACAATATTCGCACAGGCGCTGTTGCTTCCGGCGGCGGAACTGATCAAGGCGGCGGCCGTCTTTATAGTCCCATAACGGTTCAATCCTTGGGATTGAACCGGCTATAGGCCGTAGCCGTAAGACTCCCCAGCACTCAACTTAGGGAGTCAAGTTCCAGGTAACAGTAAACTACTAGCGTCTCGAAGACTAACAGTTAGCTTTCAAGGAGCCAACAGCCAATAAGGGTGTGGGATCTTGGACGTTGAGCAAGCCAAAAAGCGGATCGACGAGCTGCGGGAACTCATCGAGTACCACAACTACAGGTACTACGTTCTGGACGACCCGGAAATCACGGACGCGGAATTCGACGCGCTGATGCGCGAGCTGATGGCCCTGGAGGAACAGTGGCCGGAACTGGTCACGCCGGATTCGCCGTCCCAGCGGGTGGGCGGGAAACCCCGGGAAGGCTTCGCCACCATCAGGCACGTGGTGCCGATGCTCAGCCTGGCTAACGTCTTTGACGCCGGGGAGCTCGCCGAGTTCGGGCGGCGCGTCGAAGCGGCGCTGCAGGGCCGGGAGGTCGCCTATGTGGTGGAACTAAAGGTGGACGGCCTGGCCGTTTCCATCCAGTACGAGGACGGCGTTTTCGCCAGGGGAGCCACGCGCGGCGACGGGGAGATAGGAGAGGACATTTCCCCGAATCTGAAGACGATCCGGACGATCCCGCTGCGTCTGCGCCATCCTGTCCCCGGCTTGCTGGAGGTCCGCGGGGAGGTGTTCATGTCCAAGGAGTCCTTCGCCCGCTTAAACGAGCGGCGCGAGGAGGCCGGGCAGCCCCTCTTTGCGAACCCGCGGAACGCGGCCGCCGGGTCGCTGCGTCAGCTTGACCCGAAGGTCACCGCGCACCGCCAGTTGGATATCTACGTGTACGGCGTGGGTTATCACGAGGGCACGGCCCCGGAAACGCATGCCAAGGTGC
The DNA here is from genome assembly GCF_049818055.1 of Desulfosceptrum tomskiensis. Classification (GTDB taxonomy): domain Bacteria; phylum Bacillota; class Desulfotomaculia; order Desulfotomaculales; family JASEER01; genus JBFLVT01. The sequence continues at coordinate 352,729 of NZ_CP187479.1, forward strand.
TTGCGTGGCTGGCCGAACTGGGTTTCCACGTTAACGAGCACATCCGCCGTTTTACGTCGCTTAATGAGGCTTTAGCCTACTGCGAGGAATGGGAGGAAAAGCGTTTCGAGTTGCCGTACGCCATTGACGGCATGGTCATCAAGGTTGACTCCCTGGCCCAGCAGGAGCAGCTGGGCGCCACCCTGAAAAGCCCCCGGTGGGCGGTGGCCTACAAGTTCCCGGCCGAGCAGGCCGAGACCACGGTGGAAGACATCATCATCCGTGTCGGCAGAACCGGCGTCCTGACGCCGACCGCGCTCCTGACCCCGGTCAGCCTTGCGGGGACGACGGTCAGCAAGGCCAGCCTGCACAACGAGGACATCATCCGCGAGCGGGATATCCGTATCGGCGACAGGGTCATCGTCCACAAGGCGGGGGAGGTGATCCCGGAGATCGTGCGCTCCCTGCCCGAGAAACGCAGCGGCGGCGAAATCGTTTTCCGCATGCCCGACATCTGTCCTGTCTGCGGGACGGGCGTGGTCCGGCTGGAAGGGGAAGCGGCGCGGCGGTGTCCCAACATCGCCTGCCCGGCGAGGCTCCGCGAGAACCTGCTCCATTTTGTTTCGCGCAACGGCATGGACATCATGGGCGCCGGCCCCGCCCTGATCGACCAGCTGCTGGAGCGGGAAATGGTCCGCGACGTCGCCGATCTTTACCGGTTGACCGTTGAGGACCTGGCTTCCCTGGAACGCATGGGCGAGAAATCGGCCCGCAAGATTCACGAAGCCATCGCCGGGAGCAAGGAAAACGACCTCTGGCGGCTCATTTTCGGGCTCGGCATCAGGCACGTTGGCGAAAAAGCCGCCAAGACCCTGGCCAGCCGCTTCCTCTCCCTGGAGCGGCTTATGGAAGCAAGTATTGAAGAATTGACGGCCATTCCCGAAATCGGCCCCAAAATCGCCGAGTCCGTGACCGAGTTCTTCAGCCGCGTGCAAAACAGAAGGGTTATCGCCAGACTTATCGAGGCCGGCGTCAACACCCGCCGGCAGGCGCCCGCCGAAGCGCGCGACCTTCCCCTGTCGGACAAGACCTTTGTACTTACGGGCACGCTTACCGAAATGACGAGGCAGGAAGCGACGGAAGTCATCGAGTCTTTGGGCGGAAAAGTAGCATCAAGTGTCAGTAAAAAGACCGATTTTGTCGTTGCGGGCGAAAATCCGGGTTCCAAACTGCAAAAAGCGCGGGAACTTGGCGTTAAAGTATTAGATGAGAACGAGTTTAAGCAATTGATCGCAAATCATTAAAAGGAAGCGCAAAATATCGCCCTAACGTAAGAATTTTTACCTGACATAAAAAAACGACAAAAAGGGCATTCTGAGTTCAGAAGGGGGGGAACTTAGAATGCCTTGTTTATCTTTTAGGAAGATTGTGTTTATTTTTTTTGCTATGTTGACGCTTTGCGGCTGCTTTTCACAATCTGGCAGGGGAGTATTTACCCTTCCAACGCAACACCAGGTTATCAGCGGTGAATCATTAACATCATCCCTCAACATACCGCAAAACATACGTAATAATATTGTATTCCGCACCAATCGTCCGGAGTTTCTCGCGATCGATGCCGAAGGAAGGCCTGTTGTACGCGGCACCGGAAAATTTGAGGCAAGTATACGACTTTTTGATTTAATTCCATTACGGTATATGACCGTTACCGCCCTGCCGCAGATCAAGGTGGTTCCCGGCGGCCAGGCGATCGGCATCCTGGTACACGCCCAGGGCGTGATGGTCGTGGGTCAGGCGCCCGTCGTCGGCGAAAACGGGGACGAAAGGATGCCGGCGAAAGAAGCGGGGATCAAGGTCGGCGACGTGATCTTGAAGATCAACGGTCACCAGGTGATCAGCGAATCAGATGTACGCTCCCTAGTTGACGAGGCAGGGCAAAAGGGCCAGCAACTGGTAATGGAACTTAAACGGCGCGATGACGTTTACAAAACCAGCTTACGGCCGGTCCGCTGCAGCGAAACGGGCCGTTACCGGATCGGCCTGCTGGTTCGGGACAGCACGGCCGGCGTAGGAACGCTGACTTTTTACGATCCCTTGACAAAATCTTACGGCGCGCTCGGCCATGTGATCGCTGACGCGCAAACGGCTCAAGCGATTCAGTTGGCGAATGGCAAAATCGTCGAAGCCTTCATCCAGGATATCCGTCCCGGCAGGAGAGGGCAGCCGGGGGAAAAGGTGGGTACTTTTGCCCGTGACAACGGGATCAGCGGCACGATCAACAAAAACTCGGTTTTCGGCATCTTCGGGCTTTTACTGGACCCACCTGAAACCGGGGTTTACCACCAGGCCATACCGGTGGCGCTGGTCAACCAGGTCAAATGCGGTCCGGCCCAGATGCTCACCGTTATCGAAGGCCGCAAGGTCGAGAGCTTCGACATCAAAATCGAGCGCATTCGCCACGAGGGGAGACGGGACGGCCGCGGGTTGATGATCAGGATTACGGACGAACGCCTGCTCGAGAAGTCGGGGGGTATCGTCCAGGGCATGAGTGGGAGCCCGATCATCCAAGACGGCAGGTTCGTCGGTGCGGTGACACACGTTTTCATCAATAATCCCGCCCGCGGTTACGGCGTGCCGGCCGAATGGATGCTTGACGAAAGCGGTCTTTTGGAGGCGCCATCTGCCGAACAAGACAGGAATGCCGCGTAAATAAGCAACATTTAGTCGTAATCTCTCTAAAATGCGCTAAATTTTAAAATAGAAAAATTTTCCGCCTCCAGCAGGAACTTTTTACCTGCCGGCGAAAACCAATAAACACAGAAATAGATAATGATGTGGGGGCGGAGATATTAAAATGCCTAATAAACAAACTCGTATATTAATCGCCGACGACAACCGGGATTTCTGCGAAACGTTAAAAGAGTTCTTACAGCAGCAAGACGGTTTCGAACTCGCAGGTGTCGCTTTCAACGGCATGGAAGCTCTCGATATGATCGAGCAGGAAAAACCCGACGTCGTCATCCTGGATATCATCATGCCTCATCTGGATGGTATCGGTGTTTTGGAAAAACTGGCTTCAGGCCTGGTCGGCCACCGGCCCAAAGTCATTATGCTTACGGCTTTCGGACAAGAAAACATCACCCAGAGGGCCGTTGAACTGGGCGCCGACTATTATGTCCTGAAGCCCTTTGATTTCGCCGTCCTGGGCACCCGCATCAGGCAACTGGCCGACGGGGTCAAGGTCCAGCCTTACGTTTCGGCGGTCAAGGAGCGCAACCTTGACGTTGCCGTAACCAACATCATTCACGAAATGGGTGTTCCGGCGCATATCAAAGGCTACCATTACCTGCGGGACGCTATCCTGATGGTCATCAATGAGATCAATCTTCTTGGGGCGGTGACGAAAGAACTTTATCCGATGATCGCCCAAAAGTACCACACCACCCCCAGCCGGGTGGAACGGGCCATCCGGCACGCCATCGAGTTGGCATGGGATCGCGGCAACGTCGAAATGATGAATAAGTTTTTTGGCTACACCATCAATCTGGAACGCGGCAAACCCACAAACTCTGAATTTATCGCCATGATCGCTGATAAATTGCGAATTGAAGCCAAAGTAAGCTAAAGCAATAGCTCAAGAGCCCGAAGCAACGCTTCGGGCTTTTTTAATTACGCGTATTTGGTTACCCTATTATTGATTTAAATTGTTTAAGAATACTATACTAGGTTGGATAAGTGAAAGCCGGAAAAAGTTTTTGGAAGAGGGAAAATTGTGGCCATCATTAGAGGCGTGGCCCGGATAGACCGTAAAACAAAGAACCTGATCAAACGCTTGAACCCGGGTGAAATCGCCGTCATCGCCCACGAAGGCATTGACAAGCTCGCTGCCGAAGGCCTGGTTTCTACAAGGACCAAAGCCGTGATCAACGCTTGCTGTTCCATCAGCGGCGATTATCCCAACAGCGGGCCTAAAATCATCACCGACGCGGGCATTCCGATTATCGACGAGGTGGGGCCGGAGATTTTCGAGAGCGTCCAGGAAGAGGACGAGCTGGAAATCATCGAGGACCGGATTTACAAGCGCGGGGTGCGCATAGGGTCCGGCACGCTCCTTACCCCGGAGCGGATCGAGGAAGGCATGGAGAAGGCCCGGGCCAAAATGAACCATGTCTTCGAGCGTTTTGTGGATAATACGCTGACCTACGCCAAGCAGGAAGTCAGTCTTGTAGCGGGGCACCTCGACACGCCTTCCGTGAACGTCGACTTTAAGGGGCGGCACGCGCTGGTGGTGGTGCGGGGCGACAACTACCGGGAGGACTTGCTGGCCATCCAGCTCTACATCCGCGAGATCAAACCGATCCTGATCGGCGTCGACGGCGGGGCGGACGCCATCCTCGAGTTCGGGCTCAAGCCGGACATCGTCATCGGCGATATGGACAGCGTGAGCGACCATGCCCTCAGCCAGGCCGGCGAGATCATCGTGCACGCTTACCCCGACGGGCAGGCGCCCGGCCTGGCCAGGGTACAAGCCCTGGGACTGAAGGCCAAGACCTTCGCCTCTCCAGGAACCAGCGAGGACATCGCCATGCTCCTGGCCTATGAAAAAGGGGCCAGCCTGATCGTGGCCGTCGGAACGCATTCCAATATGCTAGACTTTTTAGAAAAAGGACGCAAGGGTATGGCTTCCACCTTCCTCGTCAGGCTGAAGGTGGGGTCCATCCTCGTCGACGCCAAAGGCGTCTCCCAGTTGTACCGGAGCCCTCTTCGTCCCCGGCACCTGGCGCCGATCTTCCTGGCCGCCTTGATTCCGGTGGCGATTGTGATGATGCTGTACCCCACAACGAGGGACCTCTTACATTTGCTCTACATCCAGGTTAGAGTACTACTAGGCATTTGAGGTAAAAGACCGTGATCATCAACATCCGTTATCACATTGTTTCCATCGTCGCTGTCTTCCTGGCGCTGGGTATCGGTATCCTGGTGGGGAGCATGATTATCGGCAGCGGCACCCTTTCCAACCAGCAGCAACAGCTTGCCGAAAGGCTTGAGAAACACCTGACGGAACTGCGGCAGGAGAATGCCTTGACCCGGGAGCGGCTGTCTTCTTTAGAAATGGAAACGCAACTGCAAAAACAGTTCACCAAGGACATCCTGCCTTTCCTGATCAACGGGCGCCTGGAAGGGCGAAAAGTGGCGATCGTCGAAACCAGCCCCTTTCCGCCCACCGGGGACCTTAAGCCGGTTTTGGAAATGGCCGGTGCCAAGGTTACCTCGGTAACCACAATTACGAACGGGTTGGCCGTCGCAGAGCGTAAAGGAGAATTGTTAAGCATTACCAAATGGCAGGATACTAGTGACACGAAACTCGTGCGGCGGACGGCCTCCGCCCTGGCCCAGGCCGTACTGGAGGGCAAAACGCCGCTGGTGGAGTACCTGGCGCAGGAAGAACTGATCAACGTCATCGGCGAATACGGGGTGCCCGTCGACAGTGTGGTGATGGTGGGCGGGGGTTACGACAAGGACAGGGACATTATCACGGATGTGGATATAACGATGATCAACTATTTTGTTGACCATAGAATTGCTGTCTACGGGGCGGAGGAGAGCACGGTCACCAATTCCTACATGAAGGAATACCAGCGCCGCTGCAAGGCCACGGTCGACAACATCGACATGGTGGCGGGGCAGTTCGCCCTGGTGATGGCCATATCCGGAAAACCGGGCGATTACGGCGTCAAGGAGACGGCGGACCGCCTTATCCCGCCCTTCCACGAGTGACGGCGATGAAGGCAAGCGTGATCATCCCCGCCTTTAACGAAGAAGGCCGCATCGGCGCTACCGTCCGCGCCGTCCGCAGGATTCCCGAGGTTGTCGAGGTGATCGTCGTTAACGACGGATCGACGGACGCCACGGAAAAAGAAGCGCGGCAGGCCGGCGCCCGGGTGTTGAACATGCCCGGAAACAGCGGCAAGGGGGCCGCTCTCAACCGGGGAGTGAGGGCAGCGGCGGCGGAAATCGTCGTCCTGCTCGACGGCGACCTGGGAGCGACAGCCGGCGAGGCGCGCAAGCTGATCCGGCCCATCCTGGACGACGAAGCGGACATGACGATCGCCCGTTTCCCTCCGCCCAGGCGCAAGGGCGGTTTCGGGCTGGTCAAAGGCCTGGCCGCCAGGGGTATTTATTATTTTACGGGCTTGAAGATGCAAAGTCCCATTTCGGGGCAACGGGCGCTTAAAAGAGAGGCCCTGCCTTACGTCTTTCCCGTGGCCGGGGGATACGGGGCGGAGGTGGGGATGACCATCGCCGCCGCCCGCGCCGGCTTTCGCATCCTGGAGGTGCCCGTCTTGATGGGGCACCGGGAAACGGGGCGCGATCTCAAAGGGTTCATCCACCGGGGCAGACAGTTTCGCGATATCGCTTTGACCCTTCTCAAATGCTTCGGTAGCCAAAAACCCGCAAAGATGGGCTGAACCAGCGCAGATTTGTTTGATTCGGGTGTTTTGTACAATGATTATCCTTCTTTTTTTTGTCCTCGGGCTCGTACTGGGTTATGTCCTGCTCCCGTTCTTGAAGGATTTGGCGGAGAGAGCCCGGTTCAAGCGCTTGAATTACCGCGGCGACCCCATACCCATGGGTATGGGCCTGCTTTTTTTTATCGTTCCCGCCCTGTCCTTTGCCATCACCTACCTGTTGGTTGACGCCCGTAAGTTCCAGATTTTTGTCGTCGTGTTCCTGCTGGTCAGCGCGACGATGTGCCTTCTAGGCTTGATCGACGATGTTTTCGGTTCACGCGCCGCTTCCGGCATCAAGGGGCATTTCCGCTGCCTGTTTAAGGGGGAGCTGACCACGGGGGCGCTCAAAGCGCTCGGCGGGCTGGTCATCGCCTTCCTGGCCGCCGTCAGTACGGCTCCTTTGCGGGAGGTGTTCCTCAACACCTTGATCATCGCCCTGGCGGCCAACACGCTCAACCTTCTCGACCTGCGCCCGGGACGGGCCGGCAAGGGTTTTTTGCTCGGCGCGGGCTTATTGGCCGCGGCGGCGTGGGGGAACAACCTGTTGATCTTTTTAGCTGTGGTAACCGGGACCCTGCTGGTTTATCTTCCCGCCGACTTGCGCGCCCAGGCCATGATGGGGGATGCCGGTTCCAATGTCCTTGGCGCGACACTGGGGCTGACAGCCGTATGGGTCCTGGACGTGCCCACCCGGGTCGTGGTCCTTCTGGCGCTGGTCGTCTTCCACCTTTTTACGGAGCGCTATTCCCTGACCGAGGTGATCGCCAAGAACCGCGTGCTGCACTTTATCGACCGTATCGGCCGCCGTAGAGAGGAGTTTGACGATAGATAGGGAACTATTGAAAAATGTGAAGGTGCCAGGGATAGAGCGCATTAATGTTTTCGTCGGCAACCTGGGCAGCGGCAAGACCGAGCTGGCCATCAACACCGCCATGGAACTCTCCGGGGTTGGAAAGGTGGCCCTGGTCGATCTTGACATCGTCAATCCCTATTACCGGACGCGGCACGCCAAGGAACGGCTCGAGCGCCCGGGGCTTGAGGTCGTTTGCCCGTCCAGGGAGCTGATCCAGGCCGATATCCCTGCTTTGCCGCCAGCCATCCTGGGGGTCTTGACACGGGAAGACAGGTTCGGCGTCTTTGATGTCGGCGGAGATGACATTGGGGCTACCGTACTCGGTAGATTCAAGCCTAACCTGCCGGCAGGTCGGTATGCCGTTTTTTTTGTAGTTAACGCCTGCCGGCCCCGGACGAGGACTTTTTCCCAGATCGTGGAGATGCTTGATGCTGTCCAGCGGGCGTCCAGAACGCGCGTCCACTACCTGGTGAACAACACCAACCTGGGGGCGGATACCAACCTCGAGGTGATTGTGGAAGGTCAGCGCGTGATTGATGAGGTGTCCGGAGAACTGGGCATTCCCGTTGCTTTTGTCTCGGTGCGCAGGGATTTGGCCGACCGGGCGCGCGGGCTCGGGTTGAGCGTGCCGGTGGTGGGCATCGACTTGTACATGCGCCCGCCGTGGGAGATTAGGGTCTTAGGTAATTAGGTGTTAGAGTATTAAAATCATAGACTCTTTGCGGATGTCATTATCCCAAGTCCGATACCAATACCTGAAAGCAGCCTTAATGTTTAATGTTAATGACGCCGAAAAGAGGTGGGATGTGGGGAGTCACTCTCACTTCGTAAGATTTACAGGGGGAGGTAGTGTATGGCGCGGGTGTATTTCCACGAGGACCGTTGTAAGGGATGCGGGATCTGCATCAAGTTCTGTCCCCGGAAGATCATCGTCGAGGCCGACTATTTCAACCATCTGGGCTTTCATCCAGCCACCGTCATGGAAATGGAGAGATGTGCAGGTTGCGCGGTCTGCGCCTGGATGTGCCCTGATGTGGTGATCGAGGTCGAAAGGAGTGAGAAGGACGATGCCAAAGACGTTAATGAAAGGTAACGAGGCTTTCGGCGAGGGCGCTATCAAGGCCGGCTGCCGTATTTTCTTTGGCTACCCGATTACTCCGCAGTCGGAAATTCCCCACTTCCTGGCTGAAAGACTGCCGGAGCTCGGTGGTGTATACCTGCAAGCCGAGAGCGAGGTTTCGGCGATCAATATGGTTTACGGCGCTGCTGCCGCCGGGCATCGGGTGCTGACTTCGTCGTCCAGCCCGGGGATCAGCCTGATGCAGGAGGGCATTTCCTACCTCGTCGGTTCCGAGCTGCCCTGTGTGATCGTGAACGTGATGCGCGGAGGCCCCGGGCTGGGGAACATCGCGCCCGCTCAAGGAGACTATTTCCAGGCAGTGAAGGGCGGCGGGCACGGTGACTACCACACGGTCGTCCTGGCTCCTGCTTCAGTGCAAGAAATCATCGAGCTTACGAAACTGGCCTTCGACCTGGCAGACGAGTACCGTAACCCGGTGATAGTTGTCGGTGACGGTATCTTAGGGCAGATGATGGAGCCGGTCGACCTCGGTGAGACCGAGGAGCCGCGGTTGATTGAAAAGCCGTGGGCCACGACCGGGCTCCGGGGCAGGAAACAGCGTAATATTGTTAATTCTATGTGCATTGTTCCGGAGGCAAACGAGCGATTTAACCTCACCTTAGCCGCCAAGTACCAAAAGATGAAAGAACGTGAGCAGCGCTGGGAAGCTTATCACCTTGAGAGCGCCGAGTACGTGCTTGTTGCTTGCGGTACGGTGGCCCGCATCGGGAAAGCCGTGGTGGATCGGGCGCGCTCCGAGGGGCTGGCGGTCGGCTTGATTCGCCCGATCACGCTGTGGCCCTTCCCCGAGACCCCGTTTGCGAATGCCGAAGATGTTAAGGTATACGTTGTTCTGGAGTTAAACCTGGGTCAGATGGTCGAGGATGTGCGGCTTGTTGTCAACGGCCGTACTGCGGTGTATTTCTACGGCCGGCCGGGTGGTGTGGTTCCCACAGTCCGTGAAGTCTACGAAGAACTCCTTAAAGTCGTGGGGGTGAAGTGAAATCATGGCTCTAATCTTTAAGCGTCCGGAAAGTCTGACTGAGAAGCCCTTTCATTACTGCCCCGGCTGCACGCACGGCATTATCCACCGGATTGTGGCGCAGGTTATCGATGAACTGGGCGTGCGGGAGAACACAGTGGGGATCTGTCCCGTCGGATGCGCCGTCTTCGCTTTCGAGTACTTTAACGTCGACATGATTCAGGCTGCCCACGGCCGCGCTCCCGCCGTGGCCACCGGGGTCAAAAGGTCGCTTCCCGACCGGGTGGTTTTTACCTATCAAGGTGACGGCGACCTGGCTGCCATTGGTACAGCTGAGACTATCCACGCTGCTGCCAGAGGCGAAAAAATCACCGCTATTTTTGTGAACAATGCCATATACGGAATGACCGGCGGGCAGATGGCTCCTACCACTCTCCTCGGCCAGAAGACGACCACCACGCCCTTTGGGCGTGACAAGGAGCGCAACGGTTTGCCGCTGCGGGTTGCCGAAATGCTCAGCACGGTGGACGGCGCCGCTTATGTGGCCCGTGTGTCGGTACATAATCCGGGCAATGCGGTGAAGGCTAAGCAGGCGGTGAAAAAGGCCTTCGAATGCCAGATCCGGGGCGACGGCTTCAGCATTGTCGAAGTGCTTTCTACCTGTCCCACCAACTGGGGGCTTAGCCCGGTGGAAGCCTTAAAGTGGCTGGAAGAGAACATGCTCCCACACTACCCGCTGGGCGAGTTCAAAATGCCGGCAGGGGAGGCGTCGGCATGTTAGAAGAAATCCTTATTGCCGGTTTTGGCGGCCAGGGCATCCTGTCTACGGGCCAGCTGTTGGCTTACGCGGCGATGGAAGAGAACAAGCATGTGGCCTGGATTCCCTCCTATGGCCCGGAGATGCGCGGCGGCACGGCTAACTGCGGGGTGACGATTTCCGATAGGCCGATCAGTTCCCCCCTGGTTACGGAGCCGACATGCCTGATTGCCATGAACGGGCCGTCGCTTGATAAATTCGAAGACTGTGTTGTCCCCGGCGGATTGATTCTCCTGAACAGCTCGCTGGTCAAGACCCGGGTAAAACGCGCCGATGCGCGTGTCCTGGCCATTCCGGCCAACGATATCGCCGAGGAGATAGGAAACAGCAAGGTTGCCGGGAACGTTATGCTGGGGGCCTACCTTGGCATCTCCGGGGCGGTGGCGGTCGATTCGGTCGTCAAGGCCCTAGCCAAGGTCCTCCCGCCGCGCAGGCACAAATTAATCCCCGTTAACCGGCAAGCATTGGAAAGAGGGGCGAGCCTGGGCGAAGAGTTCAGGCGGGGAGGTGCTGCCGTTGGTTAGCCGTGACAGGCTGGCCGAACTGTTCTTAGAACTCGTGCAAATTGACAGCGTTTCACGCAACGAACGCATGCTCGCTGAATACCTTACAAGCAGGCTGGAGGAGCTCGGTTTTGCGGTTTACGAAGATGAAGCGGGGAGGGCGATTGGGGGCAGCGCCGGCAACCTTGTCGCCCATTTGCCGGGGAAAGTTGATGGGGCGGGCAGCATCCTTTTTTGCGCCCATATGGACACCGTCGAGCCCGGCCGGCGGGTGAAACCCCGGGTAAAAGACGGCGTTGTCTACAGCTCGGGGGAGACCATCCTCGGAGCCGACGACAAGGCGGGCATCGCGGCCATCCTTGAAGCTGTTCGGGTCGCCCAGGAGAAGGGCGTTAAGTACCCACCCATCGAGGTTGTTTTTACGGTTGCCGAGGAAGTCGGCCTGCTGGGCAGCAAGAACCTGGATACCGGACTCTTAAAATCGGGCATGGGTTTTGTGCTGGATTGTGACGGCTCTCCGGGTAAAATCATCGTGCGGGCGCCGTCGCAGGACCGCATCGTAGCCAGGGTCCACGGCCGGGCCGCGCATGCCGGCATTAATCCCGAAGACGGGATCAACGCCATCCAGGCGGCGAGCTACGGTATCGCCTGCCTCAGGCTGGGCCGTATCGACGACGAGACGACGGCCAACATAGGGGTTATCCGGGGCGGCCTGGCGACGAACATTGTTCCCGACCGGGTGGACCTGGAAGGGGAAACGCGCAGCCTCGTAGACGCTAAGCGGATGGCCATGACCGAAGAAATCTGCCGCAACCTCGAGGAAGGCGTACGCAGAAAAGGCGGCCGGATCGAGATCGCGGTGGAAACCGTTTACAGGGCCTTCAAGCTCGACCCCGACGCCCCCCCGGTGCGCTTGGCCATGCAAGCGGCTGACCAGCTGGGGCTCAAACCCTACCTCGAACAGAGCGGCGGCGGCAGTGACGCCAATATCTTCAACGCCGCCGGCATCCCCACCGCCAACCTGGCTTGCGGGATGCGCAAAGTGCATTCCACCGAGGAATGCCTGGAGTTGAACGACTTGGTCGATACGGCGAGGCTGGTGCTGGAAATCATCAAGCAAAGCACTGGGTGCTGAAAACAGCACTGAGCATTGGGCACTGGGATGAACAAGGGAACGTGATTCGCGGTTTCAGCGAGGTGTCGAAAGTGGAGTTTTCGAAGTGGCACGGGCTGGGGAACGATTTTGTCATCGTGGACGTCCGCAGGGACGGACTGCCCGCCGATGCGCCCGCGCTGGCGCGGGCTGTATGCGATCGGCATTTCGGGATCGGCGCCGACGGCCTGGTTTTCATCTTGCAGACCGCCGGGGCCGATATCGAGATGCGCATCTTCAACTCGGACGGCAGCGAGGCCGAAATGTGCGGCAACGCCATTCGCTGTGTCGCTAAATACGTCTACGACGAGGGAACAGTTGACGGCATGGCGGTCAGGGTCAAGACCCTCGCCGGGATCATGGTCCCCCGGTTGATCCCGGAGGACGGCGCGGTGGCCAAGGTGCGTGTTGACATGGGCGTACCCCGCCTGAACAGGACGGAGATCCCCATGCTTGGAGAGCCCGGACGGGTGATCAGCGAACCGCTGACGGTGAACGGCCGGACCTTCAACATAACCATGGTCTCGATGGGCAACCCGCACTGCGTCATTTTCGTGCCGGACCTCGAAGAGGTGGACCTCCTGCAGTTTGGACCGGCCATTGAAAGGCACCATGGTTTCCCGCGCAAAACCAACGTGGAGTTCGTCCAGGTCTTGAGCCCGCAGACCGTCAGGGTCAAGGTCTGGGAGCGCGGGGCGGGCCGGACGATGGCCTGCGGGACGGGAGCCTGTGCCGTGGCCGTGGCCGGGGTGCTGAACGGTTTGACCGAACGCTCCGTCAGGGTGGAGCTTCCCGGCGGGAGCCTGGACATCGCATGGGAGGAAGACGGGCGCGTGTATATGACCGGACCGGCGGTCAAAGTCTTTGAGGGGCGTTATTTCGGTAGTCAATAGTCAGTAGACCCTCATCCTGCAGAATGCAGCACCACAGACATTGAAAAACGGTTGCAGCAGGTCTGGGTTATCCCCGACGCTCGGTGCTCCGCTTCGACCGTTCTATAAGGCCGTTGAAAAGCTTCGCCCGACTTTGAGAAGTGTGAGGCGAGAGGTCAGAGGTGAGTATCAATGAAGGAATTCACCAAGCGAATTCCAACCCTGTGTTCCCACTTCTGACTTCCCACGACCCACATCTCAAAGGCCTTCCGCGCCATGCTCGCTTTTGAACGGCCTTTTGGAGCCTAAGCTCGGTTCGGAGCGTGGCGAGCCTCCTGCGGATTGTTCGCGGGCGCAGTTTTCAGTAGTTTACCCAAGTACGCGCCGGGGCCTTGGCCGCAGCGAACGTTGGGAGTATAAATCAAGAATGCGCAGTGAGCCGAGGGAAAGCGTCGGCCGCTGTTTGACCCAGCACTCAACTAAGTCTCTCCGAAGAGCTAGTCATAAGTGATGGGTTCACTTAAACGATCTGCCAAGTTGAGTGCTGGGGAGTTCGGCCGGCGCCCGAGGCGAACGCGCATCTTCCTCTGTCACGGACAAGTTCGCGCAGGCCAAGGCCGAGGGCAAGCGTACGGCCGACGCTTTGACAGCGGAAGCGCCCGCGAACGTCCTCGTCGGCGGCCACGCTGACCTCACCTTCGCTAAGAACGGTGCCCGAAGCTTTCAGCGAAGTCGCTTTCGGGGATAAACCCAGACCCGAATAGCAAGGGCCGTTTTTTTCAGGGTAGTCGGTCGCTATTAAAAGCCGAATGGCTCTTAAGCCGGCGGGTAACAAACCTGGCCGCTTAGGTTGAAGGATACAGCTTTAAGGAGGTTGACGTCTTGAAGTTTACCGAGGCCGAGCGGGTCAAGAACCTTCCCCCTTATCTTTTTGCGCGCATCGAACAGCTTATCGAGCAGAAGCGGCAGGAAGGCGTGGATGTGATCAGCCTTGGTATCGGCGACCCCGACCTGCCCACGCCGGGCCACATCGTCGAGGAAGCCGTAAAGGAGATCAGGAACCCGGCGAATCACCAGTACCCCTCGTCGGTGGGGCTCTTAAGCTACCGGCGGGCGGTGGCGGACTGGTACAAAACGCGTTTCAACGTTGAACTGGACCCGCGCCGCGAGGTTGTTTCGCTGATCGGCTCCAAGGAAGGGATCGCCCACATCCCGTGGTGCTATTTAAACCCCGGGGACACGACGCTCATTCCCGACCCGGGCTACCCCGTTTACAGCCAGGGCACCATCCTGGCCGGGGGTGAGCCGCATTACTTCCCCTTAAAGCCCGAGCGGGGGTACGTCCCCGACTTCGCGGATATCCCGTCCGACGTGGCGCGCCGGGCCAAGCTGATGTTCCTCAACTACCCGAACAACCCCACGGGAGCCACGGTTGATGAAAAGGTGTTTCACGAGGCGGCAGCCTTTGCCCGCGAGTATGAAATCCTCGTCTGTCACGACCTGGCCTATTCCGAAATCTTTTACGACGGCTACGTGCCCCCGAGTTTTCTCGAAGTGCCCGGGGCCAAAGAGGTGGCCATCGAGTTTCATTCGGTCTCCAAAACGTACAATATGACCGGCTGGCGGGCTGGCTGGGCGGCGGGCAACGCCGACGCCGTCGAGGCCCTGGGGAGGCTTAAGACCAACCTTGACTCGGGGGTTTTCCAGCCCGTGCAGTATGCTGCGATTAAAGCCCTGACCGGTCCCCAGGACGGCCCGGAAAAGCTGCGCGAAATATATAAGGCGCGCCGGGACCTCGTCGTCGGCACCCTGGAGGAACTCGGCTGGCGGATCAACAAGCCGAAGGCCACTTTCTACATCTGGGTTCCCGTGCCCCGGGGCTATACCTCGGCTTCGTTCGCCGAGCTCGTCCTGGAAAAGGCGGGCGTGGTCATCACCCCCGGTACCGGCTACGGGGCCAAAGGCGAGGGGTTCTTCCGCATCTCGCTGACCATCCCGGACAGCCGCCTCCGGGAAGCCATGCACCGGCTTAAGTCAACACTAGGCAAGGTCGAACTCTAAAGGCTTCAACATGTTGGTTACCTTTAATTAATTAATACTTAAGGCACTGAGCATTAGGCATTAAGATTCGGTACCAGGGAACGTACCACAGTCCTAATGCTTACAGCTTAATGCCTACAGCTACTATGGGAGGTTTCAAGCATGCCGCTTTCCCGCAGGGCACAAGCTATCAGCCCTTCCCCCACCTTGACGATCGACGCCCGGGCCAAGGAGATGGCCGCTTGCGGGCTGGATGTGATCAATTTCGGGGTGGGCGAACCGGACTTCGACACGCCCGAGCATATTAAGGAGGCCGCCATTGAGGCCATCCGCCGGGGTGCCACCAAGTATACACCCGTGGCCGGAACGCTTGCGTTGCGGAAAGCGGTGGCCGACAAGCTCCTGCGCGACAACGGCCTGGCTTACGAACCCAGTCAGATCGTCGTTTCGGTCGGCGCGAAGCATTCTCTTTACAACGCCATCCAGGTGCTCTGCCAGGAAGGGGACGAAGTGATCCTGCCTTCGCCTTACTGGGTCAGCTACCTGGAACAGGTCAAGCTTGCCGGTGCGACGGCGCGTTTTGTCTTCACCGGCGTCGAAAACGGTTTTAAGATGAGTCCCGATGACCTGAAGAAGGCGATTACCCCCAGAGCAAAGCTGCTGATCCTCAACAGCCCTTCCAACCCCACGGGGGCGGTTTACAGCCGCGAGGAAATGGCGGCGCTGGCCGAGGTCGTCCTCGACCACCCCGACTTGTACGTCATTTCCGACGAGATCTACGAGAAGCTGATCTATGACGGCAACGCGCACGTCAGCTTTGCGGCTCTTTCCCCCGAAATCAAGGCCCGGACCGTCGTCATCAACGGCGTGTCCAAGGCTTACGCCATGACGGGCTGGCGCATCGGCTACACCGCTTCGTCGATCGAGCTCGCCGAGGCCATAACCGGGCTCCAGAGCCACAGCACCTCCAACCCGTCGTCGATAGCCCAGGCGGCCGCCGTCGCCGCTCTGGAAGGACCCGAGGAGCCCATCCGTCGGATGGTGAGCGAGTTTGACCGGCGCCGGACGTACATGCTCAAGCGCCTGGAGGAACTGCCGGGGATAAGGTGTCCCCGTCCGGGGGGCGCCTTTTACCTCTTCCCCAGTGTCGCCGGTTTGCTGGGCAGGAGCTACCGGGGCAAGGAGATCAGGACCGCCTCCGACCTGGCCGTCCTGCTCCTCGAGGAAGCGAGGATCGCCGTCGTTCCCGGCATCGCTTTCGGCGACGATACCTGTCTCAGGTTCTCCTACGCGACGGCTTTTGAGAGGATCGTGGACGGCATGAATCGCTTTGAAGAGCTTGTTCGCGGTCTCGACTAGGAGAGTGCTGAAAAAGGCAAGACATCGGTTTTGGCATAGACATCTCTAGTTGTACGGCCTTGCTTTGGAAGTTACCCGAAGACCGCTCAAAAGCAAGCATGGCGCGGAAGGCGAAGCTGGCCAGCGCGGAGCGTACTGGATGGTACGTGAGCACTGGCCGGCGAGCCTGACAAAGCCAGGCGAAGCTTTTCAGCGGTCTCCTAGAGTGTTGTGAGACTCTTGGAGAAAAATGCGGTTGGGTACGGCGGAACGTCTTAAGCCGTACTTTTTTACGATCACCGCCAACCTCTATGGCCGCAACGTTCCCTCAGCATTTAAAGGGATTCGTTACTTACGGCTAGAACATTGATGCCAAACGACCGACAATAATCGCGGTAGTTTTTCGCCAATAATAGATAATACAGGTGGTGTAGTTTTGCTTAGAAGCATGACCGGTTACGGCCGTGGCGAGGCCGTGGGCGCCAGGTGGAGGTTCTCCGTGGAAATACGCGCCGTCAACCACAGGTTCAGCGAGGTGGTCGTACGCCTTCCCCGGACGATGCTGAGTCTCGAGGATCGGGTCCGCCGGCTGGTCCAGGCAGCGGTCTCCCGGGGGCGGGCCGACGTTTTTATCACCGTGGAAGAAACGGCTGCCCAGGAAACAGCGGTAAAAGTTGACAAAGGTTTGGCCTTGGCATATTATAAGGCAATGAAAGAGCTTCAGGCCGATTTAGGGCTTGATGGCGCGATCTCGCTGGATTTATTCGTTAATTTGCCGGAAGTTTTTGCCGTAGAGCAGGAACAGGTTGATCCCGAGGAATGGTGGTCTCTGCTCGAACAGGCTGTTTTAGAGGCCTGTCAAAGCCTTGTCGCGATGCGTGAACAGGAAGGAGCGACCCTGGTTGCCGACCTGAAGGACAGGCTGCGGCACATGTTAAAGCTGCGGGAGGCGATCCAGGAGCGCGTCCCGGCGCTAATGGAGGCCTACCGCCAGCGTCTCGAAACCAGGATGCGGGAAATGCTGGACAATGTCGCCATTGACCCGCAGCGCCTGGCTCAGGAAGTAGCCATCTTCGCCGAGCGTTCGGACATTTCCGAGGAACTGGTACGCTTGGAAAGTCACCTCAAGCAGGCCCTGGATTGTTTGGAAGCCTCGGGTCCGATGGGACGGCGTCTCGACTTTCTGGCCCAGGAGATGTTCAGGGAGGTCAATACCATCGGGTCGAAGGGGCAAGATGAAGGGATCGCCGGCCTGGTGGTGGATTTGAAGACGGAACTGGAAAAAGTGCGCGAACAGGTGCAAAACATTGAATAATCCTTAAGGAGGGACTTGCGTGGATATCAAGTTGATCAACATCGGGTTCGGGAATATCGTTTCCGCCAACAGGATTGTCGCCATCGTCAGCCCGGAGTCGGCCCCCATCAAGCGCATCATCACCGAAGCCCGGGACAGGGGGATGCTTATCGACGCCACTTACGGACGTCGCACCAGGGCCGTTATCATCACCGACTCCGACCACGTCATTCTTTCGGCGGTACAGCCTGAAACGGTGGCGCACCGCCTGGTGAGCAAGCTCGAACAGCCGCAGCAGAGCGAAGAGTAAGGGCGGAGGGCTTTTTCCGTTATGCAGGGTCTCCTGGTGGTCATCTCGGGGCCGTCCGGAGCAGGCAAGGGGACGATTTGCAAGGAGCTTCGCAGGTTATCGCCCGACGCTCGTGTGTCGATCTCGGCGACGACCCGCCCGCCGCGGGCGGGCGAGGTCGAGGGTAAGGATTATTACTTCAAGTCCGAGGAAGAGTTTCAGGATATGCTGACCCGCGGCGAGATGCTGGAATGGGCCAGGGTCTATTCTTATTGTTACGGCACACCGCGCGCTCCCGTGGCGGCTTTGATGGCCGACGGCCACGACGTAATCCTCGAGATCGACGTCCAGGGCGGCCTGCAGGTTAAGCAGCAATTGCCGGATGCGGTGCTGGTGTTTATTGCCCCGCCTTCTTTTACGGAACTGGAACGGCGGCTGAAGGGGCGGGGTACTGAGACGCCCGAAGCTGTTGCTGAGCGCATGCGGTGGGCGCGCAGTGAAATGAAGCAAGTGAAGCAGTACGACTACGTAGTAGTTAATGATGATTTAACCGAAGCGGTGTCCAAAGTGTTATCAATAATCATTGCGGAGAAGTGTCGTGTTAAATACTACCGGTTCGTTGAGCCCTTTTGAAGGGGGGGCCTGGATAATGATTAATCATCCATCCCTGGATGAATTGATGAAGAAGGCCGACAGCCGTTATTCTCTCGTTGTCGCCGCCGCCAAAAGGGCGCGTATGCTAACTGAAAAGGAAAATGCAGGGATTCCCCTTGCTCCGGGGAAACCTGTCAGCATAGCCTTGCAGGAGATCGCGGAGGACAAAGTAAGGTTCAGGCCGCGGCCGAAGGCCTAAATGGGGGGGAATGGATGTGCTGGCGGGTAGACGGATAGTCCTTGGAGTCACAGGCGGGATCGCTGCTTACAAGGCGGCCGAGCTGGTAGGCCGGATGACCAAGGACGGAGCCGACGTGCGCGTTATAATGACCCGTTCAGCACAGAAGTTCATCTCCCCGCTTACCTTGTCAACCCTTTCCGGTCATCCTGTAAGCACGGATCTTTTCGGACCGGGCGGGGAGAGCGTGCCGCACATCGATCTTGCGCGCGAGGCCGACCTTCTTGTTCTCGCCCCGGCAACGGCCAATGTCATCGGGAAAATCGCGGCGGGGATCGCCGACGACCTGCTGACCACTGTCGTTCTGGCTTGCACGGCGCCCGTTCTGGTTTGCCCGGCAATGAACTGCCGAATGTTCCGGAATCCCATCGTGCAGATGAATATCGAAAAACTCAAGGGGCTCGGCTTTCATTTCGTGCCGCCCGAGTCAGGACGCCTGGCTTGCGGTGAAGAAGGGCCGGGCCGTTTGGCGTCTGTCGACAAGATCCTGGCCGCTGCCGGGGATTTGTTAAACGCCCGGCGCGATTTCGCCGGGTGCAGGGTGCTGGTGACCGCCGGCCCGACGCGCGAACCGCTGGACCCGGTCCGCTTCCTTTCCAACAGGAGCTCCGGGCGCATGGGTTACGCCGTGGCGGCGGCGGCTGCGGAGAGAGGGGCTGGCGTGGTCCTGGTATCCGGGCCCACTGCGCTTGCGCCTCCTGCGGGGGTGACCCTGGTGCAGGTGACCACGGCCCGCGAGATGCTCGAGGCCGTGCTGGGACATTTCCCGCAGTCGGACGTCGTTATCAAGGCGGCGGCGGTCGCCGATTACCGTCCCCGGGCGGAGAGCCTGCAGAAGATCAAGAAATCAGCCGGGGAACTCAGGCTGGAGCTGGAGAGAAATCCCGATATCCTCGCCGAGCTGGGCAGGCGCAAGGGCCGTCAGATCCTTGTCGGTTTCGCGGCCGAAACGGAAGCGGCGGAAGAGAACGCCATGCTGAAGGCCCGCGCCAAGGGCGCGGATTTCATCGTTGCGAATGACGTAACGGCGCCCGGTGCGGGTTTCGACGTAACGACGAACGTTGTTTCCCTGGTTTACCCGGACGGCCGGGTTGTAAGGCTGCCCCAAATGGACAAGAAGGCGGTTGCGCACCACATCCTTGATGCCGTGGCGGAACTGCGCCGGGGTGGTGCGGGACATGGCTAGCGGAACTTACGCGCAAGTGATCGTCGACCTCCCTGTCGCCAATGTCGACAAGGTCTATCATTACGGCGTACCCGAGCAGTTCCGTCAGCAAGTAACGACGGGCGCCCGGGTACTTGTGCCGTTCGGGCGTCGAAAGCTTACGGGGTACGTTGTGGGGATTTCGTCGGCGGCCGGGGTCGAGCAGGTTAAAGACATTTTAGCCGTGCTGGACGCACAGCCGGCCTTTACCCCCGAGCTTCTTGCCCTGGCGCGTTGGCTGGCGGAGCGTTATCTGTGCACGATAAGCGAAGCGATTGCTGCTGTCGCGGCCCCCACCCGCAAGGCCCAGCCCCGGTATCGCGATGAGATTTATGCCGTCGAGCCGGAGTCCGGGGCGGGAGCCTTAAAGCTCCCTCCCAAGCAGGCGCTGGTGTGGGAAACGGCCCGGCGCCGGCCCGGGCTGACCAGGGCGCAACTGGCGAGCGCGGCCGGAGTGTCCCCCGGTGTCGTCAACAGCCTGATGGGCAAGGGCGCTTTACGCATGCGGTGCCGTGCCGAGCGGCGCGACCCTTATCCCGACACGTTTCCCGGAAACCCCGTTACGCTTTTTCCGGAACAGGAAGCGGCGTTTAAGGAAATCGACCGGGCTTTGGATAAGGGAGCCGGCGGGGTTTTCCTTCTGCACGGCGTTACAGGGAGCGGCAAGACGGAGGTCTATCTCAGGGCTATCGAAAGCTGCCTGGCCCGTGGAAAACAGGCGTTGGCGCTGATGCCCGAGATCGCCCTGACGGGTCAGATGGTGGCCAGGTTTAAGGGGCAGTTCGGGGAGAAGGTGGCCGTGCTGCACTCCCGCCTGGGGGCCGGAATGCGGCTGGATGAGTGGACGCGCGTCTTTAACGGCGAGGCGCCGGTGGTGCTGGGCACCCGTTCGGCGGTTTTCGCCCCGCTGCAGAAAATCGGGCTGATTGTCATTGACGAGGAGCACGAACCTTCATATAAGCAGGATGAAGACCCCAAGTACCACGCGCGTGAAGTGGCCCTGAAACGCTCGGCGGCGTACAACGCCGTGGTCGTGCTGGGGTCGGCCACGCCTTCTCTGCGGGTTTACGCCCAGGCCGTTAAAGGCGAAAACTGCCGGCTGATCAGGATGCGCAGGCGCGTTGACGCCCGGCCGATGCCCGTGGTCTCGGTGGTTGACATGCGCGCGGAACACCGGGCCGGGGTAAAGGGCGTCTTCAGCCGGGTGCTCGCGGGTAAGATAAATGAAAGACTGGCGCACGGGGAACAGGTGATCCTCTTCCTCAATCGCCGGGGTTTTGCGACGGTGGTGGTCTGCCGGGAGTGCGGCAACCTTCTGCAGTGCCCGCACTGCGCCATCGGCCTGACCTATCACCGGGACGGCCTTTTGCGCTGTCACTATTGCGGTTACCGCCTACGGATGCCCGAAAAGTGTCCCGAGTGCCGGGGTGACGGCCTGAGCAGGTTCGGGACGGGCACACAGAAGGTCGAGGACGAGGCTGCCAAAAGATTTCCCGGTGCAAGGATCCTCCGGCTCGACAGCGACGCCGTAACCCGTAAGGGTTCCCACGACTGGATTCTCGATACCTTTAAAAACAGGGAGGCGGAAATCCTGGTCGGGACGCAGATGCTGGCTAAAGGGCTGGACCTGCCGGGTGTGACGCTGGTGGGGGTGGTTAACGCGGATACGACGCTGTTCCTCCCCGATTTCCGCGCGGCCGAGCGAACCTTCCAACTGCTGGAACAGGTTTCGGGCCGGGCGGGGCGGGGAAGCGTCCCCGGCGAGGTCGTCTTTCAAACCTACAGCCCCGAGCATTACAGCATCCAAGCTGCGGCACGGCACGCCTATGAGGAGTTCTTCGCCCGGGAGATGACGCTGAGGAGGAAGCTGTTGTACCCTCCCTTCAGTTCCCTGGCCCGGGTTTTGTTCCGCGGCCGGAGCGAGGAGAAGGTAAGGGCGGCGGCAGAACATTTTGCGCGCTGCCTCCGTGAGCCGGGCGTGGAAATTCTCGGACCGGCCGCCGCGCCGGTGATGCGGGTCAAAGACGCCTACCGCTGGCACGTGATCCTGAAGGCGGGCTCCAGGACCGAACTGGTTCAGGTCCTGCGCCGGGCGCAAGCCGCGTATGCCGCGAAGCCGGTGCGCGGGGTCGCCGTCGGCATCGACATCGACCCCCAGGCGACGATGTAAGAATCGGCACTAAGCACTAAGTGATAAGGAGCAGCACATCGTTTACATCCAGGGTGGTTTGTATCCTAAACCACAATTTCTCGACCCTGGTAACCAACGATAACGGTTACAGCGGGTCTGGGTTATCCCCGCCGCTCCGTGCTCCGCTTCGACCGTTCTATGAGGCCGTTGAAAAGCTTCGCCCGACTTTGAGAAGTGTGAGGCGAGAGGTCAGAGGTGAGTATCAATGAAGGAATTCACCAAGCGAATTCCAACCCTGTGTTCCCACTTCTGACTTCCCACGACCCACATCTCAAAGACCTTTCGCGCCATGCTCGCTTTTGAACGGCCTCTTGATGGTTGCCTAAGCTCGGTTCAGAGCGTGGCGGGCCTCCTGCGGATTGTTCGCGGGCGCAGCTTTCCAAAGGTTGCCCAAGTACGCGCCGAGGCCTTGACCGCAGCGAACGTTGGGAGTATAAATCAAAAATGCGCAGTGAGCCGAGGGAAAGCGTCGGCCGCTGTTTGAGCGCAGCGAGTTCGGCCGGCGCCCGAGGCGAACGAGCATCTTCCTCTGTCACGGACAAGTTCGCTGCGGCCAAGGCCGAGGAAAAGCGTACGGCCGACGCTGCGACGGCGGAAGCGTCCGCGAACGTCCTCGTCGGCAGCCACGCTGGCTTCACCTTCGCTAAGAACGGTGCCCGAAGCTGCAAAGTCGCTTGCGGGGATAAACCCAGACCCGAACAGCAAGGGCTATTATCGAGCTAATGCAACATGTTAACGATGTTATTGATAAAAACTGTTAACGATGTCCTGCTACCTGACACTTAATGCTTAACGTACAAACCTACGGATTGTAGTAGAGACAGTGGGAGAAGTCTCAACAGTTTCGGTGGAGGTAGAAAGAGTGGCGGTTCACAAGATTGTGGAGCATCCCGACCCTATTCTGAAAGAAAAGGCGGTAGCTGTAAAAGAGATCACTCCCCAGATTCTGCGCCTGATCAGGAACATGTTCGACACCATGTACGCCGCCAAGGGGATCGGGTTGGCCGCGCCGCAGATCGGCGTATCCAAACGCGTCATCGTTGTCGACGTTGAAAACAGCCCGATGGCGCTGATTAATCCCGAGATAACCTTTTTTGCCGGGCGGGAAAGCGGTACGGAGGGATGTCTCAGCATCCCGGGGTACTGGGGTGAGGTGGAGCGCGCCAGGACGGTGGAGGTTAAAGCTCTGAACCCTGACGGCGAACAGGTTGTCGTTAAGGCCGAGGGATACATGGCGCGCGCCCTGCAGCACGAGATCGACCATCTTGACGGAATTTTGTTTATCGACCGGGCCACCAAAATCGGCCTCGAGAAGAAATAACATGCGCGTCGTATTTATGGGCACGCCCGAATTTGCCGTCGTTTCCCTGCGCACCCTGGTGGAAGCCGGGGTGGAAGTCGTCCAGGTGGTGACACAGCCTGACCGTCCCAAAGGGCGCGGCAAAAAGCTCCACCCGCCGCCGGTTAAAGAGTACGCTGTTGCCAAAGGACTGCCCGTTCTTCAGCCGCAGTCGATCAAGGACCCCGCGTTCAGGGAACTGCTGGCGGAGCTGCGGCCCCACGTCATCGCCGTGGTGGCCTACGGCAAGATCCTGCCGAAGGAGATCCTGGACACTCCCCCACTGGGATGCATCAACGTGCATGCCTCGCTCCTGCCGAGTTACAGGGGTGCCGCCCCTATTCACTGGGCGGTCATCAACGGCGAAACGGAAACCGGCGTGACCACCATCTTCATGGACGAGGGGATGGATACGGGCGATATGATCCTACAGGCCCGCATCAAGATAGAGCCGGAGGACACCGCGGGGAGCGTGCACGACCGCCTGGCCGTCCTAGGAGGCGAACTGCTGCTCAAGACCTTGCGCTGCCTGGCAGAAGGCACGGCCTTCCGCGTCCCTCAGGACCACAGCCGGGCGACTTACGCGCCGCTTTTGACCAGGGAGGACGAGGTTGTGGACTGGCGAAAAACGGCACGCCGGATCGTCAACCATATCCGGGGAATGAACCCCTGGCCCGGCGCTCGGACTACCTACCGGGGCCAGGTCTTAAAACTGTGGCGGGCTGAGGTTGCGGACGGCGGGGAGCGGGCGGCCGAACCGGGAACGATTCTCACCGCCGACCCGTCCCGGGGGATCATCGTGCAAGCCGGGGAGGGGCGCGTGCGCCTCTGCGAGCTGCAGCCCGCTGGGCGCAAACCTATGGATGCCGACGCCTTCTTGCGGGGGTATCGTCTTGACGTGGAAACCAATCTTGGCGAATAAGGAGCTTTCCGAGTTGCCCAAAAGGGAAGGAATAATGCCGAAAACGGCCAGAGATTCGGCTTTGCACGTGCTGCGAGCGGTCGAGGCCGAGGGCGCGTACGCCAACCTAGCGATGAACAAAATCCTGGGTGAACACCGGTTATCTAAACTTGATCGTGCCTTTGCCACCGAGCTGGGCTATGGCTCGATTCGAACCTTGAATACGTTGGACTGGATTCTGAGCGGCTTCCTTAAAAAGCCTCTTTCTGAGCAGACCGTCTGGACCAGGAACATCCTCCGGCTGGCCGTGTACCAGATCTTTTACATGGACAAGGTTCCCGCCGCGGCGGCCTGCAACGAGGCGGTCGAGCAAACCAAAAGATTCGGCTCCGCGGGAGAGGCCAAGTTCGTTAACGGTGTCCTGCGCAACATCATCCGCAGCCGCGAACGCATAAAATTTCCATCCCTGGCTGAAGACCCTGTGGACCATATCGCCTTGAAATACTCCCACCCTATCTGGCTGGTTGAACGCTGGCTTAAAGAGTTCGGGCTGGAAGATACGATTGCTTTGTGCCGCGCTGACAACGCAGCCCCGCCCAACACGGTCCGTGTCAACACCCTGCGCGTTGATTTGCCTACGCTGGTGGAAAAGCTCCGGGACGAGGGGGTCAGCTGCGTTAAAACAAGGTATGCGCCGGAGGGGTTGGAGATTAAAGGGTTCCCGACCCTTAACGATTTGACGTCCTTCCGGGAAGGCCTGTTCGTGGTGCAGGACGAGAGTTCAATGCTTGTCGGGCATGCTGTCGGGCCGTCTCCAGGGATGAGGGTCATTGACGTCTGCAGCGCTCCCGGCGGCAAGACCACGCACCTGGCTCAATTGATGCGGGACCAGGGAACGATTATCGCATCAGATATCTACCCGCACAAGTTAAGGCTGGTTATCGAGAACTGCCAGCGCCTCGGGATTAAATGCGTGCAGCCGGAGGTCCGCGACGCCCGGGAGCTGTCGGCGTCGTACGCAGAGTGGGCGGACTGCGTGCTGGTGGACGCTCCCTGTTCCGGTCTCGGCGTTCTACGGCGCAGGCCTGACGCGCGGTGGCGTAAGGAGCCCGAACAGATACCCGGCCTTATAAACTTGCAGGAGGCCATCCTGGCCGAGGCCGCGCGCTGCGTACGCCTCGGAGGCGTACTGGTATATAGTACCTGTTCGATCACCGACGAGGAAAACCTAGGCCAGGTGCAGAAATTCTTAGCGGGTCATCCCCATTTCCGGCTTGAGGACCTTAACGGGTTGCTCCCGGCTGAACTGGCGGACCGGGAAGCGCTGGCCCGGGGTTACGTACAGCTTTTGCCGCACCTGCACGGCACCGACGGCTTTTTCATCGCCCGCATGCGGAGGCACGACCGGGGTTGACTGCAGACCTGAAGAGCCTGACCCTTGAGCAGATAGAAGAACTGGTCACCGGCTGGAACTGGCCGAAGTACCGTGCCCGCCAGCTTGCGGCTTGGATCTTTCAGAAAGACGCCGGCAGTTTTGCGGACATGAGCGATTTCCCGCTCGACTTCCGCCGACAACTGGCGGCGGGCTGCAGGATCACCCGGCTCGACATGCTGGCGCGCGAGGCGTCTTTCGACGGATCGACAGTCAAGTTTCTTTGGGGCCTGGAAGACGGTCACGCCGTAGAGAGCGTCCTCCTCCGTCACGAGTACGGATACTCGGCGTGTGTCTCCACCCAGGTCGGGTGCCGGATGGGCTGTCTTTTCTGTGCCTCGACCCTGGGCGGCCTGGTGCGCAACCTGACGGCCGGGGAGATTTACGATCAGGTTCTGGCCCTGCAGCGCGCCGAGGGTGTACGCGTCGGCCGTATCGTTATCATGGGGACGGGCGAGCCCCTGGACAATTACGACGCGACCATGGGATTCATCGCCAACGTTACGGCTCCGTATGGTTTAAATATAGGGCAGCGGCGGATTACGCTTTCAACGTGCGGGTTGGTACCCGGGATAAAGCGACTGGCCTCCCTGCGCTTACAACTGACGCTGGCGGTTTCGCTGCACGCGCCGAACAACGCGCTCCGCGACCGCCTGGTTCCGATCAACCGCCGGTACCCTCTTGAGGAATTAATACCCGCGTGCCGTGATTACGCCGTTCAGACCGGCCGGCGGGTGACCTTTGAATACGCGCTGATCAAGGATCTGAATGATGCTCCGGAGCATGCCGTTGTACTGACCGAGCTTTTGCGCGGCGTGCACTGCCATATCAACCTCATACCTGTGAACACGGTTTTGGAGAGAGGATTCAACCCTCCCGACAGGCGTACCGTCTTGTCCTTCCAAAGCACGCTGGAAAGCAAGGGCTTTCCCGTGACGGTACGCAAGGAGATGGGCGCCGAGATCGGGGCCGCCTGCGGGCAGCTCAGGCGCCGTTACGAGGGGAAAGGACGGGAGCGATGATGCGTTGGGGTGCCGTGAGCGAGACCGGAATGGTGCGCCTCAATAACGAAGACAGCCTGTGTATCAACCCGGCCCTCAAACTTTTCGCCGTTGCCGACGGCATGGGAGGCCACGTGGCCGGCGAGGTGGCCAGCCGGCTGGCTCTCGAAGTCCTTGAAGCATCGCTGGAACAGTTTATCACGGGCGGCCGGGACGTTCCCGAGGCGCTGAGCGCCGCCGTGCGCGAGGCCAACCGCGCAATATATGAGCGGGCTGCGCAGGACCCCCAGTTCAAGGGCATGGGCACGACGCTCTCGGCTTGTGTCGCCCAGGGCAGCAGGCTTGTGGTGGCGCACGTGGGCGATTCCCGCATCTATCTTGTCCGCGGGCAGGACATTAAACAGCTAACCGAGGACCATTCGCTGGTTCGCGAGCTTGCCAAGCAAGGCAAGATCACCGAAGACGAGTCCAACAGCCATCCCTATCGCAACGTCCTGACCAGGGCCCTGGGGACCGGGACTGATCTTGCTGTCGACTCACAGGTTCACCTCCTTCAGGAGGGAGACAGGCTGGTTCTTTGCACCGACGGGCTGACCAACCTGGTCTCCGACGAAGAAATCCTTGCCCGGGCGGGTGAAGGGGAAGACCCCGCCCGGATGGCCGGGGCCTTGGCTGAACTGGCCTTGTCGCGGGGCGGAACCGACAACGTGACAGTAATAGTCGTGGTGATTGACGCATGATCGGGCAGACGCTGGGTAACCGCTACAGAATCGAAGAAAAGCTCGGCGAAGGCGGGATGGCGGTGGTTTACAAGGCCTACGACCAGCTCCTGCAGCGCCCTGTAACCGTCAAGATCCTTCGCCCCGAGTTCAGCGCCGACGAGGAATTCGTGGCGCGTTTCAGCCGGGAGGCGCAATCGGTGGCCAGCCTTTCCCATCCCAACATCGTCAACGTCTATGATGTCGGGCGGGAAGGGGAGGTCCATTACCTCGTCATGGAGTTCGTCGACGGGGAGAATTTAAAGACCCTGATCAGGCGCGAAGCGCCTTTCGCGCCGCAAAGAGCCGTCCAGATCGCCGTACAGATCTGCTACGCCCTGGAGCACGCCCACCAGCACAAGATCGTCCATCGGGACGTCAAGCCGCACAATATCCTGATCACCAGGGACGGGCAGGCCAAGCTCGCCGATTTCGGCATCGCCAGGGAGACGACGGGCTCGACCCTGACGAGCACGAAAAGCATGGTCGGCTCCGTGCACTACATATCGCCCGAACAGGCTCACGGCGACACGGCGGACGCCCGGTCGGACATTTATTCCCTCGGCGTCGTCCTGTACGAGATGCTCACCGGCAGCGTCCCGTTCTCGGGTTCCAATCCCGTGACCGTAGCCCTGAGGCATATTCAAGATCCGCCGCCGCCTTTGCACCAGCGCAACGGTATGGTTCCCAAGGATCTGGAAAGAGTAGTCTTGAAGTCCCTGGCCAAAAAACCGGGAGACCGCTATCAATCGGCGTGGGAAATGGCGTCGGATTTGCAGGCCGCGCTTCCCGAAGGAGCGGAACTTGATGACTCCCAGACCAGGGTTTTTCGTCCCGTGAAACACAGGCGTTCCTTGCCGGCGGTGGCGTGGATAGGCCTCGCCCTGATCGTCCTGGCCGTTGTCGGCGGTTCCTACTGGGCCATCAGGTCCTACCTCTATGTTCCCGAGGTCGAGGTCCCCGACGTCGTCGGCCTGACCGTGGAGGATGCCAAGCGGGAGCTGGAGCTGCGCGGGCTGCGGGCCGACATTTCCGAGGTTTATCATAACGAAGTCGAGCAAGGCAGGGTTATCTCCCAGGACATCCCCCCGCATACGAAGGTTAAACAGCGGCGCACCGTCTTTTTGACGGTGAGCAAGGGACCGGAGTTGGTCCGGGTTCCCGACGTGGTCAACCGCCCGGCGGGGGATGCCCAGCTTATTCTGGAGAACGCCGGTTTCAAGATCGGGGGTCAGGAAGAGATTTACGATGAGTTACTGCCGCGGGGAACGGTGGTCCGCCAGGAGCCTCCGGCGAACACCGAGAGCCCCCGCGGTTCTGCCGTTAAGCTTTACATCAGCAAGGGGGCCACGCCGGTGTACCTGCAGGTCCCGGACTTGATCGGGCTTACGCTCGACGCCGCCCGGCAGCAGGCCCAGGATGCTGGGTTCGACATCGACGGTAACGCGGCGAGGGCCCCCAGCAACGAATGGCCCGAGGGCGTGGTTGTCGCGCAGGATCCCCCCCCTTCCACCCAGGCCGAAGAGGGGAAGGTTATCCGGGTGACCGTCAGCACGGGGCCGGGACCGAAGGCCCGGACAGCCATGGTTTACGTACGTATCCCCAACGATGGACAACAGCACCAGCTCCAGATAATGCTCCACGACGCTTACGGAGAGCAGGAAGTGTATACCGGAACCCACGATTCCGGCGAACGCGTGGCCAAGCGGGTCAAGTATTACGGCCGGGCGGCCGTGCGGACATACTTGGACGGCAAGCCGTTCAACGAGGAGACCCTGGAATGACTTTGTTATTCGGGGCCATTTCAGGCAATAGGGCTAAACTGATGCTCAAAGGTGTGGTGGTGAAAGCCTACGGCGGTTACTACTACGTTCACGGCGAGGGACAGGACCTCGAGTGCACCTTGCGGGGGAAGTTCAAGGGACGCGATCAGGTGCTGGTGGGGGACCAGGTGCTGGTCGAAGCCCTTGCGGGCGGGAAAGGCGTCGTCGCCGGGATCCTGCCGCGCCGGTCGGTGCTGCCGCGGCCAAGAATCGCCAACGTGGATCTCGTGGCTATAGTTGCGGCTTTTCGCGAGCCGGAACCCGTCCTCAACCTGGTCGACCGGATGCTGATCCAGGCTGAAGCAGCGCACCTGGGGGCGCTCATCGTTTTAAACAAACACGACCTGGTTCTTGACGAGCCGAGGCCGGAATGGTTGGAGGCCTACCGCGCGGCCGGCTACCGGGCGGTGGTCACCAGCACTGTCACCGGGGAGGGCGTCCCGGAGTTGGAAAACATCCTTAAAGACCGCGTTTCCGTATTCGCCGGCCCCTCTGGGGTGGGGAAAAGCAGCCTGATCAACCTGCTCGTGCCGGGCGCCCGGCTGCCCACCGGGGACATCAGCCGGAAACTCCGCCGGGGACGTCACACCACCCGCCACGCGGAGCTGCTGTGCTTGCGGTCGGGCGGCCTGGTAGCCGACGCGCCTGGTTTTTCCAGCCTGGCGCTGCCGGAAGTGCCCCCTGAAGAGCTGGCTTCCTTGTTTCCCGAGATGCGCGATTTGATCGGCCGGTGCCGGTTTAACAGCTGCCTGCATTACCGGGAGCCGGGCTGCGCCGTCAAGAGCGCCGTTGCCGAGGGGAAGGTGGCGGATTTTCGATATCGGCATTACCAGGGGTTCCTGGAGGAGATCATCAGCCGGGGAAGGAGATAACAGCTTGGTTAAAATCGCTCCGTCCATTCTTTCCGCCGACTTCGCCCGCCTGGGCGAGGACGTGCTCGCCGTAGAGGCCGGGGGGGCTGATTACCTGCACATAGACGTCATGGACGGCCATTTTGTTTCTAACATCACGATCGGACCCGTGGTTGTAGCCGCTATACGTCCCCTCAGCAAGCTGATCTTTGACGTGCACCTGATGATTGAACAGCCCGAAAGGTATATCCTTGCCTTCGCAGAGGCCGGGGCCGATATCATCACCGTGCATGCCGAAACGAGCGTGCACCTCGACCGCCTGCTGCGCTTGATCAGGCAGCAGGGGGTGAAGGCCGGGGTGGCCCTGAACCCGTCAACCCCTCTCAGCGCGATCGAATACGTGCTTTCCCTGGTCGACCAGGTTTTACTGATGACCGTAAACCCGGGTTTCGGGGGACAGTCGTTCATTCCGGAGGTGCTCCCCAAGATCGAGCGGTTGAAGAGAATGCTGACTGAGAGGGACCTAGCCGTGGACATCGAGGTTGACGGGGGCATTACACCTGAGACCGCGCCTTTGGTCGTGTCGGCAGGCGCCGGGGTCCTTGTCGCGGGGTCGTCCGTATACCGCAACCCGGGTGGAGTGCGGGAAGCGATCCGCCGCCTCAGGGAGTCATGTAGCAAGTGATTTATTTAACAAAAGACATTGACCAGTTGCACCGATGACTTGTATACTTAAGGGGCAAGGGCATATGGCTTCTATTTTACGGGGCAGAAAAATTAGGAGGATTTTCGGGTGAAGGCACTTAGAATCCCTGAAGCGACCATACAACGGCTGTCGATTTATTCCCGCTTTCTGGAAAGGCTCGAAAAGAAGGGCGTTATCACCGTTTCGTCGGGAGACATCGCTAAGGGGGTTGGCGTCAGCCCGGCCCAGGTGCGCAAGGACCTCGCCTACTTCGGGGAGTTCGGCACGCGCGGTGTCGGTTATAACGTTAAAGACCTGATTCATTATATTCTCAAGATTCTGGGGCTTACCAAGCCCTGGCCCGTGGTCCTGGTGGGGGCGGGCAACCTCGGTACGGCGCTTTGCACCTACCGCGGCTTCCTGGACAGGGGCTTTAATATCGTAGGCGTTTTCGACAACGACCTGCTCAAAATCGGCAAGCGTATCCAGGATTTGGACGTGCTGCCCCTGGAGCGCATTCCCGAAGTCGTTAAGGAACACGACGTCAAGATCGGTATCATCGCCGTTCCCCTGGGAGCGGTTCAGGATATCGCTCACGAATTGGTCAAGGCTGGTATTAAAGCCCTGCTGACCTTCGGTCCCGTGGTGCTCGACCTGCCCAACGACGTTATCGTCCGCAACGTGGACCTGGCCGTTAAACTCGAGATCTTGACTTTCAATTTGACATTCCGTGAACTGCACACTACTTTATAAAGCACTGCAAATAGCATTAAGCATTGAGTACTGAGCGCCGGGCACTGAGATATACAGGAAGGGGATTCGGTTTACCGAATCCCCTTCTTTAGTTATCCCAACACCCAACGCTATTAGGCGGGCTTCGCCCGCGCACTCGGCACTCGGCGTTCGGATTAGATTAGAAATAAAGACTATCTCCTTATCCGCGAATGCTGAACAAATGTGAGGTCAGACCCTCACATTTGCTGGCGAATGCTGAATGCTGAATGCTGAATGCTGAATGCCTATAAGGGAGGTTTCCTGCTTGATCTATATCGGGGTCGTCGGCGGCAACACATACTCGCGCCGGGAGGAGGCGTGGGCCGAGGAAACGGGTCGGGAACTGGCCCGCCGCGGGATTGTCGTCCTCTGCGGGGGACGGGGCGGCGTTATGGAAGCTGTTGCCAGGGGGGTGCGCAGCCAGGGGGGCCTGGTCGTGGGGATTCTTCCCGGGACGACCAGGGAGGAGGGTAACCCTTATCTGTCTTTGGCCCTGGCGACCGGCTTAGGCAACGCGCGGAACGCCGTTATCGCCTGCGCCGCCGATGGTTTGATCGCCATCGGTGGAGAGTACGGAACCCTTTCGGAGATTGCGCTCGGCCTCAAATTCGGCCGTCCGGTGGCCTCCCTGGGGGATTGTGCAGGCATCTCGAGCGGGGACCTGAAAGGAGTGTTTGCCGCGAGCAACCCGCTGGAAGCGATAGAGTACGTCCTTCAGAGATTGAAAACGTAACGTGAGACGCAAGGATGAGCTGTCAGCCGTTGCCTGTTTGGTTTTACGAATTGCCGGCGTCGAGCCGGCAATAAAAATGGTTTGGCATTCCCGAGCGGAATGCCTTCGAGCCCGACTACTTACTACTTACTACCAAATTGGCGGGTTTTAAACCCGCTAATTCGTTCTGTTGACAGGCTTTCCAAGCCCATGCTATAGTAAGTGCGAAGGCGTAGCGGACGGAACAAGCCCCCTTGTGTAGCTTATTGTGCGTAGGGAAGGAGGGGAAATACTCGAGCAAAATTATCAGTTAACTGGTTATTCGAAGACTTGAAGGGGGGTCTTGAGGTTTAGCATGAGAAAACTTAGCAGAAGGGATTTTCTCAAGTCTCTGGGGATAGGTGCCGCAGGGCTATCGCTGTTTGAGGGGACCAGCGTAGCCGAAGCTGGTATCAGCATACCTGCGCACATCCCGATGCGTGAATTCAGGCTGAAGTACGCCAAGGAAACGGCGACGATCTGTCCTTTCTGTGGAGGCGGTTGCGGCGCCATTGTCCACACGCAGGACGACAAGATTATCTTCAGCGAGGGCGACCCTGACCATCCGGTCAACCGCGGCGGCATGTGCTGTAAGGGTGGTTCGATCTCGACCCTGACGTTTGTCGTTGACAAAGACGGCAATCGTGTACCCAACCCGCGACGGATGACCAAGGTCCTCTACCGCGCTCCCGGCGCTGAGGACTGGGAAGAGAAGGATTGGAACTGGGCCATCAGCGAGATCGCGAAGCGCGTTAAGAAGACCCGCGATGAGAACTGGGAAGAGAAACAGAAGGTCAAGTTCAAGGACAAGGACGGCAACGAGACAGAGGTAGAAGTACCCGTCAACCGGACTCAGGCCATCGCCCACCTTGGCAGCGCTTCCCTCGACAACGAGGAGAACTACCTGCTCCACAAAATGCACCGCGCTCTTGGCGTGATCAATATCGATCACCACGCTCGCCTCTGACACTCGACCACTGTGGCCGGTCTGGCCAACAGCTTCGGCAGAGGCGTAATGACAAACCACTGGGTCGACTACAAGAACTCGGACGTCTTCATGATTATTGGCGCTAATCCGGCGGAGAACCACCCGATCGCCTTCAAGTGGATTCTCGATGCCCGTGAGAACAGGGGCGCCAAGATTATTTGTGTCGACCCGCGGTTCTCCAAGAGTGCCGCGTTGTCGGACATGTACCTGCGGATCCGGCCCGGTACGGACATACCTTTCTTGCTCGGCATGATGAACTATGCCATCCAGAACAACCTCTACTTCCATGACTACGTGGTCAACTACACCAACGCTTCCTACCTCATCGATCCGGAGTTCAAACTGCCAGGGGATAACGACGGCCTCTTCTCCGGCTTTGTGCCCAAGGAAGGCGATAAGGCTGCGAAATATGAAGCCAAAACCTGGCAGTACCAGAAGGACGCGGACGACAAGACCAAAACCGATCCGACCCTGCAGGATCCCAACTGCGTATGGCAGCTTCTCAAGAAGCACCTGGCCCGTTACGACGTGGACACGGTTTGCAAGGTTACCGGCGTAAACAAGGAGGCCTACGTCGAGGCCTGCAAGCTGTATTGCTCCACCGGCGTGCCGAACAAGGTCGGCAACATCATTTACGCTATGGGCGTAACCCAGCACACCCACGGTGGGCAGAACGTGCGCTGCGTAGCGATGCTGCAGCTTCTGCTGGGCAACATCGGTATGGCCGGCGGCGGCGTCAACGCCCAGCGCGGCGAGTCCAACGTGCAGGGCTCGACCGATATGGCCATGCTGTTCCATCTTATTCCGGGCTATAACCCTGTTCCTAATGCCACTCTGCATAAGGACTGGGCGATGTACAAGGAGAAGGAAACGCCCAAGGCGGGTTACTGGTCAAACCGGCCGAAGTTCGTGGCCAGCATGCTCAAGGCCTTCTACGGCGAGCACGCCACGCCGGAGAACGACTTCTGCTTCGACTGGCTGCCCAAGGTGGACGGCAGGGACCATTCGCACATGGCCATTTTCGAGGAGATGGAGATCGGCCGGATCAAGGGCTTCTTCGC
This sequence comes from Desulfosceptrum tomskiensis, assembly GCF_049818055.1. Taxonomy (GTDB): domain Bacteria; phylum Bacillota; class Desulfotomaculia; order Desulfotomaculales; family JASEER01; genus JBFLVT01. The sequence continues at coordinate 387,132 of NZ_CP187479.1, forward strand.
CTGGGGCCAGAACCCTGCGGTCGGCGGCCCGGGCGCTATCGCCGCCAAGAAGGCGATGGAGCGGTTGGAGTGGATGGTTGCCGTAGACATGGTGGAGACCGAGACGGCTGCGTTCTGGAAGCGGCCGGGCGCCGATCCCAAGAGCATTAAGACTGAGGTCTTCTTCCTGCCGGCCTGCGGGCCCTATGAAAAGGAAGGCACGGTTACCAACAGCGGCCGCTGGGCGCAGTACCGCTGGAAGGCCATTGAGCCGCTGGGCGACTCCAAGAGCGACCTGTGGATCGCCAACAAGCTGTTCCTGGCCGTTAAGGCGCTGTATGCCAAGGAAGGTGGCAAGTTCCCGGATCCGATCCTGAAGATGAAGTGGGATTACGGTCACGGCGAGGAACCTGAACTCGACAAGGTTATGCTTGAGATCAACGGTTACACCGTGGCCGACGGCCAAGCGATAGCCAGTTTCGCCGCTCTCCAGGAGGATGGAAGCACGGCCTGCGGTTGTTGGATTTACGGCGGCTACTTCGCGACCGACAAGGATTTAAAGGTACCGAACTGCAAACGCCGTGACAACACCGACAAGTCAGGCCTAGGCCTCTATCCCAAGTGGGCCTTCTCCTGGCCGGTCAACCGGCGTATCGTCTACAACCGGGCTTCCTGCGACCCAGCCGGCAATCCTTGGGATCCGTCCCGCACCCTGGTCAAGTGGGATGCCGCGGCGGGCAAGTGGATCACCAACGACGTGCCCGACTTTGCCGCCGTTGATGCCAAGACCAAGGAGCCCAACCCGCCTGAAAAGAGCGCCAAGACCCCGTTCATTATGAACGCCGAGGGTGTTGGAAAGCTGTTCGCCAACGGGATGAAGGAAGGCCCGTTCCCCGAACACTACGAGCCAATCGAGACGCCGATTCAGAACCCGCTGAGCAAGCAGCAGAACAACCCGCTGGCCACCAAGCGCCGCGGCGGGTTCTCCTTCCTAGCGCCGGTCGGAAGCCCCGACTTTCCGTACATCGCTACCACGCACCGTGTTGTGGAACACTACCAGAGCGGCGCCCTGACCCGCAACACGCCGTACCTGGCGGAGCTGATGCCCGAGATGTTCGCCATGATTTCGCCCGCCCTGGCTCAAAAACTGGGGATCAATCCTGGCGATGCCGTGGTTGTTTCCTCGGCCCGCGGGGAAATCACTTGTAAGGCGTGCGTCTCGCCGGTTATGCAGCCCGTAAATGTTAACGGGGCCAGCTATGAGATCATCGGCCTGCCGTGGCACTGGGGCTACCAGACGGATGCCCCCGGCGCGTCGGCCAACGACCTTACCCCGTGCGTGGGCGACCCGAACACCAACATTCCGGAGTACAAGGCCTGGCTCTGCAATATCCGCAAAGCTTAGCCGGTAAGACTCGCCGGAACCTAACTAGCGGAGGTGAATTTAGTGGCCGGATACACTCACCTAAACGAAGACAGGAAGGGTGTGCTGGTTGACATTACCAAGTGCATAGGCTGCCGCAGTTGCCAGGTGGCGTGCAAGAACTGGAACAACCTCCCGGCGGAGAAGACCAGCTTTACCAACGACTGGACTAATCCGCCCAAGACCTCTGCCACCACCTGGACACGTGTTGCCTTCAGGCTCATCGAGGAAAACAACGGGGGCATCAAGTGGCGGTTTGTAAAAAACCAGTGCTTCCACTGCGAAGAACCTGCTTGTGAATCGGCCTGCTTCGTGCACGCTTTCATAAAGCTGGCTGACGGCCCGGTCGTTTACAAGCCCAATATCTGTGTCGGCTGCCGTTACTGCATGCTGGCCTGCCCGTTCGGGGTTCCCGCCTACGAGTGGGATAAGGCCTTCCCCGAGGTTAAGAAGTGTACCTTCTGTGCCGACCGGCAGAAGGAGGGACTGGGTCCGGCATGTGTCTCGACCTGCCCGACCGGTGCCCTCAAGTTTGGTGTCCGCAAGGAACTGCTGGAAGAGGCCAAGCAGCGCATCGCGGCGAGCCCCGGCAAATACCAGCCTACGGTGTACGGCGAAAAGGAATACGGCGGCACCTCCTGGCTGTACATCTCGGACGTGCCGTTCGAGCAGATGGGCTTCAAGACCAACGTTTCCGAGCGGAGCATCCCGTCGTATACCTGGAGCGTCCTCAAGTGGACCCCGTACATCGCGGTTGGCTGGACTGCAGCCCTGACGGCGCTGTACCTGTATACCAAACGCCGTGCCGAGGTTGAGGAGGACCACTAGGTCCTTCGAGACTACAGGTGATAGGAGGTACGAAAGTGAGTAAATTCGACAGATGGACATTCAAAATGACTCCGATCCGTGCCGTACTCCTCGCCCTGGTCGCCTTGATGGCCGGCGTCGCCGTTTACCGTCTCTTGTACGGTCTTGGTGCGGCGACCAACCTGAGCGATGAGTGGCCCTGGGGTCTGTGGATCGGCTTCGACGTGCTGACGGGTGTCGCTCTGGCGGGCGGCGGTTTCAGCACCGCGTTTATCGTGCATATCCTGCACAAGCATAAGTACCATTCGATCGCCCGGGCGGCGATGCTGACCTCGATGCTCGGGTACATCATCGTCAGCGTCGGCCTCTTCCTGGATATCGGTCGCTGGTACAACTTCTGGCGTCCGTTCGTCTTCTGGGGTTACCACTCGGTGCTGTTTGAAGTCTTCTGGTGCGTCTTCCTGTACACCAACGTGCAGATCCTGGAGTTCGGCCACATCGTCTTCGAGCGCGTAAAGGCGCCGAGCATCAAGAAGATCTTCGACGCGATGATGCCGTTCCTGTTCATCATCGGCATCCTGCTGCCGACCCTGCACCAGTCCTCCCTCGGTTCGCTCTATATCGTGGCTGTCGACCGGCTGTACCCGACCTGGTGGTCGCTGATCATTCCGGTCTTCTTCCTGACCTCGTCCGTGTTCCTCGGCCCGGCGATGGTCACCTTCGAGGGCTGGTTGGCGGCAAGGGCTTACGGCCGCAACTTCGCGCACGAGATGCCGGTGCTCTCCAGCCTCGTCAAGGTTTCCGCCTGGCTGATGCTCTTCTACGTGGTCCTGAAGGGCATCGACCTGACCTGGCGCGGCGCCTGGGGGTACGTCTTCAACGGGTCTTTCGAGGCGAATATGTTCCTCCTGGAAATGGTGCTTTTCGTCATCGTCCCGATGATCATGTACTTCACCCCCAGCGTGCGCAACAGCATCGGCGGCGTGGTTACGGCTTCGGTCCTTGTCGTTGCGGGCATTATCCTGAACCGGATGAACGTGGTGTTCACCGGTATGGCTACGGCCTCCGGCGGGAGTTACTTCCCGAGCTGGATGGAATGGTCCATCACCATCGGCCTTGTCTCCCTGCTGATCGTGGCGTACTGCTTCATCGTCGAGAACTTCGCCATCTTCGAGGAAGACCAGCCGGTGATGGATGCCCTCAACAAGCAGCGCGGTTACACGGAGGCGTTACACGCGTAGTTCCAGGACCTTGTTGCCAAAGGAGGCGGAAAGTTGATTTCCGCCTCCTTTTTTGTTAGTATGTAAACGGCTTCAGGCACCTTAAAACTTGTGGCTATGCTGTGAAGGGAGATGAGTCAGTGCAGGACGAACCGCAATTCGCCCCCCCGAACATGATCCCTCTCTACAACGATCTCATCCTGCTGGAAGTCCCTCAGGAGACGGTGAACGTTGAGCCGCTGACCGAAGAGCAAAAGCAGATGTGGGAATCCGGCGTGCCGCTTGTGGCTGTCGCGCCGCCGAAGCTGGACAGCGACGCCGTCTTCGCCATGCTGGAAAAAGTCAAGGACATCCTCAAGAAGCACCAGCCCGAGCGCACGGCGGAGATAGAAAAGACGTGGACGGCGCTGCCTGCCGGTCCCAAGGACCGCCAGATCTTCGTAAGCGGCCTCGTAGGCCGGGAAGGCAACGTGGTCGAGAACATGCTGAGGGGCGGCGAGGTTGCGGAGGATATCCTGGCTTTTCTTCTGAACCAGGCTCTCAAGCCCTTTGTCATGACTTACGCCGAAAAAGCTATGGCGGAAGTGAATGAAGACCTCTGGGGCAAAGGTTACTGTCCGGCGTGTGGTTCGCTGCCCAACTTCGCCCGGCTCTCGAAAGCTGTCGGCCGCCGCTCCCTTTACTGTTCGCTGTGCGAAACCGAGTGGCCCTACAAAAGGATCGGGTGCCCCTTCTGCGGTACTTCCGACCCGGACAAGCTCCAGTACTTCACCGTCGATGACGACGGCCGTTACCGGGTGTACGTCTGCGAGAACTGTAGGGGTTACATCAAGACCATCGACGAGAGCAAGGCGGCGGAGAAGGAAAAGATTTACCTGTTCCTGGAGGATGTCAAGACGATCCACCTTGACGTCCTGGCGATGCGCGAAGGGTATGCCAACAAGGCCATAGGGGCCGTATAGGTGGTCGGTCGTCAGTCATCGTCAGGCAATTAAAGAGAAACGACGGGAAAGCAAAAAGCCACGGGCTCTTAGCTCCGTGGCTTTTCCCATCAAATCAAACCTAGATGTTGTAGACGACGTTCGGATCGGGGATTTTGACGCCGTTGGCCTTTAGGACTTCAACGGCCTTGTCGACGTTCTCCACCTTGAGCAGGACCAGAGCTTTGCCCGACGAATTTGAGACAAACGCGTACAGGTATTCCACGTTAATCTGATTCCGGTCAAGCAGTTTGAGGACTTCCGCTAGTCCGCCCGGCCGGTCTTCGATCGCGACGGCGATGACCTCGGTCGTGCTGACGGTAAAGCCTGCTTCCTTCAGCACCTGGTAGGCCCGCGAGGGCTCGTTGACGATCAGCCGCAGAATACCGAAGTCCGAGGTGTCGGCGATCGAAAGGGCACGGATGTTGATCCCCGCTTCAGCCAGAATGCCGGTCACCGCGGCCAGTCGCCCGGACTTGTTTTCGAGGAAAACGGAAATCTGGTTCACCCACATTCTTGAATGTCCTCCTTTCACCACCTGCGTTATGGTTTGAGGCCTCAGTCTTTGTAAACATCCCGCCGGTCAACCACCCGCTTGGCTTTGCCTTGGCTTCTTTCAATGGTTTTGGGCTCAACCAGCTTGACCTTCACCGAGATGCCCAGCACGCTTTCGATGGCGGCCTTGAACTTCGTTTCCAGCTCTTCAAGCCGCCTGACCTCGTCGGCGAAGAACTTTTCCGAGACTTCGACCCAGATCTCCAGGTAGTCCAGCGGGCCCCTCCTGTCCACAACCAACAGGTAGTGCGGTTCGGCCTGGCCGATGTCGAGCAGGGCGCTTTCCACCTGGGAAGGAAAGACGTTGACGCCGCGGATGATGAGCATGTCGTCGGTCCGACCCATGATGCGTGACATCCGGACGTGCGTCCTGCCGCAGGGGCACGGCTCGTCGTGCAGGACGGTGATGTCCCGCGTGCGATAACGGATAAGGGGAAACCCTTCCTTGGTCAGGGTGGTGATGACGAGCTCGCCCTTTTCCCCATAGGGCAGGGGCTCGCCGGTTTCAGGGTCGATAACCTCCGGCAGGAAGTGGTCGTCGAAGATGTGCAGCCCGTCCTTGTACGGGCATTCCATGGCCACCCCGGGTCCCATGATCTCGCTTAAACCATAAATGTCCATAGCGCTGATGTTTAGTTTTTGCTCGATTTCCTTGCGCAGCCCTTCGGACCACGGCTCCGCGCCGAAGATCCCCGCTCTTAGCCGCAGCCGGGCACGGTCGACGCCGAGCTCTTCGATGACCTCGGCGAGATGCAGCGCGTACGAAGGAGTACAGGCGACAGCAGTCACCCCGAAGTCATCCATCAGCATGACCTGCCTTTTAGTGTTGCCGACCGACATCGGGATGACCGTGGCCCCTAGTTTTTCGGCACCGTAATGGACGCCGAGCCCTCCGGTGAACAGCCCGTAGCCGTAGGCCACCTGGAGGACGTCGTCCCGGCGCAGTCCCGCGCAGACCAGCGAGCGGGCGCAGACCTCGGACCAGGTCTCGATGTCGCGGCGCGTGTAACCGACGACGGTCGGTTTGCCGGTCGTCCCCGAGGAAGCGTGCACGCGGACGATGTCTTTCAGCAACACCGCGAAAAGCCCGAAGGGATAGGTGTTGCGCAGGTCGGCCTTGGTAGTGAAGGGCAGCTTCGTTAAGTCGTCGAGCGACTTGATCTCGCCGGGGCGCAGGCCCTGCGCCCTGATGGAGCGCTGGTAAAAGGGCACGGTTTCGTACACCCGCCTGACAAGCTCCTGCAGGCGCGCCAACTGAAGCTTGCGCCTCTCCTCAACCGGCATGCACTCGCTTTCCTGGTTCCAGTAATGCACTTCTTCAAACCTCCTCATCGCTCTCAACTGTCTCCTCTTCTGCGGTCAATAACCCGCCTGGTCTTGCCCATCGTTCGTTCAAGAGACTTGTACTCGACGAGCTTGACGCGCGGGGTCAGGTTCAGAATAGCCTGCAAGCCGGCCTGGATCTTGGCCTCCAGGGCTTCCAGGTCGCGGTACTTGCCGGTGAAGTAATCGGCAGCCAGCTCGACCTGGACCTCGAACTCGTCAAGGTAGCCCTTCCGGTCGACAACGATCAGGTACTGCGGCCCGACGCCCTGAATCTCGCTCAAGACCTCCTCCACCTGGGACGGGAAGACGTTGACGCCGCGGATGATGAGCATATCGTCGGTCCGGCCGCTGACACGTTTCATCCGGACGGTCGTCCGCCCGCACCGGCAGGTTGAGGGGTCTAGGCTGGTAATGTCGCGCGTGCGGTACCTGATAAGCGGCAGTCCTTCTTTGGTCAGGGTGGTGATCACCAGCTCCCCGGTTTCCCCCGGCGGCAGTTGCTCGCCGGTTTCCGGGTCGATGATTTCGGCGAGGAAGTGATCCTCGGAAATGTGCAGGCCGCACTGAAAAGGGCATTCACCCGCCACGCCCGGTCCGATCAATTCGCTCATGCCGTAGTTGTCCGTCGCCTTCATGCCCCAGCGCTGCTCCAGTTCCGCGCGCATGGCCTCCGACCATGGCTCGGCCCCGAACAGGCCCAGCCGCACGCCGAGCTGCCGCGGGTTAAGGCCCAGTTCTTCGATCTGCTCGGCCATGTAAAGCGCGTAGGAAGGCGTGCCTACCAGGGCGGTCGTGTGAAAGTCCTGCATCAGCCTGATCTGCCGCTGCGTGTTTCCGGCCGAGGCCGGGAGAACGGTGGCGCCGGCGCGTTCCAGCCCGTAGTGCAGGCCGAAGCCCCCGGTGAACATCCCGTAGCTGAAACAGATTTGCACGACGTCGCGCGCAGTGACCCCGGCCTGGGTGACGATACGGGCGACGAGGTCGGCCCAAGTCTTGAGGTCTTTTTTCGTGTACCCGACGACGGTCGGTTTGCCGGTCGTGCCCGAGGAGGCGTGAATGCGGACGATGCGTTCCGGAGGGACGGCGAACAAACCGTAAGGATAGTTTTCCCTCAGATCGTCTTTCGTTGTAAACGGGAGCAACTGGAGGTCTTCGAGCGACTTGATGGAGGGCTTCAGGCCCCGCTCCTGAAACAGCTTGCGGTAGAAAGGAACCTTGTTGTAGACGCGTCTAACCACCGCCTTCAGCCGTTCCAACTGCAACCGCTGCATGTCCTCCCTGGCCAGGGTTTCCATCCGGTCCCAGATCAACAACATCACTCCAACGGCATATAACTGCTGTAACGCGGATGTAAAGAAGATGTCTTTGATACTTCGCAGGTGTTTCAGAAAATTCCTGCAAAGTGAGAGGTGAGAACTATCTCTCACTTCTGTTCCGGGGCCAGGAGATATGCGAAGTCGCGCCTGCTCAGGTGTCCCGTAACACGAAGGCGTTTGAGGGCCAGCGGCCGCTCTTCATCCATTGTTACCCTGCCTTGGTCGCAGGTGAAGGACAGGGTGTAACCGGCCTCCGCTACCAAGGCTTCGACCGCCGGATTGTAGTCCCCGTAAGGGTAGCAGAAGTAGCGGACCTCGTGACCCAGCCCCTTTTCGAGGACGCGCTTCGCCTCGACAATTTCGCGGCGCGCCTGGTCGGTGCTGATTTGCGTCAGGTGAGGGTGGGTGAGCGTGTGGGAGCCGATGGTGATCCCCGCGCGCTCCATGGCGCGGATTTCCTCCCAGCTCATCATGGCGTTGGGCGGTTGTGATTCAGCATCAAAGAAATTGGTCTTCCCGATCGCCCCGGCTACAACGAAAACGGTGCCCTGCATGCCGAGCTCCTCAAGCACCGGCAGGGCATAGAGATAATTATCACGGTAACCGTCGTCGAAAGTGATCAGGATGGGTCGTGCCGGCAAAGGCGCGCCTTCGTAGAGCGCTCTTTCAAGGTCGCGCGGGGAGATGGCCGTGAAGCCCCGGCCGGCGAGGTAGTTCATCTGCCAGGCAAACTCGCGGGGGTGTACCCTCAACCCGTAGCCGCCGGCCTTTCGGTCGGGACTCACCTTATGGTACATCAGGACGGGGACTCCCTGATCCAAAGGCGCCGGCAGGGGTTCCAGCCACCACCAGACCCGGGCGACGGCCAGGCCGATGAACAGGGCCAGGAGCCCCAACAACAGGGGAAACAGGACTTTGCGGCGCTCGGGAACAGGTATTCCCACCGCTGGGCGCATTGGCCGACCCTCCTTTGATGTCGCCGGATGATTCGACACAAAACGGGGCATCTCCTACCCGGGCGGCCGGCAAAGAGGGTTAAAAACGTGATTTTTCACTGGCAGCGGCGGGGAAAGGAGCTAGGTCAGCCAAAAGGTCCGAAATAGATATTGTCATATTGGTCATGGGTACTGTACTATTTTAAATATTCCGTCTATTTGGCGGTGAGGGTGAGGAGGCCGTTAGCGTGCAGGATGTGGTGATTATCGGCGCCGGTCCGGCCGGGTTGGCCGCCGGCATTTATGCCGCCCGCGCCGGGCTGGTGACGCTCGTGCTCGAGCGGGCCGTTCCCGGGGGCAAGGTGCGGATCACCGAGCGGATAGATAACTACCCCGGATTTGCCTACGGCATTGACGGGCCGGAGTTGATTGCCCAGATGAAGGCGCAAGCCGAACGGTTCGGCGTCGCCATTCGCCGCCTGAACGTCGCCGGGGTGAAAAAAGCCCAGGACGCCGGCGGCTTTGCGCTCGTCACGCCCGAGGGGGAACTGTTGACCCGCACGGTGATCATTGCCACCGGAACCGGTCCCAGACCCCTCGACGTGCCGGGGGAAGAGCGTTTGAACGGACGTGGCGTTTCCTATTGCGCGATCTGTGACGCGGAAGAATTTCTCGACAAAGAGATCGCGGTGGTCGGCGGTGGCGATTCGGCGATCAAGGAGGCCATGTACCTGGCACGGTTTGCGCGCAAAGTCAATGTCATCCACCGCCGCGCCGAACTTCGCGCCTCCCAGGTTCTCCAGGAACAGGCATTCGCCAACGAACGGGTGTCCTTCATCTGGAATTCGGTGGTGGTCGAGGTGCGCGGCGAAGACTGGGTTGAGGCCATAGTCCTGAAGAACGTGGAAAACGGGACCCTGACCTCCCATCCCGTTGAGGGATTGGTTGTCTTTGCCGGCAATCTGCCTCATACCAAGATCCTGGAGGGACTCGTGGAACTGGATCGCATGGGGTTTATCAAAACCGACGAGCAGATGCGCACCAGCGTTCCCGGGATTTTCGCGGCGGGGGACGTCCGCAGCAAACCCTTGCGGGACATTGTAACGGCTGTCGCCGACGGGGCGACTGCGGCGCTGAGCGCCCAAAAATACATCATCCTGCAGAGGCAGACCAAAGCATCATAAAATCATATCCCGACTCTCACTACGACTTTCTAAGCTTGTCCAACAGCAAACAGCTAACGTCTAACAACGGCTGGCGGAGCCAGCTCTGCCGCTAAGTGGGTGATTTCCCCCGTTTAGCCTCGCCATCTAGCTGTTTACCGTTGTTTCATTCCCTCCCTTTAGGCTCCTGTATATAATTCCTATAAGATATTTTTGAATTGTCTAAAAATTTGAGGGGGAGAGATCAGCAAGTGGTTATCAGGAAAGAGACCACTATCGATACCCTGTTACACGAGAACCGTATCTTCCACCCGGACGAAAGCTTCACCGCCCAGGCCAACATTAAAGACCGTGAGATTTACAGCCAGGCCAGGGCCAATCCGGAAGCTTACTGGGCCGAGCAGGCGGAGCACCTAGACTGGTTCGAGCGATGGGACAAAGTGCTGGAGTGGAACCCGCCGTTCGCCAAGTGGTTTGTCAACGGCAGGCTGAACGTCTGCCACAACTGCGTCGACCGGCACATCTACACCTGGCGCAAGAACAAGGCGGCGATTATTTTCGAAGGCGAACCGGGCGACAGCAGGGTTCTGACCTACTGGGACCTTTACCGGGAGGTCAACCGCTTTGCCGCGGTGCTCAAGCAGCTGGGCGTGGAGAAGGGCGACCGGGTGGCCATTTACCTGCCGATGATCCCGGAACTGGCCGTTGCCATGCTGGCCTGCGCGCGCATCGGCGCCCCCCACAGCATTGTTTTCGGCGGCTTCAGCGCCGAGTCGCTCAGAGACCGCATCGACGACGCCCAGGCCAAGCTGGTGATCACCGCTGACGGCGGTTGGCGCCGGGGCAAGATCGTCCAGTTGAAAAAGAACGTCGATACGGCCGTGGAGCAAACGCCGTCTGTAGAGAAGGTTCTGGTTATCAGGCGCACCGGGAACGAAATCAACATGCAGGACGGCAGGGACGTCTGGTTTGATGATGTTGTTAAGGACGCTCCGGAGACCTGTCCCTGCGAGGCTCTCGACAGCGAGCACATGCTGTTCATCCTTTACACCAGCGGTACGACCGGAAAGCCCAAGGGCGTCGTCCACACGACGGGCGGGTACCTTGTGGGCGCGTCGACGACGCACCGCATGGTCTTCGACATCAAGGACGAGGACGTATACTGGTGCACCGCCGATATCGGGTGGGTCACGGGCCACAGCTACGTGGTTTACGGGCCGCTCTGCAACGGGGCAACCACGGTGATTTATGAAGGTGCCCCCGACTGGCCGGATCAGGGCCGTTTCTGGGCGATCATCGAGAAATACGGCGTGAATATTTTCTACACCGCTCCTACGGCGATCCGGGCCTTTATGAAGTGGGGCGAGGAGTGGCCGGCCAAGTACGACCTGTCGTCCTTGCGGCTCCTGGGTTCGGTTGGAGAGCCGATCAACCCCGAGGCATGGATCTGGTATCACAAGTACATCGGCGGTGAAAAATGCCCCATCGTCGACACCTGGTGGCAGACCGAAACCGGGGCGATCATGATCAGCCCGTTGCCCGGCCTGACGCCTCTTAAACCAGGCTCGGCGACCATCCCCCTCCCGGGTATCGACGTCGATGTCGTAGACAAGAACGGAAACCCGGTAATGCTGGGGAAGGGCGGTTTCCTGGTCATCAAGAAGCCATGGCCATCGATGCTGCGGACGATCTACGGTGACGACCAGAGATACGTAGACACTTACTGGAGCAAGATACCGGGACAGTGTGTTTACTTCGCCGGTGACGGCGCCCGCCGGGACTATCACAACTATTACTGGATCCTCGGCCGGGTTGACGACGTCATCAACGTCGCCGGGCACCGGTTGAGCACGATGGAGATCGAAAGCGCGCTGGTGGATCATCCTTACGTCGCCGAATCGGCGGCGATTGGCAAGAGCCACGACCTTAAGGGCCAGGCCGTATCGGTCTTCGTCACGCTTAAAGCCCATGCCTGGCAGGAGGTCAAAGAAGGGAAGAAGACCGAAATCCAGAACGAGCTCAAGGCGCACGTCGTTAAGAAGATCGGGGCTATCGCCCGTCCGGACGACGTATTCTTCACCGCCGAGCTCCCCAAGACCAGGTCGGGCAAGATCATGCGCCGCCTGCTGCGCGACATAGCGGAAGGGCGCGCGCTCGGCGACACCAGCACGCTCGCCGACCCCGCCGTGGTTGCCGAGTTGAAGAAGAAATACGAGCACAAGGAATCTTAATAGCGCTGGGCTCTGAGCATTGAGAACTCTAAGGGTTTGGCTAAGGAGAATCCCTGGATGGCTGCCTAGAAGCTTAACCCTCTTAGTCGAATTCCCAATGCTCAATGCCCACAGTTGAGAATTGTCCTGGGTGAGAGAGAGGCCCAGGGAAAATTCCCCGGGATGCGCGGCGGTAGTGGTTGCCCCCGCGCTGTCTGAACCACAAAGGGCGGTCGTCCTGTGCGCAAGGACGTCCCCGAACTTTCGTGGTTTTCTTTTGACCTCATTCTAATCTGAATGCTGAGAGCCGAGTACGGCTGGTGCAGCCAGCCTGATAGGAGGTGGGTGAATGCTCGAGCCGGGAAAGGAAGGCCGGGTCGAAATCACGGTAACGCCGAATGATACGGCGTTAGCCTATGGAAGCGGGGAAGTCGACGTCCTCAGCACGCCGCGCATGGTGGCGCTTATGGAACAGGCTGCGGTGAACTGCGTCCGGGATGCTCTGCCTGAAGGGCTGACATCCGTCGGGATCAGCCTCGATATCAAGCACCTCGCGGCCACGCCTCCGGGAATGAGAGCCGAGGCCACAGCCAGGCTGGTTGAGGTGAATGACCGGCGCCTGGTGTTTGAGGTCGAAGCCCGCGACGAGCGGGACCTTATCGGGAGGGGGCGCCATGAGCGCTTCATCGTCGATGCCCGCCGTTTCCTGGAGAAGGCCCGGGCAAAACGCGGGACGCCGGGGAGTATATAAAAGTATACAGTATTAATGCAAAATTCGGCCGGCGGGTTGAAGGAAGCTTGGCGGAAAACGCAAATAGCTCGTTAACTGGAGAATGAAAGGGGTACCGAGAATGGCCTGGATGGCGGGGAACGTCCTGAGGAATGTTTTGTCTAGGCCGGCGACCCGGCCTTACCCGCAACAGCCGCGGGAGGTATATCCGGGGGTGCGGGGGAGGCTGGCTTTCATTCCCGAGAAATGCGAATTCTGCGGGGAATGCGAGAGGGTTTGCCCGTCGAACGCCATCGTGCTTGACACTATATGGGAGAAAAGCGGCGACCGCATCGAGACGGTCTGGGTCCGCATCTACAAGCCGATGCTTTGTGTTTTCTGCAACAGGTGCGTGGAAGAGTGTGCTTACGCCGCTATCTTGCCGGAGGAAGGGCACCTGGCGCCGCGCTATGTCAAGGACGAAGAGTACGGCCGTGTCGACTGCTGGTAAGCGATAACAGTGTCCGATATCGGGAACGCCGGATAATACCGGCGTTTATATTTTTGTTTATAAGGAAAAAGATACTGTCGACAAGGAAAACGCCGTTGACGCAATGAATAATGAATATCAAGTAAATATGCCAAGGGATATCGCAGGATATCGCCGTGATTGGGTGGAAGAATATCTTCAGGCACTGGCCGGGGGTGGAATACTTGCGACCGCATCCGTTTCTCGATGAAGTACGCAGCTCTTTAGCGTCCCTGGGAATCAGCGGCGAGATCGAAGACTGCGAATTTTTGCCGCCGTTTATCCACCCGGTGCTGGTCCTGGAGTGTGCCTGGGGCGCCCAAGACAAAAAGGCTGTAGTTGACATGGCCGTAACGGCCGAACTCATTCACCGGGTATCCGTCTGGCACGGCAACGTTGAAGAACAGCTCGGGAAAGGGACGTCCAGGACGATCCTGACCGGCGACCTTGCCCTGGCGCACGCCTTCAGGCTTTTAGCCCGGCACTATCGTTACGGGGGGCTGCCCCTGATGGCGGGGGCGATCGCCGCCATCGCCGAGGGTTGCGTCAGCGAGCAGAAAGCAAGGTTCAACGCCAGCGAATCCGTGCAGAACTACATCGCCCGCCGCGGGAAAACGACCGCTTACCTTATGGCGGCCTGCTGCCGCCTTGGGGGGCAACTGGCGGAGCGGAGCCCGGCTGTTCTCAGCGGGCTTTGGAAAGCGGGGTACGCCCTGGGGCTCGGCCTGGCCTCGGCGGCCGACGTCAGCAGCTGGATGGTTGAGAACCTGATCAAGCAGGTTCACCCCTTGCTGCGCGGCTTCGTCGGCTTGCCGGAGATCTACCTCCTGGGCCAAGGACAGCAGGAGTTTGCCAGGATGCTGGCCAAGGGGTCTTTGCAGCCGCGGGACCTTCCCCTCATCTCCCAGGTTCTCCAACAGACCGGCGCGCTCGACAAAGCCAGGCGTTTTGCCGCTTATCATCTCGTCCAGGGCAAGGAGTTGCTCAAGGGCTTCTCGTCACCCGCCTTCCAGGAGTCGGAAACGCCGCTCCTCAAGGGTGTCAACGAAATGATCTGCGATTTGCGCTAACCAAGCCTTAATCCCCTATGCCCAAATGCTCAGTAGTCGGTAGTCGGTAATCGGTACTTGATGGGATTCGCTGCGCGAATCCCTGCTATCCCCGTGACTGATGACCGCTTACCAGCGACCGAATGAATTCTGCGTTTTATTCTTTTCCCCCGACAGCCCTCCTCCTTAAGATTTGAACTTTCTTGTTCCCCGATCCCCCGGTTTCAAAAAGATGGACAACGCGCAAGGTTACCACTTTTTGCATAGGTTGGTGCAGCAGGCCATGCAAAACCGGTGGGAGGCGATTAATCTTGCGGTTACCGTCTTTTCAAGTACTGGAAATAAAGTCGTGGGCGTCGGAGACCATACCGTATGGCGTTAAAATGATCGGCGCCGAGCTTGAATGGAAAGAGACCAAGGGCAAGGGAATCAAGGTAGCGGTGCTGGATACCGGAAAACCCAACCATCCCGACTTGCGGATCGTCGACGCGGCCGATTTTAGCGGCACAGGTCTTGATGATTATGAAGGCCACAGCACCCACTGCTGCGGGGTCGTGGCGGCAAACGGCCGCATCAAAGGCGTCGCCCCGGAGGCCGACTTATATACGGCCAAGGTCCTGGGCAACGACGGTTCGGGCGCTCTGGAAAACGTAGTCCAGGGCATTTACTGGTGTGTCGAAAAGGGTGCCGACATCATCAATATGTCCCTGGGGTCGAACTTCGACGACCCCCAACTGCATAGGGCCGTAAAAGACGCTTACGATGCCGGTATCGTAGTTATCGCCGCGGCCGGCAACGAGGGCCCGGCCGGGGTTAACTACCCCGCCGCCTACAGGGAAGCAATTGCCGTGACCGCCGTCGACATCAATAAACACGCGCCCGACTTTTCGGCTGTGGGGCCGGAAACCGAGGTTGCCGCTGCGGGGGTGGAGATCTACTCCACCTATTTACACGGCGGCTACGCTAAACTTTCCGGGACAAGTATGGCCTGCCCCCATATCGCCGGAGCCGTGGCGATCCTTCAGGCCAAAGCGTTGATCCGGTTCGGGCGCAAATTGAGCCCTGAAGAGGTCAGGCTGGTCCTCAACGTCTATGCCGAAGACGTAGGCAAATTCGCCCGCGACCCGATTTACGGTTACGGGATCTTCAGCTTCGGCCGCATTTGGGGCCCGGACAGGTCTCTGCCGGAGGTCGTTATCAACTGGAAGAACGGTGACTAGTTGTCTAACGTATATGGTTTGATGACGGGGGGAACAGCGGTCGGAAACGCTGTTCTCCCTTCTTTAGATCTGTTTTAGCCGGCGCAGGGCCCGGCAGGTATCGTGCAGAATCCTGGCGCCCGGGCCGGCTGCGCGCAGAAGGTCGCCGGCAACAGGGTTCAATCCCTGGGCGTGGACCTTCGGGTCGGAAAGGTAGAGGGCCGGAAGGCCTTTAACCACCATGCGGTGAAACCAGGGACGGGGCAGAGACGCTGTTTCGGCTAGGGCGCGCTGCATAAAGAAGAGCAGCCTTTTTTGCCGGGTCTCGGGATCCGGATAGTAGGAGACGAAATTGAGGTCTCCGCCGAGCCGGTCTTCCTCCTGGTCGATGTAGTAATCCAGGAGGATGTGCAGACCGCAGATCCACGGGAAATAGGCCTTGAGGATCTTCTCGATTTCGCTGTCTTCCAGCCGGGGGTCGGCCGCTGCGGCAAAGAGGGCGAACATGGCCAGGGTGGAGCCGGTCGCCGCCGCAAATTCCCACCAGTACAGATCGGGGTAGAGCGGGCGGTGGCGTGCGAACCATTCTGAAAGCAAGGGTACCCGCAGTTCCGGTTCGGTATGCTTGAACACCTGGAGGTCGGAGTAAAGACCGGCGAGACGGGTGACCTCCGGTTGGACAAGGCTGTACGACGGGAGCAGGGCCACGATCGCACGGCACTCCTCCACCAGGGCGCGCAGGTACCCGCCATCGTCGCTCAAAGGATAATCGGCATAAAAGTCGGGGATCTCCTGTTCGGGGTTGACGGCGCAGGTCATGGCCCGGTGCAGGGTCCGGAAGGCCCGGGCATCCAAGCACCCCGCACGGTCGCAGAGGTTGTCGAGGTAGTCGCTGATGGTCTGTAAGGCGACAATAAGGCGCAGCACGCCGCGCCGGTAGCGCCCCGCGTTCAGGGCAAAAACGCTGCCCCCCTGGCAGTGAAAGCGTTTGTGCCGCATGCTCAGTTCGGCCTGCTTGGCTAATTCGCGCTCTTTGCAGTGAACGAGGACGGTCCGCCAGCGCCTGAGCTGGCCGTTAACGTCCGGCAGGACCACGGCGATCAGGCGGCCGAGGGTTGTAATTTGGCGCGGCAGGTGGCCGGTAAAACGTACGGTCATGTAACCTCCGTGTCGATAAAGAATCCGAGCCGGTAATTCTCCCTGCGTTTTTTAGTGTTTGTACCGTGCGTCGCGGTGATGCGCTTGCCCGGCTAAGACCGGGGTACTCAGGGAAAGATAAAGGCCAGAAATGTCGAGGAGGGCGGCAATGTTCCATGAACTTGCGGCTATCGGGCCGGCGCTTTCCGCGATAGCCACAACCACCCTGGCGCTGTTCACCTTTTTTACAGTCCGCGCGTCGCGGGCCATGGCCCGGGAGATGTTGGAAAGCCGCCTGGCCCAGTTTCGCCCCCTGTTGTATCCGGTGCTCAAAAACGACAGCGGGAAGGCGGCGGTCAATCTGCGCAACGTGGGACCAGGCCCGGCGATGGACATCGATATTGTCCTTACCGGTAATTTTGACCAAATGTTCCATATTCCCTTCCTGGCAGCCGGAGAAAAAATAGATTTGCCGCTGCCGGGCCTGGAGTTCAAAGAGGGGGGCCGGGTCAAGCTCCGGATCAGCTATAAGGACATCTTTACAAACCAGGTTTGCGTTAGGACGTGGTACAATTTAACCCCGGTGGATAACGATTATATTATTCCCTACGAAACGAAAATGGACGGGGGGGCTGTTTACGTGCGCGGGTTCTTCAGCCGCCTCAGGAAAAACGGGACGGCTTTGGGAAAATGATGGCGCCGGCAGATACAGTCAACAAATTCAGGTGTAAGAAAAGGAATCTCTCTCAGGTTGCCTAATCATGGCATCAAATCCACGACGGGAGGTAGACAGGCAGTGAAAGATATAAAAGGGACGAAGACCGAAGCCAACCTCAAGGAAGCCTTCGCCGGCGAATCCCAGGCCCGCAACAAGTACACCTACTGGGCCAAGGTCGCCAAGCAGGAAGGTTACGAGCAGATTGCCGCCATCTTTTTGGAGACGGCGGAGCATGAGCGCGCTCACGCCAAAACGCTTTTCAAGTATCTGGGCGGCATCAAGGATACCGTGAGCAACCTTGAAGCCGCCGTTGGCGGCGAGCACTACGAATGGACGGACATGTACAAAAGGTTTGCCGCCGAGGCCCGCGCCGAGGGCTTCGACGAGATTGCCGGCGTTTTCGAAAGCATAGCCCGTTCAGAGGCCTTTCACGAAAAGCGTTATCAGGCCCTCCTGGAAAGCATTAAAAAAGACCGTGTCTTCAAGAGCGACCGGGAGATCGAGTGGAAATGCCGGAACTGCGGTTATATCCATAAGGGAAGCGAAGCCCCCGACGCCTGCCCCGCCTGCGCGCATCCGAAAGCCTACTTCGAAAGACTCTGCGAAAATTACTAGCACTGAGCATTGAGCACTGTGAATAGCACTGAACACTGAGCATTGAGCACTGTGAATAGCACTGGGCACTGGGATCCAGTCGGGATTAGGTTTTTACCGTCGCCCAACCCAAATAATGGAATTCCCGAACGGGAATTCCTTCGAGTCCGAATGCCGAATGCCAGAGGTGACTGTTGAGGCTCTGGTAGTTAATCGTAAAGTCGGTGACATTAGGATGAAAAGCAAATATTACCTTGTTTGAGAAGGGGTGGGTTTGTTGGGTTTTGAGCCGGTGCTGGTTAAGCTGCCTGCGCAGACGGTGGCCTACAGGACGCGGTCGGGAACGTTTGAGAAGATCCCCGAGGTGGCCGCCGAGGTTTTCTTGTGGATGAAAGAAAACGGCCACACTCCCGGCGGACCTCCGGTGGGGGTGTTTCACTCAAGCCCGTTCGGCGTCCCGCCGGAGCACCAGAAGTGGGAACTGCAGATACCGCTGAAGAACAACTTCCCGATGGAGCTGCCGGAGACCGAAACGACGCCGGGGGTGAAACGCCTGCCGGAACGGGAAGCCATCGTCCAGTTGCATTCGGGAATCATCGAAGACTACGCCGCGGTTTACCAGAGGATGTTCGCCTACGTGGCGAAAGGGGGGTACAGGCTTGCCGGTCCCCCGGAGGAGGTCTATCACAGCCCGATGGACGCTCCGCCTGAACAAATGAAAATAGAGATCCGCTTCCCGGTCATCAAACGCTGAAAACCGTTTTGCAAATCCTAACACCGCTGTTAACATCACTAAAAGAATAGCCGCTAATGGCGGCTATTCTTTTTAGGACTTATGTTCTCCCAAAGTTGAGTTGCGGGGTGGAAGGAAGTCCGGGGGTTGGCATAGAAGGCTAGAAAGAATAAAGCTGGACCCCGAGGGAAAAACCGGGGGTTGCTTTGAAAGGAGAGAGGCTTAGTGTTGAGAAGGGTAAGCGTGGTTTTCCTCACCCTGGTTCTTGTCCTGGGTGTGGCTGCCTGCGCTTGGGCCGCGGGACCCAAGATCGTTCTGGACGGAGCGGAGTTGTGGTCCGACGTCGCCCCGTTTGAGACCGGGGGACGCACCATGGTTCCCCTCCGCGTGGTCGGCGAAAGCCTATTCGCCACCGTGGATTGGGACCCTGCCGCCAAGAAGGTTATCGTGGTGCAGGACGGGAAGACCGTCGTGCTGATGCTGGGCAGCAAACAGGCGCTGGTGAACGGGGAAGCGCGTCTTCTCGATGCGCCGGCGACAACTCGCAACGGCAGGACTTTTGTCCCCCTGCGTTTTGTTTCAGAAACCCTGGGTTGCAAAGTGGATTACAAGTCTGGCGTGGTCAGCGTCGTTTCGCCTGACGACGGCTCGATGGCCTACCTGCTGGAGGCCAACAAGGCCTACCAGAATATGCAGAGCGTTAAGTTTGCAGGCAGCCTTCGGGGAACGATCAGGGTTTCCGGTAACGGGGGCAGCCAGTCGGAAAACATGGTTATGAACATGACCGGCTGGTTCCAGAACCCGGACAAGATTTACATGGAGATGGAGGCGGCGATAGCCGGCCAGCCTCAGGTTATGAAAATATACATTGACGGCGCCAAGATGTACGTCCAGGAAGGAAACGGGCCCTGGACGGCAATGGAAAGGCCGGCGATGCAGCTTCCGGGTGCCAATATGCAGACCCCGGCCATGTTTGCCCAGAGCCCGGAGCAGGTAGCTGAACTGGTGAAGAAACTGGGCATCCGCACCCGTTTTGCCCCCGATGAAACGGTTAACGGCCAGGAATGCCGCGTTGTAGTTTACCAAATGAACAAGGAACAATTTCTTAACGCCATGGTCGTGCTGATGCGCGAATTGGCCGCCGGGGACCAGCAGATGTCCAAAGCGATGGGCGATATGAACGAGATGATGCAGTTTATGCGCGGGATGGTCAAGAAGCTTACCATGCAGGTCAAGATCTATATCGCCAAAGACAGCGCTCTTATCGTACGGGAGAGTATAAACATGCAGGCGACGATGGGCGACGCCCTCCTGGGCGGAAGCATAGAAATGAGCATGGACGGGACCATCGACTTCAAAGATTATAATGGTGAGGTTGCGCCCCCCGACGTTTCCGGCGCCGTCGCTAAGACCGGCGGTCAGTAGTCGGTAGTCGGCAGTAAGAAGTTAGCTGTTAGCCGTTGCAAGCGGGATATCAGAAGTTAAAGAGCGGGGATGCGTATGGGGGTATCCCTGCTTTTTGTGTTCGCCGGGCGGACGTCCAACTTTCGCTTCCTCCCGTGTTCTGAGTGTCTATAGCATGCCTTGGCCGCGCAATTCTCATTAATCGGGATAACAAGGGGCCTCAAGAGCGCATTATAAGTAGACGGAATATAGAGAATCGGGAGGTGCGCTTTATGTTGTGGCGGCATGGCATAAACCTGCTTCTCGGCGCCTGGCTGATAGCGGCGCCCTTTACCCTGGGCACGGCGGGAACCGCCAGGACCAACGAAATCGTGCTGGGGGTTGCGGTGCTCGTTTTGACGGTTATGGCAGTCCGCGTCAAGGAGATGTGGGTGAACTGGCTCTTGACGGCCGCCGGCGTCTGGCTGATCGTCGCGCCGTTCGTTTTCGGCTACACCGGGGTGGGGCGGGCGAATGACGTGTTGATGGGATTTGTCCTGGCCGGCCTCAATTTCTTTACCGCGGTTTTGCCGGAGCGCGCGGCCAGACTGAGGTAAATCGGCGGATTCTTGTTTTTTATAAGGCTTTCCGCCCGCCGTTGGGCATGTCGGCGACCGGCAGGTCGTGCCCGTAAGCCTTCTTGCTCGGCTTAAACCTGACGAAAAAAGTGGTTCCCGTCGGGCCGGTGTCCACCGAGATGGTGGCGTTGTGCCTGGCGGCGATGCTGTAACACACCGCCAGCCCCAGGCCGGTGCCGTGCTCCTTGGTGGTTAGGAAAGGGGTTCCGAGTTTTTCCAACAGCTCGGGTTCGATGCCCGTTCCCTCGTCCTGCACCGCCAGGACCACGTCTTTGCCGTCCACAAATGTCTTGATGGTCAGCAGGCCGCCGGGAGCCATCGCTTCCAGCCCGTTTTTGGCCAGGTTCAGAATCATCTGGCGGATCTCCTTTTCGTCGTAGTCGAGGTCGGGGATGTCTCCCAGGTAGGTAACGACGTATTTGTCGTTCGTTACGCCATCCGCTTCGATCAAGGGCAGCAGGGCGTTCACGGTGGAGTTCAGGTTTTGTTTGCTGATCTTCACCACCCTGTTCTTGGCCAGGGAAAGAAACTCCGTGATGATGCTGTTCGCCCTGTCGAGTTCGCTGATCATGAGGTCGATGTGCTTCCGGTACCTGCTGAACTCGTTCTTTTCGCCGAACATCTGCAGGAACCCACGCACGCTGGTCATCGGGTTCCGTATCCCATGAGCGATGCCCCCCGCCATTTCCCCCACGAGGTTTAAACTGTCGAGGCGGGCCATTTCCTTTTCCATTCGCCTGCGGTCGGTGATGTCGCTGGCCACGGTCAGCACGCAGCGATTGTCTTCGAGTTCGAGGATCTCCGCTGAAAGCAGCACCGTACGCACCTCGGACGATTTGGTGCGGAGGTGGACTTCCAGGTTCCGAATGGCGCCTTCTTTGCGAAGCATGTTTTTGATCTTGACGTGGTCCCACGGCGCCATTTCGATGTTGAGTTCGGCCGGTGTGCGGCCGACGGCTTCCCCCCAGCCGTAACCCGTCGCCCGCGTCCAGCTCTCGTTGACCTC
Organism: Desulfosceptrum tomskiensis; assembly: GCF_049818055.1. Lineage (GTDB taxonomy): Bacteria > Bacillota > Desulfotomaculia > Desulfotomaculales > JASEER01 > JBFLVT01. Next base: position 408,741 of record NZ_CP187479.1, read on the forward strand.
TATCAGCCTGCCGTCTTCAAGCGAGGCAATGGTCATCAGGGAGGGACTGGCGCGGAAAGCCTTGTAGAACCGTTCCTCTGAACTGCGCAGGGCCGAGTAGGGATAGATGACCGACCTGGCGATGATTCCCCACAGCACGAAGAGGTAAGAGCCGAGCTTGAAATTGTGGCCCAGGATGTTCCACAACGACGTCACCGTCGTGGAAACGGTAAAACACAGTTCGGCCGCCAAGGCGCAAAGAATGGCGAGGATAATGGCCTGCAGCCCCTTACCTTCCCACTGCTCGCTGTGTCCGATGATCAGAATAAGCGCGATCACGTATGCGACACAGATAACGTATTCCCAGATCAAGTTCAGGAGCGTGGAACCCCGGCCGTCGACAAAAAGCGGGGGCAGATCCGAAAAAGACAGCAGGACGAAAGAGACAAGTGAAAAAGCCCCCAGGGTCAAAAGGAACAGGCGCGTCCTCGATATCCCCGAACGCAATCCCAGAGCTATCCCCAGAAAGACCGCGGCCCCGGCGCTGCGAGCCAGTATCCGGAACCAAGCGTACAGGTCCGGATCAGAATTGAAGTAGTTGTGAACCGGGAAAGAAAGGACGTGCATCAGGTCGAGGAGGGCCACGAGAAGGAAGCCGAAGCCCAGGGAGTTTGTACAAGGCACCCTGTGTTCGTAGGTTATCCAGCTGATGAAAAACACAAAGGCGGCTACCGACAGGCACAGGACTTCCACCAGGGTATGCCACTGCACCGTGTTTTTGGGGAAAACAACAGGCGCCAGGGCCTGGCTTAACGCCCAGTTAACCAGTGCCAACAGGACGAAAATAAGAGCACTGCTCAGGCTGATCTTGAATAGCGAGTTCGTGCGTTCGTAACTAAACGGGTGAGCATTTGCTCTTAAGTTCATCGTTAGATTCCTTTATCAAAATGCTATTAAAATGTTAACAGCGGTGAATATGCTTGACAATCGTAACAATATGTAACAGTTTGTCGAACGAGATCAAATATTGTTAAAGACTGTCTTTATATGGGAGAAACGGGTAAGATAAGATTTGAGGTGGGTTATGCTGCAGGGAAAAACCGTGTACATCTACACTTTCGGCTGCCAGATGAACGACGCAGACACCGAGATGATGGCGGGGCTCCTGGAAGCGATGGGTTACGAACGCGCCGGGTCGGCCGGGGAAGCCGACGTTATCCTCATCAATACCTGCTGCGTCAGAGAGACGGCCGAGAACAAGGTCTGGGGGCTGCTCGGCGAGCTTAAGACCCTCAAGAAGAAACGTCCCGAAGTAATTATCGGCATCGGCGGCTGCATGCCCCAGCAACCCGGAATGGCTGATGAAATCGCCGGGCGCGCCCCGCACGTCGACCTGGTTTTCGGCACGCACAACCGCCACGAGCTTCCCCGCTTGCTTGAACTGGTTTACAGCAAGGGCAAGCCTCTTTACGAGGTCTGGGACAAGGCGGCCGTGATCCCGGAGGGCCTGCCCGCGCGCAGGGAAAGCCGCTTAAAGGCCTGGGTCCCGATAATGTTTGGCTGCAACAACTACTGCACTTACTGCATCGTTCCTTACGTCCGCGGGCGGGAACGCAGCAGGGAACCAGGGGCCATAGTCACCGAGGTTAGAAACCTGGCTCTCCAGGGTTACCGGGAGGTGACGCTCCTGGGACAGAACGTGAACTCCTATGGTAAAGACCTGCCGGAAAAGGTTGACTTTGCGGACCTTCTGAAGATGCTCAACGCGGTGGACAGTTTGTGGCGGATCCGTTATACGACCTCACATCCCCGTGATTTTTCTGATAAACTCATTAAGACGATTGCCAGTTGTGATAAGGTCTGCGAGAACGTTCATCTTCCTGCTCAGGCCGGTTCGAATCGTATCCTGGCCAGGATGAACCGGGGTTACACACGGGAGTATTACCTCGGCCTTGTCGAACGTATCCGTACTACAATTCCCGGCGCCAGCCTGACCACCGATCTTATGGTGGGCTTTCCGGGGGAAACCCAAGAGGATTTCAATGATACCCTTGATCTTGTCAGACGGGTCCGGTACGATCAGGCCTTCACCTTTGTGTACAACCCCCGCTCCGGAACGCCCGCGGCGCGGATGCCGGACCAGGTTTCCGAAGAAGAAAAGAGCAGGCGCATCCAGGAACTGATCGCCGTGCAGAAGGAGATCAGCCTGGCGCGCAACCGCGCCGAAGAGGGACGGATCCACGAGGTCCTGGTGGAGGGGCCGAGCGAAAACAACCCCGCGTTTTTGACGGGGAGAACCAGGACCAACAAAAAGGTTGTCTTCAGCGGCTCGGAGAGCCTGATCGGCACGCTGGCGGACGTCCGTATCGACGAGGGGAAACTGACCTACCTGGCCGGCTCGCTCCTGCCGGCCGGGGGTCGAGAGTGACAGGCCGGCAGGTTATCAGGGCCGGACATTGAATACTTATCGGCAAAAGTTAATGATTGTCACAGATGGCTCGGATTGCCGCCCGGAGGCCGGCGGAGCTTAAAAAAGTGCTCCGAGGCGCAGGCCGTAATCCCTGGCCATCAAGATTGGAGGAGGCGTTGGCGTGTCCGTTTTAAGGAAAGCACACGAACTGGCCAAGGAAATGGAAAATTCTCCAACCGTACAGGACTGGCGCGCGGCTGAGAGCCGCTTGCAGGAGGACGAGGCGGCGAACGCGATTCTGCTGGCCTACGAGCGGATTCAACTGCGCGTCGAGGAAGCGCGTTCGGGGGGGCGCGCCCTGTCTCCAGATGAAGAGCGGGAATTGAGAGAAGTTACCGACAGGATGGAGGCCCACCCCACGCTTAGGGAAGTCATGCGGGCGAGAGGGAAACTGAACGATCTTTTGCACACTGTCCAGGAAATCATCCATATCGCGGTCTACGGCAAACCCTCGAAAATCCAGACGTGCAGCCAGGCCGCCGCGCGGCGCGACGGTAACGGTCCGATCGAACTGTAAAGAGCTTGAAGGTATCTTTTCGACACCCTGGAGCGTTAAGCATCCAGGGTTTTCCTTGGGCGGCGGTTCCGTCGATGGTATAATGAGGTAAACCCTTATTGGAGGACTGCTCTTGAGTCTAACCCCCATGATGGAACAGTACCTGCGCACCAAGCAGGAATACGAGGACGCCATCCTCTTTTTCCACCTGGGAGACTTCTACGAGATGTTCTTCGAAGATGCCGAAATCGCCTCGCGGGTTCTCGAAATCACCCTGACCGGACGCGACGGGGGGCCGCTGGGGCGCGTGCCGATGTGCGGCGTTCCCTGCCACGCCGCCAACAGTTACATAGCGCGCCTGGTGGAGAAAGGGTACAAGGTGGCGGTCTGCGAGCAGGTGGAAGATCCCAAGTCGGCCAAGGGGATTGTGCGCAGGGAAGTCACGCGGGTGGTCACGCCCGGTACCGTCATCGAAGGGCAGTTCCTGGACGACAAGGCCAACAACTACCTCTGCGCTCTGTACCGCGGTGGGGACGCCTGGGCGCTGGCGGCGGCCGACGTCAGTACGGGCGAATTGTTGGTCACCGCCCTTCCCGAAGCGGAAAGCAAAGGCGCGGTGCTGGACGAGCTCTTGCGCCTGGCCCCCAGGGAGATCCTGGTGCCCGAAAACATGGCCTCCGAGCTCACGGCGCAGGCCCTGCTTTTTCCGGCCGTGATCACTCCGAGGCCGGACAGCGTTTTTGCCTCGGATGCGGCCATGGACGTCATCGAAAGGCAATTCGGGGAAGCCGCCCGCCGGGAACCCTGGGCCCGCCATCCTCTTACGGGCCCGGCTGTCGGCGGGCTTATCGCCTACCTGGCTGAAACGCAGAAGCGGCCCCTCTCCCATATCAGGACGGTCCGCCAGTACGCCACGGGGCAGTATATGGTTCTCGACGCCGCCACGAGACGGAACCTCGAACTGACCAATTCCATCGCCGACGGGAGCAGGAAAGGAACCCTTCTGTCGGTTCTGGACAACACCGAGACGGCGATGGGCGGGAGACTGCTGAAGAACTGGATCGAGCAGCCCCTGCTCGATCCCCGCCGGATCGCCGAACGCCAGGGGGCCCTGACAGCCATCGCCGATAACGCTTTATTACGGGAGTCTTTACGCGCCTCCCTGCGCAGGATCTATGACCTCGAACGGCTTGCGGCCCGGGTCGCCTACGGTTCGGCCAACGCCCGCGACCTGCTGGCTTTGAAAAACTCCTTGAGCGCCACGGCCGAGCTCAAGGAAATCCTGAAGCAAACAGACGAACCATTTCTAAACGGGCTGGAGCGGTCCCTCGATCCGTGCGCCGACGTCCGCGAACTAATTCAACAGGCTATTGACGAGGACGCTCCTGTGACCATCCGGGACGGCGGGCTGATCAAAGCGGGGTTCGACGCCGAGGTGGACCAGCTCAGGAGCCTGGCGAGGGACGGTAAAGAGTGGCTGTGCTCCTTTGAAGCGCGGGAAAGAGAGCGGACGGGAATCCGCTCGCTCAAGGTGGGCTACAACCGCGTGTTCGGGTACTACATCGAGGTGACCAGGGCCAACCTGGACCTTGTTCCCGAAAGCTATATCCGCCGCCAAACCCTTGCCAACGCCGAGCGGTTCGTCACCCCGGAGCTGAAGGAATACGAGGACAAGATTCTCGGCGCCCAGGACCGCCTTCTAGAGCGCGAGTACCATCTTTTTCTGGATATCAGGGAGCGGGTCAGCAACGAGGTGGGACGTCTGCAGCAGCTCGCGGCCAGTGTCGCCTGCCTGGACGCCCTCAACGCCCTGGCCGTTGCCGCGGTGCGGCACGGTTTCCGCGCCCCGCAGGTGGACGAGGAGGATCGCATCGAGATTAAGGCGGGCCGCCATCCGGTCGTCGAGCAGGCCCTCGGCGCGGGGGCCTTCGTCCCGAACGATGCGCTGCTGAACGCCGAGCAGCGGCTGGTTTTAATCACCGGTCCGAACATGGCGGGGAAGAGTACTTACATGCGCCAGGTGGCCCTGATCGTTTTAATGGCCCAGATCGGGAGCTTCGTGCCGGCGGAGAGCGCGCGGATCGGCGTGGTTGACCGTATTTTCACGCGTATCGGCGCCTCGGACGACCTGGCCGGCGGGGCCAGCACCTTCATGGTGGAAATGCGCGAATGCCGGACGATCGTCAAAAACGCGACCTCGCGCAGCCTGATCATTATGGACGAAGTCGGCCGGGGGACGAGTACCTTTGACGGAATGAGCCTCGCCCGGGCCCTGGTCGAATACATCGCCGAACGCATCGGAGCCAAGACCCTCTTTTCGACGCATTACCACGAGCTGACCGACCTGGAAAGCTTGCCGGGTGTCGTTAACTACACCACGACCGTGGCCGAGGACGGCGAGGGAATCGTTTTCCTGCGCAAGGTCGTCCCGGGGAAGTCCAACCGCAGCTACGGGCTGCACGTGGCGCGGCTGGCGGGCCTTCCTGAAGAGATCCTGCAGAGGGCCGCCGCCGTCCTGATCGAGCTGGAGAGCGAAAAGAAGGCGGCGGTTCCCGCGCCCAAACCGCCCGTACAGGTGCTGCAGATGGAGCTGTTCGGCAGCCCGGAAGCCCACAGCGTCCTGGAACAGGTGCGCCGCGCCAACATTATGGGCATGACGCCGCTGGAAGCCATCAACCAGATTTACGGCTGGCAACGGATGCTGCTGAGCGAAAGCGATAAAAAACATACGAAAGTTGGGCGTAAGCCGTAAGAAAATAAATAAGAATTCCCACACGGGAATTCCTTCAAGTCCTATTACCGACTACTTACTGCCTACTTACTGCCGGCCGCCTGGCGGCCTCGGCCCAACGCCTTATCCGTTAAACTATCTCTAAAGCCTTGGTTTACAAGGAGATCCCCGATCTCCTGTGGTATTACCCAGTACCCAACGTTTCGGGGAAAGGCCTCTCAACGCCAGCAACTCGATTGCCTGCATTGGAGTTGCCTTCCCCGAGCTTAATGTGGCGTTATGATCCATAGAAGGGTCGTGCTTCGAGCACCGTTGCTGGATAGGGCTGATCATTGACCACAACACCACGTTGGGACTACTTGGGAAAGGAGTTGCCATTATCAGTGATCTTCGCCGGTATCGACTGGGCAGACGCTACCCACCAGGTGGTGGTAATTGACGACAAAGCAAGGATGCTAGCTGATTTTTCGGTCAAACATTCCCGTCCGGGGCTTGATGAGTTGGGTCGTAAACTTCTCAAGCTAGCCGGCCAAGATCTCGCAAATGTTGCTTGTATCGTTGAAACAAGTCAAGGTCTTCTTATCCAATATCTCTTGGAACATGGCTTTGCCGTCTATCCGGTTAACCCCAAGCTGGTCGATCATCGGCGCAAACCATCCGGGGCAAAAAGTGACCCGCTTGATGCGCGTCTGCTGGCCGATATTGGCCGAGCTGAACTACCTTACTTACGCCAGCTTCGGCCCGATAGCGCGATCATTGAAGAACTCAAGATGCTAACCCGGGACCAGGATGACCTGATCCAGGAGAGAACCCGTCTCACTAACAAGCTAATCGCTTGTTTAAAACTCTATTACCCTGTGGCTTTGGACCTGTTCTCTCACGCTAATACTCCTATCTTTTTGGACTTTTTGCAGGCCTATCCAACCTTAGAAAAAGCCCTAGAAGCATCGGTACCAGAAATCGCTGTCTTTCTAAAGACCCACAAGCATCCTCAGCCCAACAAGACTGCTGTGGCGATTTGGACGAAACTCCACGAGCCTCAATTGGAGGCTAATGCGGCCACTACACGGGCGAAGGCGCGGCTGATGCTGTCCTTGGTCACCCGACTCAAGAACTTGCAGGCCGATATTAAGGGTTATGACCAGGACATTCAAGATCTTTTTCAGAGCCACTCCGACTACAAGATCTTTGCCAGCCTTCCCGGAGCGGGAGTAAGGGTGGCGCCACGGCTCCTGGCGGAGTGGGGTGATGATCGGAGCCGTTATCCCGGTCTACCGGCCGTACAGGCCCTAGCGGGTACAACACCGGTTCTGTTTCAAAGCGGCAAGTATGCTTATGCCCGTCCGCGAAAATCCTGTGTTAAACCCTTTAGGAACGTGATGTACCAACTGGCGATGCAGAGTATCCGTTGGGTTTCCTGGGCACGTGAATACTATGATGCTAAACGCGCACAAGGTAAGGCTCACGCCACAGCCCTCAGATGTCTCGCAAGTGTCTGGATGCGTATTATCTATGCGATGTGGCTTAACAACACCCCCTATGATGAAGCTCTATTCCTGGCAGCCAAGGAGCGGCACGCCTTACGGGCGGCCTAATCAGGGTTATTAAAATTAGGTATTGACATAGAAGGTCCAATGCTCGACGCTCAATGCCCAATTAGGGAGGTGGCCAAGACGGGACGCATAACCTTGCTCGACGAGGCGACCATCAACCAGATCGCCGCCGGCGAGGTCGTCGACCGGCCGGCCTCGGTGGTTAAAGAGCTGGTGGAGAACGCCCTGGACGCCGGGGCGACGAAGATCAACGTCGAGATCGCGGGCGGGGGCCTGGAGTACATCGCCGTGACCGACGACGGTGTAGGCATGGACCCCGAAGACGCCCGCCTGGCCTTTGAGCGTCACGCCACCAGCAAGATCAGGGATGCCTCCGACCTCTACAGCATTCAGACCCTGGGGTTCAGGGGAGAGGCCCTGCCGAGCATCGCCGCCGTGGCGCGGGTACACCTGAAAACGCGTGCGCGGGGCGCGGCCGCAGGCACCGAACTGGGGCTGGAAGGCGGGCGCGTCGTTTTTGCAGGGCCGGCGGGAGTGCCCGAGGGGACGACGGTGATCGTGCGGGACCTTTACTTCAATACGCCCGCCCGCCTGAAGTTCATGCGCAGCCCATCCTCCGAGGGGGGGTCGGCCGCCGACATCACCGGGCGATTGGCCCTGGCCAGGCCCGACGTCGCCTTCACCTTTCGCCAGAACGGGCGCGTCCTTTTCCAGACACCGGGCAACAGCCGCCTGCTCGACGCCATCGCGACGGTATTCGGCCCGGATGTGGCACGGCGAATGCTGCCCGTTCACGCTGAACGGGACGGCGTGCGCGTGAGCGGTTATGCCGGGCCGCCGAACCTTGCGCGCAGTTCGCGCCGGCATCAGGTGTTAGTGATTAACGGCCGTTTTGTCAAAAGCTTTCTGGTGGCCGGGGCGATCGAGAGCGTTTATCGCGGGGCGCTTTCCACGGGACGCCACCCGGTCGTTGTCCTGCACCTGGAGGTGGACGCGGGTAAGGTTGACGTCAACGTGCACCCGGCCAAGCTGGAGGTCCGCGTGGCCGGGCAAAACGAGCTGGCCGCCGCAGTAGGCCTCGCCCTGCAGAACGCCTTTGACACCGCCCTGACGGGGAAAGACCCGGAAGTTGCACCGCCGGAGGCGGCAGACGAGCCGGATCAGCGGAGCTTCTCGCAGGCCGGCTGGGTGTTTGGGGGACAGCGGCGGACCCTGGCCGAGGCTACAGCCCTGTACGCCCCTTCACCAATCCTAAGGCCGCTTGGTTTTCTCCCCCCGACTTACGTGGTTGCCGCCGGGCCCGACGGCCTGTACATCGTCGACCAGCACGCGGCCCACGAGAGGATTTTATACGAGGAGTTTCTCGAACGTTTAAGGCAGAATACGCCGCAGATGCAGTCTTTGGCCGTCCCGCTGGTTCTAGAACTTACCCCCCGGGAGCTTTCGCTTGTGGAGCAATATGCCTCGCGTTTGTCGGAATACGGTTTTCTAATCGAATCCTTCGGGGGCGGCACCTTCGTTTTAAGGGCCGTTCCGGCCGGGGTGACTGCTTCGGCCGAACTGCTGAAAGACATTCTTGAACGTCTCGGTGAAGAACGCCCGGTCGGCGCGGAAGAGATTTGCGGCGCGCTGGCGGCGTGCCTGGCCTGCTGCCAGGCCGTCAAGGCGGGAGAGGCCATGAGCTTGGACGAAATGCAGCGCCTTCTCGACCGTTTGCTGCGGGCCAGGAACCCGTCCGTGTGTCCTCACGGCCGGCCTACATACATCAAGATGGGACCGGACGAACTGGCGCGAAGGTTCCTCCGGGAGTGAGCTGTTTGCCTGCGCTGATCGTGACCACAAGCCTGCGGACGTCCGCCGGCCTGCGGGATCTCGCCCGCCGGTTGGCGGATGAGCTGGACTGTCCCTTTGTGGAGCGGAATAAACTGGGTTTGGACGCCTTGGCCGCCCTCTACGGGGCGGACGGTATCGTCCACGTGGGAGAGAAGGGTGTCTCGCTGCTCGCCGGCGGGCAGGAGTTCTTTTACCATCCCGGCATGGCCAAGCTGCGCATAAAGGAGATGGCTGCTGGGAAAACTGACCAAATGGTGAAGGCTTTGGACCTGCTGCCGGGGGATAAAGTCCTTGACTGCACTCTGGGGCTCGGCGCGGACGCCGTGGTGGCGAGCTATGCCGTGGGAGCACAAGGCCGGGTTGTAGCCCTCGAATCCGCCCCCGTTCTAGCCGCCTTGATGCGCCACGGCCTGCAAACTTACGACGGCAAAGAGAGCAGGGAACTGGTGGCGGCTATGCGCCGGGTCGAGGTGGTGTGCGCGCGCCACGAGGATTTCCTGCGGGACTCCTCTGACGGGGCCTTCGACGTCGTTTACTTCGACCCCATGTTCCGGAAACCCGTCAAGTCTTCCAGCGCCATGGAGCCCCTGCGCGCGGTGGCGAATAACGAGCCCCTCAAGGCTGCGACAGTTGAAGAAGCAGTCAGGGTGGCCAGGAAGCGGGTGGTTTTGAAGGAGCGGCGGGGCAGCGGAGAATTCGGCCGGCTGGGGTTTGCGCGCGTGGAAGGCGGGAGGTACTCTCCTGTCGCCTACGGCATTATCGAAAAGGGGGCCTGGTAGGTTGCCGCAGGAGAAACCCGCGCTGCTTGTAATCACCGGCCCCACCGCCACCGGCAAGACGAGCGCGGGCATCGAGGCAGCGTTGCGACTGAACGGCGAAATCGTCTCGGCCGATTCAATGATGGTCTACCGGGGCATGGACGTCGGAACAGCCAAGCCGACCGCCGCCGAAATGAAAGGGGTGCCCCACCACCTGATCGACGTTGTGGACCCGGATGAGGATTTCAGCGTAGCATGTTACCAAGAACTGGCCGAGAAACATATACAGGAGATAAGCGCCCGGGGAAAACTGCCGATCCTGGTGGGAGGCACCGGACTGTACGTGCGGGCCGTTCTGGACCATTATCACTTTGTGGTCGGGCCGGACCGGGCCTTGCGGCGGGAACTCCAGGACGCGGCCAGAGCCCGCGGTGTCGCGTGGCTGCACGGGCAGCTTGCCGGTGTGGACCCCGTAAGCGCCCAAAGGCTGCATCCCAACAATGTCCGGCGGGTCATCAGGGCCCTGGAAGTGTACTACCGGACGGGGCGGCCGCTGAGCAGCTTCCAGGACCGCGACCACAAAACCGACCCGAAGTACCGTACCCTGGTGTTCGGGCTGATCTGCGACCGCGACGAGATGTACCGCCGCATCGAAAAGCGCGTGGATGAGATGCTGGCCGCCGGCCTGGTCGAAGAGGTCAGGCGCCTGATCAACCGGGGATACGAACGGAACCTGCCGTCGATGAAGGGGCTGGGCTACAAAGAGATCGCCGCCTATCTCGCAGGCGAAACCGGCCTTGACGAGGCCGTCGAGACGCTCAAACGCAACACGCGGCGTTTTGCGAAACGGCAATTGACGTGGTTTCGGAGGGACGAACGGATCATCTGGCTGGATGTCGTTGCCGCGGGAGGGCCGGCAGGGGCGGCGAAAGAAATTGTTACCGAGTGGCAGGAGTACCAACGCCTACCGCGAAATAGTTTTGCATTTGACAGGAACGACTTTCAAAGAGACAGGGGGCAGTACCCATGACCAAGACCCAGATTAATCTTCAGGACGCGTTCCTGAATCAGCTCCGCAAGGAGAATATACCGGTGACCATTTTTCTGGTTAACGGGTTCCAACTCAAGGGTTTGGTGAGGGGTTTCGACAACTTTACAGTCATCCTCGAGAGCGAAGGAAAACAACTGATGGTATACAAGCACGCCATTTCGACGGTCAGTCCGGGGCGGCCGGTCAACACCTCGACCGCGGCTCCCGAACCGAGGACCGCCGGACAATAAGCCCTTCACCAGAAGGGCTTCATTATTGGAGCTGTATAGTTCAGTTGGTAGTAGGCAGTCGTCAGACGTCGGAGCAAAAGAGACCGGGAACGGCTTGAGTGCCGGGCTACCCGACAACCGACGACCGAGCGGGCGGGTGCGTTATGTGTTGCAGGAAACAGTTGCGCTGATCAGGCAGGCCGAGCAGGACGCGGCCCCTGTCTTCAAACGGATCGACGAGACCGCCCTGGCCAACCACCAGCGTGTTCTCAGGGCTTTCCACGAGGTGAGGGTGAGCGAATTTCATTTTCGCCCGTCAACCGGTTACGGGTACGACGACCCGGGACGCGAGGTGCTGGACCGGGTATGGGCGCGCGCTTTCGGCGCCGAGGCCGCCCTGGTGAGGCTCCAGATCGTGTCGGGAACGCACGCCCTGGCCGCCGCCCTCTACGGCGTGTGCCGGCCGGGGGACGAGATTCTATCCCTGGGCAGGCCGTATGATACCCTGGCCCGGGTTATCGGTATCGATGAACAAGTCCCCGGGTCGCTCCGCGATTTCGGCGTCGGCTACAGGGAAGCGCCGCTGAGCGCTCCGGAGATCGACGTCGACCTTATCCTGTCGTTGGTCGGGCCCCGGACGAAAATATTATACCTGCAGCGGTCGCAGGGCTACGCCTGGCGGCCCGGGTTGAGCATCAAAATGATGGGTGACCTGATCGGGGCCGTGAAAAAACGGTTTCCGGAGATCGTTGTCGTCGTCGACAATTGTTACGGCGAGTTTGTCGAAGCCGACGAGCCTCCTTCCGTGGGAGCCGACCTTACCTGCGGTTCGCTGATTAAAAACCCGGGCGGCGGTTTGGCTCCTACCGGAGGATATATTGCCGGGCGGAAAGACCTGGTGCTCCTGGCCGCCGGGCGGCTGACCGCTCCCGGGCTGGCCGGCAAGGTGGGGTGCAATCCGCACGGCTACCGGCTGTTGTTCCAGGGCTTGTACCTCGCTCCGCATTTTGTGGCCGAAGCCTTGAAGGGCGCGGTATTGGCGGCCCGGTTGATGGAGATGCTGGGATATAAGGTGAGCCCGCGTTTTGACGACGACCGCACCGACATCGTCCAGGCGATACGCCTGGGCAGCCCGGAAAAGGTTTTGGCTTTTTGCCGCGGTATCCAAAGGGCGTCCCCGGTGGATGCCCACGTGGTGCCGGAGGCCGGCGACCTCCCCGGTTATTCGGGCGGTGTGGTCATGGCCGCGGGGACCTTCGTCCAGGGCGCTTCGCTGGAAATGACGGCCGACGCGCCTTTACGCGAGCCCTATGCCGTGTATTTCCAGGGCGGGCTTTCGCTGGCTTATACCAAAATAGGGCTCGGCTTCGCGTTGCGCAAACTCATGGAAATGTAACATATTTTTAGCTTTGGGGTGAGCGGAAATGTACGATGTGGTGATTATCGGTGGTGGTCCGGCGGGTCTGGCGGCCGGGATCTATGCGGTGCGTGCGGGTTTGGACACGGTTTTGTTCGAGCGCGGGGCGCCGGGCGGAGCGGTCCTGAACACCGAAAAGATCGAAAACTATCCGGGGTTCCCGGGAGGCATCGGCGGCCCCGAGCTCGTGGCGCAGATGGAGGCGCACGCCCGCCAGCTCGGGTTGCGTATCGAGACCAACGAGGTTTACGAGATCAAGCCGGAAGGCGATACCTTTAAGCTTCGGACGAAAAAGGGCGATGTAAAGACACGTACGCTCATCATCGCCACCGGTACCGGTCCCCGCCCGCTGAACGTGGACGGAGAGACCCGCCTGCGCGGCCGCGGTGTTTCTTACTGCGCCGTCTGCGACGGGGCCTTCTTCCGCGATCAGGTGGTGGCCGTGGTCGGCGGGGGGGACGCGGCCGTCGAGGAAGCGCATTTCCTGACCAAGTTCGCCTCCAAGGTCTATCTGATCCACCGTCGCGACGAGCTTCGCGCCGCCAAGTCGCTGCAGGAGCGCACGCTTGGCAACGCGAAGATCGAACCGCTTTGGAGTTCGGTGGTAACTGAAATCAAAGGCGAGAACGCCGTTGAGGCGGTCACGGTCAAAAACCTGAAGACCGAGGAGACCTTCGATCTCAAGGTCGACGGGGTTTTCGTCTACGTCGGCATCAAGCCCAACAGCTATATCGTCGAAGGCCTCGTGGAACTGGACAAGACGGGGTTTATCATGACTGACGAGCATATGCAGACCTCGGTGCCCGGCATTTACGCCGCCGGCGACGTCCGCAAGAAGCCCCTGCGGCAGATCGTCACGGCTGTAGCCGACGGGGCGGTGGCGGCCATCGCCGCCGAGAAGTACCTGGCGGCGAAGGGAGAACACTGAATAAGTCGTCAGTCGTCGGTCGTCGGACTCGAAGGGATTCCCATTCGGAAATCCCGAATTTGTCAGGTTGTAAGTCATAAGATCGTAGGGATTCGCTGGCGAATCCCTACTACTTTGATCACCGTTGTCTCACAGCTGATGGCCAAAAAAAGGCTGTACCGGAATGGTACAGCAGAAAGGGAGAGGAGTTAGGTTGTTACTGGGTCCGTTTACAATTTGCCCGCAGCTCCTCTGATTTATACATAATTTTTAAAAAATTTTAATGTCGACGAGGTCCTTCCGCCGGTTGTGCAGAACGGGCAGTTCGGCGCGAACCTTGTCTGTGAAAGCTGGGTCGAGGTCGACGGTAAGCAAGGTCTCCCGCTCGCCGGCCCGGGTAAGAACGCTCCCCCAGGGATCGACGACCATCGAGTGACCGTAGGCAAGGTAGGCGGCTTGTTCGTTACGGGCGGGAGAGGCGCCGATAACGTAAACCTGGTTGTCCAGTGCGCGCGCGCGGAGCAGCAACTCCCAGTGCGCCGGCCCGGTAACGGTGTTGAAGGCGGCCGGCAGGACAAGGAGCCGGGCGCCTTGCAGGGCCAGGGCGCGGATAAAGACGGGAAAACGGATGTCGAAGCAAATGGCGATACCGATCAGGCCCAGGGGGGTCGCGACAAGGCCGAGCTCGCTGCCGGCGCTGAAGGTATGCGACTCTTTAAAGGTGATGGTTTCAAGCTCCACGTCGAAAAGGTGGGCCTTGCGGTAGCGTCCGAGCAGTCCGCCATCGGGTCCGAACACGAAACAGGTGTTGTAAAGCAGTTCGCCGTCTAGTTCTGGCAGCGTCCCTCCGACGACGACCATTTTGGTTTCCCGGGCGGTCTGCCGCAGCATGTCGAGGGTGGGCCCGCCGGGAAACGTTTCACCGAAGGGCCTGAAGAAGCGGTGGTCGTAAGGGCAGTTAAACATCTCGGGCAAGACGGCAAGCCGGCACCCTTCTCCGGCCGCGGCCAGCAGCATTTCGCGCGCACGGCCGAGGTTGTCCGTCTTTGTCTCGGTAACACGTATCTGGCAGACACCTACTTTAAGACTCTCCACTGTTTCCACCACCCACGGTTTTTGCTTAAACGATATCCGAACGCTTATTGCCATTATACTCCTGCCGGCAAGCAAAAATCCGGCGTTTTCGATGCCGGACTTTAAGCGGAAGGTGGTCAGGGTTTCAGTTTTTCTTCCCACCGCTGGTATTCCCCGGGGGTGAGCATTTCGCGCTCGCGCAGGTTGTGCAGGAGTTTCCGGGTCAGGAGGAATTCCCTTTTCCCTTTGTCCTGCTCGTAATAGTAGGAACTCTGCAACAGGGTCTCGACATGGCGCCCGGGGTCGGCGGCGATGTCAGTGAAGACCTTCATGACCGTCTTCCGGGCCATCTTTTCGTGCCCCGTCAGCTTCAGGGCTGTTTGCTGCATAATCCTCTGGGCTTCTTCCATGCTGCCGAAGAGGACAAAAGCGACCATCGACCAGACCCAGTAAACGTTGTAGATCGAGGTCTCCAATAGCTCGCGGGTGAGTCCCGCAGGTATCGGCCGATACCGCTTTCTCTTCTCCACCACCATCCGCCCCGTCTTTTTGTTTTTAACGTATGAATAAACTAACCAATATGTGAGCTTTTTATTCCAATGGAAGGAATCAACCGATGCAAAACAGAAAAACACGCATCGGGAGGTGTTGCGCGTGCAGGTTTTCCTTATCGCCGTGCTGTTGTTCGCCCTCCTTGTCTCCGTGTTTGCGGTGCAGAATGCGACGACCGTGACGATACGCCTGCTGTTCTGGACTTTTCAGGGCGTTTCGCTGTCGCTTGTCGTCCTCGGCTCGGTGGCGGCCGGGGCGATCATCGCTTTCATCCTCGGCCTCGGGCGACAGTGGCGGCTGTCGTGGCGGGTCAGGGAGCTGACCGCCAAGCTTGCCGATATGCAGCACCAGGCGGCAAAGGCCCGGGAGACGAAGGCGCCCGAAGAGCCTAAATAGGAAATGCGGGGCAAGTAGATTTGCTGCACAGTTTTGTCGTCTGTGATTTAGAGACGACCGGTCTCGATCCCGCAACAGATGAGATCATCGAGGTGGGCCTGGTGCGTGTGGCCGGCGGCGCTATCGCCGGTACCTTCCGGGCGCTGGTCAGGCCTTCCTTTTCCGTGCCGCCGCGGGTAGCGGCCCTTACCGGCCTGAGCGACGCCGACCTGGCGGGGCAACCTGCCTGGCTTGAGGTCAAGGACGAGGTGCAGTCCTTTATCGCCGGGGACGTCCTGGTGGGCCAGCACATTGGTTTCGATCTGGCTTTCCTCCGGCGCTCGGGCGTCGAGGTGCGCGAGCCGGCGCTGGATACGTACGAGCTGGCGCGGCTGGTTATGCCGCGCCTGGCCAGTTACCGCCTAGAAAACCTCTGCAGACACCTGGGCATAGACTACCCCGTTCGCCACAGGGCTCTCGAAGACGCCTTCGCCGCCGCCAGGGTCTTCCTGGCCTTGCAGGAGCGCCTCGCCGGGTTCGATTTTACTCTCTTGACCCAACTGGGGATGATCTTTGAACGGGGGATGTCTCCGTGGGCGAAGGTCGTCAGGGACGCCTTGCAGGCAAGCGCCCGCAGTTTCGCTGCCGCGCCGAGGACCGCGGCGGCCGAGGAAACGGTGTGGGATGATGACTATCGCCCCGCTCTACAGCGACACGAACCGGTACCGGACCCTCTCGCCGTATTGGCTCCCGGGGGCGCCCTCGCCAAGGTGTTCCCTGGGTACGAGTGCCGCGAAGGCCAGTTGAAGATGGCCGAAGCGGTGCTCGAAGCTCTCCAAAACGCCACCCACCTGGTTATCGAGGCCGGCACGGGGACCGGCAAGTCCCTGGCTTACCTTCTGCCGGCCGCTGTCTGGGCCCTGGCTAACGGGCAGCGGGTGTTGATTTCGACCCATACGGTAACCCTCCAGGAACAGTTGATTGCCAAAGACGTGCCCCTGGTCGCCGGCGTTCTGGGGCAGCCCCTCTCGGCGGCAATTCTAAAAGGGCGCTCGCATTACCTCTGCCGCCGGCGCCTGCATTTCGCCCAGGCCGAGGGATTGAATCCCGAAAAGGCTTTGTTTCTGGCCCGCGTCAGCGTGTGGCTCAGGGAAACCGTTGCGGGCGACCGCAGCGAGCTTTCTTTGACGCCGGCGGAGCGAGGTTTCTGGCCGGAAATCGCCGCGGAACATGAGGGTTGCGCCGGCGCGGCCTGTCGTTGGTACGGTTCCTGCTTTGCGATGCGCACACGGCGCAAGGCCGATCGCGCCCAGATCGTGGTTACCAACCATGCCCTGCTTTTAGCCAGCCTGCAGTTGGACAGCCAGATGCTTCCCGATTACGGTCCGGTAATCATCGACGAGGCCCACCACCTGGAAGGGGTGGCCACGGAACAGTTCGGGCGCGCCGTCACCCGCCAGGAGCTGACATCCTGGCTGGAAGCGTTAGACCGTTCCACGGTACGGGTTGCACAAGCTCACCCGGGGCTGGTCGGTGCCGGATTCGGTGCGGCGCAGGCCGCGTTGCGGAACGCGGTTGAAAACCTGTGCTCCTTTTTTATTGAACGCCTCGGGGAAAGCGACGAACCCCTGGTTATCCAAGAAGAAGAACTGCAGGAGCCGGTTTTAGACCTGGACAGCGCGTTCCAATCAATATTAGGCGCCGCCGGTGCGGTGCTCGATGAGCTCAGCAGGGGCCGTTACGGTCCCGAGGGGGAAGCTGCTGAACAGTTGGCCGCGTTGCTGGCGCGCGGCCGCCGGCTGGCCGACGACCTCTTGTTTATCTTGGGCCAAGCCCGGGAAGGGTTGGTCGCGTGGGCCGAACGTGCTTTCCGGGACGGCGGGGTGACGTTCCGGGCGGCGCCGGTCGAGGTCGACCGGTTGCTCTGCGAAGGTTTGTACCGGATCAAGGCCCCTGTCATCTTTACTTCGGCCACGATCACAGTCGACGGCTCTTTTGACTACTTCGCCGAAAGAGTCGGGCTGCACCTGCTTCCGGCAGACGCTGTGGGCAAGGTGCAGGTGGCCTCGCCTTTCGACTACGACCGCCAGGCCCTTCTGGCCGTGACGACCGACCTCCCTGACCCGGCTTCCACTGGCGAGGCGCAGTACCTTAAAGCCCTGTGCGGGGCGTTGGAGCGCATCGTCGCCACGGCGGGCGGGGGCACGCTAGTTCTTTTTACCTCTCATAAAGCGTTGCGCGAAGCATATAGAAGATTAAAAGAGCGCTTGCAGGCATACGACATCGATCTCCTCGGGCATCACCTCGACGGCGGGCGCACGCGCCTTTTAGAAGCGTTTCAATCCGGCGAGCGGACCGTGCTTTTCGGGGCTGCAAGTTTCTGGGAGGGTATCGACGTTCCGGGCGAAGCCCTTCGCTGCCTAGTGATCGTGAAGCTGCCTTTTCAGCCGCCCAATCATCCGGTCGCCGCAGCCCGCCGCCAGACCCTGGCCCGGCAAGGCAAGAACGCCTTTTTCCACCTCTTCCTGCCCCAGGCGGTGATCCGCCTGAAACAAGGCTTCGGCCGTCTTATCCGCAGCAGCCGCGACCGGGGGGTAGTGGTGGTTCTCGACCCCAGAATCCTTAAAAAGCAGTACGGGGCGAGGTTTTTGCGTTCCCTGCCTGTAAGCGGCTGCGAGAAAGGCAGCCTCGACGAGGTCTGCGCGAGGATGGCCGAATGGCTGAAGCTTTAGCGTTTAACGGCGCGTTGCAAGGTGACATATGACAGACCATCCTCATAGTATAAGTAAAACAACTGAGGAGGGGGAAACCTTGCGGGTTTATTATTTCAGGCTGCCCGGATTTTTACGTTTGCTGTTGCTGAAGTTCTACAAATAGTCAGGCTATTTTGAGCGTAACCTGGTTGCATGCCCAAGTTTTTTTAAGGGTAAGAGAAGAGGGATTTGGCGGAAAGGCTCGAATATTTTTTTATTCGGGCCTAAATTTTTAAGTGGTACTTGAGCCAGCGAAGGTTGTGCGGGAGGAGAACAGGATTTGACTGTAAACCTTACGCAGAGTTTGCGGGACGGCGCCGATTTCCGGCGCCGGATCGAGGATCAAAGCGGCCAGACGCTTTCCGAATGCTACCAGTGCGGCAAATGTACGGCGGGTTGCCCGGTGGCTTTCGCCGCCGACGCGGCGCCCCACCAGGTCGTCCGCATGCTGCAGCTCGGGCTCCGGGACGAGGCACTGGCGACCCGGACCATCTGGCTCTGTGCCGCCTGTTCGACGTGCACGACCCGGTGCCCCCGCGGCGTTGACCTGGCTAGAATCATGGATTGCCTGAGGATCGCCGCCTTGCGGCAGGGGAAGGTCAGGGCAGGCAGGCAGGTTGCCTTGTTTAATAACGTCTTCCTGGAATCCGTCCGCAAGTACGGCCGGGCCCACGAGCTGGGGCTGGCCATGGGGCTGAACCTCAAGCGCGGTACACCCCTGAAGGACGCCGACCTGGGGCTCGGCATGCTCAAAAGGCGGAAGCTGCGCCTTGCCCCGTCGCGCATCAGGTCTACCGGGGAGATAGCGGCTATTTTCCGCCGGGCCGGGGAGATGGAGGACGGGAAATGAAGTTCGCGTATTACCCAGGCTGTTCACTGCACGCTACGGCCAGAGAATACGATCTTTCGACGCGGGCGGTCTGTGACCGCCTTGGTATTGAATTAAAGGAGCTTCCGGACTGGAACTGCTGCGGAGCGACTTCGGCCCATAGCACCAACCACTTTCTCAGCACGGCTCTCCCGGCGCGCAACCTGGCCATCGCCGACGAGATGGGCCTGGATGTTGCCGTTCCCTGCGCGGCTTGCTACCAGCGCCTCAGGATGGCCCAGAACGACCTGGCGAGAGATCCGGTGCTGCGTGAGAAGATGGAGGCCGTTACGGGGCGTCCGTACAAGGAAGAGGGGGTCCGGGTGAAGTCCCTGCTCGAGTTGCTCGCCGGGCAGGGTGAGGCTTTAAAAAGCAGAGTCGTCCGGCCGCTTGACGGCCTTAAGGCGGCCTGTTACTATGGCTGCCTGCTTCTCCGCCCGCCGGCGGTCTCGTTTGACGACCCCGAGCATCCCTCGTCGATGGACGGGTTGCTGGAGATATGTGGCGCCGAGCCCGTCGATTGGGGATACAAAACGGAATGCTGCGGTGCTTCGCTGTCCCTGACCGACGAGGACGTCGTGCTGAAGCTGACACGGGACATCCTTGCCGTAGCTTTGGGAGCGGGTGCGGAATGCCTTGTTGTTGCCTGCCCGCTCTGCCACTCCAATCTGGACGGCAGGCAGGGTCATGTAAACAAGAAGTTCGGCACCGGTTTTCAACTCCCGGTGCTCTATTTCACGCAGGTCCTGGGGCTCGCCATGGGCGCCAGGCCCGAAGAACTGGGGATGAACATTCATTTCGTAAGCACCGACAAGGTTTTTAAAAAGTGTTGTCCCGAGAATACCCCTCGGAAAAGATAGATCATTCAGTTGCAACTGGCAACGGGAAGAACGTAAAGGAGCGGAGTTGACACCATGCCCCGGATCGGCGTCTTCGTTTGCTGGTGCGGTTCCAATATCGGGGGCGTCCTGGACTGCCCCAAACTTGCCGGGGAAGCGGCCAAAATGCCCGGCGTCGTATACGCCGCGGACTACAAGTATATGTGCTCCGAGCCGGGCCAAAACCTGATCATCGACGCCGTTCGCACGCACGGTCTCGATCGCTTGGTGGTGGCGTCCTGCTCGCCGCGACTGCACGAGGAGACATTTCGCAAGGCATTGGCGAGGGCCGGTTTAAATCCCTTCCTTTGCGAAATGGCCAACCTGCGCGAGCATTGCAGTTGGGTCCACGCCGCCGAGCCGGAGAAGGCCCAGGCCAAGGCCCTCGACCTGTTGCGCCGTGCCGTCGCGAAGGCGGCCCTGCTCCAGCCCCTTACCGTTTCCCCGCTGCCCGTGACGAAGCGGTGCCTGGTCATCGGGGGAGGCATCGCGGGCATCCAGGTGGCCCTGGACGTCGCCGACGCCGGACAGGAGGTCGTCCTCGTCGAGAGGGAGCCCACCATCGGCGGCAACATGACCAGGCTGGACAAAACCTTCCCGACGCTGGACTGCTCGGCCTGCATCAGCACCCCGAAGATGGCGGCTGCGGCCTCCCACCCCAACATCAAGCTTTACACCTACGCCGAGGTGGCGTCTGTCACCGGATACATCGGCAACTTTAAGGTTACAATCCGCCAGAAGCCGCGCTATGTCGACCACGATAAGTGCACGGGTTGCGGGACTTGTTGGGAGAAGTGCCCGAAGAAGGTTGCCAGCGAGTACAACCTGGGCCTCGGCCAGCGGAAAGCCATCTACATCGCCTTCCCGCAGGCCGTTCCCAACAAGCCGGTCATTGACGCGGCCAACTGCATGCGCTTCCAGACCGGACGCTGCGGGATCTGTGCCAAGGTATGCCCGACCGGAGCAGTCAATTACGAAGAACGGGAATCCACTTTCACCGAGGACGTCGGGGCCATCGTCCTGGCCACGGGCTACAAGCTTTTCGACTGGGAGAGGGCATACGGGGAGTACGGCTACGGTAAATATCCCGACGTGATTACCGGGCTGCAGTTTGAAAGGCTGGTCAATGCGGCGGGGCCGACCGGCGGGAAAATCCTGCGGCCGTCTGACCAGAGAGAGCCGAAGTCGGTCGTCTTCGTCAAGTGCGTGGGTTCGCGGGACGCCGCCAAGGGACGCGAGTACTGCTCTCGGGTCTGCTGTATGTATACGGCCAAGCATGCCCACCAGGTGTTGGAGAAGATTCCCGGAAGCCAGGCTTATATTTTTTACATGGACGTGCGGACGGCGGGAAAGGGCTACGAGGAGTTTTACCAGCGCACCCTGAACGACGGCGCCGTATATATCAGGGGACGGGTCTCCAAAATCTTCCAAAACGGGGACAAGCTAATCGTCCGGGGAGCCGACACGCTGCTCGGTCGCCCGGTGGAAATCGAGGCCGACATGGTCGTCCTGGCCACGGCGATGGAGCCGGCTGCGGGCGCAGCTGACCTCGCCCGTCTCGTGGGCGTAACGGGGGACAAGGACGGCTTTTTCCAGGAAGCCCATCCGAAGCTTCGCCCGGTCGAGACGCATACGGGAGGGGTGTTCCTGGCCGGCGCCTGCCAGGGTCCCAAGGACATCCCGGACACGGTGGCCCAGGCCGGCGGCGCGGCCTCCAAGGTTATCGGGCTCCTGTCGCGCAGCGAATTGGAGACCAACCCGATGATTGCCTCAGTCAATGAGGTCTTGTGCTCGGGCTGCCTGCTTTGCCTGCCTGCCTGTCCTTATAAGGCTTTGGAAGCCAAGACGATTACCGAGCGCCAGCCCGGCCACCCACCGCGGGAGCGCGTGGTCGCCGGCGTCAACAGCGGGCTTTGCCAGGGCTGCGGAGCCTGCAACGTGGCCTGCCGGTCCGGGGCGATCGAGGTTAAAGGCTACACCAACCAGCAGTTACTGGCGGAGGTGGACGCAATATGTCAGTAGAGAAAGACCGACAGGAACAAAACGATCCCAAGATCGTCGGTTTTTTCTGTAACTGGTGCAGTTATGCGGGCGCCGACCTGGCTGGAGTGAGCAGGACGGCGTATCCCCCCAACATAAGGATCGTCCGCGTGCCCTGTTCGAGCAGGGTGCACCCGCACTTCGTGCTGCGCGCTTTTAAAAAGGGCGCCGACGGCGTCCTGGTTTCGGGGTGACACCCCGGGGACTGCCACTATGTCAGTGGCAATTATTTCACCCGCCGCCGGTTCCAGCTCTTTAAACGGCTTATGGAGTACGTGGGGTTTGAGCCCGGCCGCCTCGAGGTCCGCTGGATCTCCGGTTCGGAAGGCAACAAGGTTGCCGACACGGCGCGCCGGATGGCGGAGGACATCAACCGGCTCGGGCCAAACCGGAAGATGAGGGATGCGGATTGAATAAAGTGCAAGACGACCTGCGCAGAGAGGCTGCGCGGCTCCTGGAGTCGGGAGACGCAGCGATGGTTATTGCCTGGGAAGAGGGGAGCGACGCCGCCAGAACGGCGCCGGCTTTTGCCGTTTCACCGGCGGAAGCGGCCGGGCTCGTGTGGAACCCTTTTTGCGTGCCCAACCTCGTCAAATACCTTCTCGATTACCGTTATGAGGATACCAAGATCGCCGTCGCCGTCAAGGGCTGCGACGAACGGGCCGTCAACCGCCTGGTCCAGGACCGGCAGTTCCCGCGGGAGCGGATCGTCGTCCTGGGACTCCCCTGCGGGGGGATGCTGGATCGCGGGAAGACCCTGGCTGCGCTTGGCCCGCGGGCACGGCTGAACGGTGTCGAGGACCGCGGCGAGGCCTTCGTGCTCGTCTCGGACCAGGGCGAGGTGACGCTGCCCAAAGAGGAGTATCTCTTGGAGAAGTGCCTGACCTGCGTGAGGAACGCGCCGGCCCGGGCCGACGTCACGCTCGGCCCCGGCGTTTCCAACCCGGCCCGGCCGGGATGTGATCCCTTCGCCCCGGTCAGGGAACTGGAGGCGCTGAGCCCCGCGGAGAAGAGCGCTTACTGGGACGGGCAGTTTTCGCGGTGCCTGCGCTGCTATGCCTGCCGGAACGTGTGCCCGGCTTGCAACTGCAAGGAGTGTTCTTTCGAGCAGGCCGTGCCGGGCTGGCAGCAGGGGGCCGGCTGGATCAGCAAAAACACTTCCCTGGCCGAGAACTACACCTTCCACCTTATTCGCATGTTTGACGTGGCCGGCCGGTGTATCGACTGCGGCGAGTGCGAGCGGGTCTGCCCGGTCGGCATCCCGCTGAGCAAACTTTACCGCAAGGTTCTGAAGGATGCTGCGGAACTCTTCGCGGTGCCGACCCCCGGCTTGACGGCCGAGGAGATACCTGTGCTTGGATCCTATAGCCCGGAAGACAAGGAAGAATTCATGTAGCGAGGTGCTGCTCGCGTGCCCGCGATGGTACTTTTAAAGGAACAATTGAAAGTTTTCCTGGACAGATATGCGCAGCGGGATGCGCTTGTCGCGCCCGTTTCCGAAGAGGGTGCCGTTGCCTACCGCCGGGTAAAATCCGCCGAAGAGGTGACTGTCGACTTCGACCTGCCGACGCTGCCGCCCAAGGCGCATTTTCTTCCGCAAACGGAAGAACTCTACCGTTACGCCTATGGAGAGGGCGGCATGGAACTCAAAACCCCGCCCCCGGCTGCACAGACCCTGCTTTTCGGGGCCCGTCCCTGCGACGTCAGGGGCATAACCGCCCTGGACTCCGTCTTCGCGGGTAGGTTCGGGGACGCCTACTGGTCGGACAAGCGCGAAAAGACGACGATCGCGGGCTTGAGCTGCCGGCGCGTGCTTCCCGGCTGTTTTTGCCGCGCCTACGGGTACGGGCCGACGTCGGGGGAAGGGGCCGACCTGATGCTTACCGACCTGGGCGACCGGTACGTGGTGGAATTCCTCACAGCCAAGGGAGAAGCGGTGCTGAACGCGCACCGGGACCTCTTCGGCCCGGCCGGCGCCGGTGACCTTGAAGAGAAGGAAAACCGGACGGCGAACCTGGCCCGGCAGTTTTACCGGGAAGTGGACTTAAGGGGCGTACGCGAGAAAATGGACGGGCTTTTCGCCAGCCCTTACTGGGAGAGACTGGCCAGGAAATGCATCGGCTGCGGGATCTGCACCTATCTTTGCCCGACCTGCCATTGCTTCGATATCGTGGACGAGCCTGCCGGGCCGGGGGGAGGACGGCGGCTGCGCTGCTGGGATTCGTGCATGTTCGCCGATTTCACCCTGCATACCAGCGGGCATAATCCGCGGCCGGGAAAGAAGGAAAGGGTGCGTAACCGCTTCATGCACAAGCTGAAGTACCACCACGACCGCTATGGCCTGGACGGGTGCGTGGGCTGCGGGCGCTGCGTGGCGATGTGCCCGGCCAATATCGATATCACCAGGGTAATCGCCGACGTCAAGGAGGTGGGGTAGGAATGGGAGAATGCGGTTGCCGCGATAACCCGCTTCTGCCCCAACTGGCGACCATCCGGGAAATCATCCGGGAAACCGGTGACGTTAACACGTTCAGGATAACCTTGAACGACCGGGAAGCGATGGCCGGATGGAAACACGAACCAGGGCAGCTCGCTATGCTATCGGTATTCGGAGTCGGGGAAGCGATGTTTTCAATCAGTTCGGCGCCTACCAAGCAGGGATTTCTTGAGTTCAGCATCAAGCGTATGGGTAAAGTAACCTCTGCGCTGCACGAGCTTAGCCCCGGGGCGGTTATCGGTATAAGGGGCCCCTACGGCAATCACTTCCCTTACGAACTGGCCAAGGGTAAGGACCTCCTGGTCGTGGGCGGGGGGTTTGCCCTAGCTCCCTTGCGATCAATGATTGATTTCGTCCTCGCCGATAAAAACCGGGACGACTATGGACGGCTCGAAATCATTTACGGGGCCCGGTCTTATGACGACCTGTGCTTTAAGCACGACCTTTTTGAAAACTGGCCCAATCAGCGGGACACCGTGGTTTATACGACCATAGACCGTGCGGAGGAGCGGTGGAAAGGACACGTCGGTTTTGTTCCGGCTTATGTCGAGGAGATTGCTCCTTCAGCCGAAAACAAGATTGCCTTGGTATGCGGGCCACCGATTATGATCAAGTTCGTGCTCCAGGCTCTCGAAAAGCTGGGTTTCCGCGACGAACAGATTTACTCGACGCTGGAACTGCGCATGAAGTGCGGGGTGGGCAAGTGCGGGCGGTGCAACATCGGGAGCAAGTTCGTCTGCCTGGAGGGCCCGGTCTTCAGCCTGAAGGATATTAAGGAACTGCCTCCGGAGTTCTAACTAATTCTAAGCCCGGGTCGTCTGGCCCGATTCTTTTATCCCGGATGCGGTTGCATCGGCTCCGGGGACAGGTTAAAGTAGAGACAGGGTTCCCATAATATGGAACGCAGGGGGCAAGATTCTTGCGCCTAAGACATGCGGCGGCGGTTTTGGGGGCCAAGCTGGTCGTTAAAATCAGCCAGGCGGCCGGGCACCGCGGCTCGTCGCTGCCCGGGCGGATCGCGCTGCGCATCAACCCCGGGGCCCTGACCCTGATGGCCGGGATGGTGACACGGGGCGTCGTCATCGTCACGGGCACGAACGGCAAGACGACCACCAACAATATGCTGGCGCACATCCTTAGAGCCAGAGGGTACCGGGTGATTTGCAACCAGGAGGGGGCGAACATGCTTACGGGGGTGACGGCGGCTTTCGTCCGTCACGCCGGCGTTCTGGGCCGTCCCCGGTATGACTTCGCCGTGCTCGAGGTCGACGAGAACAGTTTCCCCGCGGTTACGGCCATGGTTAAGCCGACCGTGGTGGTCGTAACCAATTTCTTCCGTGACCAGCTGGATCGTTACGGGGAACTTGACATGACCATCGCAACCATACGTAAAAGCCTTGAAGGGCTTGGCGATACACGTCTCGTCCTAAATGCCGACGACCCGCTTGTGGCCCAACTGGGAAGGGGGAATCCCTCCGCGGTCTATTACGGGGTCGCCCCTTACCGGCGCGTTTTCGGCCGGCTCGGTGAAGCTTCTCGGGAAGCGCGTTTCTGTCCTTTCTGCGGCAAGGCTCTCAATTACTCCTTTTATCACTACAGCCAACTGGGCCTGTGGCTTTGCCCGGGGTGCGGCTTCAAGCGCCCCGAGGCCGATGTCGATGCCCGTGAGATCAGGCAGGACCAGGGCACGCTTACATGCAAGGCGGCTTACGGAAACCGCGCCGTGCCGCTGCACCTGCCGACACAGGGTTTTTACAACCTGTACAACGCCCTGGCGGCCTTCACGGCGGGGCTGGTCCTGGGCGTGGGGCCTGCCGAGATGGCGGCCAGCCTCAGCTGTTACGAACCGGCTACCGGCCGGCTGCAAAACTTCCGGTACGGATCGAAGCAGGTGTTCCTCAACCTTGTCAAGAATCCCGCGGGCTTCAACGAGAGCCTGGCCCTGTTGCTCAACACCCCCTTCAAGAAGGACGTTTTCATCGCCATTAACGACAACGCCGCCGACGGGCGCGATATCTCGTGGCTCTGGGACGTCGATTTCGAGGCTCTGGTCCCCGCCGCCGACAGCCTGGTGAGATTCTACTGCAGCGGCCGCCGCGCCGAGGAGATGGGCGTCCGCCTCAAGTACGCCGGGCTGCCGCCCGAACGCATCCTTATCCGTCCCGACCTGCGCGAAGCGGTCCGCGCAGCTTTGCACGGGCAGGGGGAGGCCGTCTATTTCCTGGCGACATATACGGCCCTGTGGCCGGTTGAGAAGGAACTCCGCCGTCTTTTGGACCGCAAGGAGGCTGACTATGCTGACAGTATGCCATCTTTATCCTGACATCCTGAACCTTTACGGCGACCGGGGCAACATCATCTCCTTCACCCGTCGCTGCCAGTGGCGGGGGATACCCGTGCGGGTCCTGGAGGTCGGGCTCGGGGAACACATGGATTTCAGCAAGGTCGACTTTCTGTTCCTGGGCGGCGGTTCGGACCGCGAACAGGATATTATCGCCGCCGACCTCTTGACCCGCCGGGACGCCTTGCGCGACGCCTTCGAGAGCGGGTTGACGGTGCTGGCCATCTGCGGCGGATACCAGCTTCTGGGGCACTTCTACCGTACCCTTGACGGCAAGGAAATCCCCGCTCTCGGGCTGCTCGATCTTTATACCCAGGCCGGTGAAAAGAGACTGAAAGGCAACATTGCGGTGGAGGTCGACCTGGATGGGGAAACCGTGCTTGTCACCGGTTACGAGAATCACGCGGGACAGACCTTCCTGGGGAGCGTCGTCCCCCTGGGCAAGGTCCTGGCCGGTTACGGGAACAACGGCATTGACGGATGGGAAGGCGCCCGCTACAAGAACGTTTTCTGCTCTTACCTTCACGGCCCGCTCCTGCCCAAGAACCCGCAGTTAACGGATTACCTCATCACCCTGGCGCTGCAGCGCCGGGGAAAAACCGTCAGACTGGCGCCCCTTGACGACAGGCTGGAACGGCAGGCCAACGCCGTAATGCTGTCCAGGCTGAACGTGAACTAAAAGAATTTAATTCTAGGACTGCTTGTGAAATGTGGCATTTAAAGTTATAATGAATGCAGTACTTTGTATACCCGAATACAGTCACCCGGGAGTTGGTTCGGATGGAATACTTGGTGACCTGGTACGAAGGCGACGATGTGATTTACAAGCTGCTTTCCAGCGAAGAGCTGGCGTGCCTGGAACCGGACAAGGATTACATAGTTTGTCCTCTTAACTAGCAGCACTGCGAAAGTACGCCTTTTGGCCGTCGTTTCAACGATGGCCTTTTTTGTTGCTTTCCTTCCCTCACCTTCTTTTTCGCCCCTCTTAAGCATATAAGTCTTTATAGACTGGCCTCCAGTTTGAGAGGTGAGATGTGGGAAGTCGGAAGTCAGAGCATTTGGCGGGATTCGCTCTGCGGTTCACCCAGTACTCACCTCTGACTTCTCACCTCTCACTTCACAGTTGCCCGGTACGGGGGGGTGGCTTGATGGATTCCTTCCTCCGGCGCCTTGGAGAGTACCGCTCGTCCGAAAAGTCTCTATTGTGGCGCGGTACCTTCAGCGACTACCTTGAGATCGTGCGCGCCAACCCTGCGGTTTGCCAGCTGGCCCATGCCAGGATCTACAGCATGATCCGTGAGGAAGGCTATGAGGAATACGACGGCGTGAGACGCTACAGCTTCTTTGCCAGGGAACTGTTCGGATTGGACAAAACCCTGGAGAAACTCGTCGAGGAATACCTTCACCCCGCAGCACGGCGCCTTGACGTCCGCAAGCGCATCCTGCTGCTGATGGGGCCGGTGAGCGGGGGCAAGTCCACGCTGGTCAATCTGCTGAAAAGAGGGTTGGAACGGTATTCGAGAACGGACCGGGGGGCGGTCTACGCCATCGAGGGCTGTCCCATGCACGAAGAGCCGCTGCATCTGGTGCCTCGTGAGCTCAGGCAGGAGTTCGGCAGGGAGTTCGGGGTTTATATAGAGGGGGAACTCTGCCCCGTCTGCAGGGTCATGGTCGATGACGTGTATGGCGGGCGGATCGAGAACGTACCCGTGGAACGGATCCTCTTCTCCGAGGAAAGGCGGGTCGGCATTGGCACCTTTTCGCCCTCGGACCCCAAATCGCAGGACATCGCGGAACTGACCGGCAGCATCGACTTCTCCACGATCGCCGAGTACGGCTCGGAGTCCGACCCGCGCGCCTACCGCTTCGACGGCGAGCTCAACATCGCCAACCGGGGAATCATGGAATTCCAGGAAATGCTCAAGTGCGACGAAAAGTTTCTGTGGAACCTGCTGAGCCTTTCCCAGGAGGGCAACTTCAAGGCCGGGCGGTTCGCGTTAATTTACGCCGACGAGATGATCGTCGCCCACACCAACGAGACGGAGTACCGGAACTTCATCAACAACAGGAAAAACGAGGCCCTGGTTTCCAGGATGATTGTGCTCAAGGTCCCGTACAACCTGCGGGTCAGCGACGAGATCCGTATTTACGAGAAACTCATCGGTCAGAGCGAGATGCGCGACGTCCACATCGCCCCGCACGCCTTGAGGGTCGCGGCCGTCTTTTCGGTGCTGTCCAGGCTGAAAGAGTCCAAGAAGCAGGGAATGGACATCATTAAAAAAGTGAAGCTTTATGACGGGGAGGATGTCGAAGGTTTCAGGAAGCAGGACGTGCATGAACTGCAGATGGAACACCCCGAAGAGGGAATGGCGGGTGTCGACCCGCGCTACGTCGTCAACCGTCTCTGTTCGGCGCTGATCCGCACCAAGGCCCGGTGCATCAACCCGCTGGATGTCTTGAGGGCTCTGAAAGACGGACTTGACCAGCATCCCTCCATCACCTCCGAGGAGAGGGAAAGGATGCTGAACTTTATCGCCATCGCCCGCCGCGAGTACGACGAGATGGCCAAGAAAGAAGTTCAGAAGGCTTTTGTTTACTCTTACGAGGAGTCGGCCAAGGTCCTTTTTGAAAACTACCTTGATAACGTGGAAGCATTTGTCAACGGGGTTAAGATCCGCGATCCCATCACGGACGAGGAGCTCGACCCTGACGAGAAACTGATGCGTTCCATCGAGGAGCAGATCGGCATTTCCGAGAACGCTAAGCGCGCCTTCCGGGAGGAGATCCTGATCCGTCTTTCAAGCTACGCCCGCCAGGGGCGCCGCTTCAGCTACGATTCTCACGAGCGCCTGCGCGAGGCCATCGAGAAAAAGCTTTTCGCCGACCTCAAGGACGTGGTTAAGATCACCACCTCGACGAAAACGCCCGATGTCAGGCAGTTGCAGAGGATCAACGAGGTCAGCGCCATTTTGATCAAGGATTACGGCTACTGCCCGGCATGTGCCAACGAACTGCTAAGATATGTGGGAAGCCTGCTTAACAGGTAGTCAGTAGTCGGTAGTCCGTATTTGATGGGATTCGCTGTTGCGAATCCCTAATTTACGCACTTCTAACCTCTCACTTCGCACTTCCTTTTTGGGGGGATCGGCGGTGGACAGGTTTACGATCTGTCGGGAAGACTGGTCCTTGCACCGCAAGGGGTATCTCGACCAGAAACGCCACTGGGAGAAAGTCCGCGAGGCGATCGAAAGCAACATCGCGGACATCATCAGTGAAGAAAGCATCGTGATGTCCGACGGGCGCAGGGTGGTCAAGGTTCCCATCCGCTCCATCCAGGAGTACCGTTTCCGCTACGATCACAATAAGCAAAATCACGTCGGACATGGGACAGGAAACACCAAAACGGGGGACGTCTTGGCTTGCGGCCGCCCGGCAAAGGGCGACGGGAGATCGGCCCCCGGCAACGAACCCGGCGTGGACTATTACGAAGCTGAGGTGACGATTGAAGAAGTCTCCGAGATATTGTTTCAAAATCTGGCCCTACCCAACCTGAAGGCTTCGAAGAAACCCCGGATGGTCACGGAAGGCCTGGAATTCACCGACATCCGCAAGAAGGGGACGATGTCGAACCTCGACCGCAAGCGCACCATCCTGGAGGCGCTGAAGCGCAACGCCCTGCAGGGCGGACGCGGGCTGCCCCGGCTTAAGCCGGAGGACCTGCGCTTTAAGACGTGGGAGGTCAAGACCCGGCCCGAAGCCAACGCCGTAGTCCTGGCGATGATGGACACCAGCGGCAGCATGGGGCCTTTCGAAAAATACATCGCGCGCACCTTCTTCTTTTGGATGGTGCGTTTCCTGCGCACGAACTACGGCAACGTGGACATCGTGTTCCTGGCCCACCACACCGAAGCCAGAGAAACCACGGAGGAGGAGTTCTTTACCAAAGGGGAGAGTGGGGGGACCCGCTGCTCCTCTGTTTACCACTTGGCCTTGCAACTGATCAAGGAGCGTTACAACTCTGCGGATCACAACGTTTATGCCTTTCATTTTTCGGACGGCGACAATCTTTCGTCCGATAACGAGCTCTGCGTTCAGTTAGTGCGAGAACTGGTTCGGTTGTGCTGTATGGTTGGGTACGGGGAGATCGAAGGCCCGTACTATTACACCAACACCCTGCGCACCGCCTTGAAGGCCGTTCAGGACCCTAGGTTTGTGACAGCGGTCATTAGGGACAAGGGCGAGGTATATGGAGCGCTGAAGGCGTTTTTCAGCCCCTGGGAGTAGGGCGCCCGGCCCTGGGGCTTTGAGGAGCCGGTGGCTCCTTTTGTGTTTTCTATTTGGGTATATAGTGCAACATATAAAGGAATTCTGGTCAAATTGGTATCTGCTAAGATCTGCTGTTTGACGTTGAATTTGGTGCACCCTTTTGGTATTATGTGCTTATCATACAGTATACAATGTGCAGGCACCCAACACCGGGTTTTGAACAAAGAAAGGAGTTACTGCAATGCAGGCCTTCAGACGCCCTGTTGAGGCGCGTGTAATCATCGACAACCCCGGCGCGGAAGAACTGAGGGAGATGGCGCGCTTCGAGGAACAGACCACCAGGTATGGGAGCGCCAGTTATGTTTCCCAGGTGCGCAGCCGGAGCGCGAAGTTTACCTACATCGTCGAGGACGGCGTCAAGCTGGGGGTGGACCAGAAAGGGATAGACCCTGCGAAAGCCCTGGCTGTGGCGGAAGAGGTGCTGTCCTACCTTAAGGGCCAGGAGGTCATCAGGCTTGACAGGCAAATGGGACAGCATCCCGATTTCAACCTGCACTGCCGTTTGTATATCACCAGGAAATACGCGCGCATTCCGTTCCAGTGGCACGCCATGCTCTTTCCGCCGGCTGATAAGGATGCGGAGCCCGATTTAGTGAGCGTCTATGTTCCGGAGTGGCCGGAGCGCCTGATATTCTGTCATCCGACCCAGAGGATCACCTTCATCCTCGGCACCGATTATTTCGGAGAGTGCAAAAAGTCTTTCCTGCGCAAGGCCATGTTCGTCGCCAAGGAGCGCGGCGGCCTCGGCTTTCACGCCGGGAGCAAGGTGTTGCGCGTAAGGCAAAAGGGAGGCAAACTCCGCGAGGTCGGCTTTATCCTTTTCGGACTGAGCGGCACCGGCAAGACCACACTGACCATGCACGATCACGGGCTCACCGGGGAAGAAGGCGTGGCCATACGCCAGGACGACGTGATCGTGATGAACCCGCAGGGATATTGCTACGGGACCGAAAACGGTTTTTATATCAAAACGGACGGCCTCGACGAGTCCCAGGATGTGTTGTATCAAGCGGCCCTTTCCCCGCTTGCCGTTTTTGAAAACGTCAAGGTCCTTCCGGACGGCACGATCCTCTTTTACGATTCCGAGCTTACCTCGAACGGGCGCGGCGTCGTCCTGCGTTCGGAAGTGAGGGGGACCGACGCGAGGATCGACATCGACAAGGCCGACCGGGTCATTTTCATCACCCGGCGGAACGACGTGGTGCCCGTGGTCGCCAAGCTCACCACCGAACAGGCGGCCGCGTACTTTATGCTCGGGGAGTCTATCGAGACTTCGGCGGGCGACCCCGCAAAAGCGGGGCAGCCCAAGCGCCAGGTCGGCACCAACCCCTTCATCATCGGACCCGAGGCCGAGGAAGGAAACCGGCTGCTGGAAATCCTGCGGGCCAACCCCGATATGGAGTGCTATTTGCTCAACACCGGCAGCGTCGGTGCCCGCGCCGGCGAGCCCGGCGTCAAGATCAGTATCAAGATGTCGACCACGATTATGAAACACATCGCCACCGGTTTGATCAAGTGGCGCAGAGACCCGGACTGGGGTTACGAGGTACCTGCGGAGGTCCCGGAAATCGACATCGTTCTTTACAACCCCGCGCGTTATTTCACGCCCGAAGAATACCGCGAGCGCGTCGAGAAACTGCGTGACGAACGGCGCCGGTGGCTGGCCAAATATCCCGGCCTGAAACCCGAAATCCTCTATGCCGTGGAACCTCCGGCCGGGCTGCAGAGAGTTGCCGCTTTACGATAGCTTATCGAGAATAGGGTTAAAGAGCAAAAAAACCGTTGGAATAAGATCGGCCGTGGTTTAACCACGGCCGATCTTATTCCTGCAGGGTTTTGGGACGGGAAGTGGAATTCACCAAAAGAGGTGAGACCGGTGATTTCCTGCAGCATCACGCCCACCGAGGCGCGGTTTCTCGAATCTTTGCGCACCTGCCATGGGGACCTGGAGTGTGTTGTCGAGAAGCTTAACATGGTCCCGGCCCATTCGATCACGCCGCGCATGCCGCGGCTGTCGCCCCACGAACTGGCGCTGGTCGCGCGGCGGTTGCAGGGCAAGGGCCTGGTCGTCGCCGATTTCCGCTTCAACGGCCGGCTGCGTTCGGCCAAGCTGACAGCCAAGGGCTCGCAGGTGTTGAATGACTACCTTGCCCGCCGGAAGGCGGCCGCGAGGGACCGGAACTATTCTTCCTGACAGTGAATGCAGGATGGGGGCAGGAATCGATGGCCTCCTGGATTTCCTCTTCGCTCGCCCTGTTCGGGTCTATCACCTCGGCGTATCCCAGGTCCTCATTCATCTTAAAAACCGCGGGGCACAACGCTTCACACGTCCCGCACGCCGCACACTCGCTGGTTTCTATGTTATGTAAGGAACTCGGGCCATAATTGTCATCCTCTCCCCAAGCTGCTGGGAATACTGTAGACCCGCGGCCGGACGATGTCAACCGCGTTACACAAAGCGGCCATAACTTGCAGGGAAGAACTCAGGCACTCGCTAATTGTTACTTGATAAGTAGCAGCACATCGTTTACATCCAGGGTGGTTTGTATCCTAAACTACAATTTTTCGACTCTGGTAACCAACGATAACGGTTACAGCGGGTCTGGGTTATCCCCGCCGCTCAGTGCTCCGCTTCGACCGTTCTATGAGGCCGTTGAAAAGCTTCGCCTGACTTTGAGAAGTGTGAGGCGAGAGGTCAGAGGTGAGTATCAATGAAGGAATTCACCAAGCGAATTCCAACCCTGTGTTCCCACTTCTGACTTCCCACGACCCACATCTCAAAGGCCTTTCGCGCCATGCTCGCTTTTGAACGCCTTTCGGGTGATTGCCTAAGCTCAGTTCAGAGCGTGGCGGGCCTCCTGCGGATTGTTCGCGGGCGCAGCTTTCCAAAGGTTGCCCAAGTACGCGCCGAGGCCTTGACGCAGCGAACGTTGGGAGTATAAATCAAAAATGCGCAGTGAGCCGAGGGAAAGCGTCGGCCGCTGTTTGAGCGCAGCGAGTTCGGCCGGCGCCCGAGGCGAACGAGCATCTTCCTCTGTCACGGACAAGTTCGCTGCGGCCAAGGCCGAGGAAAAGCGTACGGCCGACGCTGCGACGGCGGAAGCGCCCGCGAACGTCCTCGTCGGCAGCCACGCTGGCTTCACCTTCGCTAAGAACGGTGCCCGAAGCTTTCAGCAAAGTCGCTTGCGGGGATAAACCAGACCCGAACAGCAAGGGCTATTATCGAGCTAATGCTAAACATGTTAACGATGTTATTGATAAAAACTGTTAACGATGTCCTGTTACCTGACAGTTACTTACTGTCGTTGACTTTGTAACCGAACGATAGAATGTCCGTTGCGGCCCGCACACAACTCAATCAGCAGAGGTTAAAAGCATGCGTCCGATTGATTTTCACGCTCACTTTTTCCCGGAAAGCATCGCGGCCAAGGTTGTAGAACGCCTGGCCGGGCACTACGGCATCCCCGTCAACCACCGGGGGATTAAAGAGGAATACCTTGAACTGGCGCGTAAGGCGAACCTGCAGGCGGCGGTATTCTGCACGGCCGCCACCAAGCCGGAGCAGGTCAGGTCGGCGAATGAATGGGCGCTTGCCAACAAGGGCAATGGCTTGATACCTTTCGGCACCCTCCACCCCGATATGGACGATGCCGACGCGGAGCTGGCCTGGCTGAAGGCCGCCGGTGTGAAGGGCATTAAGCTCCACCCCGACTTCCAGTCCTTTCACCTGGACGAGGACCGCGCCCTGGCCCTTTACGAGCGTTTGATCCCCGACTTTTTTCTCCTGCTCCATGTCGGCGACGAGGAGGTTCCCGGACGGACAAACTACGCTACGCCGGAACAACTGTCAAGGGTTTTGGATCTCCTGCCCGGATTGAGGGTCATCGCCGCGCACATGGGAGGGTACCAAATGTGGGACCGGGCGATGGATTGCCTGGTGGGCAGAGAAGTGTTTTTCGACACTTCAAGCTGCCTTGAGTTCCTGCCGGATGAACGGTTCCTGGCAATGGCAAGGGAGCACGGGGTGAACAGGGTTCTCATGGGCAGCGACTATCCTTTCCGGGCTCCGGGATGGGAAGTGGCGCGGCTGGCAAGCCTGGGGTTCGGCACGGAGGAACTGGAGGCCATTGTCGGCGGTAACGCGCGCCGTCTCCTGGCCCGGATGGGATTATAGGACGGCCATACAGGACGAAGGGTTTGGTCTTGGTTGGGTGTTGGGGGTATAATAGATGCCGGAGAATGATGAGGAGGTTGGAAAAATGACGGAAGCATTGCAGACTTCGGCGGGAATCCTCAAGCGTGAACAAATCAAGCTCTTTGAAGAATACAGGCTGGGGGCCGGCTGCAGTGTCCGGTCTGATTTAATGAAGGCCGAGATCTTGAATATCGTCGTCCGGGCCATCGTCTCAGGCACCGTAAGGCTTAACCTCGAGGAGTTCGACGGTGAAAAGTGGCGGGTTACCGACTCCACGGAGGCCCTGGAGGGAGAAACGGTCTGGCATCACCAGTTACAATGGCCCGAATTCAGGTTTTACGCGGACAACCCGGGCCCCGGCGAGGTAGAACTAAACGTCGCCGTGAGCGTAATCAAACACCACAAAGCCTGAAGCGGACCACCGTGTTACGGTGGTTTCCAGATTTTAAGAAATCGGTAATCCGATAGCGGCTGACAGAGGAATTGCCGAATTTTTCGCGAAAATACCAACTCAAAACTTTTTGTTGCCCAAACGTACCAACCATATCACGGAAGCGAGCTTCGTAAATACCCGCCTGGAATGTTTCCGAGGGTGAAGGGGGTCCCTAACATTGTCAGGGTCTGCCGACTATTCCTTCGCCGACTTAGTAGATTTGCAGGAGCTGCAGAAACTCCAAGACACTTTCTCTTCGACCACCGGATTAGCCACGTCTGTCACGCTTCCCGATGGAACGGTCCTTTCGACATCCGGGTGGACCGATTTTTGCGCGTCGTTTCACCGGAAATCGGTTATCGGCAGGCAGCGATGCCTCGAGAGTGACCGTGAAATCTTCCGAGCCGCCAGTCAAAGCGATGACTTTGTGATCCATAAATGCCATAACGGCCTGTTTGCCGCGGCAATGTCGATCAGAGTCGAGGGAGCGGACCTGGCCACGCTTGTGGTCAGCCAAGTCTTTTTTGAGGAACCCGACGAGCACTATTTCAGGAAGCAGGCGCGCGAACTCGGATTTGATGAGGAGAGTTACCTCGAGGCTGTCCGGAAGGTGCCCGTGGTAGACAAACGCGACTTTTATAACAATGCCAGGTTCCTGGGCAGCATCGCCAAGATTATCTCTTCGCTATGGCTGCAAAACAAACGGCAGAAGGTGCTGGACGAGCAGCTTCAATACGAGCGCAACAGGATGACGACCATCTTTCAAAACTCCGGTGATGCTATGCGCATCATCGGTAAGGACTTTAAGATTATCGACCAGAATAAACAGATGGAGCTGCTTTCCGGGGTTACCGCCGCCGATGCGATCGGCCGGCTTTGTTTTAATTCCTTCCATCATCCTTTCTGCGGCACGGACAGGTGTATCTTGCGCCGCATCCAGTCCGGAGAGGCGCGCATCGAGGCCCAGATGGAAATGGCGAGGAATGACGGCCGGCAGATCTTTGTCAGCCTCACTTCAACGCCGTTTATCGACGAGCAGGGGAATGTAACAGGGGTTATCGAGATTTTTCGCGACATCACTGAAGAGAAACAGATGGAGGAAAAACTCAGGTACCTGAGCCTGCACGATGCCCTGACCGGCCTCTTCAACCGCGCTTATTTCGAGGAGGAAATGGGGCGCCTGACCGTCGCCAGGCACGGGCCTGTTTCCATTATCGTTTGCGATGTCGACGCGCTGAAGATTATTAACGACACCCTGGGGCACGACACCGGCGACGAGTATCTGCGAGCCGCCGCCGAAGCCTTGAAAAAGGCCTTCAGGACTACCGACTGCGTGGCCCGCGTGGGCGGCGACGAGTTCGCCACGGTGCTCCCAAGTACGGATAACGAGGTGGCCGAGGATATCTGCTCGCGTATCCGGCAACAAGTGGCCGAATACAACCGGCAACACCCCGGCATACCGTTGAGTCTTTCCATAGGCAGGGCTACGACGGGCGATCCTGCTGTCAGCCTTTCGGAACTTTACAGGGAGGCGGACAGCAACATGTACCGGGAAAAACTCCTCAACCGTGTTTCAAAGCACAACGCGGTTATCGAGGCGGTAATGGCGGCGCTGAGGAAACGGGGTTTCATCACCGAAGGACGCACGGCTCGTTTGCAATCGCTCGCCGAAATAATAGGCAAGGCTGTCGGCCTGAGCGACGCGAAGATTGCGGAACTGCGGCTGCTGGCGCGCTTTTGCGACATCGGCATGGTTGGCATCCCCGACCGCGTTCTGCTGAAACAGGAACCGCTGACGCCTGCGGAAAAACTGACAATCCAACGCCACTGCGAGATCGGTCACCGGATCGCCTTGACGATACCGGAACTTTCGCCCATCGCCGAATCGATCTTGAAGCATCATGAGTGGTGGGACGGGACGGGTTACCCCCTTGGTTTAAGGGGTGAGGATATCCCTGTCGAATGCCGCATCCAGGCCATTGTGGATGCTTACGATGCGATAACCAGGGACGAGCCCGGCCGCCGGGCGCTCTCCGCCGCCGCCACGGCGCAGGAACTGCGGCAATGGGCGGGAAGCAGGTTTGATCCCGATCTCGTCAACATATTTGTCCATGACGTCCTGCCGCAATTGGGCTCTGGGCATTGATCCGGTGCCCAGTGCCCAGTGCGCAGTGCCCAAAGCTATTTAACGCCCGTCGTCAGAATCCGTTTGATCTTCTCCATCACCGTTAACCCGTCTTCGTCAGGCTTACCGGCTCGCGGCCCGAAGCCCAGATGGGCGGCCATATCGGTCAGGATTTCCCGCAGCGCCTTAATCCGCCTGCGATAAAACTCCTCGTGGCTTACCTGCTTCTCGGTAATGCTGAGCTTGGCACGAAGCATATCAGGACCGTAGAGGATGGGCGTAATCATCTTTGCGGTTGCCGGGGACATCCAGGCCCGCCCGTTCAATTTCTGGTCGACGTAGGACACCAGCTCTATGTAAAGGTCGCACATCTCGTTGTGAGTATGGACTTCGCTCTTATCCAGCCACTCGCCGACGGTCCACTCGCGCGCTCCTTCGTGACCCAGGCAGTAATGCATGCGCTTGATCATAAAGTAGCGTTCCTCGATTTCGGGTGTATCTCCTTGGTACGAGACCCTGACGGCGCGGCCGACGGGGAAGGAGCGGCAGTTCCTGGAGCGGTGGGGGTAAAGAACGCATTTGCCATCCTGGTTAAGAAAGACACAGGGACCGTTCCGGGCGTGTTTGAGCCAGACCACCGGCCACCAGGAACCGGGGACCGTTTCAAAACCGCAGAACTCGTCAAGGAAATCCTTACCCGGCATTTCCAGGTAACGCGCCATGGTTTCCACGTCCCAGGGGTCGAGGTGGATGGTGATGCGCTGGCAGCACATACCCATACAGCGGTCCGTACATTCAAAGGTGAACTTGTCTCCCATCTGAAGGTCCTGCGAAACGACCTGGCTGATCCTGGTGAGATCTTGTTCGCTCATTGTTTTTCTCCACTTCATTACGGTATTGTCTTGCCACGCAAAAGCTTATCCCATCAGTTAATTAATGTTAAACGGTTCCCGCCGCATTAAGGAGCAGGCGCCTGAGGTTCAGCGCAAACTCCTGCGGCCTCTCGATGTGCGGATTGTGCCCGCAATCCGGAACGATCCAGAGCCGGCCGGCCTTTAAGCGCTCGTAGGCCAAAAGGGCGTGTTCAAGGCCAAACCAGTAATCACGGTCACCGGATATGATCAGCGTCGGGCATGAAACCTTTTGGAGGGTGTCTGCCAGGTTATATCCCCGGTCCCAAACGTATACGCGCTGACGGCGCAACAGCTCCCAGAGCGCCGGACCGTATTCGGGCCCGTGGACATCCTGCATGAACTGCTGGTTTTTGAGGCTTGTCCGCTCGAACGGGACGAACGTTTCCTCGCACTTCCGGATGGTAGCGTCGTTGGTAAAGTAGCCCACCGCTTCGGCAACCAGGGATTTCACGCGGTCGGGATACCGGCTGGCGAACAGCAGGGCGACGGCCCCTCCCAAACAATGTCCGCACAGGTGAACCTTTTCCAGGCCGAGGTGCTCGAGGACGGCGGCCAGTTCGGCAACCCCGTCGTCCATCAGCCAGGGTTCGATTTGCTGCCGCCTGGCCGAACGGCCAAACCCGTAGCGGTCGTAGGCAACGGCCCGGCAATCCTCTTCCAGCAAGGGCATAATCTTATCCCAGGTTTTAGACGACCAGAACCCGTTGTGCAGGAAGATAACCGGTTCTCCCCGGCCGCGGTCCTCGTAATGAATCCGGTTGTGCAGGGCAAGGAGGTCGGGCACATCATCTCATCCTTTTCTTGGCTTTTCTCTAATGCCTGGGTGTTTCTATGCCGGTTACGGGCAGGTCCTGTCCGCCGATGAGGATCTGCTGGAGAACCTGGCCCTCATAGACGATCAGGAAATACTCCGGCCAGACCTCCGCGCCGCAACAGGCCACCGGTTCCAGGGGGATGTTGGGCCAGTCCTCGCTGTAAAGCGCTTCAATGGGGGACGTGAACGTCCTGACGATGGTCCCCGCCCATTCGTTGCAGGACGGACACCGGGCGGCGATCACAATCGTCATGTCGTCGATGTCCGCGAAATTGATCCTCATGATAAAAAATTGCCTCCTTGGGGCGGAAGTCGGGCCGGCTCGTTGGTCTATTATATCTGATCCATGCACGGAATGCTAATCTCTGGCTGAAAAGCTAGGTTAAGAGGCTGGCGGTCTTCCGCCAGCGACTTTGTACAGCGTCGTTAACAATGCTCGCCGGGATAGTAGGGATTCGCAAAAAAATTAAACGCCGGGTATTCTTTCACTCTCCAGCAGCTTTGTGAGAAGCGGTTTGAGGAGCGAGGCCCACTCGGCAAGAAATTCCGGGTGGCGGGAGATGACTCCAAGACAGGAGTCCAGCGTCTCCACCCGCCTGACGACGAAGGCCAGGAGTTCGTCCAGTTCGAAATCCGGCAGGCTGTCGGGCGAGGACCACCGGCCGTCGCCGAGGTAATCGACGTAGAGGTTGAGCTGCCGTTTCCGCTCCAGCGTGCGGAAGTCGTCGACGAAAGACCTGACGTCGAATTCCCTGCTGAGCCATCCGGGGACGTCGAAGACGGTGTTCTCAAGCGCGCCCAAAACATCCATGAGTTCCTTTAAGTCGTCATCTCCCAGAGGGGTGTCGCTGTCCAAGAGTTTGAGGTGCTTTTCCAGGGGTGTCAGGAAACTTGACTCGATGAACTCAAAGAGGTATTTCATGGCGTGCTTGGGGGTGTGATAGACGAGCATGTCCCAGGCTTCCAGGCCGA
The DNA here is from genome assembly GCF_049818055.1 of Desulfosceptrum tomskiensis. GTDB lineage: Bacteria > Bacillota > Desulfotomaculia > Desulfotomaculales > JASEER01 > JBFLVT01. Next base: position 449,302 of record NZ_CP187479.1, read on the forward strand.
GAAGCCCCAGGTGGATAAGAAAGAGCACAAAAGCTTTTACCGTTTCTTCCTCGGCGAAAATAACCATGGCGTAGGCGTGGCCGTTGCTGCCGTCCTTCTTTAACAGGCGGGCGTCTTCGATAAACCTGCGCGCGTTGGCGACGGCCAGTACCGCTCCGCGGAAGGCTTCTTCGGGGCTTTCAAGGGGGACGGCCCGGGATTTCTTCTTCAGCATGCGGTTGGACACCTCGCTAGAAAATACTACCGCCGTTTGGGTCCCGGCAACTGACGGGCGGTCAGGGGGGAGTATCTCCCGGCCACTGTCTCGGCGACCTTGATTCCGTCCACGGCGGCGGAGACAATCCCTCCGGCGTAGCCGGCCCCTTCACCGGCGGGGAAGAGACCCTTGATGCTGGACTCGAAGTTTTCGTCTCTGACGATACGTACCGGAGACGAGCTCCTGGTCTCCACTCCCGTCAGGACAGCCTCGGGGTGATTGAACCCGCGCAGTTTTTTATCGAATTCCGGGATGGCCTCGCGGATGGTTTCGACCACGTAGTCGGGAAGGGCGTTCTTCAGCTCGGCGAGCCTGACGCCTTTCCGGTACGAGGGGCGAACCCTCCCTAGGCCGGTGGACGGCCGGTCGGCCAGGAAGTCGCCGACCAATTGGGCCGGCGCGCAATAGTCCTTGCCCCCCAGCTCGTAGGCCTTCCTCTCCCACTTCCGCTGAAATTCAACGCCGGCGAGGGGGTGCCCGCTGCCGTAATCCTCAGGCTGAACGCCCACAAGAATGGCGCTGTTGGCGTTCTCGCCATTACGCGCATACAGGCTCATGCCATTGGTGCAGACGCAGCCTTCCTCGGAGGTGGCCGCCACGACGACGCCTCCCGGGCACATGCAGAAGGTATAGGCCGACCTGCCGCGGGGCGAGTGGTAGGCCAGCTTGTAGTCAGCCGCCCCCAGCCGGGGATGGCCGGCGAACTTCTTGTGCTGGGCTTGGTTAATCAGCTGCTGGGGGTGTTCAACGCGCACGCCTATGGAAAAGGGTTTAGGGGTCATGCGGACGCCCTTTTCGTAAAGCATAGCGAAGGTATCCCTCGCGCTGTGCCCGATCGCCAGGATGACGGCCTCGGCGGGGATCTTCTCCCGGCCGTTGACGGCCACGCCCTTGATCCTGCTGTCTTCCACAAGAATTTCGGTAACCCTGCTTTCGAAGCGGACCGTTCCTCCCAGCCGGACGATTTTCTCCCGGATGTTTTTGACGACTGTTCGCAAACGGTCGGTCCCGACGTGGGGCTTGTGGACGTAAATGATTTCCGGCGGCGCGCCGGCCTCCACCATCTCTTCGAGGATCTTCCGGCACCGCGGGTCCCGGATTTGGGTGGTCAGCTTGCCGTCTGAAAAAGTGCCCGCCCCGCCTTCGCCGAACTGCACGTTGCACTCGGGATGCAGTTCTCCGGTAGCCCAAAAACGTTCCACCGCCTCGCTACGCGTGTCGACGTCGGGACCGCGTTCCAGGAGCAGGGGGCGGTAACCCATCTCGGCCAGGACGAGGCCGGCGAAAAGCCCCGCCGGACCCGTCCCCACCACGACCGGCGGATGACGCAGGGCGGCCGTTCCCGTCGGCACGTGCTTGTAGGTCAAGTCCGGCGTGACGGTGATGCGGCGGTTGCGCGTTCTCCTCAGCACATCCTGCTCGTTGTCGACGGCGGCGTCGACGGTATAGACGAAATAGACCGTCTCCGGGTCGCGGGCATCAATGGAGCGCTTGAAGATTTTAAAGTCCAAGAGGTCTTGCGGGCGGATGCGTAGCCTTTTGACCAGCAGCTTCGGCAAGACCGATTCGTCTTCGTCGATGCCGAGCTTTAAACCGGAAACCCTAAGCATGTGCCAATCTCCTCGCAATACAGATCTATAAGTCTCTTCAACACAGTGTCAGCCCATATTCTGCGCGCAACCGGCGGCGGTTAACCTTTACCCCCGCACAGCCGTTCCCGTTCCGGCAGGCGCCGCATCAAAAGGAGAAATACAGGCCCGAGCAGCGCTCCCGTACCCAGCGTAACAAAACCCCAGCCCCATCCCGCCTCCCCGGGGAAGGCGTCGAGGACAAAGCCGAAGACGGCGGGTGAGACCGTGGCCGCGCCGTACCCGAGGAAAGTCTGCCAAGCCATCATCCGCCCCAGACGTTCCGGCGGGGTCAGCTCGGTGATGCTCGTGGAGAAAATGGGGCTGTCGGCGACCACGGTAAGACTGTAAATGACGCCGACGAGCGCCAGCCAGAAAAAAGACTGTCCCGGCAGCCAGCCGAAGGTCAGCGAGCAGGCCCCGCTAACGAGCATGATGGCCAATGCCGTGGTGATCCGCCCGATGCGGTCGGACAGCCAGCCCCCGATGATCGTGGAAAACGCGCTCAGGAGCACCGAAACGGAAGCCAGCGCTGCGGCTTTGGATGCGGCTCCGGGCGTTCCGCCGCCGACGACCTGCACCATAAAGGGCGCCAGCCAGGAACGCAAGCCGTACAGCTCCCACATGTGGGCGACGTAGGCGGCGATGATCAGGGCGGAGGGAAGCCCGGCACGCCGGGACTGTCCGGAATGCTCCCCCGCTGGGACCTGACGAGGTTTGGGAACGGCGGTCATGGCTTCGGGCATCGGCTGCCGGATTAAGTAATAGGAAGCAAGGAAGGCCAAGCTGCTGGCGATGGAGACCCAGAGATAGGCTGCCTTCCAGGGCATAAAGGCGATGAGCATCCCTGTCGCCGCGAAAGAGAAAGCCGTCCCGACCAGGTAGGACGAGACGTAAGTGCCCACGGCGCGTCCCTTCATCGCGGGAACGAGGGACGCCAGGCGCAACCCCGGCATGTACACGCCGCCGAGCCCGGCCCCGGCAAGGGCGCGGACGGCCGAGCCGCTGAGGGGGTCAAAGGCCAGGAGCGGAAAGAGCAGGTGCGACACGCAGCACAGGGCCGCTCCGCCGGCGATGACGTAACGGGCGTCTACCCGGTCGGTCAGGGGCAGGGCTACAACCGCGGCGGCGATATAACCCGCCTGGAAAGACGCCAAGACGATACCAGCCTGGCCGGAACTCATGCCCCACTCGCGCTGAACGAGCGTGAGCACGGCAGGAAGGCTGAAGCTCGGCAAAAGGGCGAGGAAAAGGATAGCGCTCAGGTTCAGTACCAGCAAAAAGGGCGAGGGCTTAAGCACGGCGGTAACTCCTGCAACGTCGGATAAAGAATATCTGCTCATTTCTCCGCTTGTACAGAAAAACCTCCATTTGCGCCGGGAAAACCGCAGCCCGCGGGGACGGCGGCGGGCTTTCCGCCCGCCCCTGTTGCATATACATCTGTAAAACAAATGACAGGGGTGAAAGCCTTGAGCGGTTCCGACATCGGCCCGGAGGTCATCGCACAGCTGCTAGCGAAGGCCAGGGAATTGGGTCTCGACCCCTTTGAGATGCGTTTCGAGATATGCCCCGCTGAGATCCTGTACACCTTCGGGGCGTACGGCATGCCCACACGTTTCAGCCATTGGAGCTTCGGCAAGGCATGGCACCGTATCAAGACGGAATACGATTATAACCTCAGCCGCATCTACGAGCTGGTGATCAACACCGATCCCTGCTACGCTTTCCTGCTGGAGGGGAATTCGCCGATCCAAAACAAGCTGGTCTGCGCCCACGCCTTGGGCCACAGTGACTTTTTCAAGCACAACGCCTACTTTGCGCCGACCTCGCGCCGGATGCTGGATACGATGGAAGCGGCGGCCGGCAGGATCTGCGGCTACGAAATGACGTACGGGCGGGAGCGGGTCGAGGAGTTCCTCGACGCGGCCCTGGCCCTGCAGGAACACATCAACCCTTACATGTACGAGCACCGCGAAGCGCCGGCTCAGGACGGCGCAGGCCCCCGTTCCCGTGCGGCGGGCCGGGGGACCCCTTACGACGACCTTTGGGCATTGGACGCGCAATCCTATGGCAAATGCGAAACGGCCGACGTGAAAGCTCCGTTCCCGCCCGAAAAAGACCTTCTCCTTTTCCTGATACAACACGCGCGGGAACTGGATGACTGGCAGCGCGACATCCTCGGCGTCATTCGCGACGAGGCGCGATATTTCTGGCCGCAGATGGAAACCAAAATTGTCAACGAGGGCTGGGCCACGTTCTGGCATCTCCGGATACTGCGCGAAATCGATCTGCCGGAGAGTGAGGCCCTGGAATTCGCCAGGATGCATGCCGACCTCATTCAGGGCGCCAAATTCAAGATCAATCCCTACCTGCTCGGTCTCACCCTGCTGGAAGACATCGAAAAGCGCTACGGCCGTGAAAAACTATTCGAGATAAGATCAACCTGTAATGACGTGTCTTTTCTCCGCAACTACCTGACCAAGGAGATTGTGGAGCGCCTCGACCTGTACGTATACCGGCGCGTCGGCCACGAATGGCGCGTGGTCGAAAAGAACTGGGAACGGGTCAGGGATACCCTGGTCGAGAACCTGGTCAACTGCGGGTATCCCTACATCGTCGCGGCTGACAGTGACCATAACCGGCGCGGGGAACTGTACCTCCGGCATCTGTACGAAGGCGTGGAACTCGACGTCCTGTACCTGGAGAAGACCCTGCCGTACGTGCACCGGATCTGGGCCCGGCCGGTCCACTTTGAAACGGTCCTGGAAGAAAAGCCGGTCGTCTTTTCGTACAACGGGGAGCGGGTCATAAGAAGGTTTATTTAGATGCCTTTATGCTAACCCGTCAAGTACCGACTACCTACTTTGAAAAACGGTCCGTGCTATTCGAGTGCCGGGTCAGACAGCGGCCGACGCTTTTCCTCGGCTCACTGCGCATTCTTGGTTTATACTCCCAACGTTCGCTACGGCCAAGGCCTCGACGCGTACTTGGGTAACCTGCTGAAAACTGCGCCCGCGAACAATCCGCTTTTCATTTTCTGTGGTGCTGCATTCGGCAGGATGAGGGTCTGCTATCGACTACGGACTACTACTGAATTCAAAGACTAACGGCTGGCCGAAGGAGATTACCGTTAATAATCTCCATAATTGGTGATAATACTACCTAACGGATAAACGAACAATAACCGGTAAGCCTGCAAGGCGTCCGCCAGGCGATTAATGCGGATTAAAAGTGAAGCAGCGAAAGGAAGGAAGCAGGGAGCGACAGTGAAGAATAACGTCTACCTTTTTGAACCGAGGAAACGCGTGGGATTACGCCGCGGCAAGAGTCTGAGGAAACACGGCGCGCGCGGCCCCCTGAACGAGCGGGAGTTCTGGCGGCGCGTGATGCAACACCGCTTGAAGACAGTCGGGATTTTCCTTGCCCTGGTGGCCGCGGTCACCGCCATCTCCCGCCTTTCGTAACGGTTCGCGTGCATACCCGGATCGCTAAAAACCCCGACAAACCCGGTCGGGGTTTTCTTTTGCCTGCGCCTGCAAAGACTAGGTGCAAGATGCAGCGTGAAAGACAACGTAAGGTGGTGAGCTCCGGTGCGCGCGATTTGGAAGGGATCGGTGTCCTTCGGGCTTATCTACATCCCGGTAAAGCTTTACACGGCGACCGAGAAAAAGGATGTGCGCTTCAATATGCTGCACCGCGCCTGCAAGACGCCCATCCAGTACCGGCGGTACTGCCCTCAGTGCCGGGAGGAGGTCAGCCTGGAGGACGTGGTCCGCGGTTACGAGGTGGACAAGGGGCGGTACGTGATCATAGAGGACGAGGAACTGGAAGCCCTTGAAGAGGGGGGCCGGCGCAGCATCGCCCTGCTGGACTTCGTAGACCTGAACGAAGTGGACCCGATCTTTTACGAGAAGTCTTACTATCTCGCCCCTGCGGAGGGAGGCGAGAAGGCGTACGAGCTGCTGAAGCAGGCCATGCGCGAAAGCGGAAAGGCCGCCGTGGGCCGGGTGGCCATTCGCACCAAGGAGAGCCTGGCTCTCGTGCGGGCCAAGGAACGGGTCCTGGTAATGCATACCATGCTTTTCCCCGACGAGGTCCGCAAGCCGGCCCTGATCCCGGAACTGCAGTACGACGTCAAGATCCACGAAAACGAAAGCAAGATGGCCCTCAGGCTGGTGGAAAACCTGGCGGCCCGTTTTGACCCGGACAAGTACGGCGACGAACGCCGCAAGGCCGTGCTGGAGATAATCCGGGCCAAGGCCGCCGGGGAGCACGCCGTCGTCGTCGCTCCGCAACAGGCGGAAAAAGTGATCGACCTCATGGACGCTCTCAAACGAAGCATTGAAGAAACCAAGAAGGGCAGGAAAACGCCAAAGCGCCGGGAGGCCAAGGCATGACTCTGCCTCTCCTGCGCCCGATGCTTGCTTTTCCTTCAGAGCCTTTTTCGAGCAACGAGCACCTCTTTGAAATCAAGTGGGACGGTTACCGCTGCCTCGCCTACCTGGATGGCGGGACGGTCCTGCGTTCCCGCAATCTCATCGACCTTACCTCGGCGTTCCCGGAACTAGGCCGCTTAAACGCCCTGGCAGACTCTCTGCCTGTCATCGTGGACGGAGAGATTGTGGTTACGGTCGATGGGAAACCCAGCTTTTCGGTTTTGCAGCGCAGGGGGCGCCTGTCCGACCCGCAGCGCATCGCGCGGGCCGCCGAAGAAACACCGGCGTTGTTCGTCGCTTTTGACATCCTGTACCGCAAAGGACGGCCGGTGATGGAAGAGCCGGTCGAGACGCGGCGCGAAATGCTGCGCGCAATCTTCGCCGATGTTTCCAGCCTCGTGGTCAGCGACTATGTGATCGGGAACGGGGAGGAGTTCTTCCGGGCCTGCACCGCCGCGGGGATAGAAGGGATGGTCGCTAAAAAACTGGGCAGCCCCTACCTCCCCGGCAAACGCTCGCCCTTATGGCGGAAGGTGCGTTCAGCGAAAGAAGCCGATCTGGTTATCTGCGGCTGGGAAGAGGGCCAGAGACGGAGAAAGCTGGGGGCGCTGATCCTAGGCGCGTACCGGGATGGAGCGCTGGTTTTCCAGGGTAAGGTGGGAAGCGGTTTTTCGGAAAAAGAGGAAGACGCGCTCCTTGAGGCCATGGCTAAAATTGCCGTGCGCGATCCTCCTCTGGCCGTTCCCCGGGACCGCCCGCTGCGCCGTCCGCATTGGGTCCGACCGCTCTTGGTCTGCACGGTGAAGTTTACAGAGACGACAGCTGACGGTTACCTAAGGCATCCCAGCTACCAGGGCCTGCGATGGGATAAGGAGCCGGCGGAATGCGGGATCGTCGCCCTACAGGCCTGAGTTTCTATTGTAGGGCTTACCAGTGTTTCGGGACCCATCCCTGGTAGGAAACCAAAACAAGGTGCAGCGGGTTGTTTACCGGATTCGACCACTTGTGGAAGTCATCTTAGCCAAGTAAGATCCGCTGCACCTTGTTGCCCTTATTATGCCCTGTGCCAACGGTTTTATAAGGCCATTATTCGGTTCCCGCCACTCTGTTCATCGATTCCTGGCCGGCCCGCACCAGTTTTTTCACAATGTTCTCTCCGATCTTTCCGGCTTCAACGGCAGAAAGTTCTTCGCCGCCCTTTTTAAGATCGTCTTCCAGTCCCGGCCCGCGGGCCGTTTCAAGCTTCAGTCGTTCCGTGCGGTTGGTGTTCTTTGTCATCCGGCACCACCTCTAAAAGGATTTTCAAGAGCCTGCTGCGAACAGCCCCGTACAGATGCTCAAACATATGTTTTGCCCGAGTCCGGTAAACTATGCCGTACATTTTGCCTGTCCCGGACCGACAATATTAAAGGTACGGGAAGCTGCAGGCGCGGGGGTGAAGAACAATGACGCTGGTGCAAGTCCGCGGGCGCCGGCTGGGGCTCACCAACCTGAACAAGGTTTACTGGCCGGACGGGCGGACCAAGGGAGACCTGATCGCTTATTATACCGCGGTTGGCGAGTACGCCATCAGGTACCTCGAAGGACGGCCGGTGGTCATGAGCCGATATCCCGACGGCATCACCGGCAAGCACTTTTACCAGAAGGAGCGCCCCGAGTCGACCCCGGAGTGGATCGAAACCGTCCCGGTGGCCCACGACGAAGGGATGCGGATCGTGAACTACGTGGTCTACCGGGGCCTCGAAACGCTGGTGTGGCTGGCGAACCTGGGCTGCATCGAGATGCATTCTTGGATTTCTAAGGTTGGAACGCTGGCCCACCCGGATATCGCCGTCATCGATTTGGACCCGGCGGAAGGAGCGACCTTTGAACAGGTCGTGGAAGTGGCCCGGCTGGCCCGTACGGCTTTGCGCGAGTTCGGCCTCAACGGGTTTCCCAAGACCTCGGGGGCTACGGGCCTGCACGTGTTCATTCCTGTTGAGCCGCGGCATACCTTCAGCGAGGTCACGCGGGCGATGAAGATCATCGCCGAGTTTATCGTGCGGATTTGCCCCTTCGCCACCATTGAACGGATCGTCAGCAAGCGGACGGGAAAGGTCTACGTGGACTACCTGCAAAACACCTTCGGCAAGGCGATGGCCTTCCCTTACAGCGTCCGTCCCCGCCCCGGCGCGCCGGTTTCCGCCCCGCTCAGGTGGGAGGAGCTGGAAAGGCCGGCATGGCGGCCGGATGACTTCAACATGGACAGCATGCCGGAGCGCCTCAGGACCGCAGGCGACCTTTACGAGGGGTTCTTCGACGCGCGGAGTTCGCTTGAGGGCATCCTGGCCCTCGGGTGACGCTTTTTATCGGCCGCCTGCAGGAAAAATCAGGTTGGAGCCGAAGTGTGGTCACATCACGCCTAGGTCCTAGGACGGTGTTTTGATGTCGCGCGCGTTTTGGATAGGGTGGGCCCTGGCCGTTCCCGCGGGGGGCCGCAGAATCATCGGACTGCGCGAGCGTTTCGGTTCGCTGCGCGAAGCCTGGCTGGTCCCTGTGGGCGACGAGCGGCTGCGCGGGGTTGAGGCCGGAGCCGCCAGGCGCCGTCAGATCGACCCCGAAAAGGAACTGGAGAGGCTGTCCCGAAAGGGGATCGGATTTGTAACCTGGGAAGATAGCGACTACCCGGCGCGCCTGCGTCATATCTTTGATCCGCCGGCCGTAATTTTCTATAAAGGACGGCTTGCCTCCGAGGACGACCTTGCGGTCGCCGTGGTTGGCTCGCGGCGCTGCACATACTATGGCCGGGCGGTGGCCGGCAACCTTGGAGAGGAACTGGCCAAAGCCGGGGTGACCGTCGTCAGCGGCATGGCCAGGGGGATTGATTCCGCGGCCCACCGGGGGGCGCTGAAGGCTGGCGGAAGAACGGTCGCCGTGCTCGGAACGGGTTTAGATGTCGTTTACCCGAGGGAAAATACTAAGCTGATGCAAGAGATCGCGGAAAACGGCGCTGTTTTAAGCGAGTTCGGCCTGGGCGTCCGGCCCGAGCCCTGGAATTTTCCTATACGCAACCGCATCATCGCGGGGATCGCGCGCGGCGTGGTTGTCGTCGAGGCCGCGGAACGAAGCGGGGCGCTGATTACGGCCGACCTGGCCCTGGAGAGCAACCGCGACGTGATGGCCGTTCCCGGCCCGGTGACCAGCCCGACGTCCAGGGGGGTCAACAGGCTGATCAAACAGGGGGCCCGCCTTGTGGAGGGCGTGGAGGACGTCCTGGACGAACTGGGCCTGTTAGAGTTGTTTCCCGGCCATGCCGAGGCTCTTGCTGCAGTCAGCCTGTCTTCCGACGAAGAACTGGTGCTGGGGATCCTCCGGGAGCAGGGGGGGCCGGTCGGCGAAGACGACCTTATCGGCCGAAGCGCTCAATCCCCCGCCCGGGTTACGGCCGCCCTGGCCTACCTGGAGATCAAGGGGCTTGTCACGCGCCTGCCGGGAAGGTTATACTGTATCTCATACTGTAAGAGGTAATCACTGGAAATACATCAGGGTATGCATTGAGGTGGAATGTTTGTCGAAAACCCTTGTCATTGTTGAATCTCCGGCCAAGGCCAAAACGCTTACCAAGTTCCTGGGGAGAAAGTACCAGGTCCTGGCGTCTATGGGCCACGTCCGCGACCTTCCCAAGAGCCAGTTCGGCGTTAATGTAGAAAAGGGTTTTTTGCCCAAGTACATTACGATCAGGGGAAAGGGCGACACCATTTCGGAACTGCGCAACGCCGCCAGAAAGGCTGACAAGGTCCTGCTGGCCTCCGACCCCGACCGGGAAGGGGAGGCCATCGCGTGGCACCTGCAGCAACTGCTTAAGATTGACGATGACGCGCCCTGTCGCATCGAGTTCAACGAAATCACCAAGAAAGCGGTGGTCGATGCGTTGAAACACCCCAGGCGCATCGACCAGAACCGCGTCAATGCCCAGCAGGCGCGCCGGATCCTCGACCGCCTGGTGGGCTACAACTTGAGTCCGTTGCTGTGGCGCAAGGTCCGCAGGGGGCTTAGCGCCGGACGCGTGCAGTCCGTTGCGCTGTACCTGATCTGTGAGCGGGAGGACGAGATCGACGCCTTTGTTCCCGAGGAGTATTGGACGCTTGCCGTGATCCTGACGAAGGACGGCGATAAGATCGAGGCCAAGCTCTTTAAACGCAACGGGGAAAAGGTGACCGTCCGCTCGAAGGAAGAAATGGACAGGATCATGTCCGAGCTTGAAGGCGCCGCCTACAGGGTGGTCGAGGTCAAGCGCAAGGAGCGGGTCAAAAATCCGCCGCCGCCCTTCACCACGAGCACCCTTCAGCAGGAAGCCAACAGGAAGCTGAATTTCACCACACGCCGGACGATGATGGTCGCCCAGCAACTTTACGAGGGCCTCGATATCGGCAAGGACGGCCATACCGGTCTGGTCACCTACATCCGCACCGATTCGGTCCGCGTTTCGAGCGAGGCCCGGGAAGAGGCCGCAAGGTTTGTCGCGGAACACTTCGGACCGGAATATCTTCCCAAGCAGCACCATTTTTACGGCAGCAAAGGGAAGGTACAGGACGCGCACGAGGCCATCCGCCCCACCTCGGTGGCGCGGCACCCCGATTTGATCAAGAACTTCCTGACCAGCGACCAGTATAAACTCTATGCCTTGATCTGGTCGCGGTTCGTGGCCAGCCAGATGGCCCCGGCCGTCATCGACACCACCCGCGTGGATATCGCGGCCGGTAGATATCTCTTCCGGGCAACCGGGGCTATCGTCAAGTTCCCGGGATACACCAGGGTTTATGCCGATGAGCATCCAGAGGAAGACGAGGGGCGCATTCTGCCCCCCTTGCAAGAGGATGACGTTCTCAAGGTCACTCGGCGTGTGCCCAAGCAGCACTTCACTCAACCGCCGCCGCGCTACACCGAGGCCATGCTGGTGCGGGCCCTGGAGGAGAAGGGCATCGGGCGTCCCAGTACTTACGCGCCCGTGGTCGAGACCATCCAGAAGCGCGGCTACGTCGTCCGGCGGGGCAAGAACCTCTTTCCTACGGAACTGGGGCGCAAGGTCCTGGATCTGTTGAAAGAGTATTTCCCCGACGTGATCAACGTCGAGTTCACGGCCGAGATGGAGGAAAAACTGGACCAGATCGAGGACGGCGACATCGACTGGGTAGCCGTCCTGGATGCTTTTTACGCTTCCTTCCGGGATGACGTGGCCAAGGCCGAGCAGGAGATCGGCAAGATCCCCCTTGAGGAAGAACAAGAAGAGGTCACCGACGAAATCTGCGAGTTCTGTGGGCGCAACATGGTCGTCAAGACGGGCCGGTACGGCCGTTTCCTCGCCTGTCCGGGGTTCCCCGAGTGTAAAAACGCCCGCCCCATCCTTGAAGAAACCGGCCAGGCCTGTCCCAAGTGCGGTGCGAAGGTTGTCGTGCGGCGGACCAGGAAAGGGCGGACTTTCTTCGGCTGTTCCGCTTACCCTAAGTGTGACTTTGTCACCTGGGATACCCCTGTCAACGAGAAATGCCCACAATGCGGTACTTTTCTGGTCCAAAAACAGACAAAGAAAAATAAGACGTATTACTGCGCCAATCCGGAATGCACGTTCAGGGACAAGCAACAGGCTGCCGGAGGCCAAAAACAGTGAACTCCGCGCCCGTAACAATTGTCGGAGCCGGGCTGGCCGGCTCGGAGGCGGCGTGGCAGGCGGCCAGGCGGGGAATCCCCGTAAGGCTGTTCGAGATGCGCCCCTTTAAATCCACGCCCGCCCACCGAACAGGGGATTTCGCCGAATTGGTCTGTTCCAATTCCTTGCGGGCGGCGGCCGTCACCAACGCCGTGGGACTTTTAAAGGAAGAGATGCGTCGCCTCGGTTCCTTGATCATGCACGCCGCCGACAACGCGCGGGTGCCGGCCGGAGGGGCCCTGGCCGTCGACCGGGAGCTCTTTGCCAAGACGGTCACCAGGAGCCTGGAAGCCGAACCCCTGGTCGAGATCGTCCGCGAAGAAGTGCGCAGGGTTCCGGACCGGGGCCTGGTCGTGATCGCCACCGGACCCCTGACGGCGGGGGACATGGCTGAAGACATCAAGCGCATTACGGGCGCCGAGTCTTTCTACTTCTACGACGCGGTGGCGCCCATCGTCACCCTGGAGTCCCTGAACATGGACAAGGTTTTCCGCTCGTCGCGCTACGACAAGGGCGAGCCGGCCTACCTGAACTGTCCGATGACCGAAGAGGAGTACGACCGCTTTTATCGCGCTCTTGTGGATGCGGAAAGGGTCCCGCTTAAGACCTTTGAAAAAGAAATCCATTTTGAAGGCTGCATGCCGGTCGAGGTTCTGGCCGCGCGGGGACGGGAAACGTTGTTGTTCGGGCCGCTGAAGCCGGTCGGGCTGGTCGACCCGCGTACGGGGAAGCGGCCTTTCGCCGTCGTCCAGCTCCGGCAGGACAACGCCGCCGGTACTTTGTACAACCTGGTGGGTTTTCAGACCAACCTGAAGTGGGGGGAACAGCAGAGGGTCTTCAGACTGATCCCGGGCCTGGAGAACGCGGAGTTTGTCCGGTACGGGGTCATGCACCGGAACACTTACATCAACGCCCCCCTGGTGCTGGCGCCCACTCTCGAGTGCAAAAAACGCCCCAGCCTCTTTTTCGCGGGCCAGATATCAGGGGTGGAGGGCTACGTGGAATCAGCGGCCGGCGGTCTCATCGCCGGCCTGAACGCGGCCAGGCTGGCCCGCGGTCTCGCCGCCGCCCCCTTCCCCGAGGTGACGGCGCACGGGGCTCTCATGCGTTACATCGTATCGGCCGACCCCCGTTACTTCCAGCCGATGAACGTCACCTTCGGGCTGTTCCCGCCCCTGGAAAGGCGCGTCAAAGACAAGAAGACGCGCTACCAGGCCTACGCCGACCGGGCTTTACAGGCTCTGGAATCCTGGATGAGGGAGTTAGGTGACTTTGCCGATTTACCACTACGTTGACAGCTTCATGGCTTACCTGCGGGTGGAGCGGGGCGCATCGCCCCGGACGCTGGAAGCCTACCGGAGCGACCTTTTTCAGGGCATCGACTTTTTGGCCCGGGAGTTGCAAAAGGATGATGCGGCCCTGCAGCCGGGGGACGTCGACCACCTTTTGTTCCGCCGATATTTGGCCCACCTGGGCCAAGCCGGGCTGGCCCGTTCGAGCATCGGGCGCAAGGTGGCCGCCTGGAGGTCTTTTTACAGGTTTCTGGCCAGGGAGAACATCGTACCGGCCAACCCCCTGGGCCGGGTCCAGGGACCGAAACAAATGAAGAAGCTCCCGCCGACCCTCTATCCCGACGAGGTCAAGGCCGTTATCGAAGCCCCCGGCGATACGCCTGCCGGGCTGAGGGACCGGGCCTTTTTGGAAACCCTTTACGCCGGTGGCATTCGCGTTTCGGAACTGGTTGGCCTCGATCTGGGGGACCTGGACCTCGCGGCGGGATTTATCCGCGTTCTCGGCAAGGGCAACAAGGAAAGAATTGTCCCGCTCGGCTCATATGCCGTCCGCGCGCTGAAGAAATACCTGGATGACGGGCGACCCTTGCTTTTGGAAGGCGGGAAGGACGAGACGGCCGTGTTTTTGAACTACCGGGGCGGGCGGCTCACCGTGCGGGGGGTGCGGAAGATACTGAACAAATATCTCGATCAACTGGCGCGGGAGCGCAACATCAGCCCGCATACCTTCAGGCACTGCTTCGCCACCCACCTGCTGAACGCCGGGGCGGATCTCCGGGCGGTTCAGGAACTCCTTGGCCACGCCAGGCTGTCCACCACGCAAATCTACACGCGCGTAACGGCCGACCGGCTGCAGGAAGTATACCGGAAGGCCCACCCGCGAAGCTAGTGCCATAACGTATCATATAATCTTAAGAGTTTAGCATTCCGGTAGGGGGGAAGTCGCTTGGAGTTTCACGGAACGACCATCGTGGCCGTCCGCAGGGACGGGAAGACCGTCCTCGCCGGCGACGGCCAGGTCAGCTTCGCCCAGAACGTGGTGATCAAGGCCAAGGCCAAGAAGATCCGGCGCCTGTACAAGGACAGGGTCCTGGCCGGCTTCGCCGGCGGGGTGGCCGATGCCTTCGCCCTCTTTGAACGTTTTGAGGCTAAGCTGGAGGAGTTTCACGGGAACCTGCCCCGGGCGGCGGTGCAGCTGGCCAAGGAATGGCGGACCGACAAGGTGCTCCGTAAGCTGGAGGCGATGCTGATCGTGGCCGACCAGGCGAACATCCTGCTGATCTCCGGCGGCGGCGAAGTCATCGAACCCGACGACGGAGTTCTGGCCGTCGGTTCGGGCGGCCCCTTCGCCCTGGCGGCGGCCCGCGCTCTGATACGGAACACCGGGCTTCCGGCTGCCGAGATCGCCCGCCGGGCCCTGGAAATCGCCGCCGAGATATGCGTCTACACCAACGAATCAATCACCGTGGAGGAACTGTAAGGAGGAAGCAGCCTTGGACTTCAATCTCACGCCTCGCCAGATTGTGGCTGAACTCGACCGCTACATCGTGGGTCAGAGGCAGGCCAAGAGAGCCGTCGCTGTCGCGTTGCGCAACAGGTACCGCCGGGCGCGCCTGGCAGAAGACCTCCGCGACGAGGTCATGCCCAAGAACATCCTGATGATCGGCCCGACGGGTGTGGGCAAGACCGAGATCGCACGCCGGCTGGCTAGACTGGTAAACGCTCCGTTTGTAAAGGTTGAGGCCACCAAGTTCACCGAGGTCGGGTACGTGGGCCGCGACGTTGAAGGGATGGTCCGTGACCTGGTGGAGACCGCGGTGCGTATGGTCCGTGAGGAAAAACTCAGGGATGTCGAAGAGCGGGCCCGCCGGATGGCCGACGAGCGGATTGTCGAATACATGGCGCCGGCTCCCCAGGCGCAAAACTATAGCGCCAACCCCCTCGAACTGCTCTTCGGAGGGGGGCGGCAGCAGCAGAGCGACCAGGATGCGCGCGACCGGCAGCTCAAACGCCTGGAATTCGAGCGGGAAACGCTCCGGCAAAAGCTGGCCCGGGGCGAGTTGGAACGGGAATACATCGAAATAGAGGTTGAGGAAGCCAGTCCCTCGATGCTTGAAATTTTTTCGGGCCAGGGCGTGGAGGAGATGGGGATCAACCTTCAGGACGTCCTAGGCAATATTTTTCCTAAGCGCAAGAAGCGCCGGAAGGTAACGGTGGCGGAGGCGAGGAAGATCCTGACGCAGCAGGAGGCCCAGAAGCTGATCGATCCCGACGAGGTCAACAGCCTTGCCGTGCGCAGGGCCGAGGAAAGCGGGATCATCTTTTTGGACGAGATCGACAAGATCGCCGGCTACGAGAGCGGCCGGGGACCCGACGTTTCCCGCGGCGGCGTGCAGCGCGATATCCTGCCGATCGTTGAAGGTTCGACGGTCAACACCAAGTACGGCCCCGTACGGACCGATCACGTACTTTTTATCGCCGCCGGGGCTTTCCACACGGCGAAACCGTCGGACCTCATCCCGGAACTGCAAGGCCGTTTCCCGATCCGCGTCGAACTGCAGGCCTTGGGACAGGACGAATTTCTGCAAATCCTGACCGAACCGCAAAACGCCTTGATCAGGCAATATCAGGCGTTATTAGCCACTGAGGGCGTTAATATAGAATTTTCGCATAATTCCCTTGTCGAGATAGCGAAGATCGCATATACTGTTAATGAGCAAACGGAGAATATTGGCGCCAGGCGCCTTCACACCGTCCTGGAAAAGCTTTTGGAGGACATTTCTTTCGAAGCGTCCGAGCTTACGGAGAAAGAAATCGTGATCGACGAACACTACGTGAGTAATAAACTCGGGGATATCGTCAGACAGGAAGACCTGAGCAGGTACATACTATAAGAGAGGTCAGAGGCCGGACTCGAAGAAATTCGCAGGGCGAACACCGGATTTTAAAAGGGGTCGGAGGTTATACGTGAGGAAACTCCTTCTGTATTTCTCTGATTTTTAACTAGAGTCAGAGGCCGGAGCTCGAGAAAACCTCGTGGTCCGGCCTTCTTTTGAGCAGGCGGTTTTCAAACATTGGCCGGATCAGAAAGCGAGGGATGGGCTTGGGAAGCCTTTTGGATAAATCACGGCAGATCAACAGGCTGTTGCAAAAGTCGGCGGGTTACCCCGTAAACTTTGGCGAAGTGGCGCAAATCCTGGGTAAGAACCTCAACGCCAACGTCTACCTCCTTGACGAGTCAGGGAAAATCCTCGGCTCCGATTTTATGCCGGGTTTTGAGTGCGAGATGGTTGCAAGGATCGTCAGGGAAGCAAATTTCCCGCAGGAATACAACAATTGGCTGCTGCAGATCGGCAACACGTACGCGAACTTTTGCCAGACCGCCAACTCCTGCGTGTTCGAAAGCGGGAAGAACTGTCACTACAGCGGCAAGGTGACGACGGTGGTCCCCATCGTGGGCGCCGGAAAGAGGCTCGGCACCCTGGTGGCGGCCAAGTTCGACCAGGAATTCACCGAGGAGGACCTTGTGCTTGCGGAGCTGGGCGCCACCGTTGTGGGTATGGAAATCTTGCGGGAACGCGTAGACAAGATGGAAGAAGACGCCCGCCGCCGCGCCGCCGTGCAGGTGGCTCTGGGGACACTGTCCTATTCGGAACTGGACGCCGTACGCCACATTTTTGAGCAGCTCAACGGCGAGGAAGGCCTTCTGGTCGCCTCCAAGATCGCCGACCGCGTGGGTATCACGCGCTCGGTGATCGTCAACGCCTTGCGGAAGTTCGAGAGCGCTGGGGTCATCGAGTCCAAGTCGCTCGGGATGAAAGGGACTTACATTCGCGTCCTCAACGACCAGTTGCTTAAGGAACTGCAAAGGCTGAAACATAACTAGAAGGTTTTGTCGCCGAGTTTCTTCAATACATGGCGGGAACATAGAGGGACCTGTGGAGGTCTTTTTATTTTTTCTGCGGAAAACTTGCGGTGTGTTGGATGTTTGTGTTAAAATGATCAGCGGTGTAATAGCACACACGCTGCCGGACCTTGTGCGGGGTGCCCTTACGGGTCTGCCTGGGGGATGAGGGCGGCGGAGGAACAAAACCATGCGGGAGGAGGTGTAAAAATGGCGATAGTCTCCATGAAACAGCTGCTCGAAGCGGGGGTGCATTTCGGCCACCAGACCCGGCGGTGGAACCCGAAGATGGCCCCTTATATTTTTACGGACCGCAACGGCATCTACATCATCGACCTGCAAAAGACCGTCAAGAAGATCGAAGAAGCGTACAACTTTATCAAAAGCCTGGCCATGGAAGGTAAGACCATCCTGTTCGTCGGGACCAAAAAGCAGGCGCAGGAGTCGGTCCGCGAAGAGGCCCAGCGTTGCGGCATGTTTTACGTCAACCAGCGCTGGCTGGGCGGAATGCTCACGAACTTCCAGACCATCAAGCGGCGCATCGACCGCCTGAAGGAACTAGAAAAGATGGAAGAGAGCGGCAGGTTCGCGCTATTTTCCAAGAAGGAAACCGCCGAGCTCATGCAAGAGAAGGCAAGGCTGGAGAAGTACCTGGGCGGTATCAAGAACATGACCTCGCTGCCCGCGGCGCTTTTCATCATCGATCCTCGCAAAGAGCGCATCGCGGTGGCCGAGGCGCGCAAGCTCGGCATCCCGATCGTGGCCATCGTGGATACGAACTGCGACCCTGACGAGATCGATTACGTCATTCCCGGCAACGATGACGCGATCAGGGCGGTAAGGCTTTTGACGGCCAAGATGGCCGACGCCGTGTTGGAAGGCCGGCAGGGAGAACAACTGACCGTCGAGGCACAAGCGCAGTAGTGGTGGTAGGGGCTGATAATAAGCCCCTACTTTTTATGGGGCTGTTGAAAAACTTCGCCTGCCCAGCACTCAATCCGATCACCGAACATCTTTTCATAACTGCAGTCTGTTCAATAAGCGTAGACTTTCACTTTGTAAAACCCCATTGAGTGCTGGGTCGTTTTTGAACAGCCCCTGGTTTTTCAACAGGCCCTTTATTCGGGACTTTTTGACAGCGCCCTTTATTTTCAATAGGTTACAGGACAAAATTTTAGGTTATAATGAAAGCTAGGAGATTTTACGGAAAAATATGGATAAATAGGAGGCTTTGTCGGTGGACGTATCCGCAAAAACAGTGAAGGAACTACGGGAGAGAACAGGCGCAGGCATGATGGACTGCAAGAAGGCCCTGGTCGAGACCGGCGGTGACATTGAGAAGGCTGTCGACTACCTGCGCGAGAAAGGCCTTGCCGCGGCGGCGAAGAAAGCCGGTCGCGTGGCCGCCCAGGGCTTGGTCGAAAGCTATATTCACGGCGGAGGCCGCATCGGCGTGCTGATCGAGGTGAACTGCGAGACCGATTTCGTGGCTAAGACTGAGCAGTTTAAAGCGCTGGCCCGGGACCTGGCCATGCAGGTGGCGGCGTCCAGACCCGAGTATGTGTCACGGGAGCAGGTGCCGCCCGAAGTTATTGAACACGAAAAGTCGATTCTCCGCGCTCAGGCCCTGAACGAGGGTAAACCCGAGAAGATCGTCGACAAGATGGTCGAGGGGCGCCTGGAGAAGTTTTATAAAGAAACCTGTCTCCTTGAACAGCCTTTCATCAAGAACCCGGATGTCGTTGTCGGGGACGTGATCAAGGAGGTCATCGCTACCCTGGGCGAAAACATCGTGGTCAATAGGTTTGCGCGTTTTGAAATCGGGGAGGGTGCCGCCAAAGAATCGTCGTAAGGCGTAGGCCGTTCGGGAATCGCGTTTGGTAACCGGCACCTGGATATTACAGAACACGCCGGCTTGCAAACCCGCCGTGGATTGGAACGCAAATGGGCTGGGAAGGACTTGCGGTCTGCTGAAGAGAAAATACGCCAAGACGAAACGGAGGCCCAGCATGATTGCACCCAGATACCGTCGTGTAATCTTGAAGTTGAGTGGCGAGGCGCTTGCCGGGTCCCAGGGATACGGTATAGATCCGGAAGTCGTCAACTTTATCGCATCCGAGATCAAAGACGTCGTTCAGCAGTTGCGGGTGGAGATGGCCATCGTGGTGGGCGGCGGCAACATCTGGCGCGGGGTGGCCGGCAGCGCCAAGGGCATGGACCGGGCCGCGGCCGACTATATGGGTATGCTGGCTACTGTGATCAACTCGCTAGCTTTGCAGGACGCTCTCGAAAAGGTCGGCGTCGACACCAGGGTCCAGGTGGCCATCGAGATGAGAGCCATCGCCGAGCCTTACATCCGCAGGCGGGCGATTCGGCACCTGGAAAAGGGGCGTGTCGTAATCTTTGCGGCAGGGACGGGGAATCCCTATTTTTCGACCGATACGACGGCTGCCTTGCGGGCGGCCGAGATTGAGGCCGAGGCCATCCTGATGGCCAAAAAGGTGGACGGCGTCTACGACGCCGATCCAATTGCAAATCCGTGCGCCAAAAGGTTTTCGCGCCTGGCCTACATCGAGATGCTCAACCTCGGCCTGAGGGTGATGGACGCCACGGCCGCTTCGCTGTGCATGGAAAATAAAATCCCCCTCATCGTTTTCAGTATTACGGAGGCCGGAAACATCAAACGGGCCATCCTGGGAATGGAGATAGGTACGTTTATAGGGAGTGAAAAATAATGCGGGAACTCATTCAGGCTACAGAAGGCAATATGCAGAAGACGATTGAAATCCTGAAGAAGGATTTTGCTTCGTTGCGAGCAGGCCGGGCTACGCCTGCCCTGCTCGATAAGATTGCTGTAGACTATTATGGAACGCCCACCCCCATAAACCAGCTTGCTTCGATTTCCGTTCCTGAACCGCGGCTTTTGATCATTCAGCCCTGGGATAAGTCGGCCATCGGGGCGATCGAGCGTGCGATCTTGAAGTCCGACCTCGGCATCACCCCGGCCAACGACGGCAACGTCATCCGCCTGACCGTTCCGCAACTGACCCAGGAGCGCAGGCAGGAGTTGGTCAAGCTCATCAAGAAACGCGCCGAGGAGGGGCGTGTCGCCGTCCGAAATCTCCGGCGGGATGTCCTGGAACAGCTTAAGGCCAAACAGAAGAACGGGGAGATATCGGAGGACGACCTGAAGCGCAGCCAGGACGAGGTCCAGAAACTAACCGACAGATATATCAAAGAGATCGATTCCTTGTTAGCCGCCAAGGAAAAGGAGATAATGGAAGTTTAATGAATGAGGCTCCCGACGTGCTCGGGTTCAAGCTGGAGGACGCGCTGCCCTTGCTGCAGGCGGCGGGGTTTCGTGTCATCATTGCGGAAACCGCTCCTCCGCGAGGGCCGGTGAAAGGCGGGTATCGAGTGGTGAAGGCCGTCTTTGGAGACAAGGATGTGGAGCTTATCGTTGCCAGGCAGGGATGGGATGAGCCGGAACAATAAAGTGGTTTGAGAGCTTTGGCACTCTTTTGTTTTAAGGGATTTTTCCCGCCTGGGGCGCATATCTTGGCCGCAGGAGACCGCTACGGGAATGGCAGCCTCCCACCTTCGGGGGGCTTTCTTATAGGAGAGTGTTGGAGGGCTGATAGGATGGGTAGCAAGGATGACAAGAGCGACACCCGCAAGGTAGCCCTTGACCTGGGTTTGGATCCGGACAAACTGCCGCGGCACGTGGCCGTCATTATGGACGGCAACGGGCGATGGGCACAGCAGAGAGGGCTTGAGCGTTCGGAGGGCCACCGGGCGGGAGCCGAGTCCCTGCGCGACATCGTTAGGTTCTGCGGCGAGATAGGCATTCCCTACCTTACGGCATACGCTTTTTCGACGGAAAATTGGAAGCGCCCCAAGGACGAAGTCGACGAATTGATGGGTCTTCTCGTCGATTACTTATACAATGAGGTGGAGGAACTCAACGCTAACGGGGTTAAGGTGCGGGGCATCGGCAGGATCGAGGGGCTGCCCGCCGCCGCCAGGATCGCCCTGGCCGCGGCCGAAAGCACAACGGCGGGTAACACGCGCCTGACGCTGCTCCTGGCTCTGAACTACGGGGGGCGGAGCGAGCTGGTGGATGCGGCTCGGGCTTTCGCCGCCGACGTCGCTGGCGGCAGGCGCAGAGCCGGGGAATTGACCGAAGAGGAGTTCGAGCATTACCTTTACACTCGCGGCATACCGGATCCCGACCTGTTGATCAGGCCGGGGGGCGATTACCGGATTTCGAACTTCCTCCTGTGGCAGCTCGCCTATACCGAATTCTGGATCACGCCCGTCCTGTGGCCGGATTTCCACCGCGAGCATTTTATCGTGGGACTGAAGGAGTACCAACGCCGTGAACGCAGGTATGGAGGCTTGGGCTAGTGTTTAGGACGAGGGTCTTGACAGCTGTCCTGGGCGCTCCGTTGGTTCTGGGCGCAGCCTGGCTGGGAGGAGTGCCGCTGCTGGCGGTTGTGGCCGTTCTCGCAGTTCTGGCAGCCGGAGAACTGGCCGGATTGGTCAGGAACCAGGGCCCGCACCGGGGCTTGGCCATCGCCGGAACATTGGCGCTGGTGGGAGCGGCCTACTTTTTGGAAGAAGCGTACCCGGGCCCGACGATTACCCTTGTCATCTTGCTGTTCCTGGTGATTTTCACCGCCGTTTATCCCAGGATCAGTCCTGCGTCGCTCTGCGCAACCCTGTTCGTGGCTCTCTACGCCGGTTTACTGGCTTACGCGTACCTGTTGAGGGTCCTGCCCGGAGGTCCGGGATTCCTGCTTCTGGCCCTGGCGGGGACCTGGGCTTTTGACACGTTGGGGTATATTGTCGGGGTCAGTGTAGGGCGGATTCGCATCACGCCGCACCTTAGCCCGAAAAAAAGTCTTGAAGGCTTGCTCGGCGGCTTGGCCGGGGCCGTGCTAGCGGCCTACGCCTTCGTCCTGATTACCGGCGCGGCGCCGCTCGGGCTCGTGTTGCTTCTGGGGCTGCTCACCGGGGTTGCGGCCCAGGCCGGCGACCTTATCGTTTCCGCGCTGAAACGCTTTGCCGGCGTCAAGGACGCCGGCAGCCTGCTTCCCGGGCACGGGGGCATCCTGGACCGCTTTGACAGCTTTATGCTGACTGCGCCTGTTGTTTACTACTTAGTCCAAATATTTGGAGTGACTTTACCATGAGTGACGTATCACCACGCGTAAAACGCCTTGTCTGGCATACCGGCGCTTTGCTGTTGGCATCGGCTGCGCTGGTGGTCCTTTATTTCGTGGGCCGCTTTTTGCTCCCGGTCTTGTTGCCTTTCCTGCTGGCGCTCCTGATCAGCCTTTTCATCGAACCGCTGGTCAGGGTGCTGGAGAGGCGCGCAAAGCTCCCCCGGGGGCTGGCTGTGCTGACGTCGATCTTTCTCATCATCGCCGTGGTTGGTTTCGCTGTCGCCCTGGGGACGGCACAGCTCGTCAACGAATTGATCATTCTTTCCCGCACGTCCGCCGACAGTATCCGCGCCCTGCAAGGCACGATCGAAAACCTGGTGGATAAAGTCGTCACGGTTTATGTCAACCTGCCCCCCGAGGCCGTCAGTTACATCGACCAGGCTATCAACGAAATCGGCCGGCTGCTCCAGACGGGCCTCAACACGGCGCTGAACGTCACTTTGGGCTTTTTCTCCGGGCTGCCGGGGGCTTTCTTTATCGCCCTAGTGACACTGCTGGCAACCTACTTCTTCAGCAGAGACCTGCGCGTCATCCGGGATTCCTGGGTCCGTTTATTGCCCGGGCACTACGGGGAAGGGACCATCGAGGTGGGGCGCGAGGCTTTCAAGGCTTTCCGAGCCTACCTGCGGGCCCAGCTCGTGCTGGTCAGTATCACCACCGTGGTCACCATTATCGGCCTGGCGGTTATCGGTTCGCCTTACGCCGTCAGCCTCGGTTTGCTGACCGGATTCTTCGATCTTATACCGGTGCTGGGTCCGAGCACCGTTTTCATTCCGTGGATCATCTACGTTCTCTTTACCGGTCCCCTGACCTTCGCCGTTAAGCTGGCTGTAGTTTACGCCATCGTTCTCGTCTTGCGGCAGCTCCTAGAAGCCAAGGTCATTGCCACCAGCCTGGGCGTCCACCCCCTGGCCGTTTTGGCCGGGATGTATATAGGACTTAAGGCTCTCGGGATCACCGGCCTGATCCTCGGGCCGGTGATCATCATCATTATCCAGGCCGCTGTAAAGGCGGGACTGACCTCAGTCAAAACAAGGTAGGATATAAGCTAATGAAGAGAAAGAAAAACATCAGCATCCTCGGCAGCACGGGGTCCATCGGGCGCCAGACCCTTGACGTGGCGGCGCGGTACCGGGAGGAATTGGAGGTTGTCGGGCTGGCCGCAGGACGGAACTGGCCGCTGCTCTTGGAACAGGCGCGGGAGTTCCGCCCCCGGGTCGTCGCGGTCAAAGACGCCGGCGACGCCGAGCGCATCAAGGGAGAGCTTCCGCCGGGCACGGAAGTCTTTTGGGGATCTGACGGCTTAAATGCGGTGGCCGCTGTTTCCGAGGCCGATTTCGTTGTGGCCGCCCTTACCGGCACCGTGGGTCTCGTCCCGGTGATGCGGGCTATCGAAGCGGGAAAACACATCGCTCTCGCCAACAAGGAAACGCTGGTCGCCGCCGGCGAGCTGGTCACCGAGGCTGTCAAACGGAAGGGCGTCAGGCTTTTGCCCGTGGACAGCGAGCATTCCGCGGTGTGGCAGTGTATCGAGGGCAGGGAAGACCAGGTAACCGCCGTCATCCTCACCGCTTCGGGGGGTCCGTTCCGGGGCACCGGTCTGGACAGGCTGTCCGGCGTTACGCCTGCGGAGGCTTTAAGACACCCCACCTGGCAAATGGGGGCGAAAATCACCATTGATTCAGCCACCTTGATGAACAAGGGCCTCGAGGTTATCGAAGCCAGGTGGCTGTTCGGCGTGGGTTATGATAACATCGAGGTAGTCATCCACCCCCAGAGCATCGTGCACGGGATGGTCGAATTACGGGACGGCACGGTCATCGCCTGTCTTTCGCAAACGGACATGCGGCTGCCCATCCAGTACGCCCTGACCTATCCGGAAAGAAAGCCGAGCGTCGTGAACCGGCTTAATTTCAGCGAATTGGGGCAGCTGACTTTCGAGGCGCCCGACACCCGGCGTTTTCCGTGCCTGGGTCTTGCCTATGACGCCGGCCGGACAGGCGGCACGATGCCCTGCGTGATGAACGCCGCCAACGAGGTGGCCGTGGAGGCTTTCCTCGGAGGAAACCTGGGTTTTTTGCGTATCCCGGAGGTTGTGACGAGGGTGATGGAAGCCCATGCCGCCGTCTCGGCGCCATCCCTTGAGGAGATCCTCGAGGCCGATCGCTGGGCCCGCGCGCGGGCCAGTCTCATTGTGACAGAGGTGGAACAATAAGTGACAACTTTTCTAGCAGCCGTATTTGTTTTCGGGCTCCTGATTTTCTTCCACGAACTGGGACACTTCCTTGCCGCCAAAAGCGCGGGCATCAAAGTCTTTGAGTTCGCCATCGGCTTTGGCCCCAGACTGGCCGCCGTCACCAGGGGCGAGACGACTTACTCCCTGCGGGCTTTCCCCCTGGGGGGCTTTGTGCGTTTTGCCGGCCTGGACCCCAAGGAAGAGGAGGTCGAGCAGGGCCGCAGCTTTAAGGATAAGTCGGTGCTGCAGCGCATCGGTGTGATCTTCGCCGGTCCCTTTATGAACTTCTTCCTGGCGGCCCTGTTGCTGCTCGCTGTTTTCATGGTGGAAGGAGTACCCATGCCCACCACCACAGTCCGGGATGTCGTGCCCAACCGCCCCGCGGCTGAGGCCGGCATCGTAAAGGGCGACCGCATCATCGCCGTCAACGGCCACCGCATCGACGAATGGAAGACCCTGGTGGCCCAGATCGACGCCAATGCGGGCAGGGAGATGACGATCACCGTTGAACGTAAGGGCGAGCGTTTCGACGTGCGCCTCATCCCCGAAGAGATGGAAGGGAAGGGCAAGATCGGTATTTACCCTACATTTGAAAACAGGCAGGTGGGCTTGATCCAAAGCGCCGTGGCCGGAGCCCAGTGGACCGGGCGGTTGCTCGTGATGATCGTGGGCTTTCTCGGTCAGATGATCTTTCAACAGGCTCCCGTCGATGTCGGGGGTCCGGTGCGGATAGTGTCGGAAATCGGGACGGTGGCCACGCAGGGCTTCATCGCCCTCTTGCAGATGGCCGCGTTCTTGAGTATCAACATCGGGCTTTTCAACCTCCTCCCGATTCCCGCCCTGGACGGCAGCAGGATCCTTTTCCTGCTCTGGGAGGGCCTGACCGGGAGGCCTATCAACCCCGAGAAAGAAAGCTTCATTCACCTTGTGGGCTTCGGCCTGTTGCTGGCGCTAATGGTGGTGGTGACTTATAAAGATATTGTTGAACTTTTCTAGGAGAAAGACGCGCCCCGTTTATATCGGGAACGTTCAGGTGGGCGGAGATGCTCCGGTTTCGGTCCAGTCGATGACCAACACCGACACGCGCGACGTTGAGGCCACCGTGGCGCAGATCCGGGAACTGGCCGGCGTGGGCTGTGAGATTGTGCGCCTGGCCGTGCCGGACCGCGAAGCGGCCGAGGCGCTCGCCGCCATACGGAAGAGGGTGTCGGTGCCGCTGGTGGCCGACATCCACTTCGATTACCGCCTGGCCCTCGCGGCGATCAAGGCCGGGGTCGACGGGCTGCGCATCAATCCGGGCAATATCGGCGGGCGCGCCAAGGTGAAGGCGGTGGTGGAGGCCGCGCGCGACCGCGGGATTCCCATCCGCATCGGGGTGAATGCGGGATCGCTGGACAAGCGTTTGCTGGAGAAGCACGGGCTGACGCCCGAGGCCATGGTCGCCAGCGCGCTCGAACATATCCGCATTCTTGAAGATCTTGATCACACGGCCATCAAGGTCTCGCTCAAGGCCAGCGACGTTTTGCTGATGGTGGAGGCC
Organism: Desulfosceptrum tomskiensis; assembly: GCF_049818055.1. Classification (GTDB taxonomy): domain Bacteria; phylum Bacillota; class Desulfotomaculia; order Desulfotomaculales; family JASEER01; genus JBFLVT01. The sequence continues at coordinate 475,508 of NZ_CP187479.1, forward strand.
TACCGCCGGCTGGCGAGACAGGTGGACTACCCCTTCCACGTCGGGGTGACTGAAGCGGGCACCATGCGCGGAGGGTTGGTCAAGTCCGCCGTGGGTATCGGGATCTTGCTCGCGGAAGGGATCGGGGACACAATACGCGTATCGTTGACCGCCCCCCCGCGCCACGAGGTGTGGGCGGGCTACGAGATCCTGAAGACTCTCGGGCTGCGGCGCAGGGGCGTTGAGCTTGTTTCCTGCCCGACCTGCGGCCGGACCCAGATCGACGTCATCCGCATCGCCGCCGAGGTGGAGGACAGGCTCCAGGCGGTGACGAAACCGATCAAGGTGGCCGTGATGGGCTGTGTGGTCAACGGCCCGGGCGAGGCCAGGGAAGCCGACGTCGGTATCGCCGGCGGCAAAGGCGTCGGGCTTCTCTTCCGTAAAGGCGAGATCATCGGCACGGTGCCCGAAGACCGGATGATCGAGGCGCTGATGGCGGAAATCGAAAAGCTTGAGGATAAAGAGTCAAAGAGTTTGTAAGGAAGGTGATCAGCTTTGCGCGCGTCTGAATACTTCATTCCCACTTTACGCGAGACACCGGCCGAGGCCGAGATCGTCAGCCACCAGTTGTTGCTGCGGGCGGGCTTTATCCGAAAGGCGGCGGCCGGGGTGTACACCCTGCTGCCCCTGGCGCACAGGGTGATCAGCAAGATCATCGCCATCATCCGCGAGGAGATGGATGTCAAGGGCGGGCAGGAACTGCTCATGCCGATCATCCAGCCCGCGGAACTTTGGCTGCGCTCCGGCCGCTGGGACGTATACGGCCCTGAACTGATGCGGCTGAAGGATAGGCACGGGCGCGACTTCGCCCTGGGCCCCACGCACGAAGAGCTGATCACCGAACTGGTGAACAACGATATCAGGTCATACAAGCAGCTGCCCCTTCTTCTTTACCAGATCCAGAACAAGTACCGCGACGAGCGGAGGCCCCGTTTCGGGCTGATGCGCGGGCGCGAGTTCATCATGAAGGACCTGTATTCCTTCGACCGCGACGAGGAAGGTCTCGACGTCAGCTACCGCAAGATGTATGACGCCTACAGCAGGGTGTTCAAGCGCTGCGGCCTCGTCTTTCGCCCGGTGCTGGCGGATTCCGGGGCCATAGGCGGGGGCTACAGCCACGAGTTTATGGTCCTGGCGGCTTCCGGTGAAGCGACCGTTATTTACTGCCCCAACGAGGAATGCGGTTACGCCGCCAACGACGAGAAAGCCGTCAGCCAATTCGAGGCCGTCGATTACGGGCCTCCCCAAGCGATGGAGGAGGTTGCCACCCCCGGAGCCCGTACAGTGGCGGAGGTCGCGGCGTTCCTCGGGGTGGACTCCGGGCAGGTGCTCAAGACCCTGTTCTACGAAACTGACAGGGACCTTGTGGCCGCCGTCGTGCGCGGCAACCGCGAGGTTAACGAAATCAAGCTGCTGAACGCGGTAGGCGCCATCCGTCTGGAACTGGCCGGCCCGGAGATCATCGAGAGGGTCACCGGCGCTCCCGTCGGGTTCAGCGGCCCGGTGGGCTTAAAGGACGTCACCATTGTGGTTGATGAAGAGGTCACCCGCGGGAGCAACTTCGTGACCGGGGCCAACAAGGCGGATACCCATTTGATCAACGTTAATCCCGGAAGGGACTTCACCCCGCACCTGGTTACCGACCTGCGCCTCGTGGGGGCCGGAGAGGTCTGCATCAACTGCGGGGCCGGGCTGGAATCGGCCAGGGGTATTGAAGTGGGCCAGGTCTTCAAACTCGGGGACAAGTACTCCAAGGTTATGAACGCCACCTTTCTGGACGAGGACGGCCAGGAAAGGCATTTCGTGATGGGCTGTTACGGCATCGGCGTGACGCGCACCATGGCGGCGGCTGTGGAACAGAACTACGACGAAGACGGCATCATCTGGCCTGCGGCCATCGCCCCCTTTCACGTCGTCGTCGTGCCCGTCAACGTCAAGGAAAAGGCGCAACTGGAACTGGCGGAAAGGATCTACAAGGACCTGTGGGCCGCCGGGATAGAGGCCTTGCTCGACGACAGGAGCGAGCGGCCGGGCGTCAAGTTTAAGGACGCCGACCTCGTCGGGTATCCTGTGAGGATAACGGTCGGCAAGACGGCGGTTTGGGGGCGCGTGGAGGTAATGAAGAGGGCGACGAGGGAGACCGTAATCGTCGCCGAGGCCGAGGTGACGGAAACGGTGCGCTCGCTGTTATAGTGTATTGCGCGACCCGTTGTGCGGCTGTTTTTTCTTTCTGGAATTACAGGCAGAGGTTGGACGGTGAATAAAATAGTATAATAAGGTTATGAAAGTACTCAGGTTCTTCCTTACAGAGCATGTTTCAGGCACGGGTGCCGCACGGTTCCGGGCTGCGCTGTTGTTGGCGCTGCTTCTGACCGCGGCTGTCGCCGTTTGTGCGGGCCACGCCCGTAACGCGGACAGAGTCATGGTCCTCACCGTCGACGGCCCCATTGTGCCCGTCGTCGAGCGCTACCTTGACCGCGGCATCCAAGCCGCCGAGAATGGCGGTTACCAGGCGTGCGTCATCGAAATGAATACGCCGGGCGGATTGTATGAAACCACTCAGGACATCGTGCAGCGCATCCTTGGCGCGCGTGTTCCCGTAGTGGTTTATGTTTCTCCGGCGGGCGGCTGGGCGGCCTCGGCGGGGACCTTCATCATCCTGTCGGGCCACGTCGCGGCTATGGCGCCGGGGAGCCGGATGGGGGCCGCCCATCCGGTCGGCGGGCAGGGCGAAGAAATTCAAGGCGCTCCGGGGGAAAAGATAAGGGAAGACGCGGCGGCCTGGGCCCGCAGCCTGGCCGAGCTGAGAGGCAGAAACCCGGCCCGGGCCGAGGCGGCGGTGCTCCAGAGCAAGTCTTATACCGATGCGGAGGCGCTCAAGGCCAACCTTGTTGACTATCGGGCCAGGGACCTCGAGGCTCTGCTGCGGGCGATGGACGGGCGGGAGGTAAAGCTGGCGGACGGGCAGGTTCAGGTCCTGCGCACGGCCGCAGCCGCCGTCGAGCGCAGGGAGGCCGGGACGGTCGAGCGTATCCTGCTAACCGTGTCCGACCCGAATATCGCCTACCTGCTGCTTTCACTGGGCATGCTGGGGATACTGGTGGAAATATTCAACCCGGGCATACTTTTCCCCGGCATCGTCGGCGTCATCTCATTGTTCTTTGCGCTCTATGCCCTGGGCACGCTGGAAGCTTCCTGGAGCGGCATCATTCTGATTATTCTCGCCTTTGCTTTCTTTGCCGCGGAGCTGTTCGTCGCTTCTTACGGGCTGCTCACCGTGGCCGGCATAGGCAGTCTGATCACGGGATCGCTGCTGCTGTTTTCCGAATCGTCCCCCCTGCCAGGCATCAACTGGAGCCTGATAGCCGGGGTGGTCGTGAGCTTTACGGCCTTTTTCGCCTTCGCTCTGCGAGCGGTCGTCAAAGCCCAAAAGAAACCGGCTGAAACCGGGCTTGAGGGGTTGCACAAGGCCACCGGCGTCGTTCTGACCCCTCTCAACCCCAGAGGTGAAATCCTGCTGGAGGGGGAACGCTGGCAGGCCGTCAGTGAGGACGGCTCGATCGACCGCGGGGAGGAAGTCAGGGTCGAGCGTATCGAAGGCCTCAGGGCTTATGTTAAAAGAAAATAGCTTTTAAAATGACTGGAGGGGATAAATATGGAGTTTCTTTTCTTCTGGGGAGTCGTTTTTGTCATCGGCTTCATCCTCGTATCGTCCGCCGTGCGCATCGTGCAGGAATACGAGCGCGGTGTGATCTTCCGCCTCGGACGGTTTGTCGGGGCGCGGGGACCCGGCCTCTTCTTCATCATCCCGATCATCGAACGGATGCAGAAGGTCGACCTGCGGGTGATAACGATGGATGTTCCCACCCAGGAGGCCATCACCCGTGACAACGTCACCGTGAAGGTCAACGCGATCATCTACTTCCGGGTGGTTGACCCGGGGAAGGCGGTGCTGAAGGTCCTCGACCACATCCGCGCCACCTCGCAGCTGGCCCAGACGACGCTGCGCAGCGTCCTCGGACAGTCGGAACTGGACGAACTGCTGGCGCACCGCGAGCAGATCAACCAGCGCCTGCAGAAGATCATCGACGAGGGCACCGAGCCCTGGGGCGTCAAAGTGACCCTTGTCGAGATCCGCGACCTCGAACTGCCGCAGTCTCTGCAGCGGGCGATGGCCGCCCAGGCGGCGGCCGAGCGCGAACGCCGGGCCAAGATCATCCATGCCGAGGGTGAGCTCCAGGCCTCCGAAAAACTGGCGGCGGCGGCGCAGATCATGGCCGCGCAACCCGCAGCCCTGCAGCTTCGGTACCTGCAGACGCTTACCGAAATAGCTTCTGACAAGTCGAACACGATTGTATTCCCGATCGAGATCGTAAGAGGGCTGCTGGAGAAGATGCCTGCGCCGTCCGCAAAGGAAGTGTGAGGTAAGAGGTTTATAGGCAGGAGAACGTAAAGGCGGCCACGAAGTATAACCGTACAGACATTAATGTGTCTTCACCTCCGAGCCTGGCGCCCTAAGGCGCGGTCAGCGTACGGATGCCAGGCCGTCAGGGCGGGTCGGGAAACCGGTGCGCCTCCCATTTGGAAAGGATGGTGGGGCTGGCTTAAGCGGCTGACTGCCGGGCTTTCCGAAGGGAAGCCCGTTTTTTGCTTTGGTTTTGTTTTCGGTAGGAGAGGGGAGAGGATGGCGTGTACGACCGCTTCCAGAGACAGATCACCTACCTTCGGATTTCGGTTACCGAGCGCTGCAACATGCGCTGCTTTTACTGCCGACCGGATCAAGGGGGAGCCGGCGCGGAGGGCGGCTTGTCCATAGATGACGTCGTGCGTGTGGTCCGGGCGGGGACGGGCGTGGGGATCAGGAAGCTGCGCCTGACCGGCGGCGAGCCGCTCGTACGGACGGACATCGTCGAACTCACGGGGACGCTTGCCGCCCTGCCGGGTATTGACGACATCGCCATAACGACCAACGGCTTCCTCCTTAAACGCTACGCCAAACCCCTCAAGGACGCGGGGCTGAAACGCGTCAACGTCAGCCTGGACAGCATGCGCCCCGGGCGCTTGCGCGAGATCACCCGGACCGACGCCTGGCAGGAGGTTATGGACGGGATCGAGGCGGCCCTCGAGGCCGGCCTGGAGCCGGTAAAGCTGAACACCGTGGTGATGCGGGGGATCAACGACGACGAAATCTACGACTTTGCCCGCCTGGCCTTCGAGCGGCCCCTGCACGTCCGCTTCATCGAGCTGATGCCGATCGGCACCGGGAGCGACTGGGCGGAAAAGCTCTTCATCTCCGCTGACGAGTTGCGGGACAGGCTTCTTGCAGCGTTCGGACAGTTCGAGCCGGTGGGTTCCGTGGGGGGGAGCGGGCCGGCCAGGTACTGGCGGCTGCCGGGAGGGCGCGGCACCGTCGGGTTTATCGCGCCTTTGAGCGGCTACTTTTGTTCGGCCTGCAACCGGCTGCGGCTCACGGCCGCCGGAAAGCTGCGTCCCTGTCTCTGCCAGGGCGACGAGATCGACATCAAGCCGCTGCTTGCCGCCGGGGCCGCCGATGACGAACTGAAAGCGGCGATAGTGCGGGCGATCGAAGCCAAGCCCGAAGGCAACAGCGAGAACGGAATCATCCCGGTCAGGGACAAATTGATGTCCCAAATCGGGGGATAATATTGGTAATCGGTAGTCTGTAGTCGGTAGCGTGCGCGCTTGACACGTTTTGCACGCGAGCCTATAATCGTACTGAACTTCGTAAATTGCCGGCAAGGGTCGGCATTTTCTTTATCGGTGGGTGACGTCTGCATGGACGAAGCATACATGCGTCTGGCGTTGGAACTCGCCGCCCAGGCCAGGGGCCGGACGAGCCCCAACCCCCTGGTCGGGGCCGTCCTGGTCCGGGACGGGGCGATTATCGGCAAGGGCTACCATACCCGCGCCGGCATGCCGCACGCCGAGATCGAAGCGCTACGCGACGCGGGCGGGGAGGCCCGGGGCGCAACACTTTATGTAACCCTGGAGCCGTGCTGTCATACCGGCCGCACGGGGCCCTGCACCGAGGCCGTTGTGGCCGCCGGCGTGAAGCGGGTGGTCGCGGCCATGCGCGACCCCAACCCGCTGGTTAGCGGCCGCGGGCTCGCCAGGTTGAGGGAAGCCGGGGTCGAAGTAAGGGAAGGGGTCCTTGAAGAAGAGGCCCGCCGGCTCAACGAGTTCTTTATCAAGTACATTACCACCCGCACCCCCTTTGTCACCTTGAAGACGGCCATGAGCCTGGACGGCAAAATCGCGACGCGGACGGGTGATTCCCGCTGGGTTACCGGTGAAGAATCACGCCGTTACGTGCACGAACTGCGCGACATCTATGACGCCATCCTGGTGGGGGTCGGAACGGTTCTCAAGGACGACCCCTCGCTGACGACGCGCCTGCCTGAAGGGGGCCGCGACCCGGTGCGCGTTATTCTTGACAGCCGGGGGCGGACGCCTGCCGGGGCGAGGGTGCTCAAGCAGGAAAGCGGGGCGGCGACCGTCATCGCCGTAACCGGAGCGGCGCCGGAGGAAAACGTTGCGGCGCTGGCGGAGGCGGGGGCGCAAATACTGGTCTGCGGGCCGGGACCGCTGGTGGATTTGCAGACGCTCCTGCGCGCGCTGGCGGAGCGGGAATTGACCAGTGTCCTGGTCGAGGGCGGGTCCAGGGTAAACGCTTCTTTTTTGGCGGCGGGCCTGGTGGACAAGGTCGTCTGGTTTATCGCCCCCAAGATTGTGGCCGGCGAGACGGCGCCGGGGCCGGTCGGCGGCGAGGGCATCGCGCGGATGGCGGAAGCGTTGGAACTGCAAGACATCACTGTGCGCCGGTTCGCGCACGATCTTTGCCTGGAAGGATATCTGAAGCGTTAAGGGGAAGGAAACATGTTCACCGGCATTATCGAGGAACTTGGAACGCTCCAGCGTACTGAACGGGGAGCCGTCTCCGCCAAACTGCATATCGAGGCCCGGCGCGTCCTTGAGGATGTCCGTCTTGGGGACAGCATCGCCGTCAACGGCGTGTGTCTAACGGTTGTCGATTTCTCCCGGCAACAGTTTTCCGTGGACGTCATGGCCGAGACCCTGGCCAAGACCAACCTCGGCGGCCTGCGGCCGGGAGACCGCGTGAACCTGGAACGGGCGATGCGCCTGGGCGACCGCCTGGGAGGACACCTGGTTTCCGGGCACATCGACGGGGTCGGGACCATCGTGGGGCGCGAGCCTTACGGCATCGCCGTTGTTTTCACCGTCAAGGCTCCGCCGGAGGTGATGTGCTACGTCGTCAAAAAGGGGTCCGTTGCTGTCGACGGCATCAGCCTTACCGTCGTTGATCACGAGCCGGACAGTTTTCGCGTGTCGATCATCCCCCACACCGCCCGGTTAACCACCCTGGGTTTTAAAAAGGTCGGGGACAGCGTCAATCTGGAGTCCGACATGATCGCCAAATACGTGGAACGGATGATGTCGCGTGACCGGGAAGAGGATAAGAAAGAGGGGCTTTCGAGCGACTTTCTCGCCCGGCACGGTTTTCTATAATAAGTTTGAGTAAGTTGCCCTTTGGAGAGAGGAGGGTGTTTTAGTGAGGTTCAACACCATTGAAGAAGCTATAGAGGACATCAGGCAGGGTAGAATGATTGTAGCCGTGGACGACTACGACCGCGAGAACGAGGGCGATCTGATCATGGCCGCGGAGAAGGTCACCCCCGAAGCGATCAATTTCATGGCCACGCACGGCCGGGGCCTGATCTGCGTGCCGATTACCGAGGAGCGCGCCAACCAGCTTGAGCTGATGCCTATGGTCACCAACAACACCGACCCGCATGCCACCGCCTTTACGGTTTCGGTCGACGCCAAAGAGACCGGCACGGGCATCTCGGCGTACGAGCGGGCCCTCACCGTGCAGAAGCTGATTGATCCAAGAACCCGGCCGCAGGATTTGCGGCGCCCGGGACACATCTTCCCGCTGCGGGCCAAGAACGGCGGCGTCTTGCGCCGCGCCGGCCACACGGAGGCCGCTGTCGATCTCAGCCGCCTGGCCGGGTGCTATCCCGCCGGGGTCATCTGCGAGATTATGCAGGAAGACGGGACGATGGCCCGCGTGCCCGAACTGATTGAATTCGTCGCGCGGCACAACCTGAAGATCATCACCATCGCCGATTTGATCGCCTACAGGCGGCGCAAGGAAAAGCTTGTCCGGCGCGTCGGCACGGCCAAGCTGCCCACCAAATACGGGGAGTTCGTCTGCTACGCGTACGAGAGCCTGCTTGACGGCAAGGAGCATCTCGCTATTGTAAAGGGCGACCTGGAGTCGGTGGATGCCCCGCTGGTGCGCGTCCATTCCGAGTGCCTTACCGGCGACGTTTTCGGTTCCCTCCGCTGCGACTGCGGGGTTCAGATCGGCCGCGCCCTGAGGATGATCGAGAGCGAGGGTTGCGGCGTTCTTCTGTACATGCGCCAGGAGGGACGCGGCATCGGCCTGCTGAACAAGATCAAGGCGTACGAGCTGCAGGACCAGGGCAAGGATACGGTGGAGGCCAATCTGGCGCTGGGGTTCCCGCCCGACCTGCGCGACTACGGCATCGGCGCCCAGATTCTTTCGGACCTGGGACTGACCAAGATCAGGCTGCTCACCAATAACCCCAGGAAAATCAGGGGCCTGGAAGGGCACGGCCTGGAGGTTGTTGAACGTGTACCTATTGAAGTGACGCCGGGAGACTGCAACGGCTTTTATCTAGCGACCAAGAAAAAGAAGCTGGGACACCTCCTGTCGTTACCCACTGAATAAAGAAGGAGAGAGCTTACCGATGGGCAAGGTTTTTGAGGGGCATCTGATTGGCGAGGGACTGCGCGTGGGGATTGTAGTGGGGCGTTTTAACGAGTTCATCACCTCGCGGCTTCTCGGCGGGGCCATGGACAGCCTTGTCAGGCACGGCGTAAGCCAGGACGACATAGATGTGGCCTGGGTGCCGGGAGCCTTTGAAATCCCGCTCACCGCCAAGAAGATGCTGTCTTTGCAGCGTTACGACGCCGTAATCTGTCTAGGAGCCGTCATCAGGGGCGCCACTCCGCATTTTGACTACGTCGCGGCCGAGGCCGCCAAGGGCGTGGCGAAGGTGGGGCTTGACACGGGGGTCCCCGTGATCTTCGGGATCATCACGGCGGACACCATCGAGCAGGCCATCGAGCGCGCCGGGACGAAAGCCGGCAACAAAGGATGGCAGGCTGCCGAAAGCGCCATCGAAATGGCCAGCCTGTTCCGTGCCCTGGTATAGGAAGCACGCAATTAAAACGGGGATGTCTCGGACATCCCTTTTTATTTGGCATACCTACCTTTTAAGGGTGGAAATCAGCCGGTCGGGGCCTAGATTTGACCGCCAGCCGCCGGGAATCAGGTAAAGTGCGAAAACCTGTGTTTTCGGCTGCAAATTCAAGGATATGGAAGGTTACGCAATCGGGCTGCTCCTGGGCCACTGTGCAAAGTGTAAAAAGATTTAGACAATTGTGATAGCATATAACCATCCTGCGGGCCTTATTGGCTGATTGACGAGCTGATGTTTGGCCGAGGTGGTCGATGCGTCTTTTTAACGATCTCCTGGATGAGGTGAAAGCATGCCTAACGACTTGGTTGAGGAACTGAAAGCGCTTACCCCCTTTAAGGCCCTTGACGAGGAAAACATCGCCAAACTGGCCTCCAGTATTGAACTCCGCCGCTTCCAGCCGGGAACCTACGTTTTCCGGCAGGGAGACCCCGCCCTGGGCCACGTGTTTATCGTGATGTCCGGGCTTGCCGAGGTCACGCTGACTAACGACCGCGGGATAGAAACCGTTGTCGGTTTCCGCCGGCGGGGAGACCTCTTCGGGGAGACCGTGATCTGGTCGGCAAAGCATTACTCGGGCTCGGTCAGGGCCAAGGACGAGCTGGAGTGCCTGGCTATCCCGGTCGGCACCTTCCAGAAGTTTATCAACAACTTTCCCGTTGTTGCCGCCTATTTCAGCAGCGTCATGGTCGAACGGATGCGCTCCCTGTATGACGAAATCATCGCTGAGCAGTCTTACGTGGCCTACGGCGGGGTGGAAAAGTCGCTGTTCCGTCGGCGGGTCGCAGACCTGATGTCCGCTCCGGTAATCACCTGCCGGATGTCCGACAAGGTGTCCAACATCGCCCAGGTGATGGCCGATAAAAACATCAGTTCCTTGATCGTTATCGACGAGACGGGCTACCCGGTCGGGGTCATAACCGAAAAGGACCTCGTGGCCAAGATGGTGGCCAAGTCCGCCGATCCGTCCAAGATGACCGCCGAAGAAATCATGAATAAAAACCTCATTACTATTCCGGTTAATGCCTATTTGGACGAAGCGCTTATGCAGGTCATCAAGCATGGGGTCAAACACCTGGCCGCCACCGACCGGGGGATGCTGGCCGGCATTCTCAGCCTGGTGGACCTGGTGAAGGCGCGAAGCACGGGTACGCTCTCGGTTGTGCACCGCATCGAGTCGGAAAACACCCTGGAGGGTCTGCGCGAGACCGGCAAGGAAGTCGACATTTTCCTTAACGCCCTCGTCGCCGAGAAGGCTCCCACACGCCAGTTGCTGGCGATTATGGCCGAGTTGCACGACCGCCTGGTGCGCAAGGTAATCCGCCTTGCCGAGGAAGAAATGGTACTCGAGGGTTACGGCAAGCCTCCGGTGCCGTACTGCTTTGTTAACATGGGGAGCGCCGGGCGCAAGGAACAGACCCTGCGCACTGACCAGGACAACGCCATTATCTACGCGAAACCGGAGCCCGAACGCGAGACGGCCGTATCCGGTTATTTCCTTGCACTGGGCGGCAAGATCGTCGATAACCTGGAAGCCTGCGGGTTTGCGAAATGCAAGGGGGACGTCATGGCTTCCAACCCGAAATGGTGCCGGCCCCTGGACGACTGGAAGGAGACCCTGCGCCGCTGGATTGCGCGGGCCGAACCCGAGGACATCCGTATGCTGACCATCTTCCTTGATTTCCGGCCCGTTTACGGGAGTCTTGAGCTTGCCGGCGACCTGTGGGAGGTGATCTTCGCCGCTTTCAACGAGGCACGCGAGGTCTCGCACATGCTTACCAACGACGACATTCAGTACCGGGTCCCTCTGAGTCTTCTCGGGGGCTTTATCACCGAAAAATCCGGTCCCTACAAAGATCAGATTAATCTCAAAAACAGCGTGTGCGTGCATATCGTAAACTGTATCCGCGTCTTTGCCATGAAACACGGGATCCGCGAGACGTCCACGCTGGGACGCTTGAAGGAATTGGTCGAGCAAAAGGTCATCTCGGTGGATGACGGAGAATTCATCGAGACCGCTTTTGAAACGGTGATGATGTTCCGCATCCGGGAGAACGTTCGCAAGAGACAGCAGGGCCTGCCGGCCGACAACTACATCAACCCGCACGCGCTGAGTAAACGGGAGCAGGCCGTGCTGAAGGACGCTCTGTCCGTCATCACCCGCCTTCAGAAGCTGACCTCGAGTAACTTTACCGAACAGTGGCTGAACTACCTTAGAATCTAGTTTAGGAGACCGGTTTTCTAACGGGGAGTGGTAGGATGAAACTCTTCTGGAGCGGTCGGCCGGCAAATAAATATAACGGTCCGCCTCCCGCTGCAGAGGTTGCCGATACTCTCAAGGAGCTTCTTGACCAGTGTCAATCCAGGCCGGACAGCGGGACACCGCTTACGGACGTTTGTTTCCTGGTTGTAGATACCGAGACCACCGGACTGTCTCCGGCGGAAGGGGACGAGATCATCGCGCTCGGTGCCGTAGCCGTTGAACGCGGCTGTGTCCAGCGCGGGAAGGTTTTCAATCGCCTCGTCAACCCCTATAGGGACGTCCCTCTGCTCGTAACCGAGCTTACCGGCATAACGGCGGATATGGTCGACGGCGCCGGCGATATCTATACCGTCCTGCAGGATTTTTTGCCCTGGCTCCGCAACACCGTCCTTGTGGGCCATTACGTCGACTTCGACCTGGAATTCCTCAACCGCAAGCTGCAGCAGGCCTGCAACCGGAAGATAGTCAACCCGGCGCTCGACACCTGCACCATATCCAGGGCCCTGTATCCCAGGTGGGCGTCCCATTCCCTGGATCACCTTCTGGCCAATCATCAGATCGAGCCTGCGGGGAGGCACACGGCTCTGGGCGACGCCCTGCTTACGGCGGAGCTTTTCTTGCAGTTGCTCGAGCTGCTCCGGGAAAGAGGCGTGTACACCCTGGGGGACCTTCACCTCTTCCTGGATGAACATTTGGACTACTATTACAGGGTCGGTTTTAATCTTTAACTTCTCTAGGACGCTTTGGGTGAAATTTACTGTGTGGCGGACCCCTTTTGCGGGGACCGCTTTTCTTTTTCGACAAGGCGCTCGTACCACAGGGCGTGGTGGTGTTTGACGTAGTCAAGGTCGACCTTGCCGGTGAACATGCCTCGGATTAACGGGCGGTTTTGCTTAAAGAGGAAGGCTCCAAGATGAGCCGCAACCCCGAAGATCAGCATGAACGTGGCCAGCGTATGCAGGTTGTCGGCCAGCCAGATGCTTGACGCCGGAAGATAGACTGCCGGCAGGTTCTTAATGACTTTGATTATGCCGGTTAGAATGATCATCGCCATCCAGAAAGCGATGTAGGCGTACGCAAGGCGCTGTTTAGCGTGGTATTTGTCACTTTTCGGTTCTTTCCCCAGGCCGAACATAGCCGCAAGCGAAACGATCGATTCCCGCACATCGCCGCGTCGCGGCAGAATGTCGGTCTTTTTAAGTAGCAGGCTGTGTGCGACGTGGTAAGCGACCGCAAACATCAGCACGGCTGCAGCGACGTAGTGCACCATCAGGGTGACCGAGTAGTCCGCCGACCACGTCAGCCCCGGCAGTCCTGAAATCCCGTAGCGCTTGTACATGGGCATTTGCCCGAAGCCGCTGAAAACAAGGGCGATGCCGGACAAGACCACGGTCCAGTGCACGAATGGACCGGAAAACCCGTGGCGCTGCACCTTGTTGCTTTCCCTGATGATCCTTTCGCTCATTGTTTTTCTCCCTTCATTGTCTTGTAGGCCGCAAAGCCTGCCGCCACAACACCCGCGACGGGAGCGACCAGCATCCCCAGTGCCGCCCCGTTGGCCGTATTCAGGAAGTTGTCGACGCCGGGGGGCATTCCGGGAAATCCGGGAGCGTCAGGAACCGGTTGTTCGGCCTTTTGGTCCATCAGCTGCTTGTGGATTTTCGTGAAGGGAACGGGTGAAACGTAGAAGGTCGAGGTGCCTCCGTTTTCCGTTTCGCCGTAAATGAATCCGCCGATTTTCCTTGCTTTTTGATGGGCAAGGGCCCGCATCTCTTCCTTTTCGCCGAAGACGACGGCTTTCTTGTGGCAGGACTCGACGCAGGCCGGCGGCCGGCCTGCCGTGATACGGCTGTAACAAAGGTCGCACTTGTACATGACCCCTGCGCCCAGGTATTTGGGAGCGATTTTCATATAAAGCCCGACGCCGGCCTGACGCGCGGGGATACCCCAGGGGCACACGTCCCGGCATTTGGCGCCCCCGAGGCAGAGTTCCTTGTTAATCAGCACCGGACCTTCAGGGGACTTGGACTGGGCGCCGAAAGGGCACAGGTTGGCGCAAGGCGGGTTGTCGCAGTGCATGCACCGGCGGGGCAGGTGAATCTCCCGTACCTCGCCCTGGTGTTCCACCTTGACCGTTTGCACGAAAGACCAGTTGTAGGGGGTCAGCCGGTTGGTCAATTGCTTTTTGCCTGACCAGTCTTCCTTCTTCTTTCTGGGCCAGTAATACTCGATGTGCTCGGCGGGCTGGGGAAATTGAGGCGTTTTTTCCCGGCGGCAGGCGCTGACGCATCGGGGCGTCTCCAGGTCTTTACAGCCGTCGCATCTGGTGAGGTCGATGAAAGTGCCGAATTGGCCTGCAGCAGCCTCGGCCGCCCCCAGCTTGTCGGCGCCGCTCAAAACCATGCCGCCGATGGCGCCGGCGGCGACCGTGCGCTTCAGGAATTCGCGGCGGGATAAGCCCGGCATATAATCCCTCCTATATACCCATACATGTATATGTATCACTAATAGAATATTACGCGGTGGTTTGCCAGTCAATACTTAATTTTTAAGTATTTTGTCACATAGCTTGACTGGCTGGGATTATCAAACACCGTGGAGGGAACCAGGCAAAACGCAGTGTAATTGCGTATTTTAGGCACTGTATATATAGGGTGAGCGGTATTTATGGAAAAATAAAAACGGCTCAATGAGCCGTTTCCTTATGTTCCCGTATGGCGCGGAAGATTACCTAAATGGCCCGTACGACCTTCCCGCTCCGGAGGCAGCGGGTGCAAACCTTGATCCGTACCGGCCGTCCGTCAACGATGGCCTTGACCCGCTGAAGATTCGGGTTCCAGCGTCTCTTCGTCCGAATGTGGGAGTGGCTGACCTGCATCCCTACCTCGGCGTCCTTGCCGCAAATCTCGCATTTTCTAGCCAAATCGTCCACCTCCTTCAAACAAAACCACGCTAAAATTCTACCAGATCCGAAGAGGAGGCGCAAGCAAAAAATCACGCATGCAGGGGAGCTTCCCGTTCTTCGTGGCGGTTTTCGGACGACAGGTTCAGGTTGAACCATTTCCCGCACTTTGAGCCCCAGCGGCTGACGAGCTCACCGCTGATGTAAAACTCGTTGACCTCGCAGTTGTTCGGGCAATCAGTGCAGGCAAAGGTACGGGGCGTGCACGTGAAGGAGGCGATCCGGGACAGACCGCGGAAGTTTGAAGATATACGGCGGCGCTCAAAGTTGCGTTTGGCCAGCAGAGCAGAACCGAAAGCACCCATGACTTTAAAGTGTTCCGGCACAATGATCTCCATGCCCAGGCGCTGTTGGAAGGCCGCGCGGATGCCGACATTGGCCGCCACGCCTCCCTGGAACATTACGGGGGGTTCGATCCTGTGCCCGCGGGCGACATTGGCCAGGTAATTGCCGACCAGGGCGAGGCAAAGACCGGCGATGAGGTCATCCTTTTTATAGCCCATCTGCTGCTTGTGGATGAGGTCGGATTCCGCGAACACACCGCACCGGCCGGCGATTTTGATGGGGCTCTTGGAGCGCAGGGCGTATTCGCCGAATTCTTCGATGGGTATGCCCAGGCGTACAGCCTGGTGATCCAGAAAAGAGCCGGTGCCGGCGGCGCAGACGGTGTTCATGTTAAACCCCACGGGTACGCCGTCCCGGAAGAAGATGATTTTGGAGTCCTGCCCGCCGATGTCGATCACCGTGCGCACGTCGGGACGGAAATGACGGGCGGCCATGGCATGGGCTGTAATCTCGTTCTTCACGATGTCGGCGCCCACCATGATCCCGGCCAGCCGCCTGCCGCTTCCGGTCGTGCCCACGCCGTTTACGGGCACTTCACCCAGGGTGCCGTACATTGTCACCAGCGACCGCTGGATGGCATCGATGGGGCCTCCTTCGGTACGCATGTACGAGTTGTAGACGAGGTTCTTGTTCTCGTCGATGAGGGCCAGTTTGGTAGTTACGCTGCCGACGTCGATACCCAAAAAGTAGCCCATAATGACCTCCCAAAAGGCTTATTTCCCCCTGTTTCAAGGTGAAGCCGTTATTAAGTAACCCTGCCGACGACCGGCATTGAGCATTTGAGCATTGAGCGTTGGGACTAGAGGCATTCCTGTTCAGGAATGCGCTCAGTGCACCCGAACCTCTAGCACTCAAGTAGGGGAGTCAAGTTGCGGTAGATCTAACCTTTTAGCGTCTGGGACTAACATTTAGCTTTGGAGTTAAATGACTCTTCGAATTGAGTGCTGGGTCTTGCGGCGCGCGGTCCTTGAGGATGTCGAGGAAGGCCTCGACCCGCGTTTCAAACCCGGCTTCGCCCGTCTGGTCGGTGATGATGAAAGTCAAAACGGGTATGTCCAGTTCCTGCGACATCTTCACCATGATGTTTTGCGCCACGATTTCGGGCATGCACGTAAAGGGCATCAGGTGGATGATCCCGTCGATGCCCTCGCTCCCGGCCAGGGCCGTTAATCCCACGCTCTTGTGGCCGTGACCGCCGGGGTCCGTGCCGAGGTAGCGGTTGGCCGCTTCCTTGATGACGTGTTTTCTTTCGGTGGCTTTCCGTGTCGGGAAGAGATGCTGGTGGAACCAGCTCGTCGCCGAAATCTCGCGGTCCACCCAAACGCGGGGATCTTCGTAGCGCCCGAGCATCTCCTCCAGGTGGTGGTTGACGTAAGCCTCGAGCACAACCCAGATTTCCCCGACGATGCGCACCCGGACCGGGTTGGTGTCCTCCAGCGGGATGGCCGCAGCCGCCTCGCGGAAATCGCGGGCCAATCCCCAAACAGTTTCGGTGAGCGAAGCGTTTTCGATGTCCCTGATAAAGCGCCGGAAGAGTCTGTCTACCGACCCGCGCTTGCTTTCAAAGGCCCGGATACGGTGGCATATCCGCTCGGCTTCGTCGATGGCCGCCATTTTGTGGTAGCCGAAGTAAAGCGCACGCAGGATCTTGAGCCAGGAAGCGTCCCTGGTTGTCCTCTTGATAACCGAGCGGAAGTTAGACCAGCGCTCGCCGAGCGGGAAGGGGGAATCGATGATCAGCATGTTGAAGTCGTGGCCGATTTTTCTCAACAGCTGGTCTTGGATCTGGGCGTACCAGCCGAGACGGCACTTGCCCTTGCCGCCGACCATCAGGATGTTGGTGGCCCCGTTCTGCAGCAGCCAGCGCATCTGCCCCAGCGTGATGGTGAACGGCAGGCAGACGAACTCGGGGGCCAGTTCCTTGCCCAGTTCGAGGATTTCCTTGCTGGCGTGCGGCGTCTTTAACGACTTGATCCCGCATTCGACAAGGGCGGAACGGATGGCGACGTCGAGGTGCCCCATCGTCGGCATGCCGATAATAAACTCCTCCGCGCGGACGCCGGGGACTGTCGCGGCCGAAACTTCGAGGGGCCGGTTTTCGTCGGGCCGGCCGGCTGTTTTCAGCGACTCCAGCGGCTGCACGTCCATAAAAGCCTCGATCCGTGTTTGCAGGCCCGCTTCCCCGGTGTGCTCGTCGACGGTCAGCAGCAGGAAGGGCACGCCGCGCCTGGCCGCCTCGTCTTCGACATAGCCTTCGATCACCGATTCCGGGCCGCATTCGAAGGAGCCCACCAGGACAAGTTTTTGCACAAGGTTGTTGCGGAGCAGGTACAAGGCCGCCCCCAGGATCCGGGCTTCGAAACTCCAGAGCCGTTCGCCTTCGAGAAGCCCCGCCACCTGGCGCCGCGCCTCGGCCGCCGGGACCATCTCCGCCGTAATCACTTTGCCGTAATCGCGAAAGCTCTTTAAAATGTCGATGGTGAAGGTGTCGTAGAGGATATAGGGGTGGCCGATAACGCCGACCGCTGGCGTGTCTTGAGGATGCTCGCGCCGGCAGGGCTTTTGGCCCCTGAGGTAGGCGAAGGCTTCGGGACCGGTAAGCCGCTGGTCGACGCAGGCGAGCTCGTACAAGTCCTGCGCCCGCCAGGCCTCGCGCAGCGCCCGAAGGACCCGTTGGCGGCCCACGTTGAAAGAAGACCCTATGCGGACGAAGCTTTCCTTCCAATCGTCCCTGTTGGCGAACAGGTTGATCTCGGGGATATGTATCTTGATTTTTTTGCTTAGCGCGTGCTTGACCATGTAGGGCACGCCGATAAACTTCGGGCAGCAGAAGTTTTTGGGCTCCATGCTGACCAGGCAGGGCACGAGCAGCTGTTTGTGGCCCGCGTCCAGGAGTTCCTGGGCGTGCGCGAAAAGCAGCTTTACGGCCAGGCAGGGTTCGTCGGTCGGGCAGACCTCCATCTTGTTGAGGGTCTGCTTTGTCGTCGGCGGAGAGACGATCAAGTCAACCCCGATATGTTCAAAGAAAGCGGCAAAAAAGGGGTAAAGATAATAATAGGACATTGCCCGCGGCATTGCGACAGTAGGCATCTCAGACCACCCTTAACTATCTCATCCGCTATAGTATGCCCGAATCAATTTGCCGATACCAGCAACATGTATTTTCTTACCTATTGGTAGGGTAACAGAGTTTACCTATCTCCGTCAATTTGGCTGTATGACTTTGTGCGGCTAAGAAGGCTGGGAGTCCGTCGATGTCAAAATATAGGACAGGATTCCGATGGGGGAGCGAGTTCATGGCCGATCCCTTTGCGTTTGCCATCCAGTATCTGAAAGGCGTGGGGCCGTCACGGGCCAGGCTTTTGGCCCGGCTCGGCGTGTTCACCGTCGGCGATTTGCTTTATTACTTCCCCCGCAGGTACGAGGACCGGCGGGTCGCCTCCAGGCTTGTTCCGGAAATGGTTGGGGAGATCGTTACGGCTTCGGGAATCGTGCTCGGCGGTGAGGATTACCAGCCGAGACGCGGGCTTAAAATCACCAAGTTCGCGCTTGACAACGGTACGGGGGTCTTCTACGCCACCTGGTTCAACCAGCCTTACGTTTTTCAGCAACTGCGCAAGGGCACACGGGTTTTTGTCGTGGGGAGGCTGCGCCGCTTCCTGAACAGTTACGAGATTGCCGTTCAGGAACACGAGGTCGTCGAAGGGAATGACCTTCTGAGTGCCGGGCGTATCGTTCCGGTCTACGCCTCAACCGACCGGCTGCCTCAGAAGACGTTGCGGCGGATTATCCGTCAGGCGCTTGACGAGTGGGCGCCGTCCATTGGGGAAACCCTTTCCGATTCCTTCCTGGAGCGCTACGGCTTGCCGCGTGTGCCCGAAGCGCTGGAAGTGATTCATTTTCCGTCCTCCCTGGAAAAAGCGGCAGCAGCGCGGCGCCGTTTCGCCTGCGAGGAACTGCTTTTGCTGCAGCTGGCCCTGGCCAGGAAACGGCTGGGCATCGGGGCCCGCGTTAAAGCACACCGCCACGGGGAGGACGGCCCGCTGGTGGCTGGCTTGCTGGAAGGGCTGCCGTTCACGCTTACCGGCGCGCAGAAGCGGGTCTGGCGCGAGATATCCCTGGACATGCAGCAAGGCCGGCCCATGCAGCGTCTCCTCCAGGGGGACGTGGGTTCCGGGAAAACGGTCATCGCTGCGCTGGCGCTGCTGAAAGCGGTGGAGAACGGGCATCAGGGGGCCATGATGGCGCCTACCGAGATCCTGGCCGAGCAGCACTGCAGCCGCCTGCGGGAAATGCTGGGGCCGCTGGGCGTCAAGGTCGGCTATCTTGTGGGGGGGCTGAGGCCGGCGGAGCGCAGGGCCGTTCTGGAGGACATCGCTTCCGGAGCCGTACAGGTCGTCGTGGGTACCCACGCCCTCATTCAGGACGAGGTAAGGTTCAGGCACCTGGGCCTGGCCGTAATTGACGAGCAGCACCGGTTCGGGGTCAGGCAGCGGATGCTGCTGCAGGGCGCGGGACACATCACCGATACCTTGGTAATGACCGCGACGCCGATCCCCCGCACCCTGGCCCTGACTCTTTACGGCGACCTCGACGTCTCTGTTCTGGACGAGATGCCTCCCGGCCGCCTGCCCGTTAAAACCAGGCTGGTCGCCAGCAGCCGGCTCAACGACGTGTGGGGTTTTGTAAGGCGCGAAGCGCGCGCCGGGCGCCAGGTTTACGTCGTCTGCCCGCTGGTTGAGGAATCCGAGAGCCTGCAAGTCCGGGCCGCCTCCGAGCTGGCCGAGCGGCTGTCCAAAGAGGTCCTGCCGGACTTGCGCCTCGATCTCCTGCACGGGCGCATGAAGGGCAGGGAAAAGGACGCCGTCATGCAGCGCTTCCGCTCGGGGGAAACGCAGGTCCTGGTGGCCACGACGGTCATCGAGGTGGGCGTCGACGTACCCGCCGCCAACACCATCATTATTCTCGACGCCGAGCGTTTCGGGCTGGCCCAACTGCACCAGCTGCGCGGGCGTGTAGGGCGCGGCAACGAGCAAGGCTGGTGCCTCCTGGTTTCCGACGCCCGCACCCCGGAAACCCGCGAGCGCCTACAGGCGTTGTGTTCGACGACCGACGGCTTCAAACTGGCCGAAATAGACCTGCAACTGCGCGGTCCCGGCGACTTTTTCGGGACCCGCCAGTCCGGGCTGCCCGAACTGAAAGTGGCCGATCTCGGTGACACCCGCCTTATCGCTCGCATGCAGCAGGAAGCCCGCGAAATCCTGCTTCGCGATCCGAATCTTCAAAGCTTTGAAAATCATAGGCTTAGTCAAGCGCTCGTCGCTAAGTACGGCGATTTTTTGCAAGGCCTTGGTATGAGTTGATACAATTATCCACTTATTTATCGTGAGTTTCGAACAACAATAATAAACAAACGGTAAACGGCAAAAGCGGTAATTTTGTTGACGGCGACCGCAACGGAGGTGGAAAGCGTGAAAAAGACCGTGTCTTTGCTCCCCGCGGACGGCGAATGCCGTTACGAGCTCGGCTACGAATTAAATATGGATTTTGCAAGATTAAACAAATTTGTAAACAAGGATGAAGAGGTAAAAGACCGAAACGGCGTTAGAAAGTGCTAACATAAAGCCCGGTCTGCGGGCGAATAATAGTATCAGGCTAGTGAATTAAAAATTCGAGGAGGTGTGATAAAGATGCCGAGAAATACCAACCAGCCTGTTACGCCTGGTGCTGCCAGCGCCTTGGACCGGATGAAGTACGAAGTCGCCGCTGAGCTGGGCCTTGCGAACTACGCCCAAATGAATAAGGGCGACCTGCCCAGCCGTGTTAACGGTTATGTCGGCGGCAATATGACCAAAAAGCTGGTGGCTTTTGCCGAGCAGGCGCTGGCCGCCGGCAACATCGGGCAGATCACCGGAGCCGCTCCTCTTGAGACCCCTCAGCAGAGTTAATTTCTTAAAACAGAAAACAGATGCGGTTTGTGAAGAAAGGCATACGGGAGAACAGACGGCGGCCGCCGCTCTGTTCTCTTTTATTCTGTTCCACAGCTATCCGACACCTAATACTACCTTGGCACCTACTGCAGGTAGCTTGCGTATTCTTGGGACGAAACTGTTTTATGCAGGGCGGCGTTCAAAGACCCCGCGATGATTTTGGCGCAGTTCTGGATCAAAACGTCGATTTCTTTGGGTGTAACCATTAAGGCCCCTCCGAAAGGCTGCAGTAGTTGCCCGATGATCGCTTCGGCGTGTTCTTGGGGAGGAATTTGCTGTTGGAAAGACTGATACAGCCTATTGATCGCTTCGTGGGCGATCAAGGCGGCGTGGACGACGGTGGGAACACCGATGGAGATCACCGGCACACCCATTGTTTCCTGCGTGATGCCCCGGCGTTTGTTCCCCAGCCCGGAGCCGGGCCGGATGCCCGTATTGGCGATCTGAATCGAAGAAGCGATACGCTCCACCGACCCGGCGGCAAGGGCGTCGATAACGATGATCAGAGCCGGTTTGACCCTACTGACGATGCCTTCGACCACTTCGGCCGTTTCCAGTCCGGTGATGCCCAGAACCCCCGGGGCAATGGCGCTGACGGGGCGCATCCCTTCTTCCACGGCTTCGGGGACGTACTCGAACATGTGCCGGGTGACCATAACGGCGTCGACGACGCGGGGGCCGAGAGCGTCGGGCGTGGCGTTCCAGTTGCCCAGGCCGACGATCAGGACGCTGGCTCTATCCGGCAGATTGATCATCGCCGCCAGTTCCTGTGTCATCACCCGGACGATCTCCTGATGGGCCTTGGGATCGGTCTGCCTGATAGCGGGGGCCTCGATCGTGACATAGCGCCCGATGGGTTTGCCCATAGCCTGCGCACCGATGTCGTTGATAATTTCGACGACCGTTACCTGGCCGTTGGTAAAGCTTTTGCGGTTTACCGCCACGCCGGGTATTTCTCCGCCTGTCTGCGCCCGTAAAGCGGCATGGGCCTCAAGAGCCAGGTCTGAACTTACTCCACAAATCCTCATTTGCTTTGTCCTCCCTGATTCTTTGTAACGTTTTTAGGTTGTCTTGACTTCCCGGCTTCAATACCCAGTCCGGCAGGAATTTGGCCGCTGCGGGTTAATTGTACCGGCCGGTACTTGCAAAACTATTTTTAAAAAGGGAAAATTGCTATAATAAACTTGTATTTTTCCTGTCAAGGGTGAAATTGCATGCGGGTCATCGGAGGCCGGGCCAAAGGCCGAAGGTTGCAAAGCCCCAAAGGGCCGGGCGTGCGGCCCACTTCCGACCGTGTCCGTGAAGCGCTTTTCAATATCCTTTCTCCGAGGATTGCCGGGTGCAGTTTTCTTGACCTCTGTGCCGGAACGGGAGCCGTCGGCATCGAAGCGTTAAGCCGTGGCGCTGAAAGCGCCACCTTTGTTGAAAAAGACGCCAAAACGGCGTCCCTCATCCGCAAAAACCTTGAAGCAACAGGTCTTGCCGACCGGGCCGCGGTTTGGGTGATGGACTTCCGCCGCGCATTAACGGAACTGGGCCGGAAGGGGCAAAGGTTCGACATCGTCTTCGTTGATCCCCCGTATCGCCTGGGGCAGGAAGACGCGGCTTTGACCGAGCTTGCGGCAGGGAACCTGCTGGTCAAAGGCGGCCTGGTGGTAACAGAGTCGGACAGCAGCCATCTGCCTGCCGCGGAGGTGGAAAACCTTTTTTGCTGGCGGCGGGAAAAATACGGTGACACCACCTTAAGCTTTTACCGGATCAAGGAGGCGTGAGCACGAACGTGCGCGTAGCTGTTTACCCGGGCAGTTTCGACCCTGTCACCAACGGCCACCTGGACATCATCCGCCGCGCCGTGCATCTCTTTGACGAGGTCGTGGTGGCTATCGCGGAGAATTCCCAGAAGGTCCCCTGCTTCAGCACCGCGGAGCGGCTGGAAATGCTCCGGCACGTCCTGGCCGATTTGAAGAGTGTCCGGGTTGACTCTTACCAAGGGCTTACGGTCCGGTACGCCCGGGCCTGCGGCGCCAGGGCCATCATCAGAGGGCTGCGCGCCGTATCGGACTTTGAAAACGAGTTTACAATGGCTCTGACCAATAAAAAGCTGGCACCCGAAATCGAGACGGTTTTCCTGATGACCGAGGCCTGTTACTCGTTCATCAGTTCGAGCGCCGTTAAAGAGGTGGCTTCTTACGGAGGGTGCCTGGACGACATGGTTCCGCCCTTCGTGGCCAAGCTGTTGCGTGCAAAATTCGGCCGGCCGCTGGAATCAGAAAAATAGAAACGTCGCCACTTAAGGAGGAGTCTCTTGTGGAGTTACTGTCCGTGCTCAATGAACTGGAGGAGTTCGTGCAAAACAGTTCCCGTGTCCCTATGACCAGGAAGGTCCTGCTCGACGAGGAGAGGTTGCTGGATTTTCTCGACCGCCTGCGCACCCTCCTTCCCGAAGAGGTGAGGAAGGCCAAATGGGTCGTTCAGGAGCGGGAAAAGGTCATCGCCGAATCGCGGCAGGAGGCCCAGCGCCTGATTGAGGAAGCCCAAAAGGAGATCGCCAAGCGGACCGAAGAAAACGAAATCGTGCGCAGGGCCAACGAAATGGCCGAGGAGATCATCCAGAAGGCCGAGCAGGTATCGCGCGAGATCCGCCAGGGGGCGCGCGACTACGCCGAGGACATTCTGGCAAGGCTGGAGTCCAGGTTTGACCGGATGATGCGCGAAATCGAGGCGGGCCGCAACGAGTTAAGAAACATGAAATAAACGCCGCATCGACCTCAAGGCCAGGCCTGTGCTCGCCAGCAGGAGGGGAAGGGTCAGGGCCAGCATGCACGAAGTCTGCAGCAGCCCGAGCCATTCCATGCCCGGAGCGGAGGCAACCCGGCCGGCCGGGAGCGCCGTGGGGCCGCAAACGGGGAACAGCACGAACGTCAGCAAGGCGGCCAGCGCCGCATGCGCGCAGCGAGTCGCCAGGTAGAGCCACAAGCGGATGTCGGTTGTCGAAATAAAGCCGGCGACCTGGGCCTGGATGGACAGCCCGCTCCAGGCCAGGACTATTTGTACGGCTACAAGTTTTTCCGGTAGGGAAGCGTTGCACTCCGCAATCATCCTCGTGCCGAGGGTCATCTCGAAAACCCCGTAGGCCATCGGCTCAAGGATTTCGGGGCTGAAGCCCAGGGGCAGCAAGGCGGCCCCCAGGCTGCGTGCGATAACCGTCAATACGCCGTAATGACCGAGGAGGCGGATGACGACGGCGAACAGGATGATGTACCCGCCGATGGCCAGGAGCTTGTTGACCGACGCTTTTACGGCGTCGCTCAGGACGGCGCCGGCCGGGCGCCCGTTAGTGCCGATAAAACTAAAAACCGCCCGCGCCCAAAGCCCTGACTTGTAGCCGCTTTGTGTCCTCTCCGAGGGGGCATAGAACCGCATCGCCAGCCCGAGAATAAAGTTTGTGGCATAATGGACCAACAGGAGGAAAGGCCCGACGGCGGGGTTGTGAAACATGCCGACGGCCACGGCCACGAGGACGAACAGCGGGCTGGCGTTATTCGTAAACGCCACCAAGTGCTCGCCTTCCGCCCTGCTGATCATGTTTTCACTACGCAGGCGCGAGGTGATGGCGGCACCGATCGGGTAGCCCGAACTGTAGCCCACGGCCACCGGGAAGGATGCGGCGCCGGGGAGACGAAACAACGGCCGCATCACGGGTTCGAGCAGGACGCCGATGAAATGAACGACCCCGAGGTTCATCAACAGTTCGGACACGATAAAGAAGGGCAGCAGCGACGGGAACACGATGTGCCACCACGTTTGCAGGCCCAGGGTCGCTCCGTCGAAGGCCGTTTTGGGCTCAAGGACCATGGCCAGCACGAGGAAGAGGGCGGCCACGGTCAGAGCGATGCGCTCGCGTACATTGTGCACGGGCAAATTCACCAAACCCTTGTCCATCTTGCTTTTAGTCTATTGGCGCTGCCGGCCCGTTTAGACCAAGATTTTGTTGACAAGGGTAGGGCCTTCCATTATAATAGCTCTGTTGGATTGGGGTGGGTCTGTGTTTCAGATTGATCTGACCGATATTCGCAGCAACCCAGGCCAGGTATTCCAATTCACCTTTGCAGAAAACCTGGAGTCTCTCGAAGGCGAGGGCGGGAAGATCGTCTTCACCGGTCCGGTAACCGTCAGGTTAAGCGTGGTTTACCTTTCCGGGGTTTTCTGGATCGACGGTGCGGTACAGGGTGAGTGCGTCCTGCAGTGTTCCCGCTGCCTCGGCGAGTTCAGGCACCGGATCGACGTCGAACTCCACGAAAAGTACCGCCAGGGAGCCGCACAGCTGGATGATGAGGACGCAGTCGACGAGACCCTGGCCGGAGACATCTTAAACTTGCGGAACTTGGTTAAGGACAGCATCCTCCTGTCCTTGCCCATCAAAACGATATGCAGGGAAGACTGCCGCGGGCTGTGCGCCCGATGCGGCAAGGATCTTAATGAAGAGGCATGCGGTTGTCCCGCCGAAGACATCGATCCGCGCCTGGCCGGACTGGCCGGGCTGCTGAATCCGGCCAAAAAGGGGGTGGAATAGGTGGGTGTTCCCAAGAGGAGAACGTCTAAACAACGTAAGAGAACGCGCCGGGCTCAAGTGATGAAAATAGCTTCTCCGCAGCTTATCCCCTGTCCGCAGTGTAAGGCCCCCGTGATGCCCCACCGGGTTTGCCCGGAATGCGGCTACTACAAGGCAAAAAAAGTCATAAATGATGGAAAATAAGCTTTTGGTGTAACCAAAAGCTTATTTTCTTCTTTTTGTTGCTTTTGTTTACCATCTCGGTTATACTCACTTTTAGGATTTTAGCACTTCCGGGAGGTTTTCCCACTTGCTGCGTATAGCACTGGATGCAATGGGTGGTGACTACGCCCCTTACGAAGTTGTCAAAGGTGCAGAAAGAGCAGTCCAGGAACTCGGCGTCGAAGTGGTCCTGGTTGGGGATGAAGCCAAGATCCGACAGCAATTGACCGCAAGTGCCGGAATAGAAATCGTCAACGCCACGCAAATCATCGAAATGACCGACCATCCCGCCCAGGCTGTACGGCGCAAGAAGGACGCCTCCATCGTCCGCGCCGTCCAACTCGTGCGTGAAGGCAAAGCCGATGCCGTCGTTTCCGCCGGCAATACCGGCGGGGCGATGGCCGCCTCTCTTTTCGGACTCGGCCGGGTGAAGGGTATCGATCGGCCTGCCCTCGTTTCCCTCTTCCCCAACGACCGGGCCCAGACGGTTATCCTTGACGTGGGCGCCAACGTGGACTGCAAGCCTCATCACCTGCTGGAGTTTGCCGTGATGGGAGCCGTATACGCGGAGAAGGTGCTGGGTCTGGCAAACCCGAGGATCGGCTTGCTGAATATCGGCGAGGAGCGCACCAAGGGCAACGAGCTGGTTCAGGGAGCGTACGCGCTGTTGGAAGCGGCCCCGTTGAACTTCATCGGCAACGTCGAGGGCAGGGACCTTTTCCATGGCGGCATCGACGTTGTTGTCTGCGACGGGTTTGTCGGCAACATCATCCTCAAGACCGGTGAAGGCCTGTCGATGTTTATGGAACGCTTCATCAAGCGGCAGGTCGAGAAGAGCGTCCTGTCCAAGCTGTCCGCCCTGGCCGCTTTGGCGACGCTCAAGGAGATGCGCAAGAAGTTTGATTATAACGAGTACGGAGGGGTGCCCCTCCTGGGGGTAAACGGAGTCAGCGTGGTCGCCCACGGCAGTTCAAGAGCCCGGGCCGTCATGAACGCGGTCAGAGTGGCCCGGGATGCCGTGAAAGGCGGCCTGGTGGACTCCATTACTTCCGGGATCGCCGAGGTGAGCAAGAAAGGGGCACGAACGGTTAATGCCTGAACTCCGCAGAGCGGGTATCATAGGTCTCGGTACTTACGTCCCCGAGCGGGTCTTAACGAACCACGACCTGGAAAAGCTGGTGGATACCAGCGATGAGTGGATCAGGGAACGCACGGGCATCCGGCAGCGGCACATCGCCGCCCCCTACGAAGCCACGTCGGACCTCGGCGTCCGGGCCTCGGAAAGGGCGCTGGCCGACGCCGGAGTTGACGCCGCCGAACTGGATCTGATTATTGTGGCCACAGCCACCCCCGATACCATTTTCCCGGCCACGGCTTGCCTGCTCCAGGACCGGCTCGGCGCCGCGCGCGCCGGTGCTTTTGACCTGGCGGCAGGATGTTCCGGATTCATTTACGCCCTCAGTGTCGCTAACCAGTTTGTCAGTACCGGTGTTTACGACCGCGTGCTGGTGGTGGGCGCCGAGACGCTGTCACGGATCACCAACTGGAAGGACCGCACGACCTGCGTGCTGTTTGGCGACGGCGCCGGGGCGGCGGTCGTCGGCCCGGTCGAGAAGGGCGGCATCCTGGCCACGCGATTGGGGGCCGACGGTTCCGGCGGGGCCCTGCTCGACCTGAAGGCGGGGGGTTCAAGGACCCCGACGTCGGCCGAGACGGTCGCTCGGGGATTGCACTACCTGCAGATGAACGGCAGGGAAGTATTTAAGTTTGCGGTACGGGTTATTCCCGAAGTTACCAGTGAGGTGCTGGCCCTGGCCGGCCTGAGGGAAGAGGATATCGATCTCATGATCCCCCACCAGGCCAACGTGCGTATTATCGATGCCGCCGCTAAGCGCCTGCAGCTTTCATCTGATAAAATCCTGGTCAACGTGGACCGTTACGGCAATACCTCGGCGGCTTCCATTCCGCTCGCCCTGGAAGAGGCCGTGCTGACGGGCCGGGTCAAAAAGGGCGACCGCATCGTTCTGGTCGCCTTCGGCGCGGGCCTGACATGGGCCGCGGCGGTCCTAGAATGGAACGGGAAATAGGCGTTGCCCGCAACTGCATATGTGGGCTATAAAAGATTGGGAGGTTGACCGATGATCCGTACAAAGCTATGTGATCTGCTGGGCATAGAGTACCCCGTGCTGCAGGGAGGTATGGCGTGGGTTTCCGACGCCAGGTTGGCCAGCGCGGTTTCCGAAGCGGGCGGTCTCGGCATTATCGGAACGGGTCACGCCCCTCCGGATTTCGTGCGCGACCAGATCAGGAAGGCCAAGGAGTACACGGACAAGCCTTTCGGTGTTAACGTCATGCTCCTTTCGCCCTTTGTCGAGGAAGTTATGAAAGTCATCCTGGAAGAGGGCGTGGCCGTGGTCACGACGGGTGCGGGAAATCCCGGCAAATACGTGCCGGCCCTGCAGGCCAGGGGGACGAAGGTTATCCCCGTGGTACCGTCGGTGGCCCTGGCGAAAAGGCTTGAACGGGCAAAGGTCGACGCCGTTATCGCCGAAGGTATGGAGTCCGGGGGGCACATCGGGGAGCTGACCACAATGGTCCTGGTTCCCCAGGTGGTTGACGCCGTTAAGGTGCCCGTCATCGCGGCCGGGGGTATCGGCGACGGCCGCGGGGTGGCGGCCGCGCTGGCCTTGGGGGCCTCCGGCGTACAGATGGGCACGCGTTTTGTCTGCGCCGAGGAGTGCACGGTGCATGCCAGGGTAAAGGAAGCTATTTTAAAGGCCAAAGACCGCGACACCGTGGTTACCGGACGCCCGACGGGGCACCCGGTTCGCTGCATAAAGAACAAGCTGACGCGCCAGTTTGAAGAGCTGGAAGCGCGCTGCAGGCCCGTCGAGGAGTTTGAAAAACTGGGCATCGGGCGCCTGCGCGCCGCGATGGTCGAGGGCGATACAGAGTACGGTTCGGTCATGGCCGGGCAGATCGCCGGCCTGGTATCCGAGATCAAGCCGGCTAAATTAATCATCGAAGAGCTGATGGCCGGGGCGGTTGAGGTTATGCGCCGCCTTGGCGGTATGGCAGGAGAAGGGCGATGAGGATTGCCTTTCTCTTTCCCGGCCAGGGATCTCAGTATGTCGGGATGGGAGCCGACCTCTACAAAACCTTGCCGGTGGCTCGGGATACCTTTGACGAAGCTGATCGCGTATTGGGCATGGCGCTCGGCGATCTTTGCTTCAACGGTCCCAAAGAGGAATTGCAGAAAACGGTCAATACCCAGCCGGCCGTATTAACGACGAGCATCGCCTGTTATCGCGTCCTTTTGGCAAGAGGCATCCGCCCTGACGCCGTCGCCGGCCACAGCCTGGGCGAGTACAGCGCCCTGGTTGCCGCCGGGGCCATACGTTTCAGTGACGCTGTGCCGCTGGTGCGCCTGCGCGGGCAGTTGATGCAGGATGCCGTGCCGCTTGGCACCGGGGGGATGATGGCCGTTCTCGGCCTCGACGAGCAGCGCCTTGAAGAAGTCAGGCGCGAGGCTGCGGCCTTTGGTTTGATTGAAATGGCCAACTTCAATTGCCCGGGCCAGATTGTCCTGGCGGGCGAAACGCCGGCGCTGGAGCAGGCGGTCAAGCTGGCCAAACAGGCCGGTGCGAAGCGGTCGGTGCTCCTGGCCGTAAGCGGGCCTTTCCATTCGTCCTTGATGCGGGGGGCGGGAGAGCGTCTGGCTCAGGTGCTGGAAAGTGTGGAGATTAGTACCCCGGGCATCCCCGTCGTGGCCAACGTCAACGCCTCCCTGTTGCAGGATGCCAACCAGGTACGGGCCGCCCTGGTGCGCCAGATATACAGCCCCGTGCGGTGGACGGATTGCATCCAGCGGCTCCTGGACAACGGGATGGACGCCTTTATCGAGGTCGGCCCGGGGAAAGTCCTTTGCGGGCTTGTCAAAAAGATCGCCAACCGCGATATTATCCTCCTCAACGTGGAGGATCTGGATAGCCTGGAGAAATCAGTTGCGCGGTTACAGGAGGTTGTCTAAAATGTTGCTTAGCGGCAGAGTTGCCATTGTTACGGGCGCATCGCGCGGCATTGGCCGTGCCATCGCCTTGGAGCTGGCGCGCCAGGGCGCCGATGTCGTCGTAAATTACGTCAGCAACGCTGCAGCCGCCGAAGAGGTCGTAACGGCTATCGGCCTTCTGGGACGCCGCTCGATGGCCTACCGTGCCGACGTTTCCGACGCGGCCCAGGCGGCGGAGATGGTGGAGCGGTGCCTGAAGGAACTGGGGCGCCTCGACATCGTGGTGAATAACGCGGGCATAACCCGCGACAACTTGGTCCTGCGTATGAAGGAGGATGACTGGGACCGGGTTTTGTCGGTCAACCTCAAGGGAGCCTTCAACCTGTCCAAGAGCTGTTTAAAGCCGCTCCTGAAGGCCAGGGCCGGACGCATCATCAACATCAGTTCCGTGATCGGCCTC
This sequence comes from Desulfosceptrum tomskiensis, assembly GCF_049818055.1. Taxonomy (GTDB): domain Bacteria; phylum Bacillota; class Desulfotomaculia; order Desulfotomaculales; family JASEER01; genus JBFLVT01. The sequence goes on from NZ_CP187479.1 coordinate 505,679, forward strand.
AGGGGTAACGCCGGCCAGGCGAATTACGCCGCCGCCAAAGCGGGATTGCTGGGCCTGACCAAGTCGCTGGCCAAGGAGCTCGGTTCGCGTAATATCACGGTCAATGCCGTGGCTCCGGGGTTTATCGTGACGGAGATGACCGACGTGCTTCCTAAAGAGGCAAAAGAGAAGATGCTCGGCGAAATCCCGCTCGGCCGGTTCGGCCAGCCCGAGGAAGTAGCCGCCCTGGTGGCCTTCCTTGCTTCGGACGCCGCAAGTTATATTACCGGCCAGGTCATCGCCGTGGACGGGGGCATGGCCGTTTAGAATCCCGGCCCGGCGGTCAAATTGTGTGTAAACCTTGTCTTTATACCATTGTTTTGCATGCCTTCTCCGATCTTTTTCAGGAAGGGGGTGAAAGTAGGGATGAACACATTTGACAAGGTCAAAGAGATCATCGTCGAGCAGCTTGGCGTTGAAGAGGATGAGGTGACTCCCGAAGCTGCTTTCGTGGATGATCTAGGGGCGGACTCGCTGGACCTGGTGGAACTGGTAATGGCTTTTGAGGAGGCCTTTGATACCGAAATCCCTGACGATGAGGCTGAGAAGATCCGGACTGTTGGAGACGCCGTTAAGTATATTCAGGATCGTCAGTAACAGTCTTTCGCCCCCTGGGAGGTGTGGTTTTGCGGGTACGGACAGTAATAACCGGTTTGGGTGTGATCTCCCCTCTGGGGCTGGGTGTCAAAACCTTCTGGGAGGCCCTGGTAGCCGGAAAATCGGGGATCAGGAGAATCACGCAGTTCGACGCGTCGAGTTTCCGCACCCGGATAGCCGGTGAGGTACCCGATTTCGATCCCGTACAGTTTATCGACAAGAAGGAAGCCCGCCGCATGGACCGCTACACGCAATTCGCCGTGGCTGCGACGGGTTTGGCAATCGAAGACGCCGGGCTCGAACTTGACGGCCTGCAGCGCGACCGCGTGGGCGTTATTTTGGGTTCCGGTATCGGCGGGATGCGGACTCTGGAAGAACAAGCCAGGATCCTGTTCGAGCGCGGACCGGACCGGGTTTCTCCTCTCTTTGTCCCGATGATGATCGGCAATATGGCCGCGGCGCAGATCGCCTTGACTTACCGTCTCTGCGGTCCCAACGCTACCGTGGTCACCGCCTGTGCGTCGAGCAACAACGCCATCGGCGACGCCTGCCAGATTCTCCGGCGCGGCGAGGCCGACGTTATGATCACCGGCGGGACGGAGGCGGCCATTACCCCGCTGGCGCTAGCGGGTTTTTGCGCGATGAAGGCGCTTTCCACGCGCAACGACGAGCCGGAAAGAGCAAGCCGGCCGTTCGATGCCGAGCGGGACGGCTTCGTAATGGCTGAGGGGAGTGCTGTCCTTGTCGTGGAGACCGAGGAGCATGCGCTGAAGCGGGGAGCGCGTATCTACGCCGAGATTTGCGGCTACGGCTCCACTTGCGATGCCTACCACATCACCGCTCCCGACCCGGAAGGGACGGGCGCTGCGTACTCGATGGTCAAGGCCATGACCGATGCCGGCATAACGCCGGACGAGGTGGATTACATCAACGCCCACGGGACTTCGACCCCGCTGGGGGACGTGGCTGAGGTCAAGGCGATCAAACGGGCTCTTGGACCCGCTGCGACGAAGGTGGCGGTCAGTTCGTCCAAGTCGATGACGGGCCATCTTTTGGGGGCGGCAGGGGGGATTGAGGCTGCGGCCTGTGCCCTGGCGATCGCCCACGAGGTGATTCCACCGACCATTAACTACGAGCAGCCCGACCCGGAATGCGACCTTGACTTCGTTCCGAACAAAGCCCGTAAGGCTAAAGTGAGAGTGGCCCTTTCCAACGCCTTCGGTTTTGGCGGGCATAACGCCACCCTTGCCCTGAGGCGGTACGAGGGACGGTGAAGGTGAATGACGCCGCCGGTCAGCCTGGACGAACTTCAGGCCGGTATCGGTGTAAGATGGGATAACGAGGAACTTTTGCGTGAAGCTCTTACGCACAGCTCTTATTCATTCGAACATCCCGAGGCCAAAAATAACCAGCGCCTCGAATTCCTTGGGGACGCGGTGCTGGAAATACTTATCAGTGACTATCTTTTTACGCTGCTCCCCCACAGTAACGAAGGCGAATTGACCAAGATCCGGGCCACCGTGGTATGCGAGCCCGCGCTTGCTTCGGTGGCGCGTGCTCTCGGCCTGGGCGCGGCCTTGCGCATGGGGCGCGGGGAGGAAATTTCGGGCGGGCGGGAACGCCCTTCCGTTCTCGCCGACACTTTTGAGGCTGTTCTGGGCTCGCTTTACCTGGACCAGGGGCTCGAAGCCGCGCGGCGGTTCGTCGTGGCCCACCTGGGGCCGCTGGTGGAGGAGGTTCTCCGCGGGAGACGCGATCCGGACTACAAGACGCGCCTGCAGGAACTCCTGCAGCGGCGCTCGCCGGAGCCGATCCGCTACCTGATCATGCGGGAGGAAGGCCCGGATCACAACAAGCTGTTTACGGCCGGCGTCGTCTATCGCGGGCAGATCCTGGGGGAAGGGACGGGAAGGACCAAGAAGGAAGCGGAGCAATACGCGGCCAGAGAAGCACTGAGGCGATTTGAAAACGAGCAGCATCATTAAAAACAGCCTACAGGGACGCGATGCGCTCTCGCGGGAGCGCGGGCAGTCCCTTTTTTATGGAGGACGGCATGGGTTTTTTCAGCAAACTGAAGCAGAGCCTGACCAAGACGCGCGAGGCCATCTCCGAGAAGGTGGAGGGCGTCATCTACGGGAAAACGACGGTGGATGAGTACCTGTATGAGGACCTGGAGGACGTCCTCATCCAGTCCGACGTGGGTGTCTCGACCTCGATGGCCTTGGTGGAAAAACTGCGCGAGGCTATGAAAGAGTGCCGGTCCGACGACCCGACAAAGCTGCGCCCGCTCCTTAGGGAGAAGATCGCCGAGCTTTTTGCCGGGGACGGCGTAGCCGAGCTGAATGTCGAGGCGCCTCCCCCGGCGGTGATTATGGTAGTGGGCGTGAACGGGACCGGCAAGACCACCACGATCGGCAAGCTGGCATACTTACTCAAGAAGAGGGGCAAGAAGGTCCTGCTTGCTGCCGGCGACACGTTCCGGGCGGCGGCCATCGAGCAGCTCGAAGTCTGGGGACAGCGAGCGGGCTGCGAGGTCATCAAGCATCGCGAGGGCTCCGACCCCGCCGCCGTGGTCTTTGACGCTATCCAAGCCGCGCGGGCCCGGAAATACGACGTTGTAATCGTCGATACGGCCGGGCGCCTGCACACCAAGTCCAACCTGATGGAGGAGCTTAAGAAGGTCTTCCGCGTGATCGGGCGGGAGGTCCCCGGCGCGCCGCACGAGGTCCTGTTGGTCCTTGACGCAACGACGGGACACAATGCCATTACCCAGGCCGAGATGTTCAAACAGGCCGTGGGAGTTACGGGGGTCGTGCTTACGAAGCTGGACGGGACGGCCAAAGGCGGCATCGTCGTGGCCATCAAACAGGTGCTGGACATCCCGGTTAAGCTCGTCGGGGTCGGTGAGGGCATCGAGGACCTGGAGCCTTTCGATCCCGGGGAGTTTGTTGAAGGGCTCCTCGGATAAGTATTTTGTCACTCTTATCATTATATGGTTCGTTGCAACGGGGCGGGCTTTTAGCCTGCCTTTTCGGTAGTCGTAGTTATGGATTCGCTGTCGCGAATCCCTACTATCCCGACGACCGACGACCGCTTACCGGCGACCGAATTGGACGTCCTCGCCGGACTTAAACGGGCACCTCGCCTTCGTTTAGTGAATGCTGTTTTGGGAGGAAATATAGGGTAAAGAAACGAATACTAGCAGGTAGCTTAAAACACCCTAACGTTAACTTGCAGAAGGAGGACGCCAAGGTGCCGGTGCACATCGCTGTGATCGGGGGAACCGGGGTTTACAGCCCCGATATTCTGAGTGACGTCCGCGACCAGACGGTCCAGACGAAATACGGTGACGTGACCTTGAAGGTCGGCAGGTTCAAGGACCGCGAGGTGGCTTTCCTGGCCCGGCACGGCAGCGGGCACACCGTGCCGCCTCACCTGGTCAACTACCGCGCCAATATCATGGCCCTGAAGAAGCTGGGCGTGCAGTGCATCCTCGCCACTGCCGCCGTCGGCTCGCTGAACCCGGCGATGAAGCCGGGCGACATGGTTTTCGTGGACCAGTTCCTGGACTTTACGAAATCCCGGCCCCAGACCTTTTTTGAAGGCGGGGAGGACGGCGTGGTCCACGTCGACCTGACCGAGCCCTACTGCCCCGAGTTGAGGGACGTGCTGGCCCGTTCGGCGTGGACGCTGAGGCTTTCGGCACACTCTGGAGGCACGTACGCTTGCAGCGAAGGGCCGCGCTTCGAGACCCCCGCCGAGATCAACATGATCCGCCAGCTTGGCGGCGACCTGGTCGGGATGACCGGGGTGCCCGAAGTCGTCTTGGCGCGGGAAGCCGAGATTTGCTACGCGACGATAGCCATGGTCACGAATTTCGCAGCCGGGATCTCCCCGGCCCGCCTGACCCACCGCGAGGTCGTCGAGGTGATGGAGATTAACGCGGAAAACTTGCGCAAGCTGATCATGTACGCCGTGATGGCCATCGACCCCGAGCGCGCCTGCGCTTGCCGCTGGGCCGTGAGCGGGGGCCCGGTCGGCAAACGTTGACGCCCGCAAGGAGTGTGCCTTTTATGGAAACCATGTACTTTAAGGACGGCAAGCTCTTCCTGCTGGACCAGACCAGGCTGCCGGAGGAAGTGACCTACGAGACCTGTGCAACCTACCAGGATGTGGCCGGGTGCATCCGGGATATGAAGGTCAGGGGAGCCCCGGCGATCGGGGCCGCCGCCGCTTACGGCATGGCGCTTGCCGTCCTGGCGAACGAAAGCGCCGACAGGGACGAGCAGACGGCGGCTCTTAAACGGGCTGGCGAGGAACTGCTGGCCACGCGTCCGACAGCCGTCAACCTGCGGTGGGCGGTTGAACGGATGCTGGAGAAAGCCAGGGCTTATACCGGCTCCCCGCAGGAAATGGCCGGAGCCCTCCTGGCGGAAGCCGAGGCGATATTCAGGGAAGACGTAACCTGCAACGAACGCATTGGCATGTACGGGCAGGAGCTCGTCCCGGACGAGGCGCGGATTTTGACGCACTGCAACGCGGGCGCTCTGGCCACCGCCGGTTACGGGACGGCCCTCGGGGTGATCAGGGCCGCCAGGCAGGCCGGCAAGAAGATTACCGTCTTTGCCGACGAAACGCGGCCGTTCCTGCAAGGAGCGCGCCTTACCACTTTTGAACTGATGAAGGACGGCATTGACGTCGTGCTGATTACGGACAGCATGGCCGGTTACCTGATGAACAGGGAAGGCGTCGATCTCGTCATCGTGGGTGCCGACCGCATCGCGGCCAACGGGGACACGGCCAATAAAATCGGCACTTACGGCCTGGCCGTCCTGGCCCACGCTCACGGCATTCCTTTCTATGTGGCCGCTCCCCTTTCGACGGTGGACTTCCGCCTCGAAAGCGGGGAGGCCATTCCTATCGAGGAGAGAGCGGAGGAAGAGGTGACTTACTTCAGGGGGCGGCGCGTGGCGCCGGAGGGCGTCAGGGTGTGGAACCCGGCGTTTGACGTTACCCCCCACCGGCTGATTACGGCGATCATCACCGATGCGGGCGTCGTCCACCCACCCTTCAAGGAAGGGCTGGCCCGATTCGGTTAGCAGCAGGCGGTCGTCGGAGTCGGGCTGCTGCCTGACGACCGACGACGAATGGACAGGAGGGACACCGTGGATTACGAGATTCGCGACCCGGAACTCGCCCCCGAGGGCCGGATGAAGATCGACTGGGTGAAGAACCACATGCCCGTCCTTAACGCTATCCGCGCCGAATTTGAGCGGGACCGGCCGCTTGAAGGAGTCAAGGTGGCCTTGAGCATCCATCTGGAGGCCAAAACGGCTTACCTGGCCGAAGTGTTGCAAGCGGGGGGCGCCGTCATGGCCGTGACGGGTTCGAACCCTCTTTCCACGCAGGACGACGTCGCGGCCGCCCTGGTGAAAGCGGGGATCAGCGTCTACGCGTGGTACGACGCTTCACCCGAGGAGTATAACCGGCACATCGAGCGCACCCTTTCCTTCGGCCCGCAGATCGTCATCGACGACGGGGGCGACCTGGCGGCCATGCTTCACGGTGCCCGCCGGGACCTTGCTCCGGGGGTATGGGGCGGCTGCGAGGAGACGACCACCGGCGTGCTCCGCCTTCGCGCTCTCGAGCGCGAGAAACGGCTGGCCTTTCCGATGCTGGCCGTCAACGACGCCCACTGCAAGTATCTTTTTGACAACCGCTACGGCACCGGGGAGTCCGTGTGGTCGGGCATCCTGAGGACCACTAACCTGCTGGTCGCCGGTAAGACCGTCGTGGTGCTGGGCTACGGCTGGTGCGGACGGGGGGTGGCCATGCGCGCCAAGGGTCTGGGGGCTAACGTCATCGTCTGCGAGGTCAATCCCGTCCGGGCTATCGAGGCGGTAATGGACGGCTACCGGGTGATGCCGAGCCTCGAGGCGGCCAAGGAAGGCGACATCTTCATCACGGTTACCGGCTGCAGGGACGTTTTGCGCCACGACCATTTCATGGTCATGAAGGACAAGGCCGTTCTTGCCAACGCCGGGCATTTCAACGTCGAAATTTCACAGCCGGACCTTGCTGAATTGAGCGTAACCCGGAGGACGGTGCGGCGGAACATCGAGGAATTCCTCCTGGCTGACGGGCGCCGGCTTTACCTCCTGGCCGAAGGGCGGCTGGTCAATCTCGCGGCGGGCGACGGGCATCCCGCGGAAATCATGGATATGTCCTTCGCCCTCCAGGCCCTGTCCGCCAGGTATATGCGGGAGCACGCGCGTGAACTCGAAGCGCGGGTTTATACCGTTCCTCCCGAACTGGACCGGCGGGTGGCCGAATTGAAACTGACCTCGATGGGCATCGCCATCGACCGGCTGTCCGAGGAACAGGTCGAGTACCTTTCCGGTACGGCCGGGGAGGAGTAAGGCCGTTGGGCCCGGCGATACAGAAAGCCAGGGAAGACCTGGCCAGGGTCGGGCGCCAGGTGGCCGGGGCGGGCCTGGTGACCGGGACGTGGGGCAACCTTTCGGTGTACGTGCCTGAAGAGGGCGCGGTGGTCGTCACCCCCAGCGGGCTGGGCTACGACCGCTTTAACCCGGGGGACATGGTCGTGGTCGACCTGGACGGGCGGATTCTGGACGGCGCGCTGAAGCCGTCGACGGAGTTGGCCCTGCACCTGGAAATATACCGCGCCCGCGACGACGTCCGGGCCGTGGTGCATACTCATTCGATGTATGCCGCCGCCCTCGCCGTGGCCGGGGTGGAGCTTCCCGTCATTCTTGAGGAACTGGCCCAGGTGATCGGGGGAACGGTGCGGGTGGCCGGCTACGCCATGGCGGGCACGCACGAACTGGCCTTCGCGGCCGTGCAAGCCCTGGGAAGGGTCAACGCCGTTCTCCTGGCCAATCACGGGGTTGTCGGCGTCGGCCGGAGCCTCGATGAAGCCCTGCAGGCCTGCCTGACGGTGGAAAAGGGCGCCAAGGTCTACCTGCTGGCCCGGCAGGCCGGGAAACCCGGGGTGCTGAGCGACGCTGACGTGCGGGCCCTGCGCTCTTTTTTTGTAAAGGCCTACGGGCAGAGATCAGGGGGAGAAAGCTGATGAGACTGCTGCTGCAAGGGATGACCGTCCTGCCCATGACCGGGGCGGAGGTTATTGAAAACGGCGTAATCGGGATTGAAGACGGGAAAATCGCGTTCGTGGACCGGCAGGGCCCCGTATCCGAAAACTTCTTCGCCGACGAGGTCATCGACGCGCGGGGGATGGTCGCCACTCCCGGGCTGGTCAACTGCCACACCCACGCGGCCATGGTCCTCTTGCGCGGTTACGCCGACGATATGCCGTTGATGCCCTGGCTCAATGAAAAAATCTGGCCCATCGAGGCCAAGCTTGTCGCCGAGGATATCTACTGGGGGACGCTGCTGGCCTGCGTAGAGATGATCCGCTCCGGCACTACGACGTTCGCCGACATGTATTTCTATATGGACCAGGTGGCCAGGGCCGTCGAGGAGACCGGCATGCGCGCCTCCCTGGCCCGGGGGCTGATCGGCGTCGCGCCCAACGGAGCGGATGCCCTGGAAGAAAACATTGCTTTCGTCCGTGAATGGCACAACGCGGCCGGCGGCAGGATTACGGCCATGCTGGGTCCGCACGCGCCGTACACCTGCCCCCCCGACTACTTGCGGAAGGTTACAGCGAAGGCGGAGGAACTCGGCGTGGGCGTCCACATCCACCTGGCCGAAACCAGGGCTGAAGCCGGGGAGATCGCCGGGCGGTTCGGCAAATCGCCCACCGTCCACCTCGCGGAAACAGGATTGTTCGAAGTCCCGGTGCTGGCCGCACACTGCGTCCACCTGGGCGAGCGGGACATCGAGGTGCTGGTTTCGCATCAGGTCGGTATCGCCCACAACCCCCAGAGCAATATGAAACTGGCCAGCGGTATCGCTCCCGTCGCCCGTCTGCTCGCTGCCGGCGCGCGCGTCGGGATCGGCACGGACGGGGCTTCGAGCAACAACGACCTGGACATGGTGGAAGAGATGCGCACCGCCTCCTTCCTGCAAAAGGTCGCTCTCGAAGACCCCACTGTTCTTCCCGCGCCCCAGGCGGCGGCGATGGCCACCCTGGGCGGAGCGCGGGCGCTGCACCTGGAAAAGGAGATCGGCACCCTGGAGCCAGGCAAGAAGGCCGACGTCGTCCTCTGGGACTGGAGCGCCGCGCACCTTGCTCCGCAGCACGACGTCTTCGCCCACTTCGTTTACGCCGCCCATGCCGGCGACGCCCATACCGTGATCATCGACGGGCGAGTGGTGATGCGCGACCGCCGGATTCTGACCGTGGACGAGGGTGCCGTCATCGAGCAGGCGGGGCAGTGCGCCCGTCGTCTCGTCAGGGCCGTTGCGGAAGACGCGTCTTAGTTATCGCGCCTCGATTGCGCCGCGCGCAGGCTTGAGGTAAGCTTAGCAGAGGGGGCGATACGATGGGCGAAAACGATCTCCTGTACATCATCGGCATAGGCGTCGCTGTTATCATTCTCCTGCGCGTGATCAGGGGCGGCGGGTGATGCGGGTAGCGGCACCTGGATGGTGCTACTGTAAAGCCGGCCTCCACGTGTCTGTTATAGGACCTGTGGGGGCCTGTTTTATTCCGGGCCAAGGGCATAATACCATTCATAAAGGCTCACCCAGCGAGGAGGAGTTTCATGCAGGAAGTCAGACTGACCGGCGGCCGGCCGCACCGGGTCCTGGCTGGCCACCCCTGGGTCTACCGGACCGAGGTGACCGGGATCCCCGGGGACCTGGAGCCCGGCGCCATCGTCGACGTGCTCGACGACCGGGGCCGTTTCGTCGGGCGCGGCTACGCCAATCCCGCCTCGCAGATTTTTGTCCGCATCCTTACCCGGCTCAAGGACGAAAAGGTGGACAGGGCCTTTTTCCGCAGGCTGCTGGAAACGGCCGTCGCCTACCGGGAGATGTTCGTGCATGACACCACGGCCTACCGCCTGGTGAACGCGGAGGCCGACTTTCTTCCCGGGCTGATTGTCGACCGTTACGGGGACTACCTGGTCGTGCAAACGCTGGCGCTGGGCATCGCCCGCCGCCAGGACCTTCTGGCGGATCTGCTGGAAGAGCTTCTCCGGCCGAAGGGGATCTACGAGCGCAACGACGTCAGCGTCCGGGGCCTCGAGGGGCTGGAGCAGGTCAAAGGCCTGCTGCGGGGCACGCTGGAAAAGCCTGTTGTCGTGGAGGAGAACGGCATCAAACTGGTCATCGACATCGAGGACGGGCAGAAAACGGGCTTTTTCTTGGACCAGCGCGAGAACCGCCTGGCTGTCCGCAGCCTGGTCAAGGGCGCCCGCGTACTCGACTGCTTCTGCTATGCCGGGGGGTTCGCCGTCAACGCCGCCGTGGCCGGGGCCCGGGAAGTAGTCTGCGTGGACGTTTCCGCCGGCGCCCTGGCCCTGGCCAGGGAACACGGGCGGATCAACAACGTCGAGGAACGCATGGCTTTCCGGGAAGGGAACGGCTTCGACGTCTTGCGCGACCTCGCCGCCGAAGGGGAGCGGTTCGACGTAGTGATTCTCGACCCCCCGTCTTTCACCAAGTCAAAAAGCGCCGTCGAGGGCGCCCTGCGCGGTTACAAGGAGATCAACCTGCGGGGCCTGAAGCTCATCCCGCCGGGAGGGTTTCTCGTCACCTGTTCCTGTTCCTACCACGTAACCGAAGACCTGTTTACCGCCGTTGTCGCTGAGGCCGCCCGAGACACCGGGCGGCAGTTGCGCCTCGTCGAGTTCCGCAGGCAGGCCAAGGACCACCCGATGCTGCTTTCAACCCCCGAGACCTATTACCTCAAGTGCGGGATTTTTCAAGTCTGGTAACAAAAGTAAAGCGGGCGCCGGGATGGACGGCTGCTTTTTGACATTACCGGCGGCTAAAGACCGCCCCCAGGCCTTTGGCGGCTAGCCCGAGGAAGCTCTTGCTGCGGGACAGGACGTCCTCGATGGCGTCCACCGTGCGGTCGATCTGCTCCTTGGTGACCGTAAGCGGCGGTTCGAGGCGGATCACGCTGGGGTTATTCAGGGTGTACACTGTGGCGATGCGGTGTCTGTTGATGAGTTCCACGGCCAGCAGGGTAGCCATGTATTCCTCCGCAAGCTTGTCGAGCACCCCGAAGGAGAGCTTGTTCACCAGGCCGGTGCCCTTGTCGCTCAGTTCGAGCCCGATTAAAAGCCCGCGGCCGCGCACGTCCTTGATCACCTGGTACTTTTCTTTGAGCGCGCGCAACCGCGCAAGGAAGTACTCGCCCTTTTCGCGGGCCTGTTCAATCAGTTTTTCGTCCTGGATGATCTCGAGGGTGGTTATCCCTACCGCGCAGGCGATGGCGTTGCCCCAGTAGCCGCCGAAGGTAGAGCTGTGCATGATGGCCCTGTCCAGGGAACCGTAAGCCTTGCGCCAGTGCTGGTCGAGAGTGACGTAGGCGCCGGCGGCCACCATGCCGCCGCCCAGGGCCTTGGCCAGGCAAAGGACGTCGGGAACGACGTCCTCCCACTCGCAGGCGAACATCTTGCCGGTCCGTCCCAGGCCGGTCTGCACCTCGTCCGCGATCAGCAGCGCACCGTGTTTAGTGCAGAGCTCGCGGGCTCCGGCCAGGAAGCCGGGCGGAGGGACGATGACGCCGGCCTCCCCCTGAATGGGTTCGACGATGAAGGCGGCGACGTTGCCGCCGGCGAGTTCCTTTTCCAGGGCGGCAAGATCACCGTAGGGTATGGCGGCGGTCGGCTGAAGGAGGGGCTCGAAGGGCTCGCGGTACTTTGTCCGCCCCATTACGGAGAGGGCCCCGAAGGTCTTGCCGTGAAACGCCCCGTGGCAGTAGACGAACTTGGGGCGGCCCGTCACGGCCCGGGCCAGCTTGAGGGCACCCTCGACGGCCTCCGCCCCGCTGTTGCAGAAGAAAGTGCGGCAGAGGTTTCCGGGGGTGACCCTGGCCAGGTTATCCGCCAGGGCGGCCGGGAGATGTTGCATGGCCGTCTGCATGATCTTGGGATACTGCTCGACACGCCTGACGGCATCCAGGAGCCGGGGGTGGTTGTGCCCCAGGCTCACCGAACCGTAGCCGCCGACAAAGTCAAGGTATTCATTGCCCTGGACGTCGTAAAGAACGCAGCCCTCGGCGCGGACGTACTGGCGGTCGAACCGCAAGGCCGCCTCGGTGGCGGCCATCGAACCGCTAAGATAGGCCTTCGACTTCTCGATTACCTCGTTCCTGCTCAGTTGCAGGGCTTGTTCCAGTCTGATCAGCTGCATGGACGATACCTCCGTAATGCTCAATGCACCTGTATTGACAGGCCGATCAATCTACGGCTTTTGGAATTATAAGCATATTCTAACTCTTCAGCCGCCACACGGCAAACTGTTTCGCCATGCGTTTCGCGGCTTGACCTGTTCCATCCTTCCTCCGGCGGCGAACCAAAAGCTTGACAGTCTGGATCGGATTGCATAAAATCAGCCTGTAAAGTAAAATTGCTTGATAAACAATGTTGAACGAAAGAGTACGCATCAGCCTTTTATATGATTTTTACGGGCCCCTGCTGACCGACCGGCAACAGGCGGTGTTTGAGCTCTATTACGAGCACGACCTTTCGTTGGGGGAGATCGCCGGGCAATTCGGGGTCACCCGCCAGGCCGTGCACGACATCCTGCGGCGGTCGGGCGAGATTTTGGAGGAGTACGAGCAGAAGCTCGGTCTCGTCGCTCGGCACCTCGAACGGCGGGCCGCCCTCGGAAAGGCGCTGGATCTGCTGGCAGGGAGCAATGAAGAACAGTCTGTCCGGGTGCGCGAGATTTTGGAGGAAGTGCTCAGAGAAGATTAAGCGAGGTGAGGTGCCTTTGGTATTTGCCAGCCTGGCGGATCGACTGCAGGGTGCCTTTAAGAAATTAAAAGATAAAGGCAAGCTGACCGAGGCCGACGTCAACGAGGCCTTGCGGGAGGTCCGCGTGGCCTTGCTCGAGGCCGACGTAAACTTCAAGGTTGTTAAGGATTTCGTCAACACCGTACGCCAGCAGGCTATCGGCCAGGACGTCATGTCCAGCCTGACGCCGGCCCAGCACGTGATTAAGATCGTCCACGACGAGCTGGCCCGCCTTATGGGCGGCCAGAACGCGCGCCTCAACGCGGCGCCCAAGCCCCCGACGGTGGTAATGCTGGTGGGGCTGCAGGGTTCCGGCAAGACGACCACCTGCGCCAAGCTGGCCAACCTGCTTAAGAAACAGGGGCGGCGCAGCCTGCTGGTGGCCTGCGACATCTACCGGCCTGCCGCCATCAAGCAACTGCAGGTGCTCGGGAGCCAGCTCGACGTTCCGGTATTCACGCTGGGCAGCGACAGCGCGCCGGCTATCGCCGAGGCGGCCATGGAGAGCGCGCGGAAGGGCGGCTTCGACTTTGTGATTGTCGACACCGCCGGGCGTCTGCACATCAACGAAGAGCTGATGCAGGAACTCGAGCAGATCAAGCAGCGCGTCAAGCCGCACGAGATCCTGCTCGTGGTCGATGCGATGACCGGCCAGGACGCCGTGACGGTGGCCGAAAGCTTCCACCAGCGCCTCGGATTGGACGGCGTGGTCTTAACCAAGCTGGACGGCGACACCCGCGGCGGCGCGGCGCTCTCGGTCCGCGCCGTCACCGGCTGCCCCATCAAGTTCGCCGGCATTGGGGAAAAACTCGACGCCCTTGAGCCGTTCCATCCTGACCGGATGGCCGACCGCATCCTGGGCATGGGCGACATGATGACCCTTATCGAGAAGGCGCAGGCCGCCTTCGACGCTGAGGAGGCGGCCCGGCTCCAGCAGAAGATGCGGAGCGCCGACTTCAGCCTGGAGGACTTCCTGGACCACCTGCACCAGTTCAAAAAGCTGGGCCCGCTCGACCAGGTGCTGGGAATGATCCCGGGGTTTTCTTCCATGACGAGGAAGCTTAAGGACCTGAAGTTTGACGAGAAAGAACTGGTGACGGCCGAGGCGATTATCAACTCCATGACGCCTTACGAGCGCCGGAATCCGGACCGCATTGACGGCAGCCGGCGCCGGCGCGTGGCCCGCGGCAGCGGAACCTCGGTGCAAGACGTAAACAAACTTTTGAAACAGTTCGAGCAGACTAAAAAGATGCTTAAGCAGTTCAGCGACTGGGGAAAGTCGGCCAAGAAGGGCGGCAAGAGGAGGTTCCCGAAACTGCCGTTTATGTAAAAGTGTTTGGGTTTTCTTAATGCCTTGGTTGGCAATATAAAGCATGAGACAGTGAAAGGAGGTGACAATGGTTGGCAGTTAAGATTAGGCTGAAGCGCATGGGCGCCAAGCACGATCCCTACTACCGTATTGTTGTGGCCGACGCCCGCTCCCCTCGTGACGGTCGCTTTATCGAAGAAATCGGTTTTTACGATCCTCTGGGCAAGAACGAGCAGCTCAAGATCAATGAGGAGAAAGCCAGGGCCTGGATGGCGCAGGGCGCCCAGTTGACTGATACGGTGAAATCGCTCTTTAAGAAGGCCGGCCTTAAGTAAAGTAGCCCGGGAAAGGGGATAAGCCGTGGAAAGACTAGTCGAAATCCTAGCCAGGGCCCTTGTGGATAAGCCCGATGAGGTCAACGTGCGGGTTGTCGAAGGCGAGGACGGGATGGTCATTGAACTTCGCGTAGCCCCTGAGGATATGGGCAAGGTGATCGGTAAACAGGGCCGGATCGCCAAAGCCATCAGAACCCTCGTTAAGGCATCGGCGACCAGGCAGCGCAAGAGGGTAACCGTGGAAATAATTTAAGGGGGCCGTCGCCCCCTTAACCCGCGGTTGGGGAGGTTTAATTTTTGGACAGCATTGTAATTACACGCCCGGTTACGGTCAAGGTGATCCTGACCGAGGAGTACCGCAACGACCTGCTCAAGCAGTGCGACATCACGATCAGGAAGAACGACATCGAGATCCAGCGGCTGGAGTTTCAGTTGAAGAAAGCCCTTGCCGAAGCAGAACCCGCTCAGGCCGCCCAGATCCGGCACCAGTTCGACCTTGAGAAAAAAAAGCGCATTGAGAGCAAGCAGAAAATCGCCGAGCAGGTGCAGGCGCTCAAAGACCTGCCCCTGGGAACGGAACTGATCCAGGGGCGCGTCGAGAGCATGGTCGAGGTCCGGGTGGGTGACGACTGGCGCAAGCTGGCCATGGTCGAGGTCGTCGTTAAGGACGGCAAGGTGGTCGAAATCCGCGAGGGACAGTGGGGAGAGTCTCCGCCGCAATGAGCGGGGAGTTAATCGCCATCGGTAAAGTGGTCAACACGCAGGGCCATCGCGGGGCCGTGCGCGTTTTGCTGCTTACTGATTTCCCCGAACGGTTTCTCGAACTCGATTCTGTGATCCTTGTTCAGGGAGAGCGGCAGACGGTGATGCACGTCGAGCAGGCGAGCCTTCACAAGGCTTTTGCCGTTCTCAAGTTCAGGGAAATCGAGGACATGAACGGCGCGGAGGCCGTCAAGGGGGCCGTCCTCAAGCTCCCGCGCGAAAAGCTGGTTCCGCTGCCCGACGGCCGGTACTACATCTTCGATATCGTGGGGCTCGACGTGTTTACCGTGGACGGCAAGCTGCTGGGGAAGGTCAAGGATGTCCTCCAGACGGGGGCCAATGACATCTACGTCGTCGCCGGGACCGATGGCAAAGAGGTTCTGATCCCCGCTTTGAAGCAGGTGGTGCGGGAAATCGATCTTGAGGGCCGGCGCATGCAGGTCGATCCTCCCGAGGGGTTGCTGGACTGATGATCTTTGACGTGTTGACCCTGTTTCCGGAGATGTTCGAGGGCCCGTTTCAGGCCAGTATTCTGAAGAAAGCCCGGGAGCGGGGACTCCTGGAGATAAACCTCTTCGACATCCGCGACCACTCCCGGAACAAGCACCGTACCGTCGACGACACGCCTTTCGGCGGGGGCGGCGGAATGGTGATGAACCCGGAGCCGGTCTGCCGGGCGGTGGAACACGTTCGTTCCCTGCGTGGGGAGACATGCGGCCCGATTATCCTGATGTGTCCGCAGGGAAGGCGGTTTACCCAGGGCGTAGCGCGGGAACTTGCCGCTCGCGATCACCTGGTCCTGGTCTGCGGGCACTACGAGGGGATCGACGAGCGGGTCAGGGAGCTGATCATCGACGATGAGATATCGCTCGGCGATTTCGTTTTGACCGGGGGCGAACTGCCGGCCATGGTCATCGTGGATGCCGTCGCCCGCCTCATCCCCGGGGTGCTCGGCGAGCCCGGCGGCGCCGAGGACGATTCCTTCGCCAGCGGCCTTCTCGAATACCCGCAGTACACGAGGCCGCGTTCCTATGCCGGGCTCGACGTCCCCGGCGTGCTCATCAGCGGGCATCACGGGGCCATCGCCGGGTGGCGGCGGGAAGAGGCACTCATACGCACGTTGGCCCGGCGGCCGGACCTGTTGCAGGGCGGAATGACCGCCGAGGACAGGGATTTCCTGCGCAGGCTGAGGGAAAAGATTGACGCCCTCTTGCCGGACTGAGGTGGGAAAACCTTGCAATCTCTCGGAAACGTGTGGTAAAATACCTGATAGTTGTGATTGAGAAACTAAGGAGGCAACACCGATGAGTCTTCTGCGATCCGTGGCTGAGGAACAGATGAAGAAAGACATCCCTCCGTTCCGGCCCGGTGATACGGTACGCGTCCACGTTAAAGTTGTTGAAGGCAGCCGCGAGAGAATCCAGGTTTTTGAAGGGGTGGTCATTCGCCGTCGCGGCGGGGGCCTCAACGAGACCTTTACGGTGCGCCGGGTTTCTTATGGTGTCGGCGTGGAGCGCACTTTTTTGCTTCACTCGCCCCGTATAGACCGCATCGAGGTGGTGCGGCAAGGGCGCGTCCGGAGGGCGAGGCTTTACTACCTGCGGGGATTGCGCGGCAAAGCGGCGCGCATCAGGGAGAGAGACAGATACTAGAGACGGGGGACTGCAAGGCAGTCCCTTTTTGACATTACGACTGGGAGGAGTAATGTTGTTTAAAGTCGATCGCCAGCGCGGTTCGGTTCTTGGCGAGCTGTTCGAGTCTTTAGCCATTGCCGTAGTCCTGGCCGTGATTATCCGCCTGTTTATCTTTCAGCCCTTTTTCATTCCTTCCGGTTCTATGGAGCCGACGCTGATGACGGGCGACCGGATCATCGTTTCCAAGTTCAGCTACCACTTCAGCGAGCCCAAACGGGGCGACGTCATCGTTTTCAAATACCCCAAGGACCCGAAAAGGGCCTTCGTAAAAAGGGTGATAGGCCTTCCGGGCGAAACGGTGCAGCTCAAAGACAGCAAGCTGATCGTCAACGGCCGGGTCGTAACGGAAGACTACCTGCCGCCGGGGTTGGAGTTCAGCGATTTCGGCCCGCAGACCGTCCCCCGGGACATGCTCTTCGTTCTCGGTGACAACCGCAACAACAGTGACGACAGCAGGGTTTGGGGCTACCTGCCCCGTGGAAACCTCATAGGTAAAGCCGTCTTTGTTTACTGGCCTTTAACCCAGATAGGCCTCGTTAGGTAAACGTTCAGGCGCCCTTTTAGGCTATAGGGCCGCCGACCGGTCGGATGGTGACCAGGATGCCGGTACAGTGGTTTCCAGGCCATATGGCGAAAGCCAGGCGACAAATCAAATCCCAGCTCAAAATCTGCGATCTGGTTATCGAGTTGCTTGACGCGCGGATCCCCCGGAGCAGTCGCAATCCGAGCATCGACGAACTGCTGGGGGCCAAGCCGCGCGTTGTCGTCTTGAACAAGGTCGACCTGGCCGACGCCGCGATGACGCGCCGGTGGGAGAAGATCCTGGCGGCCGGGGGCGATCCCGTCATCCAGGCCGATTCGGTAAAGGGTGCCGGTATCCGCAGCGTGGTCGAGGCCATCCTGTCGATTCCGCAGGAACGGCTCAAGCGTCGCCCGGGCGGGTCCCTCCGGGCCGTGGTCGTCGGTATCCCCAATGTGGGCAAATCTTCATTTATCAACCGCCTGGTGGGTCAGAGGGCGGCCCGGACCGGCCGCCGTCCCGGCCTGACGCGCGGGCCCCAGTGGATCCGCATCGGCGGGGACGTGGAGCTTCTCGATACCCCCGGGATTTTGTGGCCCAAGTTTGACGACCCGTTGGTAGGGTTGAAGCTTGCGGCTACGGGGGCTATCAAGGAGGAAGTTTTTTCTTGCGAAGAGATCGCCGGCTGGCTGCTCGGGTGGCTTGCCGAAAAGGCCCCGGCCGCGCTGGCGCAGCGCTACGATCTGCCGTCCGCGCCTGCCGATACTGCGGAAGTATTAGGTGCGGTGGGCTTGAAGAGAGGGGTGCTTCTCCCGGGGGGCAGGGTCGACCTGGAGAGGGCGGCTGCGCTGATCATCAAGGACTTTCAGGATGGCCGCCTGGGACGTTTCACGCTTGACGACCCGGCGATGGATGAACGCCGCGGCGGGGATTAAGCGCCTGGCACGAGCCGGTAAAAAACAGCCATAAGCACTAAGCTGTATCCTAAATGCTTGATGCCTAGCTTTTCTCCAGCCTCGTTCGGCACAATCAGTATCGTATATCAGTTGAGTGCTGGGTCAACACTCCCTATATAGCAGCAGTTATTTAGTTGGTTGGTGATTTGATGGACTTGTCCCGCTTAAGCCTGCAGGAAATAAAAGAGCTTCTGGAAACGCGGGGACCCGACCGGACTGTCCTGGACGCGCTGGCGCGGGACCCGCGCCAGAGTGCTCGAGTGCTGTACCGGCAATGGGCCAGGCGGCTGGCGCGGGAGGTCAAGGAAGCGGGACGCGTCGAGGAGCTGTTCCGTTACGAGTTTCAACTCGTACGGGAGGGCTACGAGACCGTCGCCGGCGTCGACGAAGCGGGGCGGGGCCCGCTCGCGGGACCGGTGGTGGCCGCGGCGGTGGTGCTGCCGGTACCCTGTGTGATTATGAACCTCAAGGATTCCAAGCGCCTTACCCCTGCCCAGCGCGCGCAGACGGCGGACGAGATACGGAGGCTGGCCGTGGCGTGGGGTATCGGGCTGGCCAGCGTCGAGGAGATCAATGAATTTAACATCCTGCAGGCGAGCCTGCTGGCCATGAGGCGGGCGCTCGCGGCTATGGACGTAAGGCCGGACTGGGTCTTGGTGGACGGCAATCAGAAGATTCCGGGCGTCGGTGTCCCCCAGCGCGCGCTGGTTAAGGGCGACAACACCAGCGCCTCGGTCGCGGCGGCTTCGATCCTCGCCAAGGTTTTCCGGGACGAACTGATGAGCGCCTGCCACTGGCAGTACCCTTTGTACGATTTCCCTTCGCACAAGGGGTACGCCACCCGCGCCCATTACGAGGCTTTACGGCGTCACGGGCCATGCCGCCTGCACCGCTCGGCTTTTTTGCCCGCTCTGCGGCTCTTTGAAGGTGACGGTGAGGCGTAATGACCGATGCCGGACAGAAGGGAAGAACGGCCGAGGACGCCGCGGCCGGCTACCTGCGGAAACAGGGATACGTGTTGCTGGCCCGGAATTTCCGCTGCCGGGCGGGGGAGATCGACATAGTCGCTGCCGACGAGAAGGGCGAACTCGTCTTCGTTGAGGTGAGGGCGCGTCTACCCCTCGGGTTCGGTTCGCCTGAGGAGACAGTGGACGCCCGCAAGCGGACACGCCTGCGCCGCGCCGCCGAGTGCTACCTTCTGTCCCGCCGCCAGGGGCAGCCCCCATGCCGTTTCGATGTGATCGGGGTGGTGCTCGACGAGCCGGGGCGCGTCGTCAGGATCGAACACATCAAGAACGCTTTTGAATAAGAGAAAGAGATTGAGCTACACGAAATACTGGACTTGGGTTCCCGGAAACATTTTGTTAAGGGTTTGGGTGAAAAACTCCCTGGTCTCCTGCATCAGTTCGCGGGGGTACACGTATTTGCCGTATCCAAATTGCCCGCGTTTGTACTGGCGGTCCGCAGGGTCCATGGGCAGGGTTGTTTTCGGGAAGACCTCGAGGATGGTGCTTTTCGCCCGTTCGGTGTAACGGTGGGTGATCAATTCAAAGGTTACGTCTTTTCCTTTCAAGTCGCCACAGGTCCGGCGTACCTGTTCGAAGAGGTCCCGGTAATCGGCGCGCCAGTCACCGTCGAGGATGATCGGAGCGACGATGAAGCCCGAAGGGTACCCGGCATCCAGGACCTTAAGCGCCGCCTTTAAACGCTCACCCAGCGGCGGAGTGGCGTGCTCGTAATTCTTGATGACGCGTTCGCTGTTAATGCTGAAGCGAAAGCGCGTGTGGCCGTTGTGCTGTAAAGACAGCAGGGGTTCAACCTCGGTGTACTTGGTTACGAAACGAAAGCGCCCGCGCGGCTGCGCGGCGAAGAAAAGGATGCTCCTGCGCAACGCCCCGGTATACGGTTCGGTTGGGAGCGGGTCCGACGTGCAGGAGCCCTCAAAGGTGACGACGCTGTCGCTTTCTGCCATGTACCGCCCGGCACGGGCCAGGACCTCGCCGACGTTGACGTACACCTGGACGTAGGGATGCTTGCCGAGGGTGGTCTGCAGGTAGCAGTACTCGCAGAAGCCCGTGCAGCCCGAAGCCAGGGGCAGCTGGTAGTCGGCGGACGGCTTGGACGAAAGGAAGGAATCGGTCCCCGCCACGGTCACGACCAGGGTCTTCTTGGCCGCGATGTAGCCCTGTCTCGCGCCGGGAGAAAGACGGGTCGCGATGCGCTGCCGAGGCTTTAAGACGATGACCGGGAAACCCTCTTTTATGAAACGTTCCTTGAGTCGGCGGCCGAGAGGATAGTCCAGGGCTCTCTCGCGGATGAAGACCCGCTCGGGAATGAAAACCACGCTTACACCCCGCAGATTATCCTGCCCGCGGGGGTTCGTTTGTATGAGTCTGCGCGTCAGGCCAGCAGGGCGGCGACGATGCCGACCAGGAAGATGCCGTCGAAGACCCCGGCGCCGCCGATGCTCAGTACATTGGCGCCGAGTTGGCGGAAACGCGGGAGGTTGAGAAGGTCGGCTCCGATCAGCGTTCCCCAGACCCCCGCGATGTAGGCCACCGGCGCCGCGTTTTGCGGAGCCAGGAGAAGGGCGAGGAGCGCGGCGACGATGGGCGGGATGAAGGCGGGGAGGGCGATACCTACGCCTGGGACGGGGCGGGCCAGTTTATAGGCGACGAAGGTCACGATGCCGGTGGCGACGACGGCCGGCAACAGGGGAGCACGCCCCAGCAGATAGAGGCTGAGGAGGGTCGGGATGACGGCTCCGCCGACGTTTACGGCAATCACCCGTTCCTGGATTTGCGGGGGGAGGTAATACAGGAACGGGAAGACCTCTGCCCGGGGCGGGTCCCCCACTACGAAACGCTCGCGGGATACGGGGATGTTGATCATGCCGCCGATCAGGACCAGGATCAACAGCCACAGAGCCGCTTCCGGGGAGAGACCGAGCTTGGTAAAGGAAAAGGTGGCGATATGGAAGTAGAACACGAGCAAGAGCACGGGCACTAAGAGGATCAGCATTATAACCGGGAATACGCAGCCCATTGCAGTGCCTCCCCGCAGGAAAAGCTGTCCATATCTTAACACATCCCCGCCGGCTCGCAAAGGCCGGCTGCCGCCAGGCCCGGCTTTGTCCACGCAGCCTGTCACCCTCGCGTTCCGGCAAACGAAAAATCCATCTCTTTAAGTCCTTTCGCGAGCTACTTAAGATTATGCTCCCGGGCTTTCATTCAGCACAGCCTGTAAGAAACGGCGCCGACTGGCAGGACAGGCAGCGGCGCTCAACCCTGTCATCATATACTTCAAGGATAAATCCCTGCGGAGGCGAAGGAAGTCCTTCGGAGGTGTTGGAGTTGATCTGTCCGCGTTGCGGCATGTTGGTTTTCGGTTCCTTTGACGGCAGGCAGGAGGTGTGCTGCAAGAACTGCGGCCACAGCATTATCCTGCGGGATTTCATACCGGGGATAAACGATGAAGAGGCGTCGGACACGCCGTCGCCTTCGCGAATGCAGCAAATCCTGGTTTATTTGTGGCACGCTTTCTGGTCGGGGAAAGGATGGCGGGAGAGCTCAATCCTTCGGATTGAACGGTAGCAGACTGTTTCGTCCATCGTTGCGAAAGCGTTCCCGTGCCTATCGGGTGCGGGAAAGGCCTTCGGGCTCGGGCGGCAACTCCAGGTGCTCCTCGTTACAGACCCTTTGGCCTGTCGACTGCAGACCTACGGGTTTCGGACTTAGCTCCAGACCTTCTTGTTCGCTGCAGCCGCCCTTACTTTCGTGAAAGGCCTTCGGAGACCTCCATTCCCATTTGTGCCGCTTCAGAGTCGGGAGCTAAGGTCTTACGCCTGTTTTTCGCCAAAGCAAACACCTCTTCCTCCGGAAAAACCTGACGGCATCCCTTCCGGCTTTACTTTGAAGCTCCAGGGTCTGACGTTATAATGCCTTTTTTTGAGCCACTGTACCCGCAAGGCCGTCAGCAATCTGAAATAATAAACATAAGGGATGGGCGGCCCGGAAAAATTTTTCTCCAGATCGTATTTTTTGCAATCCAGATGCCCTTCTAAATTGTCATGTATTACATGTATTATGAGGTGGGTTTTTGGAGATGAGGTGCCGTTTCGCCTTTGTTGTTAGAGCTGACCTAAAACGTCCGAAAGCTGACGGGATTGCCTGACCGGGAAAACCCCGACAAGGGTGTTTTTGTGCTGGTCAGATGTTCCGTCAATTCTTGGATAATTAACACCGTCTATTTCCGGACATTATGGGGTAGCAGTAACAACTAATGACAATTTATCCAAAGTGCGTATTCCGGTCAAATCGACCACTGAATCCGGCTGAAATCGACCACCTGATCCGGCGATGGCAACCACCTGCCGAAGTTAGGGCGGTACCGGTGTGGGGTCACTTACCAGTTGCTTGTTTTGACGCCGAAGCAGCCAATCCCTTCCGCATCGCCCTTCATCGTGATCTTGTAAGCCGTATGGACCAAACGGTCCAAAACGGTCTCCGGTCGGATCGGCAAAAGCGGCGTGCCGGCTCTCCACTGGAAGCTGACTGGCGATAATGATGGAATGGGTCTGGTGGCGGTCATCAATGACCTCAAAGATCTCCCGGCAGTCGGTCGCCGAGAAGGGGGCGATGCCTCATTCATCGAGAACAAGGAGATCTATCCTGGCCAGCGTACTCATCAGCTTGGGACAGGAGCCGTCGGCCCTGGTCAGGGCCGGATCGGCCAGTAACCGGGGCACCCGGTAGTAGCGGGCTGAAAGCCCCTGCCGGCAGGCAGCATTGGCTAGAGCGCAGGCGATGAAGGTCTTTCCGCTGGTTGGACCGAATGTAGTTATCCGGCGCCGCCTTGCCCGAGGTGGTGGTCGATTAGCCTGGAACAAGTGGTCGATTCGGAATGACTAGACGATTTCAACCGGAACGGGTGGTCGAGTTGATCTGTCAAAAGGTCGGCGTGCGCTGTCTTTGCGTTGGCCCTCTGTTATTTGGAGGCCTAAGAAGTGCACTACGTTACTCCTGACATTGTTGCCTTAGCACTCTCTTGCTTTGTATCGCTTGTCGGCCATACTCCCTTGTTCCAGGAAGGGCGTAACAGGGTCTCCCGAGTTGATGTGCCGTAACGACGTCTAGCATGCCAAGGTCTACGACTTCGGGGAAGCTACAGCAGTCTTGCCATTACGACCGCAGCGGTGTTGCCTTCTGCTCAGACCACAGCATCGGCCTTCCCATTGAGGATTTCGAAGCTTAATCCCTTCAGCCTTGCGGCTTATGGCCTGCTATCTCGCTGTCTACGCTTAAGTGCAGAGGTTACCCCCTACACCCCAAGACTCGCTATGGGTGGTTGGCTAGACCTTACCCAGTGGGCTTCGCACCCACTATACGATACGCCCTTTGCTCGGCGCACGGTCCGACCGTTCTCTACTGGAACACGGCTTCCCGGCAAACAGGTCCGAGAAGTAGTCCCTGACCCTGGGGTCGGCCTGCTTCACGCCCATACGCCGCTTTCATCGCCTACTTCTCAGCGATGGGGTTGAACTTCCCGGGCTTCCAGTCCAGCATCAGGAGTGGGGAAACGTCCGGGCGGACAACGGAACCCCCCACGACCTCCCCGACGAACAGCACGTGGTCCCCCGCCGGGTGCGCGGCCACGACGCGGCACTCGATGTTGGCCAGGCAGTCTTCGAGCACGGGGACCTTCACTGCCTGGCCGGGCCGCGTCTTGAGCCCCAAGGCGGAGATCTTGTCCACATTGTGACCGGAGCGGGAGCCGCAGAAATCGGCGACTTCCGCCTGGTCTTCCGTCAGAATGCTGACCACAAATTCCCCGCTCTTCTCGATCAACCCGTAGGTGTACCGCTCCGGCGCAATGGAAAGCATCACAAGGAGCGGCCTGAAGGATACCTGGCAGACCCAGGAAGCGGTCATCACGTTGTGTTTCCCTTCGTGGCAGGCCCCGATCAGAGTGACCGGCCAGGGCAGGAGCCTGACTGCGCGTTTTCCCTGCACTTTCTCACCTTCCGTAGTTCGGGTTGTCAGTCGTTCGAGTCCGGTTCGTATACCGCCCCGACACCGCAAACGAGCACGCCAGCGCGAACCCCACCAGCGCGGATATATCGGCAAGGTTGAAAGCCAACCCTGTTAACGGGATACGCGAATAGTCCACAACGTATCCCGGGGCCAGCCAGTTCGCCGCATTGCTCCCGGTGCCGGAAGCGTCAGCGTCGCCCCCAGGCTAAACCGCAGGTGCCAGGCGTGGCCCCTTGACAGGTGCGCATTCCGGTGAAATCGGCCACCTGTTCCGGAGTTTCCGGCCGGGGGTCGGACCGTAGCGACGCCGGTTGGGGATAATATACCCAGGTGGCCGGAATCAGTCAAGCTTGGTCATTAATTTGCGCATAGACTCCCCCCTCAGTTCCAGTTCGTAGGCATTGTGCACCAGCCGGTCCAGGATCGCGTCAGCGAGAGTGGGATCGGCCAGGGTGTTGTACCATTGACTCACCGGCATCTGGCTGGTGATCAGCGTGGAACGGGAGCCAGGTAAAGTTGATCGGAGCTGACAAGCCATCACCGGCAAATTACGACTGGCAAGTTCCAGTGCACGTGTACGAATCGGACAGCAGGCGGGTAGCCGGGGGCTAACCCCTTTTTAAAACATCAATCGACACATGCAAACATATTTTGGCAGGAGTTTCCGGAAGCCAGGAGGAATTAGGGTAGTCAGGAATGGAGGTTCGGTAATGCTTGCCATTGTCCATTCGATTGCCCTGATCGGTCTTGAAGGGTACGTGCTGAGAGTCGAGGTTGACGTCGCCGGAGGGCTTCCGGCGTGGGAGATCGTCGGGCTGCCGGATACGGCCGTAAGGGAAGCAAAGGACCGCGTTAAAGCGGCCGTCAGGAACGCCGGCTTCGACTTCCCCTCGCGCAAGATCACGGTGAACTTGGCCCCGGCCGACATCAAAAAGGAGGGCTCGGCCTACGATCTGCCCATCGCTTTGGGCATCCTCGCGGCTACCCAGCAGCTTTCCCCTGAAAGGCTTCCCGAGTTCGTCTTCCTCGGCGAACTCTCCCTGGACGGCAGCATCCGCCCCGTCAGCGGGGTGTTGCCGTCCATTGCGGCCGTGGCGGGGGACGGATTCCGCAAGGCCGTCGTTCCGCTGGAAAACGCGGGGGAGGCGGCGCTGGTCCCTGCTATGGAAATCTACGGCGCCGAAAACCTTTCCCGTTTGGTCCGGTTTTTGACCGGGGAAGAGGAAATCGCGCCGTTTGTCGTTGCCCCGGCGGCCTTGCTCAGGGACGAAGCCGGCGAAGAGCTGGATATGGCCGACGTGAAAGGCCATCCCGCCGCGAAGAGAGCGCTGGAGGTGGCGGCCGCGGGCGGGCACAACGTCCTGATGGTGGGACCCCCGGGGTCCGGGAAGACGATGCTGGCGAGGAGGGTCCCCGGCATCCTTCCGTCCCTGACTCTTGACGAGGCCATCGAATGCACCAAGCTGTTCAGTCTCGGCGGACTGCTCGCGCCCGGACAGCACCTGGTCGCCAGGCGGCCCTTCCGGGCTCCGCACCACACCTGTTCCAGCGTGGCCCTGGCCGGCGGGGGAAGGGTCCCCAGGCCGGGGGAGATCAGCTTAAGTCATAAGGGCGTGCTTTTTCTCGACGAGCTCCCGGAGTTCCCGCGG
The DNA here is from genome assembly GCF_049818055.1 of Desulfosceptrum tomskiensis. GTDB lineage: Bacteria > Bacillota > Desulfotomaculia > Desulfotomaculales > JASEER01 > JBFLVT01. The sequence goes on from NZ_CP187479.1 coordinate 531,469, forward strand.
GACGCCCTGGAGGCGCTGCGCCAGCCCCTGGAGGACGGGACGATAAGTATTTCCCGCATTTCCGCGGCTGTCACATACCCGGCCGAGATCATGCTTGTGGCTTCGATGAATCCCTGCCCCTGCGGCTATTACGGCGACCCGCAGAAGGAGTGCCGCTGCAGCCCCTTGCAGATTCAACGCTACGTCAGGCGCGTGTCCGGGCCGCTGCTCGACCGGATCGACATTCAGATCGAGGTGGGACGCCTGAATTACGGTGAGCTGACCGGGCAGACCGCGGGGGAACGCTCCGGCGGCATCCGGGCGAGGGTCGAGGCGGCGCGGGCCGTGCAGCGGGAGCGGCTGGCCGGCACGGGCGCGGACTGCAACGCGCGGATGACGGTGCGCCAGATCCGGCAGTTCTGTCGCCTTACTCCGGATGCAGCCGGTATCCTCAAGGCGGCCTTCGACCAGCTGGACCTCAGCGCCCGGGCCCACGACCGCATTCTCAAGGTGGCCCGGACCATCGCCGACCTTGAGGGATGCGAACTGATTGAGGCGGGACATATCGCCGAGGCCGTCCAGTACCGCACGTTGGACAGGAAATACTGGGCTTAATCCAGGCCGAAGAGAACCGGTCATATTTTTTAAACGCAAGTCTATGGCAAAAGGTGGCTGTTAAATGCTTAATGCATCCTGGGCTAAAGGATTTTCGGCAGCGATTACCGTTTGCGATGCCGACGGGATCATCCTTGAAATGAACGACAAGGCCTGCAAGGTTTTTGCCAAGTACGGCGGTAAAGCGCTGATCGGCAGGAACGTCTTGGACTGTCACCCTGAGCCCGCCAGGAGCAAGCTGCAAGAGATGTTAAGAACCCGGAAGGTCAACTGCTACACCATTGAAAAAAACGGGATCAAGAAACTGGTCTACCAGGCTCCCTGGTACGAGGATGCCGAGTACATGGGGTTTGTCGAGGTGATCATTGAAACCCCTAACGAAATGCCCCATCACGTCAGATAATTAAGATGGCCTGGGATTACCGCCCCACAGCTTTCGGGCGTGGGTATAACCCAGGCCATATCAGTTTAACAGCTTAATAGCGTTCCCAACGCATGACTTCAGCCAGCAAGCGTTTACTGGCACGCCCCCTGGAATCGGCGGGATAGCCTAAGGACACCAGCGACACGAGAGTGAATTCTTGGGGAACGCCGAGAAGGGCGCGTACTTCAGGCGCGTAGGCCTTTTTGTCGCCAGCCACCCAGCACGATCCCAGCCCCAGGGCGGCGGCGGCGACGAGCATGTTCTGCGTCGCGGCCGACCCGTCTTCCAGGTAGTACTTTTCGGCATGCTTGCAGAATACCGCGATGCATGCGGGGGCTTCGGCGATGAACTTGCCGTAGTCCGTCAGCGCGGCGACCCGCTCCCGCGTCTCGCCGTCGGTAACCGCAATGAACAGCCACGGCTGCTTGTTGTTCGCCGTGGCGGCAAGCCTGCCGCAGTCGACGATCTCCTCCACCAGCTCGCGGGGCACCGCACGCGGCGTGTATTTTCGCACGCTGCGTCTCTTCTTGAGAGCGGCAATGGCGTCCATCTTTTTCCCCTCCTGTATGTGTTATTGATAGTAACCATAACATACCACAGGGGCGTGTTAAAAACCCATTGACAGCAATCCGTTTTACAGATTGCATCAAGTCAAGATCCAACGTCTAACATCCAGCATCTTTTGGCTTGGGTTTGGCAAGACCATCTGGTAAAATGGGTTCCGACGGGGAAAAGGCTATCCCGCGAGAGGTGAAGCATTTGGTTTCCGTGTTGCGAAGCCCCGGCTGTGCGTATACCGGCAAACCGCTGAAGGCCGTTATCTTTGATCTGGACGGAACCCTTACACCCGTGCGGAGCGTCTGGCAGTATATTCACGAGCGGCTTGGGACCTGGGAAAGCCAGGGCCTGCAATCGCTTAACGCCTTCCTTGCGGGCAAAATAACCTATAAGGAATTCGCCGAGCGTGATGTCTATGCGTGGCGGGGGACGCCGCACGCTATTATTGAATCCATAGTAAACGAGATCCCGCTCCGGAACGGCGCCAGGGAAGTCGCCGGAACGCTCCGCGCTTTCGGCGTGCGGACGGCTATCCTTTCGTCCGGTTTGGATGTCCTGGTGCGGCGGGTCGCGGGCCTTCTCGGGGTGGAACGGTACATCGCCAACGAACTCGGTTTTACCGCAGGCGTGGCGGACGGGCGGGTGATCATCAACGTGGGCTGGGACGGCAAACCCGAACATCTGCTTCCGCTTTGCCGCGCCTGGGGTGTCCATCCTTCAGAGGTGGCCGTGGTGGGGGACGGCGTCGGTGACGCACCCCTGTTTCCCATGGTGGGCCTGGGCGTGGCTTTCAACGCCGCGCCCGATGTCGCCTCGGAGGCGCATCTCGCGCTGGAAGGAGACGACCTCCGGGTTTTGCTCCCGGTTCTTTTCGGACGGATGAAAGGAGAGACGGCGGGTGGCATGGCAAACCGTCGAGGTTGAAACCCGGTTGCGCAGCGAGCTGGTTGACGTAACGGCCGAGATCGCGCGCATCGTGACTGAAAGCGGGGTCAGGGAAGGCGTCTGTCACATTTACGTTGCCCACACCACCGCCGGCGTCCTCATCAACGAGTACGCCGACCCTTCCGTGGCCCGGGACATCCTGGCCTTCCTGACGCGGCTCGTCCCGGCGACCGGAGACTACAAGCACGCGGAGGGCAATTCGGACGCCCACATCAAGTCCGTGCTGGTCGGGCCGGCGAAGGTCGTTCCGGTGCAGGACGGGCGCCTCGCCCTGGGGACCTGGCAGGGCATCTTCTTCGCCGAGTTTGACGGGCCGAGGCGCCGCAAGATGCTGGTCAAAGTCTTTGAGAAGTGCGAAGTGGCTAATAAGGCCAGGCCGCCAGGCCCCCCTCCAGGAAGCGCACGTCCTTGAAGCCCAGCCCGTTGAGAATGCGCTGGGCGTCCCAGGCCCGCATGCTGACGGCGCAGTAAACGACGATAGGCTTGTCTTTGGGCAGCTTCTCGTGCATTTCTCTGACCTTAGCGAGCGGTATAAAAGACACCTTATCCCTAAGCGGCGGGATGTTGGAGAACTCCCGGTTGGTCCGGACATCGACCAGGACGAAATCCTGACCCTGGTCGATCATTTGTTTGACCTCGGCGGGCCCCAGCGTCCGCGCCAGGCCGTCCAGCTTGTTGCGCATCGTGTTGGCGGCGTGGTGCAGGACGTCCATGGCCGTGTTGTAAGGCGGGGAGTAGCCCAGGTCAAAGTTGGCCAGCTGGTCCACCGTGGCCCCCATCGAGATGGCTGCGACAACCACATCCAGGCGCTTGTCGCAGTCGCCCGGTCCGACGATTTGCGTTCCCAGAACGCGCCGGGTGTTCTTGTCGACGATGAGTTTGATGTGGACGGCCCGCGACCCCGGATAAAAGTGGGCGCGGTCCCCGCCTGCGACAATAACCGATGCAACGGGGTAGCCGAAGTCCCTGGCCTGTTTCTCTGTTAGCCCGGTCCGGGCTACGGCAAAGTCAAACACCTTGTAGATGGCTGTTCCCAGCACGCCGGGGAAGGTCTCGTGGCCCCCGGCCACGTTTGTGCCAATGACCCGGCCGTGCTTGTTGGCCACCGAACCCAGAGGCGTGTAGATGGGCTGCCCGGTGATGATGTTGACGTTCTCCACGCAGTCCCCTCCGGCGTAAATGTCGGGATCGCTGGTCTGCATCCTTTCGTTAACCTTGATGCCGCCGGTCACGCCGATTTCCAGCCCCGCCTCTTTGGCCAGGCTAACGTTGGGCCTCGCCCCGATGGCCACGATGACGAGGTCGGCGGCCAGCGTGCCCTTGTCCGTGGTCACCTGCATCCGGCCCCCGGGGGCTTCCTCGATGCGCCGGGCCATTTCCCCGGTGCGCACCTCGAGCTGGTTCAGGCGGAGAGTTTTGGCTACGAAGGCCGCGATTTCGGGGTCCAGGAGATTGGGGGTAATGTGCGCCATCGCCTCGATGACGGTCACCCGCGGCGGTTCCCCGGGGAGGCCTTTGGCCTTGGCCATGGATTCGGCTACTTCAAGGCCGATGAGCCCCGCCCCAATCACGACGACGTCCCTCACATCGCCTGATTCCAGGCGCTTGCGTATGGCAACGGCGTCTTTGATCGTCCAGACGTGGAAGACGTTGGGGAGATCGGCGCCGGGAATAGGGAGACGGACAGGGCTGCTTCCGGTGGCGATCACCAGTCTGTCATAGGGGAAAAAGGCTGTTTCGCCCGTTTCCAGGTTGACGGCGCGCACTTCTTTCTTGTGCCGGTCAATGGCTTCAGCGCGCGTACGGGTATGCACGGTCGTGCCCTTGACCCGCCGGAAAAAGTCGCTGTCGCGTTCTATGCCGACCGGGGTTTGGGTCAGTTCTTCGATTTTCTGCATTATACCCCCGATATAGTAAGGAAGCCCGCAGGCGCCGAAGGATATGTACCGCCCCTGTTCCAGAATGGTTATTTCCAAATCCGGGTCGACTCGCCGGGCCCGTGCCGCGGCTTTCGGGCCGGCGGCCACTCCCCCGATAATCAGGATTTTTTGGGCTGCCACTGCTGCTTTTCCTCCTCGCCGAATTCTAAGTATAAAGTTCCCCTCCAGAAGATTTAAATGCCGTTTCCGCATAGTTCGTCCCTGTACGGGCGATGTTAATCCTAACCAGTACAAAGCCGGAGATGAGAGGATGCGGCTCGATTTCACACAGAACGTTGGGATGCGGGACCAGGTCGTGAGGGTGCTTTTCGGCGCGGTCCTGTTGGTCCTGGCGGCGAGCGGCGCCGTAAACCCGGCATGGTCGGCGGCTTTCGCCGTGCTGGGGTTTTACCAGTTGTTGACGGCGGCTACGCGGTACTGCCTCCTCTTTGACCTGGCCGGTTGGTCGACATGGGGACGCAGGCGCCGCCCCTCCCATAACCGCTGAAAAGGGGCTGTCCAATGAATCTGGAATTCAAGGTCAACACCGGCCCTGTCGACCGCCTGATCCGGGGGGGTCCTGGGCCTCGTCCTGATCGGGCTGGCCGTGGCGGGAGTGGTCGCGCCGGTTTATGGCCGCCAGAGGGATGATTGGCTCCCACCTTGCGTTTTGGTTTCGTCATTCGTAGGGTAGCACGCTTGGATAATGCTGGGCAAGAACAAAGAAGGCGAATGTCCCTGGCATCCGCCCGGTGAGAGTAATCCGCTGTACCTCCCCCTCAGGAGGGGCGGCGCGATTATTGAACGTTTTTCGGGGAAGCCCACTGATCGCCGAGCCTGAGCATAATGTTGGCTATGGTGCGCTTTTCCTCGTCCGTGCTGACCCCCCACATGGCTTTAATCAGCGCCTCTTCGGGCGAGTCCGGCTTGATGAATTTGGAGAGCATGTCCGTCAGGTGCACGATTCCTTCCCGCAGCTGATCGTCGGTCAGGCCGGCCTGGCGTCCCTCCTGGATCTTGTGCGCGAGTTCCCTGGGAAAGTTTTCGAGTTGGTGTTCCATATCGTTCCCTCCCGTTGAAATGATTAGTTTCCAGGCAGTTAAGGCGGGTTGAAAGATTATTGCTCTCATGCTTTTGCCTTGTTTTAGCCTGTAGCCTATAACCTTTATTGATGCAGGAAGTTTGTGTAAGTATGGGTAACTGATGTCGAGGTGAATACTGGGGAACAAGATACCCGGATCAGCATTCCGGGAGTTTTGGGCAGAGCAGGGAAGGAGATGGCCGGATGCCTGCCAAGTTTCATTTTTCCCCGCGTCCCAACCGCGCACATGAGATCAAGTGGCGCGAATGGGGCAACAAGGCCTTTGCCGAGGCCATGGCCGACAGGAAGCTTATCCTCCTCTCGATCTCGGGGGTCTGGTGCCATTGGTGTCACGTGATGGACGAGAAGACGTATTCGGACTCGGAGGTCATCCGCCTGTTGAATGAAAAATACATTCCCGTTCGCGTCGATACCGACCAGAGGCCCGACGTCAACGTGCGCTACAATATGGGCGGGTGGCCGACGACGGCCATCCTTACCCCCGAAGGGCGCTTGGTCACGGGGGGTACCTACATGTCTCCGGAACAGTTGAAGTCGCTCCTAGAACGGGCCGCCGAACTCTTCAGGCGCGAGCCCCAATCCTTTAAGGTCGACGAGCCGGTTGCCAAAGAACCAAAGACGGCGCCCCTCGACGAACTGACGCTCGAGCCCTATGAGGAAACCGCCCAGAGACTCCTCACAGACTTTGACCCCGTGTACGGCGGTTTCGGCGACGCGCCGAAGTTCCCCATGGTCGAGGCCATAGAGCTGGCCCTCAACGTTTACTTCACCACCGGCAACGAAAAGTTCTTGCACGTCGCCCTGACCAGCCTGGACGGGATGGCGGGCGGCGGCATGTACGACGCGGTGGAGGGCGGGTTCTTCCGCTACAGCACCACGCGGGACTGGCTCATTCCTCACTTTGAGAAGATGCTCGAGGATAACGCCGGTCTCCTGGGTGTCCTGCTGCAGGCCTTTCAGATCACCGGCCAGGAGCGGTACCTGGACGTCGCGCGTGATGTCCTGCGCTACCTGGAGAACAGCCTCTATCAAGAAGAGACCGAATGCTGGTCGGGGACCCAGGACGCCGATGAAGAGTATTACCGGCTGGATATGCCGGAACGCAAAAAGATGCGCCCGCCTTACATCGACCGCCACATCTACGTGGACTGGAACGGGATGACGGCCAAAAGCCTCTTCCTGGCCGGCTGGGTTACCGGCGAGCGATACTGGGGGAGACTCGCGCTGAAAACCCTGGATAGCTTGTGGCGGCATGCCTACCGGGAAGACCGGGGCATGGCCCACGTCGTCGATCAGGACGGCATAGCCGGCCTTTTCGGGCGGCTCGACGACCAGGTCGAAGTGGGCCGCGCCTGCCTGGCGGCCTACCAGAGCACCGGCGAGGCCAAATGGCTGGACCGGTCCAGGATCCTGGCCGATTTTGTCATCGCGAAACTGGCGGCGCCGGAAGGCGGATTTTACGACATCGTTCCCGACCCCGGTGCCCCGGGAGCGCTTGCTGTCCCGCTCAAGGACCCGCAGGTCAACGCGCGGGCGGCGCGGTGGCTGGCCGGTCTGGAGGCCTTGATGCCAGGGGAAGAAAGATATACAGGCCTTGCGCGTAAAGCCATGCAGGCCGTTCTCGCGGGGTACCGGCGGTATGGGACACTGGCCTCCGGGATGGCGCTGGCCGTTTTCGAACTCTTGACCCCGGTGACCGTTGTTACGGTGGTCGGACCGGGCGACCAGGCGACGGCCGATCTTCACGGGGCCGCCCTGCGCGTCTATCGGCCCGTTAAAACGGTGCGGCTGCTGGTCAGGGGGCGGGACGACGAAGAGATTATGCGGGCGGGGTACAGCCCGAAAGGGAAAGTCCAGGCCTTTGTTTGCGTAGGTAAGCGCTGCTTGCCGCCCGTGGACGGTGTCAAGGAGTTGCTGGCCTTGCTGGAGCGCGAGCCGTATCCCGGCTACGCCCACGGCACCGACCCCGGCCGGCCCCTTTCGGAGCACAAGGACTAGCCAGGATGGACATGATCGGATATTTCCGAATCATTCGCTGCTTCTCCGGGCAGAATTTAACAGCAGCATCTCTTTTACAAGGGGTTGAGGCGCTTTGGCCGATGGCATTTACGTAGTCGGTATTCTGGTTGAGGAACGGGCCTCGCGCGGGCCGGAAGTGCAGGAGGTATTGACGCGTTACGGCTCCAAAATCCTGTGCCGAACCGGAATCCCCGACCCTTCAAAGAAACGCGGCATCATCACCGTAACGATGCAGGCTGACGCGCCGGACGTCGACAAGTTCAAGGGCGACCTGCAGGATATTGCGGGCGTGCGCGCCCAGTCGCTCCGCCTCGCCGACGCGATCTACAACTGTCCCGCGTAGGTTTGTCTTCGGCTGGCCCCCCGGCACAAGCGCATGATAAACCCGGTCTGGTGGAACTGGACCGGGATTTCCTTTTTTGTCGGGAATAAGAACGGCAAACACAACTTGGTTGCAGGATTTGCTGTCGAGGCAGAGAAATTCTTCTCGAATCACGGCAAAAGCCGCAGAACGAGAGAACGAGCCGGTGCTTTAACTACGCTGGACAGCTTGACGGACGCGGAAGACGGGCAGAGCTTTTTCTTGACTCCGCGTCTTTTTGTGATTGGGGCGGGAGGTAGGTTGATGAGTTTGCAGGCGCGGTTGATCGGCGCAGGTGAACGGGACAGGTTCAACGCCTTTGTCGAGGGCCATCCCAAGGGCGAGATCCTGCAGTCTTACGAGTGGGGCGAGGTCAAGGCCGCTACCGGGTGGCGCGCTCACCGGCTGGTTGTGGAAGACGCGGAGGGAACCATCAGGGGTGCGGCCAGCATACTCGAACGCGAACTCCCGGTCTTGCGCCGGCCGATCCTCTACGCGCCCCGCGGGCCGGTGCTTGATTTCCGCGATAAGGCCGTCTGGGAGGCCCTGATGCAGGGCATTAAGCAACTGGGCCGAGAACGCGGAGCCATTCTTTTTAAAATCGACCCGGATGTCGTTGAGGACGGAACAATTACTCCTCTCCTTACCGAACTGGGTTTCCGCCGCCATTCCAGGGGCCCCAACTTCGAGGGGCTCCAACCCAGGTTTGTCTATCGTCTCTCCATCGACCGGGACCTGGACGAGATATTGGCCGGTTTTCACCAAAAGACCCGCTACAATATCCGGCTCGCCGAGCGTAAAGGCGTCATCGTAAAGGATGACTGTGCCAAGGCCGACCTGCCCCATTTCTACAGGCTGCTCCGGGAGACGGCCGCCCGCGATAAGTTTTTGATCCGCGGGCCGGAGTACTACGACATCATCTGGGAGCACCTGGTGGAAAGAGGTTATGCCAGGCTTTTTATGGCCTATTACCAAGGACAGCCCATCGCCGGTACCCTGGCCTTTACCTTGGGCGATAAGGTCTGGTACGTGTACGGTGCTTCGGGCAACGAGCATCGTAACGTCATGCCCAACTATCTCCTGCAATGGAAGATGATCTGCTGGGCCAAGTCCCTGGGTTGCAAGCTGTACGATTTTCGCGGCGTTTCCGGGGACATGAATCCCGATAACCCCCTTTACGGCTTATACCGGTTCAAGAAGGGGTTCAACGGCGAACTCGTGGAGTTTGTCGGCGAGTTTGACTATCCGTTCGCGGTGACCGCCTATCGTCTCTGGAACTGGGGAGAGCCCCGCTACCGGGAATGGAGGAGCAGGCTGGCCAGGGCCAAAGAGTTGTTGTCGGGCGCCGGGGGTGCGAAACGTTAATGTTAAACTTCGGTCCCAACTGGGTTGCCGTACGTCTGGACAACCTGGCCCACAACACGATGAAGGTCCGCGCATTGATCGGTCCGGCCGTGCAGTTGCTGGCGGTGGTCAAAGCGGACGGTTACGGCCACGGCGCCGTCGAGACGGCGAAAACCGTTTTGGCGAGCGGGGCCGACCGGCTTGGGGTCTTCGACCTGGTCGAGGCCTCCGTACTGCGCAAGGCCGGGCTGAACGTCCCGATCCTGGTTTTCTGTCCCCCCGGCCCGGGACAGGCTGAGGAGGTCGTGCATCTCGGCGCCGATGTAACGCTGAACAGCCTCGATGTGGCGCGGGAGATAGGAGAGCACGCGTACAAGGCCGGGATGCTGGTAAGGATCCACGTTAAAGTGGATACGGGGTTCCACCGTTTTGGGTTACCCGCAGCCGACGTGCCGGACTTTCTCTCCCGGCTTCAGGATGTCAGGGGGCTGGTCGTCGAAGGCCTGTATACCCATTTCGCGGCCCACGAGAAGCCGGCGATGAGCAAGCAGTTGGACCGGTTTCTCCAACTGGTTGACCGGTTGGACAACATGGGCCTGAAACCTCCTTTTATCCATGCTGCAAACAGCGCCGGAACAGTTTTGCTGCCTGACTCTCACCTGGGGATGGTCCGCGTCGGCAACCTGCTGTACGGATGGGGTCCAGGATACCTTTCGCTCAAACCGGCCTGGCAAGTGATGTCCACTGTCAGGATGGTGCGGCGCGTGCACCGGGGCGAGAGCGTGGGTTACGGCGGCGATTTTACGGCGCGGCGTGATATGACGGTTGCCGTGCTGCCCCTGGGTTTCGCCGACGGCATGACGATGTATCCCTCGCGTCCGGTTTCAGGTGTCGGAGACGCGCTGCGCAAGGCTGCCCGGGCGGCGCTCCAGGGTATGCGCTCGTTAACGGCCGGGGACGCCAGGGTGCGTTTTGGCGAGCATCCCGCTCGGCTCGTCGGGCGTGTCGGCATGCAGCACTGCGTGGTCGACGTCAGCAACCTGGAGGTGAAGCCCGGCGACGTGGCAAGCATCGAGTGCCGCGTTACGGCGGTGCCCCCGCACGTCCCCAGGGTCTATTATGACCGGGAGCGGCCTGTGAGGGTCCGCGTCCCCGGCGAGTATAAAACTGTTGAACTGGAACAGGTCGAAGCAAGCCAAAAGGGCCCTATTTGGCTCTAAGCATTAACTGATAAGGAGCAGCACATCGTTTACATCCAGGGTAGTTTGTATCCTAAACTACAATTTCTCGACCCTGGTAACCAACGATAACGGTTACAGCGGGTCTGGGTTATCCCCGCCGCTCAGTGCTCCGCTTCGACCGTTCTATGAGGCCGTTGAAAAGCTTCGCCTGACTTTGAGAAGTGTGAGGCGAGAGGTCAGAGGTGAGTATCAATGAAGGAATTCACCAAGCGAATTCCAACCCTGTGTTCCCACTTCTGACTTCCCACGACCCACATCTCAAAGGCCTTTCGCGCCATGCTCGCTTTTGAACGCCTTTCGGGTGATTGCCTAAGCTCAGTTCAGAGCGTGGCGGGCCTCCTGCGGATTGTTCGCGGGCGCAGCTTTCCAAAGGTTGCCCAAGTACGCGCCGAGGCCTTGACGCAGCGAACGTTGGGAGTATAAATCAAGAATGCGCAGTGAGCCGAGGGAAAGCGTCGGCCGCTGTTTGAGCGCAGCGAGTTCGGCCGGCGCCCGAGGCGAACGAGCATCTTCCTCTGTCACGGACAAGTTCGCGCAGGCAAGGCCGAGGAAAAGCGTACGGCCGACGCTGCGACGGCGGAAGCGCCCGCGAACGCCCTCGTCGGCAGCCACGCTGGCTTCACCTTTGCTAAGAACGGTGCCCGAAGCTTTCAGCAAAGTCGCTTGCGGGGATAAACCCAGACCCGAACAGCAAGGGCTATTATCGAGCTAATGCTAAACATGTTCAACGATGTTATTGATAAAAACTGTTAACGATGTCCTGTTACCTGACAATTAAGAATTAAGCATTAGGAATGTCTCCTGGTCAAACTTCTGACTTCCGGCTTCGGACATCCTTTTCGAGGTTGGCCAAGGTTTTTCTCAATCCTTCTTTCCGGATGGTTTCCTCGCCCGCTTTGACGAGATCCTTCGAATCGTCGCCTTTCACGCCCATATCGGGCCGCAGGGCCACACCGTCTACGTACCGGTTGGCGTCCGTAATCCCCAGTTCCTTATTCGATTCCCAGCGCACCTCATCCAGCTGGCGCAGGGTACGGAGCGCCTCGTTGTCTTTTTTGCGGCTCATTAATCCATCACCTCAGCCCTAGCATGGATCGGGGCGGCGGGAAATATGCCGATAACGAAATAGGGCCTTGAGGCCCTATTTCGGATGTAAGTAGTCAGTAGTAGGAATCTCCGGTACTCAACTGATGGCAGCGAGTTATAGATCGGTCTAAATCGGCGTCTCGAAGACTAACAATTAGCTTTAAATGTAATGGATCTTCGAGTTGAGTGCCGGGTCGTTCGGGAATGCCATTTAAGGCGAGGGTGTCAGGAACAGGCCCATTACCCGCGGAGAGACGTAGACCTCGATGACGGCCGCTACGGCCAGCAAGGGGATGATCACCCCCGCCAGATAACGCATCTTCGCGCCGAAGGGCGGGCCCTGCCGCCGCCTGAAACGCCGCAAGACCACAGCCAGGGCGTAGCCCGCGGCCAATAAAAGGGCCGGCAGTTCGAAGATGCCGTGTGGCAGAAGCCCGGTGGCAAAAGCCAGGGGGCTGACGCCTTTCGCGTTCAGAACGGTGGCGAAGAAGCCTATCAGGAGCCCGTTGCTGAGCAGAATAAAGAAGACCGGGATGCCCAGCAAAAGATGGCCCCCGGCGATAAGGATCAGGGCCACCGAGGTGTTTTTAAGGAAGATGGTCACGGCAAGCGCCACGTTCTGAGCCTCGGGAGCCAGCTCTTTGCTTTGTGCCACAATCGACTTAAGGCCTTCAACCGATGGCTGCAGGTAGGGCCCGACCTCCTCGGCGAAGATCACGCCTCCGATAATGGCCAGCGTAAATATCATCAGCGCTAAAAAGAATCCTTTCCTTATTTCCCGACCTTGCACGCATACCCCTCCTCAACGTCTGAGAGACTAACCGCCGGGGCATCGCCCCCACCCATAGGCTAACACAAGAAGCACCTTGCGCCAAGGCACGTTCAAAACGCAAAGGAGTTTCAGCAGCCGGAATGTATCCGGCGAGGGTATAAATTGGTTAGATCAAGCCGGACGAAAGCATACTAAAAATAACGAAATTTACGGGGAGGAATACCCGTGCCTAACCGCTACCACGGCTATCCGGGCTATTATGTGTCTTTCAACGGAAACGAAATACCGGACGAACCTGCTGCTGAGCCGGAACCGATGCCCGAACCCGCCGCACCCGCCGAATCGCCGACCCGCCGGCGCATGCGGGCCATCAGGGAACTCGGCGTGACGGCTGTTCCCGGAGCGAAGACCAACATTCACACACTGGTCATCGTCGGCCAGGTAGAAGGTCACATGGTCCTGCCGCAGCAGAACAAGACGACCAAATACGAGCACATACTTCCCCAACTCGTAGCCATAGAGCAAAACCCTGAAATTGAAGGAGTTCTCATTGTCCTGAATACGGTCGGGGGTGACGTTGAAGCCGGCCTGGCCATGGCTGAAATGATTTCGTCGCTTTCCAAGCCGACGGTCTCTCTCGTTTTGGGCGGCGGGCACTCCATCGGCGTGCCGGTCGCGGTGGCCGCCAATTATTCCTTTATCGCCGAGACGGCCAGCATGACCATCCACCCCATCCGTATCACGGGCCAGATCCTGACCGTTCCGCAGACCTTTGAATACCTCGAAAAGATGCAGGACAGGGTCGTGCGTTTTGTCGTCAAACACTCCAATATTTCGGAGGAGCGCTTCCGGGAGCTGATGTTCCGTACCGGTGAACTGGCACGCGATATCGGGACGGTACTCATAGGGAGGGAGGCGGTGGAACACGGGCTTATCGACCAGGTCGGCGGCATATCGGATGCCCTTGCCAAGCTTAAGATCCTGGTTGATGAACAGGAAGCCAAGAAGAAACCGGAAAAGGGGGTGCCCATCCAGTGATCCTCTATACCGTTCTGGACGTAGAAAGCTGCCTGCACGACGAAAAGGAGGAAGTGCCCCGGTACGAAGAAGTGTTGGTCGATTCGGTTCCCGTGCTCGTTAAGCGTCACGGCACCGACGTGGCCGTTATCGATAGAGTTTTAAGCACCGATCCCATGGATTTTTTAAACCCGGACCTCTCGCCCGGAACGCGGGTAACGCTGGTTGATTAACGCGTCTTGTGCCGAAGAACAATCGGACGGACTAGTTAAAGGGAACGCGCATCAGCACCTTATTGCCGGCTTTTTGTCGATAGCGTAAGTTGACACTATTAGAGGGGGCATGCTATATTAAGACTTGCTGAGCCCGGGGCGACAAAGCTTCCTGAGGAGGCAGGAAGTGGCTGTTGACAGAGGGCGCAGGCGAGTGATAAGATAAAAAATGTCGCTGTCGCGGGGCGGCGGCGGCGGGAGAGAGAATGGGTGGTCTTTGAAAACTGAACAGTGGCTAAGCGTTGCTGAGCGCAAGGTATTGATGGAGAGTTTGATCCTGGCTCAGGACGAACGCTGGCGGCGTGCTTAACACATGCAAGTCGTGCGAGTGAGAGGTGAGAGGTGGGAGGTTAGAAGTGGGAGGTGGCGGTAAGGAATTCCTCCCACATCCCGCTTCCCACATCTCACCTCTCACTAGCGGCGGACGGGTGAGTAACGCGTGGATAACCTACCCGGCAGACCGGGATAACACCGGGAAACTGGTGCTAATACCGGATACGCTCTTTGGGCGGCCTCGCGCAAAGAGGAAAGCGGGCCTCTTAACAATGCTCGCGTTGCTGGATGGGTCCGCGTCCCATTAGCTAGTTGGCGGGGTAAAGGCCCACCAAGGCGACGATGGGTAGCCGGCCTGAGAGGGTGGCCGGCCACACTGGGACTGAGACACGGCCCAGACTCCTACGGGAGGCAGCAGTGGGGAATCTTCCGCAATGGGCGCAAGCCTGACGGAGCGACGCCGCGTGGGGGACGAAGGCCTTCGGGTTGTAAACCCCTTTTCTGAGGGAAGAACGCTTACCTTGTGAACAATGAGGTAAGGTGACGGTACCTTAGGAATAAGCCCCGGCTAACTACGTGCCAGCAGCCGCGGTAAGACGTAGGGGGCGAGCGTTGTCCGGAATTACTGGGCGTAAAGGGCGCGTAGGTGGCTCTTGAGAAGTCGCAAGTGAAAGGTCCCGGCTCAACCGGGGAGCGGCTTGCGAAACCATCGGGCTTGAGGACAGGAGAGGGAAGCGGAATTCCCGGTGTAGCGGTGAAATGCGTAGATATCGGGAGGAACACCAGTGGCGAAGGCGGCTTCCTGGCCTGGTTCTGACACTGAGGCGCGAAAGCTAGGGGAGCAAACAGGATTAGATACCCTGGTAGTCCTAGCCGTAAACGATGGGTACTAGGTGTTGGGGGGGTACAACCCTTCAGTGCCGCAGTTAACACAATAAGTACCCCGCCTGGGGAGTACGGTCGCAAGACTGAAACTCAAAGGAATTGACGGGGGCCCGCACAAGCGGTGGAGCATGTGGTTTAATTCGACGCAACGCGAAGAACCTTACCAGGGTTTGACATGCCGGTGGTACAGAGTAGAAATACGACGGACCCTTCGGGGAGCCGGCACAGGTGGTGCATGGCTGTCGTCAGCTCGTGCCGTGAGGTGTTGGGTTAAGTCCCGCAACGAGCGCAACCCCTATTGCTAGTTGCCAGCATTTAGTTGGGCACTCTAGCGAGACTGCCGTCGACAAGGCGGAGGAAGGTGGGGATGACGTCAAGTCATCATGCCCTTTATACCCTGGGCTACACACGTGCTACAATGGCCGGTACAACGGGAAGCGAAGGCGCGAGCTGGAGCCAATCCCCCAAAACCGGTCTCAGTTCGGATTGCAGGCTGCAACTCGCCTGCATGAAGTCGGAATCGCTAGTAATCGCCGGTCAGCATACGGCGGTGAATGCGTTCCCGGGCCTTGTACACACCGCCCGTCACACCACGAAAGTCGGCAACACCCGAAGTCGGTGGGCCAACCCCTTGGGATATGAGAGGTGAGAGGTCAGAGGTGGGAAACAGGGGAAGGAATTCGGCGGAGCCGAATACCAACCGCCCGAGACTCACGACCGACATCCCGCTTCTCACATCTCAAGGGGGGGCAGCCGCCGAAGGTGGGGTCGATGATTGGGGTGAAGTCGTAACAAGGTAGCCGTACGGGAACGTGCGGCTGGATCACCTCCTTTCTAAGGAGCCGTAAAAAGAAGTCAGAGGCCGGAAGTCGGAAGACCTCAGGCATCCGACCTCTCTTTGAAGGGTGCTGTCCGGGTGCAAAGCCTGTAGACGGTGTCCGGGTTTCCAGCCGTCGTACGACCAGCGACGGTAAAAACAAATGGTCGGACACATCCACAAATCGTCTGTTCGCAACGCTTCAAGCCACTGTTTGGTTTTGAGAGACCCCAACCGGTAGTCAGTAGTCGGTGATCGGTAGTCGGAGAGACCACCGGCCCGGCGAAGGCAGCCCGGGTCTCGGCGGAGCGCATAGCGCAGGACTCCGGACGGCGGACGACTGGAGCGAAGCGACCGCGTCGATCACTCAGGAACGAGCATGGCGCGGAAAGCCGAGCTGGACGGCACGGAACATACTTGAAAGCGTATGTGAGCAGCCAGACAGCGAGGCTTGACAAAGCCAGGCGAGACTGGCGAGTGGTCAAACCAGACCGCTTAGAAACGAGCTTGACAAAGTCAGGCGAAGTTTATCAGCGGGAATGTTCTTTGAAAACTGCACAGCGTAAGTAGCTAAGACGAGTCAAGCTAATAAGGGCGTACGGTGGATGCCTTGGCGCTGAGGGCCGACGAAGGACGCGGCAAGCTGCGAAAAGCCCCGGGTAGCCGCAAGCAGGCGTTGATCCGGGGATATCCGAATGGGGCAACCCGGCGGGGCGAACCCCCGTCATCCTGTGCTGAACACATAGGCACAGCGAAGGGCACCGGGTGAACTGAAACATCTTAGTAACCCGAGGAAGAGAAAGCAACAGCGAACCCCCGAGTAGCGGCGAGCGAAAAGGGGCGAGCCCAAACCGGCTGCGTGTCAAGCCTGCCAGCGTTGCGCAGCCGGGGTAGCGGGAAGAGGCCGGAAGGCGTGGCGGCGCCTTCGGGGTAAAGAGGTTTTAGCGGAAGCGGGCTGGAAAGCCCCGCCACAGAGCGTAACAGTCGCGTACGTAAAAAGACCTCGTGCACCTGGGCCTTTTTCCCAAGTACCGCGGGACACGTGAAACCCCGTGGGAATCCGCGAGGACCACCTCGTAAGGCTAAATACCCTCAAGCGACCGATAGCGCACTAGTACCGCGAGGGAAAGGTGAAAAGCACCCCGGGAGGGGAGTGAAACAGAACCTGAAACCGTATGCCTACAAGCAGTCAGAGCGCGTTTAAGGCGTGATGGCGTACTTTTTGTAGAACGGGCCGGCGAGTTACTGTTGCAGGCGAGGTTAAGTCCGTGTAGGACGGAGCCGTAGCGAAAGCGAGTCTTAACAGGGCGTGCAAGTCTGCGGCAGTAGACCCGAAACCGAGTGACCTACCCATGTCCAGGGTGAAGCTTCAGTAAAGTGCAGTGGAGGCCCGAACCGACTGTCGTTGAAAAGGCAGCGGATGAGGTGTGGGTAGCGGTGAAATGCCAATCGAACTCGGAAATAGCTGGTTCTCCTCGAAATAGCTCTAGGGCTAGCCTCGCGTGAAGAGTGCCGGGGGTAGAGCACTGGTTGGGCTAGGGGCCTTCACCGGTTACCGAACCCATTCAAACTCCGAATACCGGCCACTTGGTGCGCGGGAGTCAGACTACGGGTGCTAAGATTCGTGGTCGAGAGGGAAACAACCCAGACCGTCAGCTAAGGTCCCGAAAATAGGCTAAGTGGAAAAGGATGTGGAGCTGCACAGACAGCCAGGATGTTGGCTTAGAAGCAGCCACCATTTAAAGAGTTCGTAATAGATCACTGGTCTAGCGGCTCTGCGCCGAAAATGTAACGGGGCTAAGCCTATTACCGAAGCTGCGGATTGGGAAGTGAGAGGTGAGAGGTTAGAAGTGAGTGAGGGAAAGATCACCAGTTTTGAGGACCTTATAGTGTACCAGACGGGTTACCGGCTGGCGCTGGAGGTTCACAGGCTGACGCAGGATTTTCCCATCGAAGAAAGATACGAGTTGGGACAACAGCTAAGGAAAGCGGCGGCATCCATTCCAGCAAATATCGCGGAAGGATACGGCCGGAAGAACGCCAAGGCAGAGTTCAGACACTTTCTTCGCAACGCTCTTGGTTCAAGCAACGAGATGAGAACCTGGCACGCGACCTCGGCTATCACCAGAATGCGGTGATGATCGAAGAATACGACGTGTTGGGCAAACAGATATACCGTCTCATTGAGAGCTGGAGCTAAAGACTACTCACATCCGACTTCTCACATCTCACTTCCCACTGGTAGAGGAGCGTTCCCGTCGGGTCGAAGCCATACCGTGAGGAGTGGTGGACCGGTGGGAAGTGAGAATGCCGGCATAAGTAAGCGACAAGACGGGTGAGAATCCCGTCCGCCGAAAGCCTAAGGTTTCCTGGGGAAGGCTCGTCCGCCCAGGGTAAGTCGGGACCTAAGGCGAGGCCGAAGGGCGTAGTCGATGGACAAACGGTGGAGATTCCGTTACCACCAACGGCCGTTTGAGGATGGAGTGACGCGGAAGGCTAGGTTGAGCGCGCGGCTGGAAAAGCGCGTCCAAGCCCGTAGGGTGCAAGGCAGGCAAAACCGTCTTGCGTAAACCTGAGAGGTGACGGGGAGGGAAAACGAGTACCGAAGCAACCGACGCCAGGCCGCCGAGAAAAGCTTCTAACGAGGCTGGTTGGTGCCCGTACCGCAAACCGACACAGGTAGGCGGGAAGAGAATTCTCAGGCGTGCGAGAGAACCCTTGTTAAGGAACTCGGCAAAATGACCCCGTAACTTCGGGAGAAGGGGTGCCCCGGCAGCGTAAAGTATTTTACATACGGAGCGCGAGGGGGCCGCAGAGAAGAGGCCCAGGCGACTGTTTACCAAAAACACAGGTCCCTGCCAAATCGCAAGATGACGTATAGGGGCTGACACCTGCCCAGTGCCGGAAGGTTAAGGGGAAGGCTCAGCGCGCAAGCGTGAAGGTCTGAACCGAAGCCCCGGTAAACGGCGGCCGTAACTATAACGGTCCTAAGGTAGCGAAATTCCTTGTCGGGTAAGTTCCGACCCGCACGAAAGGTGTAACGATCTGGGCGCTGTCTCAACAAGGGGCTCGGTGAAATTGTAGTACCGGTAAAGATGCCGGTTACCCGCAGTAGGACAGAAAGACCCCGTGGAGCTTTACTGTAACCTGATATTGGATTTTGGTATTGTATGTACAGGATAGGTGGGAGGCGTGGAAGGTAGGGCGCCAGCCTTACCGGAGCCGGCGGTGGGATACCACCCTTATGGTACTGGAATTCTAACCTTGGGCCCTGAAGCGGGTTTGGGGACAGTGTCAGGCGGGCAGTTTGACTGGGGCGGTCGCCTCCCAAAGCGTAACGGAGGCGCCCAAAGGTACCCTCAGCGCGGATGGAAATCGCGCCAAAGAGTGCAAAGGCACAAGGGTGCTTGACAGCGAGACAGACAGGTCGAGCTGGTGCGAAAGCAGGGCTTAGTGATCCGGCGGTTCTGCGTGGAAGGGCCGTCGCTCAGCGGATAAAAGCTACCCCGGGGATAACAGGCTTATCTCCCCCAAGAGTCCACATCGACGGGGAGGTTTGGCACCTCGATGTCGGCTCATCGCATCCTGGAGCTGGAGCAGGTTCCAAGGGTTGGGCTGTTCGCCCATTAAAGCGGTACGTGAGCTGGGTTCAGAACGTCGTGAGACAGTTCGGTCCCTATCCACTGCGGGCGCAGGAAACTTGCGAGGATCCGTCCCTAGTACGAGAGGACCGGGATGGACGCACCGCTGGTGCACCAGTTGTCGTGCCAACGGCACAGCTGGGTAGCTATGTGCGGCCGGGATAAGCGCTGAAAGCATCTAAGCGCGAAACCCCCCTCCAGATGAGGTTTCCCATCGCGTTAAGCGGGTAAGACCCCTGGTAGACGACCAGGTAGATAGGCCGGGCGTGCAAGCTGGGCAACCAGTTGAGCGGACCGGTACTAATCGGTCGAGGGCTTGACTCGTCCTACTTACGCTGTGCAGTTTTGAGAGAACAAGTGGGAAGTGAGAAGTGAGAGGTCAGAGGTTAGAACATAGGAAAGAAATCGGCAAGCCGATTTCAACCTTAAGGACTCACGACCGACATCCCACATCCCACCTCACAGATTTCCGGTGGCAATGGCGGAGGGGGTACACCCGTTCCCATCCCGAACACGGCAGTTAAGCCCTCCAGCGCCGATGGTACTGGGTATACCGGGAGAGTAGGTCGCCGCCGGAGCTAAAGATACAAAAGCACCCTGTAGAAAGACAGGGTGCTTTTGTTATTCTTAGCGTATATCGGGCTTTGAAAAGCGGCGCCTAGCATTTCGGAAGTGTGAAGTAAGAGGTCAGAGGCGGGTACTCGAAGGAATTCGCAAAGCGAATTCCAATCCCAGTTTCTCACTTCTAACTTCCCACGACCCACCTCTCATTTGCCTTCCGCGCCATGCGTGCTTTTGAACGCCCTCCGCGCTGCGCACTGTTGGAGTTAGGGGTCAGATCCACCGATTGTTACTCATGTGCCAGAAAATGGGTTCCCAATGCCCAAGGCCCAAGGCTCAATGCTAAATTGGGTATACCCATATGCGTCCAGGCGTGAAATAATGAGAGTAGGTACTCCACAAAGCTTGTTAGCGAGGGAGTGTGCGCAAAATGGATGTTGTGATCAGGAAAGCCAGGGACGAGGATTTGGATGCTATTGGGAAATTAGTCGGGAATGACCCGGCCTGGATATCGTATGGTTTTGACGAGAAGCGGGCCCGGGAGATGGTTAAAAGGATGCCTGATCAGGCTTATGTCGCTGAGATCGGCGACCGCATCGTCGGGGTTGTGACTTTGCGTCCCAATGGCTTTGGGCACCTGGGGTGTTTTCTGCGGATGATTGTCGTGGACCCCGAGTTCAGGGGACAGGGGATCGGGCATGCGCTGTTGTGCCGGGCCTGGACTCTCAGCCGCGAGCACGGCAAAAGCCTGTTCGCCATTTGCTCTGCCGATAATACCGCTGCCTGCAAGTTTTTTGAGCAGGAGGGTTTTACAGCTGTAGGGCAGCTGCCGTCACTGGTCGTTGAAGGCAGGAGCGAAGTGCTTTACTGGAAAACTGCCGGACCGGTGCGGGATGGTTAAGACTTTCGTTTGCGGGCTAGGCTCCAAGATATGTTTTCTCGTCTGTTTTCAGCGGTCTCCCGGCAACGCCGGGAGACCTGTTTTGTGGTACGCCCGGCATGGGCAGTAGCTATAGGGTGGAAGTCCCGAACGGAGGTTAACAGCACCAACTGCTAGCCTAAGGCAAGGGTGTTCGTCGTGAGGCGCGGGTACCCGCCGAAGGTGGGTGTGATGAAGGAAGCCGGCGGCAAACCTCCGGCCCGAGGACCATGAACCGAGGCTAGGGGCAGTTGGATAAGCTTGCAAAGCAAAGCGAAGTCCTTGCTACCACAAGGCTGCCCAGAGTAAATGGGGCGGGTAGATGGAGGGAAAGACAGCGTTCTTACCCGGGGAGACCTGCCGGACACGCCGAGTAACCTCGGTAACCCGGATACGGTAACTTACAGCACGCAGTCGCAGCATCAGCCTAAAAGAGCGGCTTGAATGTCTCAATGCCTACCTTAAGGGATGGATCGGTTACTTTCGGTTGATGGACACACTGAGCGTTCTGCAGGCGTTGGACGAATGGGTTCGGCGCCGCTTGCGGATGTGTTTGCATCACGCACTTCGTTAAACCTTATGAACCGCCGTATACCGAACGGTACGTACGGTGGTGTGGGGGGGCTAGCCGCCCCCTCCTACCCGATTTACACTGGAGACGGCTTGGTCGGATCCGGATTTGCCGGGCACCAGGTGGCAAGAGAGATAATGGACGTGATGATGGGTTGAATGTACGGAATAAGTAATTTAACCTTAATATGGCGAAAAAGAGGCCTTTTAGAACATTTGCAAAATAAATAAAGATAGCTAATTGGATTGACAATTAAGCATTTTTCTGTATAGTATAGAGTTAATTAATGGCACTTCATCCCAAATGTTAGAAAGGAGGTTTAGGGCAAAGCAAGCATTAAATTTTGCTAAAACGCGCAACTCGCATTGTGTAATCAATGCCCCTGATTGTCACTACTGTAAACGTGAGAATAACCCACCAATAGTCTGTTCTACGACTTGAACGTTTATCCCGAATGAAGCTGGTAATGCGCGCATATCTTTGAGGTAACAAGGAACACTTCTCAGATTGTCCTTACGATCCACATCTTTGCTGCCACTTGCTTCGCCGTAACGCATACTTCAAAACTTGAACCCGAGCATAGCTGTTGACTCCTCCTCATAACTGCAAGCGTCCCTCCAAAAGGGTTCGAAAAGGGGGTGTAAGTCTTCTTTATCGGGTCATGCCTAGGGAAGGTGTGTAGAGTATTACGGAAAGGAGTGGAATTGAGTGACCAATCCAACATCTTCGCCAAGACCGGAACAAGTCCCTGTCTCGCCGTCCCCGGTAGGCGAAAGTACCCTTTCGATCTGGCTAAAGGCTATTCCTGGCGTCGTTTTTATGTTTTTGATCGCGTGCCTTGCACATGGCACCAAGGACCTCGGTATCCCGCAGTGGGAAGGCCTCGCCTCCTGGATTAAGGAGAACTGGTCGTGGGCGGCTACCTACTTGCACCTTAATCAGGTCATTATCGTGATTCTTGTCGGTATCCTCATCCGCAACACTATCGGTATTCCAACCTGGGCAGCGAATGGTGTCAGGACCTCGCGCCTGTTTATCAAGATGGGTGTCATCCTTCTCGGTTCTCTTTACAGTCTTCGGGAGCTGGCAACTCTTGGAGCGACCGCAATCACCTTGATCCTGATTTTCGTAATGGCTACCTGTCTGTTCATCATGTGGTGGGGTAACCGGATCGGGATGCACCCGGCGACATCAGCCTGCATGGCCGCGGGTATCGGCGTCTGCGGTGTTTCAGCCGCTGTGGCCACAGCACCGGCGGTCAAGGCCAAGAGCGAGGATGTGGCCTTTGCGGTAGCGACCCTGCTGGCCTTTGGCGTGTTCTGCCTATTTGTGTTTCCCCCGTTGGGTACACTGTTGGGTTTATCTCCGCACCAGTTCGGCGCCTGGGCCGGGACCGGCATCGTAAACTCCGGTCAGGTTCTGGCGGCGTCTTTGGCCTTTGATCCAGGAACGGTGGATCATCCGTCTGTTGCCCTTAAAACCGGAGAGATCTTCAACCTGACGCGTGTCGTCTTTCTGCCGTTTGTGGTGTTTACCCTGGCTCTGATCTACACCCGGCAGGCGGCCAAACAAGGTCTTGAACATGAGAAGGGCGAGTCCAGAGGGCTTTCCTGGATCTGGAGCAAGTTCCCCGTGTTTGTGCTCGGGTTCCTGGTCATGGTGGCCTTGACCTCTTTCGGGACCTTCGGCGCCACACGGCCTCCTTCGGAGGAACTGAAGCTGTTCCGGGTGCTCTATACCTGGTTCTTCACGATCGGCCTCACAGGCTTGGGTATGCAAATCTCGATAGCGGAAATGCGCAAGGCCGGGGGCAAACCGCTGATCGTCGGCTTTTCCGCAGGAGCGCTGAAAGCGATTCTTGCTCTGATCGTTGTGCTGCTGTTTGTCGGAGAAGACCCGCCTGCGCACTAACCGTATGACCCGTGAAAGGAGCGTTGGAGTATGGCGTCTAACAACCATCTTGACGAGAAACAGCTTTCCCTTTTCGCCAACGAGAGACACGAGGATTGGACCGCTATCGTGCTGGTGGCAGTTCTAGCGATTATCGGATTGATCATTAAGTAGCCGCAATGCAGAGCATACTGTTGATCACTGACGGTTCTCCCAGCGGCGTTCTGGCGGAGGATGCTGCGGTGGACCTAGCCCGAAGATACGAAGGAAGGATAAGAGCGGTTTACATCCTTGATCAAAGCTGGCAGAATCTGCTTGGCGACGAATGGATGAATACCTCCGAAACGCGCATGACCTTCTTTCGCTACTTGGAGGATGCCCTGTATTCGCGTGCCAGCGAGGTACTTAAGTGTTTTACGCGAAAGGCTGAAAAGGCCCAGGTTTCGTGTACAGCCGAGGTTAGGGTCGGCAAGCCGGATCAGGTTGTAATCGAAACCGCCCAGGAATTGACTGCTTCCCTGGTGGTGATCCCAAATCCGGTAGGCTGCGCTCACCCTGCAGCGGGAGGTATTCGGTTTTTGGCCGGGCGAATCGCCAAGAAAATCTCTTGCCCCTTGCTGGTTGGGGCCCCTGCTTCGCCCGAGCGCTGGACTCGGACATCTAAATAGGCATCAGCCTGAAGCCCCCTTACTATGTTGTTAAGGGGGCCTTCTATTGGCTACGCGGAATATTCTAACAAACCGATGTCAAGGCCGAAATGGAGGCCCAGGAGTGGTTTAACCTTTTGCCGGTAGAGAAAAAACTGATGGGATGGTCTCTGGGCCTCGGTGTTATACTCCTGATTATCTTTGTCTTTATCTTTAGGCTGACTTAATGCTATAGCCTAAGAATGCGACAAACCCGCTGTTGAAAATGACAGCGGGTTTTCTTTTGCGCCGCAAACAGAACTTATTACTTAAAGAAAGGGGTTATGCGCCTGGTTAACATCCAAAGACAGGAACAGCAGCGGGTTTTGTTGTTCGCCGGGCTGTTCGTGTGTTCAGGCGCAGGAAGAGCGGACGGACTACCGAACATATTTTGCAGCAGAAGCTCGCATAGAACGGATGGGCATCGTGAAAGAGAGACTTCGTCAACTTGAAAAAGAACAATTATTGCAATTGCTTGAGGACTTTGCCAAGCGCTGGCTGGCCCACGACGGACTTTGGTTTCAGGCAGTGGAACACGAGTACGGTCTTGCTGCCGCCATTGCCGCGGATAAGGCAGCCTGGGAGCGCTTTACCGTTATCGAGGCTGAGAGGATCATGCGCCTTCTCGGCATTGAACCCGGTGGCGGTATTCCGGCGTTGAAAGAGGCTTTGGGTTTGAGACTGTACGCGCTGGTTAACCGCCAGGAGATCGTTGAGGAGAGTGAAAAGCGAATGATATTCAGGATGCGCGAGTGCCGGGTCCAGGCTGCCAGAAAGAGAAAGGGAATGGCCGCCTTCCCTTGTAAGGAAGTGGCCTTGTGGAATATAGTGAATTTGCCAGGACTATTGGCAAACGTATCGTTACCAGGTGTATATGCTGCCCTCCCGATGATCATCCGGAAGATTACTACTGCGCCTGGGAGTTTATCGTGGTACCGTAGGAGGAACACGGCATGAAGGTTTATGAACTTGATACGCCTGCCGTTCTTGTTGATGTTGACCTGTTAAAGGCCAACATTGAAGGGATGGCACAGGAAGCGGCGCGTTTGGGGATTAAGCTGCGCCCCCATGCTAAAACACATAAAAGCCCCGAGATAGCGGCCATGCAGTTTGACGCCGGAGCCTGCGGGATAACCGTGGCCAAGCTTTCAGAGGCGGAGATAATGGCCGGGTACGGCATAGACGATATCCTTGTCGCCTATCCGCTGGTTGGTCCGGCGAAACTTACCAGACTGAAGGACCTGGTGCGGAAAACCAAGGTAACGGTGTCCGTGGACAGCGCGGCTGTGGCCCGGGGCATAGCCGAGGTCGGAGAGACCATCGCTGTTCCTGTTCCGGTGTGCGTCGAGGTGAATACCGGGCAGAACCGGTGCGGCCTAGAACCCGGCAGGGCGACCGTTGAGTTCGTTAAAAGCCTGGCCGCTTTGCCAGGCATTAAGGTAACAGGCCTGATGACCCACGCCGGGCACGCCTACCAGGCCAGAAACCTCAACGAGCTGCGACAGATCGCCCGCGGCGAGGCTTTCCTGCTGGCGGATACGTGCGAGTTGCTAAGGAAAGCCGGTTTGCCGGTTGACGAAATAAGCGTGGGTTCTACGCCGACGGCCCGTTTTATGGCCGAGATGGACGGCGTCACTGAAATCAGACCGGGGACCTACGTCTTTAATGACTACAATATGGTTTGCCTGGGGGTGGCCGAGGTTCATCAGTGCGCGTTGACGGTGCTGAGCACGGTGGTTTCCAGGCCGGCCGGCAACAGGTTTGTGCTCGATGCCGGCTCCAAGACGCTTTCGTCCGACCCCAGCGTCCGCGGCAGGGGATACGGGTTTATAAAGGACTGCGATTGTACCGTTACCCGCCTTTCCGAAGAACACGGGGTCGTCGAGGCCGAAGTCGAGGTTGTTATCGGAGACAGGGTGGAGATCATCCCCAACCACTGCTGCCCGGTGGTTAACCTAACCGATTCGTTATATCTGCGCAAGGGCCAAGAAATCGTGGGCGAGCTCAAGGTCAGGGCCAGGGGGATGAACAGGTGATATGGGCGTGAGCATTGAGCTTTGGGCGTTCAGGGCATTGAGTTGTTGAGCATACGTCTGGTGTTGTGTTTTGGGTTGTTGGATTGGCAGGAAGACTAATACTCGGATATAAATGAGGAAAGGCAGCCGCCTGGCGGCTGCCTTTCCTCTGCCCTTCCTCTTTGAATGGTGAGGGAAGGAAATATTCTTTAGATCCGGAAGGACATCGCTTCCTTCTTGTGGCCCTTCACCCTCAGCAGATGCACGGCGCAGGCGATGCACGGGTCGAAGGAGCGGACCACGCGCACGAGTTCGATCGGCTGGTTCGGGTCTTTCACCGGGGTGCCGACCAGGGCTTGCTCCAGCGGGCCCATGACGCCGTTGTCGTCACGCGGGCAGATGTTCCAGGTGCTGGGCACGACGGCCTGGTAGTTGTGGATAACGTGGTCCTTGATCTCGATCCAGTGGCCGAGCGCGCCGCGCGGGGCCTCGGTGAGGCCCTGCCCCCTGGCTTCCTTGGGAATGTCGTGCGGGGTGAAGCAGGGCTGGCCGGGCTCAAGCTGGGCGGCCCATTCTTTCATGGCGTGGGCGACGAGGGAGCACTCGACAGCGCGGGCGTAATGCCGGCCGAGGACGGAGAAGGCTTTGTCGCCCAGGCCCAGGGTACCGGGTTCTTTGTTGACCCACATGCGCGCCAGCGGACCGACTTCGTGCGGCAGGTCGGCGTAACGCGGGGCTTTAAGCCAGGAGTAGGCGCCGGATTTGTGAGGCTCGGGCACGGTCATGCCCTCGCTGGGATGCCGCTTGGAGGTCTTGGACTCGAAACGGGAGTACATGACATGCTCGGTAACTTCTTGGGGGTCGACGGGCGCCCACTCGCCGTTGGTGTAACGGCCGCGCTTGATGAACTGCTGCTGGCCGTCAAGGTCCTTTTCGTCGGTGAGGGGGAAGACGCCCCAGACTAAGAGGTTTTTGCAGCCGGCGCCGATGCCGAACCAGTCGTCGTATATGCCGGCGACAGCAAGGACGTCGGGGATGTAGACGTTGTCGACGAAGGCGATGAGTTCGTCCAGGAGTTTGACGAACTGGTCGACTTTTTCGGCGGTGACGAGGGAGGTGACGCCGCCGGGAATGAAGACGGTGGTGTGCGGCGCCTTGGCGCCGAAGACGGCCAGGAGCTGGTGCGCTTTTTTGCGCATGTCCAGAGCCTGGATGTAGTGGCCGACGGCCATGTCGTTAACGTCCTTGGGCAGCCGGTAATCCCCTTCGTAACGGGGGATGAAGGGCGCGGTGTCGGGGCCCTTGACGTAGTCCAAGGCCGCGAGGTGGTAGAAGTGCAGGATGTGCGACTGGACGTAGTTGGCCGCCTGAATGAGGTTTCTCAAGATGCGCCCGTTTTTGGGCGGCAGGATGCCGAAGGCGTCGTCTAGGTTTAGCACCGAACTGATGCCGTGGGAGATGGGTCAGACGCCGCAGATGCGCTGCATGATGTGCTGGGCGTCACGCGGGTCGCGGCCCCGCAGGATCATCTCCAGGCCCCGGAAGAGGGTGCCGGAGGCTTTGGCGTCGATGACTTTACCGTTTTCGACTTCAACTTCGATGCCCAGGTGACCCTCGATTCTGGTTACGGGATCGACAAGGATTTTCTGTGCCATTTAATGTTCCACCCCCTTACTTGGTAAAAGCTTCGAGTTTGCCCTTGACAGGCATCCAGCCGTAAAGCGGGCTGACGTCGTCGGGAAACTCGGGCTCCGAACAGGCCTGACAGGGCGCCCCGGCATCGATGCACCAGTTGGTCCCGCCGTTCCACTTGCGCTTGGGGCAGTCGCTCATGGCGATGAAGCCCTTGCAGCCCAAAAGGGCTAAACAGCCTTCCTGCCCGGGCTGGAGGGCGAACTGGTTGGCCTCGAACATGGGCCGCCGCGGACAGTTGTCGTGAATGGGCATCGGGTAGAACATTTTGGGCCGGTTGTATTTGTCCAGCTCAGGCAGTTCGCCGTAGGTGAGGACGTAGACGACGGTGCCCAGGAAGTGGTCGGGGTGCATGGGACAGTTGCCGATGTTGATGACCGGCTTGTTTTTGACGACGTGGGAAACACCGACGACGCTGGTCGGGTTGGGCCGGGCCGCCGGAATGCCGCCGAAGGAGGCGCAGGAGCCGGCGGCGATGACGGCCTTGGCGGCTTCGCCCATTTTGGCGACGGCGTCAAGGATGGTAAGGTGTTTGCCGTTTTTCTCGGCGATGGTGCAGTAGTGACCCTTTTCGCCCAGGGGAATGCCGCCTTCGACGACGAGGAAGAAGTTGTCGCGGTGTTTGGCGGCGACTTCTTCGAGAACGTGGACGACGTCGTGACCGGAAGCGGCGGATACGTTAGGATGATAACGGAGACTGATGACGTCCAAAAGGACTTTTTCGATCGGCGGTTCGACGCTGTTTAAAAGCGATACGGAACAGCCGGTGCAACTGGCCCCCTGCAGCCAGATGACGGGGGGCTTGCCGTCTGCCATTTCGGCCAGCGCGTCTGTGATCTGCGGCCCGAGCAGAGACATGAGGCTCAGACCCGCGGTCGAAGCGGCACACGCTTGGATAAACTCTCGCCGTGAAAGTTTTCTCATTATAAATCTAACAACCCCTTCCCAAAGAAAGTGCAGAGGAAGCCCGGGATGCGCTAAATTGCCGCATCCCTCAACAATAGGGGACAAAAGAATAGACGGAGGCAAGACCCCATTGCGGTTGGGGTCTTGCCGCCCTCTCAAGAAGCAGAGGACGGGCAAACGCTTGAAGGGGGGGCTAGGCCCATCTCTGCAGGGACCAATGGTCTGGGTTGTCCTAAAACAGTCAGGCAGAAGGGGTTCTGACTGATAAGACCGGGTGCCGGCAAGGCACACCTCCCGGACCATAAAACCATTATGTGCTACGCCTCACAAAATCGGCAAACGTGAATTTGTCGCAGTTTTGCGCAATATGGCAAGATTCCAAGCCGCGTGCTCCATGTTGCTTGACTGGATAGCCAATTAACTGGACAAGCTTGTCTAGCAATTAGACAAAGTAGGCTAGTGGGTACGACAAAAAGTCCTGATGCGGGATATGGGGCCTCGAAGATGTTAAGAGGTTAACGGAGGGAATGCCTTAATCCACGATGCTGTAAATGTGTTCGATAGGCCTTCCGATCTTGCGGGCGAGGTGGAGAGCGGTCGCGAGGCTGGGAAGGCTCTTGCCGTTTTCGTAGCGCAGATACTGGCTTAGGCTCAAACCCAGCTTGTCGGCGAACTGCTGTTTTTCCAGTTTGTAATCCTTCCTGATATTAGCCCAGCGCACGCCGATACGCAGCATTTCTTTCGGCGAGTCGACAACGAGCGACGCGGGAAGCATCTGAGCCGTACAGGGCCTCGCATTGGCGCCTGACCGCTCGATGAGGACGGCCACCCCTTCCACGGACGTTCCGATGTGCAGCGGATAATAATCTACGACGCAGGGTGCTGCGCGCCCGCCTTTATCGCGGACGGTCAGGGAATGGCCCAATATCGGGGAACCGGAGTGGAGAACGGTGAGCAACTGAAAGGCCGATTCTTCCCGGGCATCATTTTCGGCAAGGTATTCGGCGATTTGCAAAAGCGAGCGTCCGACGAGTTCGTTGGGCAAGTAGCCCGTCTGGCTGTGGACGGACGTATTGCACCAGGTACAGACGACGTTCCTGTCGAAGAGCATCAGGCCGAATGGAAAAGCATCGAGAACCGCTTGGCAGAGATCCCTGTCCAGGCGCTGTGCCTGACGCCTGTCCTGCACCAGGATTATGGAGTTGCCCGCATCGCGTTTTGCATCGTGCAGCAAGGCTGAAATCCTTAAGTTTTGGCCTTCCTGGTTCAGTGAGAAGCTGATCTCGTGGTTGACTTGCCCACCTTTGTTTTGCTCTAGCTCGAGGGTCAGATGAGGCAGAACAGTATCCAGCCGGGATTCGCCGGCGGCGATGCCGCGTCCGAAAAGATCGACCGCCGCCCGGTTGGCGAAGGTGATCTTCTCTCCCCGGTCAGCGACGATTACCGGCCGGTCGACAGCCTTAAGCAGAAAACGGTTCTCTCTTTCAAGAATTTCGTTCCTGCGTTCAAGGTATTGCACACGGCATTCGTAATGCTCCAGGACGAAGGACGACTCCATAGTTTTGCTCCAGTTACGCAACAGTTCGTATTCTTCCTGCGAGGCGCAGCCTATAGGCAGCCAGAAAGCCAGGACACCCTGCAGCGTGTTGTTCGGGTTGAACACCGGGGTCGCCATGCTTATCCAGGGATGAAAGCCGGCGTACCAGTGTTCGCTTCCGGAGACGATCACAGGCTGCTTCAGGCGGATAGCGAGGCCGACGGCGTTGCAACCGACCCTCTGCTCGGAGTAGAACCCCCCCAAAGTCAGGTACGCCTTGGGATCTTCCTGGGCGGTGACCTTATCGCACACGATGTCGATGCATGTGCCCTCGGCATCGAGCAGCATGGCGGCAAAACGCGGGTAACGGCGCGCCAGGGATCTTTCCAGTTGAAAAGGGAAAAAGCTGCTGGCTGACTGCAGGAGCACGGCCGATTCTCCACGACGCTTTTTAAGCTCCTGGTCCGAAACGGCGGGAGGTTCCGGGGGATTGTGAGGATCGATATTCAGGCGTACACACCGGCTCCACGCATCCTGGATCAAAAAACCGCCGGGGTGGTCGTGAACGGGCCGGCCGGATGTCGCGGCTTTCCACGCCTCCTGAACGGCAGGCTGGTTGTTCTGAATCAGCAGGTAGTGCAAAACCCGCACGTGTTCCCGTTTTAACCCCTGCTCCTCCAGGAAATTAAGGATCTTGTCCTTATCCTGCAAATCAAGACAGAAACTGATCTCGCACCTTTTGTTATCCATGTGGTAAGACCCTTTCCTTGAAGCGGCAGTTGATAATCGGGATTCGCTCGTCCGGCTCTTCGTTTTGTCCTGTCTCTTCTGTAATTTTAGAAGGTATCTAAGGGTACTTTCACCATGGCAACCCAATCGAAAAATGGTGTCATAATTTTGTAACCTATTCTTTATAAACCTGTAAGATTCCTGCCGGTGTCCCGAACGGGTTATGGAGAAGGCTAAATATTTCGACAACAGGTCACAAGGAGGTAGAAACCGCAAGGGCCGCTTGGAAGGGAGCGGCCTTCGCGAATGTGTCGCTGGTGGCACGGTGCTTCTTTCAGTTGTTTTCACCGGTTTCTTGGCCGTTGTCATCGTCACGGCGGGGGTAGGCCGCCATAGGCCGGGACCTTCTGAGCCTTGCGGTGTGATAGATAACGGCCGCGGCGACGGCGAAGGGCAGCAAGATCAGCGGCAGAAAGGACAGCGTGACGCCGTCGTTGACGAACAAGGTGCAAACCTCCTTACGGCAACCCAGGCCGGAATCCTGCAAATATGGAAGGCGTTGTCAGGCGTCCAGGATCTTGTTGGCTCCGGACTGTTCCATTATCCCGCGCACACGCGCGGTTTCGTGTTTGGGACACTCGACGGCCACGGCGATCCCCGGCCCGTGATAGCTTTCCACGAATTTTTTGGCCCACGGCTCTTTTGCAAAGAGCCCGTCGCGTTCGGTCTGAATGTAAGCGAGTTCCTCACCGGTACGGGTGTCGTGTTCACGGCCTTCAGCCAGGTCGGTGATGACCATGTCTTTACGGTCAAACCCGGCATTGCGCAGGCTGTCCACCAGGAAACCAACTTGCTCGGAACGGGGCATTATCGCTACAAGCCGCATATTATCACCTCCGTTCAGGGGATAGTGTTGGTTGCAGTGTATACCGGTAGGGATAACGCTATTGCTTCCTTGTTAAGGCGGAGCCGCAAACTTTTCATAGTTCAAACACTTTCTGTCGACAGTCAGGGGTTGCATAGGACGAGCGGAGCCGGTACAGACTGACGGCAGAAGCCTAGAAGGAGGTTCCGTAATGGGTGAAAAAATCGCCGTACAGGAAAACCTGGATGAAATCAGGTCACTGTTGAA
Source organism: Desulfosceptrum tomskiensis (assembly GCF_049818055.1). Classification (GTDB taxonomy): domain Bacteria; phylum Bacillota; class Desulfotomaculia; order Desulfotomaculales; family JASEER01; genus JBFLVT01. The sequence continues at coordinate 563,377 of NZ_CP187479.1, forward strand.
GGATGCCGGATACGAGATCGTCAATCCCGATCAGCGCGAGGGTGTAAAGGCTTTCGTGATCACCTCCGGGATTACGCCTGAAGAGAATGCCGGAATTGAACCTGAGGAAAACGTTTACCTCCCTACCGGGAAACCGCATGCCGTAAGTTACGCGCCGGTGATTGACGCGACCGGCAAGTCGGCCGGGGAAGTGGCGGATGAAGTGAAACGGCTCGCCAACCGCTAGGCCCGTACATCCCATAACTTTTCGCCAAAAAAGAGACAAGCGGAGCCGATCAGGAAAATTCCGCCCTTCTTGAAAGGCCGTCGATGTGCTATAATGTGCCCGTCGGCATTAAGGGCCTGTAAGGGCCAGTAATATCGTTACTTTACTTTTTGGAGAGTGAGCGGGTTGGACATCATCCAGGCCGTCGTCCTGGGTATTGTACAGGGACTGGGCGAGTTTCTGCCCATATCGAGTTCAGCACACCTTATTCTGGTACCCTGGTTTTTTGGCTGGGACGATCAGGGACTTACCTTTGACGTCGCGTTGCATTTCGGCACCTTGATCGCGGTAGTGGCCTTTTTCTGGCGGGATTGGGTGAATCTCACCGTTGCAGGGCTGCAGAGGCGGCGTTCCCCCGAAGGCCGGCTGTTCTGGTACATCGTCCTGGCCACCGTACCAGGGGCGTTGGCCGGGTATCTGTTAGAAGACCATGCGGCCACCACCTTCAGAAATCCCTTCATCATCGGTACCATGCTTATCCTCATGGGCGTCCTGCTCTGGGCTGTCGACCACTACAGCAGGCGGGTCAAACGGCTAAATGATATCGGGTTGGGGACGGCCCTGTTCATCGGCGTCGCCCAGGCCTTTGCCATCATCCCGGGCGTTTCGCGTTCGGGAGCGACGATTACCGCGGCCAGGATGGCCGGGGTAACCCGGGAGGCCGCGGCTAGGTTTTCCTTCCTGCTCTCAACGCCCGTGATCTTTGGGGCCGCCGTCTTTCAACTAAAGGACATTTCCGCCGGAGACCTCACCGTCGCCTTCATAACCGGCATCGTTACGTCCGCCGTCGTCGGCTTTTTGGCGATAGGCTTCCTGCTCCGCTACGTCATCCGTCACAATTTCAACCTGTTTGTCTGGTATAGGTTCGCCTTGGGGCTGGCCGTGATCGTCACGGCGCTTGTCCGGGGTTGAACAAAGTAAAAGAGGACCGCTCCGGCGGTCCTCTTGGGATAACATCCTCTTGTTAGTGCAAAATCCTCTTGTTCCCGGTCTCGGGATCGAGTTCGGGCTCTTCGCCGTCAGCCTCGCCGCGGGTTTCGATAAGGTCGTTGATATCCATGGCCTGTTCCGCCACCTTGGGGGTGACGTAAATCGGCGCTTGGCTTCTCAGGGCCAATGCGATGGCGTCGCTGGGCCTGGCGTCGATGATTGTTGACTGGCCTTGCTGCGTGAGATGGAGTTCGGCGAAAAAGGTACCGTCGCGGAGGTCCGAAATAACGACCTTTGAAACAACGCCGCCCAGGTGATTGCAGGCAGACAGCAAGAGATCGTGGGTGAGCGGGCGCTCCGGGTGCAGGCCTTCCAAGGCCAAGGCAATCGCCTGGGCTTCGGCGATCCCGATCCATATCGGCAAAACCCTGGCTTCCGGTTCGTCAACAAGGAGGATAACCGGATTTTTCATCGGGTCCAAGGCGATTTCCCGAACGTGCATAGGAATCACGAGTGCGCACCTCCCCCGGCTCCAAAACTTCTTGGTTAATCAGTCCGGCTTTTATGCCTATATTATACCAGCAGCGCCATGTCCGGACAACTGGAAAGGATTTTCCTAATTCTTGACGAAGTTTCCGGTGTAAGGCGGTGATGGTAACGTGAGCTTCTACGGGCAGCTTAAGCCCCAGACGCGTTACGAAATCCTGGGACTCCTCCTCTCCTCGGGGTCCGTCATAATGTTTCTCAGTATTGTTTCCGGCGCCGCGGGTGTTGTCGGCAACCTTATCGACCGGATCTGCCGGGTGATCGCCGGTGACGGGGCTGTTTTGCTGCCTTTGCTCTTGGCCTACACGGGAGCGCTCCTGATCAAGGACCGGCATCCCGTGCGTTTCCTGCCGAGGTTTTACGGCGGGCTGATATGCCTGGCCGCGCTTTTGGCCGCCAACCACATGCGCATCCTGGTCCCCGAAGACAGCTTCGGCACCGTAACCGGATCCGGCGCCGCGGGTAACGGCGGCGGTGTCGTGGGGGCGATCCTGGCCTGGGTGCTGTATCGTTGTTTTGGTTATATCGGAAGCGCCGTAGTTCTCATTTCAGCTGGCCTGGTAGGCGTCACCCTTTTTACGGAAGTCTCGCTTTTGAAAGCGGGTAAGGCGATTACCAGATATTTCTCCAGGAGTACCCGGCGGCTCGGCCGGGCCGTGCAGGACTACGTTTACCCCGAGACCGAACAGCAAGCGGCGAGCCAACCCGTCATTGTCGATCACGCCCAGCCCAAGCAACCCGCCGAGAACCAGCCGAGTCCGGTGATTAAAATCGAGCCGGAACCCGAGACGCGGACGGCCGTCCCGGACAAAAAAGACCGCTTTATGCCGGATGAAGAGATCGAAGAGGCCCACCAAATTTCTCTCCAGGAACTGACGCCGTACCAGCTGCCTCCTTTGAGCCTGCTCAATCGTCCTCGCCCGAAGAACGCCCGTTCGGCGAAGGATATTTCCGAGAACGTGCGTAAGCTCGAGGAAACCCTGGAGAGTTTCGGTGTCCGGGCCAAGGTTATCCAGGTTTCGCGCGGGCCAAGCATCACGCGTTACGAGCTTCAGCCGGCGGCGGGAGTCAAGGTCAGCCGCATTGTCAGCTTGAGCGATGATATCGCTTTATCGATGGCCGCTCCGGGGGTGCGCATCGAGGCGCCGATTCCCGGGAAAGCGGCGATAGGCATCGAGGTCCCTAACAAGGAAGTCAGCATGGTGCACCTCCGGGAACTGCTGGAGACCAAGGAATTTCAGCAATCGGCTTCGCGCCTTACGGTGGCTCTCGGCAAGGACATTGCCGGAAACGCCGTTATCGCCGATCTCGCGCTGATGCCTCACCTGTTGATCGCCGGTGCCACCGGCGCGGGTAAGAGCGTGTGTCTGAACACGCTTATCGCCAGCATCCTCTTCAAGAGCGGGCCCGACGACGTCAAATTCTTGATGATCGACCCCAAGATGGTGGAATTGACAACGTATAACGGGATTCCGCACCTGATTTCACCTGTGGTCACCAATGTGAAGAAGGCCGCCGTTTCGCTCAAGTGGGCCGTCCGGGAGATGGAGAAACGTTACGAGCTGTTTGCGGCCGCGGGTGTCAGGGACATCACGCGCTATAACAACGTCTTTAAGTACCGCGACTATGAGGGCGAACGCGTACACCTGCCGCTGGTTGTGATTATTATCGACGAGCTGGCTGATTTGATGATGGTCGCCCCGGCCGAGGTGGAAGACGCCATCTGCCGTCTGGCGCAGATGGCCCGGGCGGCGGGGATTCATCTTGTGGTGGCCACGCAGCGTCCCTCTGTCGATGTCATCACCGGGCTGATCAAGGCCAACATTCCTTCGCGCATCGCCTTCGCCGTGTCTTCCCAGACGGACTCACGCACGATTCTGGATATCGGCGGCGCGGAAAAACTGCTTGGGAAGGGGGACATGCTTTTCCACCCGGTGGGGGCGGCGAAGCCTATTCGGGTACAAGGAGCCTATCTGAACGACCGCGAGGTTGAGAACCTTGTTGCCTATCTCCAGCGCGAGGCTCTTCCCCAGTATGACGAGGAGATTTTCGGGGACACCCCGGAGGAGGCCGAGACCGAGTTCGAGGACGAACTCCTGCCGAAGGCCGTGGAGATCGTCGTGCGCACCGGCCATGCCTCGATTTCGCTTCTCCAGCGCCGCCTGAAGATCGGGTATGCGCGTGCGGCACGGCTCGTAGACATAATGGAGCGGCGGGGCATCGTCGGCGGGTTTGAGGGGTCAAAACCCCGGGCTGTGCTGATGAGCCCGGAGCAATATAACCTGATATTCAGGAATAAGAAGTAGTCTGTTGACCATAATCTTGGGGCATGCTATGATTGGCCTGAATATAGGCGTTACCGGTTATTGGATAGCCTGAGGCGTTTTTTTTCCGGCCTCGGGCGCATATCTTGATACTGTTGCGTAAAAGGATATATGAGACCCGTGTTCGGTCGTTGTGCGGGCGCAGAGTAAGCGTTGCCCCTGATATTTCAGTTGATAAATGAGCGGTTGTGGGCAGTCCATGCGCAAGGGCCTGGCAGCAGCTTCCCGGCAGGGCAAGGCCTCTTATCGCCGGTATCCCGTCATAAGGAAGGGGCCGGGAAAGCCGTTCGCGGCAGCCGTTGTGGAGGGGATTGTAGGAGGAGGGGTCTTTGGGGTGCGGAATAGGAGGTGGGTTCATGCCGATCGGTGAACTTCTTAAGGCTGCGCGTGAGGAAAAGGGCCTGGATCTGGGTATGGTCGAAGAGGAAACCAAGATCCGCAAAAAGTATATCAAGGCGCTGGAGGATGAGGATTTTAATGTTCTCCCCGGCCGTGTCTACGCCAAGGCTTTTTTGAGGACGTACGCCAGATTTCTCGGGCTGGACGCCGAACAGCTGGTCGCCGAGTTTAATGCCGGGCAGCAGGCGGAGAATCGTGAACCGGCCGAGGCGCAGCTTGAGCCGGCAACGGTTAACGACCGCCGGAAGAAGCCGTTTCGCTATACCAATTACCTCGTGGCGGCCGCCGTGGTCGTCGCCTTGCTGATATTCAACGCTTTTTACCAGCCGACGGAAACGAAGCAGGGAAAAGATACGGGACCAACGACGCCGCCGCCTGCCGTAGAGCCGCAGACGCCTCCGGGACCCAGCCAGACAACCCCGCAGCCTCCTCCGCAGGAAGGGCTGGATATGATGATCAGGGTGGTGGAAGGGACCAGCTGGATGCAGGTTATCGTCGACGGTGAGGTCTCCTACGACGGGTTCCTCGGCGTGGGGCGGGAGCTCGAGTTTAAAGGGCGCGAACGAATCTTCCTGCACGTCGGGAATGCGGGCGTGGTAAGAGTGACCCTTAACGGGGAGGATCTTGGTTTGCTCGGTGAAAAAGGCAAGGTTGTGCGGCGCGAATTCACGCTTTAATCATCGAGGCTTATGTTGAAGGTCTACGCGGTCAGCCTGGGTTGTGACAAAAATCGGGTCGATACCGAAACGATGCTGGGCCTCCTGGTACAGGAAGGTTACTTGCTAACCCCTGTCAAACAGGAGGCCGACGTGTGTTTGATCAATACCTGCGGGTTCATTGCCAGCGCCAAGGAAGAGGCCGTCAGCGTCATCCTTGACGCCGCCCGCCTCAAGGATGACGGCCGGTGCACCGTCCTTGTCGTGGCCGGTTGTCTGGCGCAGCGCTATCCTGACGAGCTGATGGCCGAAATACCGGAAATAGACGTCCTGGTGGGGACGGGACAGGTCGGAGAGATTGCCGCGGCGGTGAAGCGAGCGCTGAAGGGTGAGCGGCACATGGCGGTCGGCCCTCCGGGGTATCTCGCGCCGCGCCGCGCGCCGCGCCTGCTGACCACGGTTGAGCATACCGCCTACCTGAAGATCGCCGAGGGCTGTTCGAACTGCTGTTCGTACTGCGTTATTCCCAGGCTACGGGGAAGGTACCGGAGCAAGGACCCCGATGCCGTCTTCGAAGAGGCTTTAAGCCTGGTGGCGGGCGGAGTCCGGGAACTCATCCTTGTTGCCCAGGACACGACGCGATACGGCACGGACTTGAATGACGGAAGCACCCTGGCCGGGCTGCTCGCCCGGCTGGCCGGCATCGAGGCCGTGAAGTGGCTGAGAGTGCTGTACTGCTATCCCACGGGAATCACGCCGGAATTAATCGAGACCGTCGCGCGCGAGCCCAAGGTCTGCCGTTACCTCGACATCCCGATGCAGCATGCCAGCGATGCCGTGCTGAGGGCTATGGGACGCCCCACGAGCCGGAAAGACCTCGTCGACTTGGTGGCGAGGCTGCGCGGGTCCATCTCCGGCATCACCCTGCGATCGACCTTCATGGTCGGCTTTCCGGGCGAAACCGAGGATGATTTCCTTGCGCTGCTGGATTTTCTGCGTGAGGTCCGCCTGGACCGCGCGGGCTTTTTCGCCTATTCGGCGGAAGAAGGAACAGCGGCGGCCGGGCTGCCGCGACAGGTGCCTGAAGAGGTCAAGATGGAACGGTTAAAAAGGGCCTTTGCCCTGCAAACAGGAATTATGCGGGAACACAACCGGGAAAAAGTGGGATGTGAATTGACGGTGCTGGTGGAAGGCCGCAGGGGGCCTTTTCACTGGGGGCGCAGCGAGGGTGACGCGCCGGGTGCCGACGGAAGGGTGTTCTTCGGGGGGGCCCGCTGGGCGGAGCCCGGAGAGTTCGTCAACGTGCGCGTCGAGAAAAGCCTGGGATACGATTTGGTGGGACGCATCACCACGGTTTAACACGAAAGCGAAACAATGCTACAATGAGAAACGGCGGGTATCCCGCCGTTTCTTTAGGGCTGTTGAAAAACTTCGCCTGCCCATTGGGAAGTGTGAGGTGACTTCTCGCATCTCACCTCTCAAATGCTATGCTTGTCTTTGAACAGCCCCTGGTTTTTTAACAGGCCCTTTGTACCAGGCATTTCATAAGGAAAGCCGTCATCTCTTGTGGTATAATCCATAATTGCGAATCGCTAAGAATGATAAGGACTGTCGAGACAGCGCGGATTAGATGGGAGAGGATACCGATGCAGTGGTACGGCTTAAAGATAAAGATCGTCATCCTTACCTTTATCTTCGGGCTGGCTGTTTTCCTGGGAGGGAACTTCCTCTATGACAAATATGGCTCGAACCAGTCCTTGCGCCAGGATTTAAGCGCGAACGAATACGTGGAGTCTTTCGAGTTGGAGGATCAGGGCGCTTTCGTTCTTGTTACCGTACGCATGCGGCCGAACGACAACCTTATGCGTGAGTACCGGGCTCTGGAGCGCGGCATCGAGACGGGCCTGAACGGCCGCCCTTACCGGCTAGTTATTGAAGATACGAGGGATAAGGCCTTGTCTGACGTGCTTTACGAGAGCCAGTACGCCATTCACCAGGCCATCGCTCAGGGGAGTTTTCCGGAAATGGCCCGGGTGATTGAGGAGAACGCGCGCGGGGCCGGCGCCGCCGCCAGGGTGTTCGTCGACAACAAGTACGTGTACGTCCAGTTGGAGGGCCGGAACGGTTCTTTCCTGCTGGAGGTTATCCCCCGCGGCGCTGTAAACAGCGACGACAAAGGGCTGAACGGGGGTGGCCTCTATGCATAAGGAAGTGGCTCTAGGCCTTGGACTCGCCCTGATCGTCTTCCTGCTTGTCTCCGGCTACAACGTGGGGCCGCTGATTTTCCTTCTCGCCCTTTGCGGCATGGCTTATTACATGGCCAGGCAGCGGGGGATTGTCAAAACGTTTGCCAAGGTCGCCACGGAGCCCCAGGTGCAAATCTCCTTTGCGGACATCGGCGGCCAGCACACGGCCATCGAGGAACTGCGGGAAGCCCTGGATTTTATCAGGAGCAAGAACGAGATCAAGAGGCTGGGAATCAGGCCTCTCAAGGGCATTCTCCTGACCGGCCCGCCGGGAACCGGCAAGACGCTGATGGCCAAGGCCGCCGCCAATTATACCGATGCGGTCTTTGTATCGGCGAACGGCAGCGAGTTTATCGAAATGTACGCGGGCGTGGGCGCCCAGCGCGTGCGGAAACTCTTTCAAACCGCACGGGAAATGGCCCAGAAACGTAAAAAAAACAATGCTATTATCTTTATCGACGAGATCGAGGTCCTGGGCGGAAAACGCGGCCAGGTCACCAGTCACCTGGAATACGACCAGACGCTCAACGAACTGCTCGTCCAGATGGACGGGATAGGCATCGACGAGGACGTCACCATCCTGATCGTCGCCGCCACCAACCGCGCGGACATGCTCGACCCCGCGCTCTTACGCCCCGGGCGCTTTGACCGGCAGGTTCGCGTGGACATCCCCGACAAGGAGGGGCGCCTGGAGATCCTGAAACTGCACACGCGCAACAAACCGCTGGCCGAAGACGTAGACTTGCCGGCGCTGGCCAAGGATACCTTCGGGTTTTCCGGGGCGCACCTCGAGAGCCTGGCGAACGAAGCGGCCATTCTCGCCATGCGCGAAGGCAGCAAGGTCATCACCCAGGCCCACCTGCACGAGGCCGTCGACAAGGTGATTATGGGCGGCAAGCTCGACCGTCGGCCGACCGTCGAGGAGATGAGGCGCGTCGCCATCCACGAAACCGGGCACGCCCTCGTCAGCGAGCAGAACCGTCCGGGTTCGGTCTCCACACTGACCGTAACACCGCGCGGGGCCGCCCTCGGTTACATGCGGCAGACCTCGGAAGACGACAAGTACCTGCATACCAAGGAGCACCTGGAGAGCCAGATCGCCGTAATGCTCGGCGGGGCGGTGGCCGAAGAAGTGATGCTGGGCTCGCGCAGCACCGGCGCCTCCAACGACTTTGAACAGGCCCTGAATCTGGCCGAGACGATCATTCGCGCGGGAATGTCCGGCCTGGGGATTGTGGATGTCAAGTCTCTGCCCCAGGACGTCAAGCACAAGGCTCTCGCCGCTATTTTAAAGGAGCAGGAGGAGAAGGTTAAGGCCTACCTCCAGGAAATGACCTCGCAGATCGAGCAGATCGTAGAACGGCTCCTGGCCCAGGAGAAAATGACGGGGGACGAGTTCCGCAGCTTCTTACAGAAGCCGGCGGCATAAGCTTGGAAAACCAGGGGTGCACATCCTCGCCGGGTGTGCACTCTTTTATGCCGGGAGTGTACCGTATTCCTCTCGTGACGATCATCCCTTGCCAGGGGGAGCCGTTGGCATTACAATTGGAATAGTGAAATCGTGAACTAGCTTGAATAAGGGTGGCGTCTGCAGTTGCAAGCCGAAGCGGTGTTCACCGGCAGCGAATTGCTCCTGGGATACGTTATAAATACACATGCTCACTTTCTCGGGCTTGAATTGGCGAAACTCGGCGTCGAGTTGACCTTGCAGACGGCGGTCGGCGACGATTGGGACCGGATGCGCGGCGTCATCGAGCAAGCCGTCAAACGTTCGGATATCGTTATTACCACAGGCGGTTTGGGACCCACCACCGACGACATCACCAAGGAAGTCGTCGCCGATATCCTTGGGGTGCCGATGGTTATGAACGCCGAGGCCCTGAGCAAGATGCAGGCCTTCTTCGACAAGCGGGGAAGACCCATGCCCGCCATCTTCCGCCGCCAGGCCTGTTTCCCCGCGGGTGCCCGGCTCATCCCCAACGATAAGGGAACGGCGCCCGGCTGTTTCCTCGAACACGACAACACGGTCATCATCATTCTTCCCGGTCCCCCCCGCGAGCTCAGACACATGTTCACCACCTACGTCGCCCCGTTTATCGCCGGGCTTCCGGGGCGGGGCGAGGTGCTGAGGACGAAAACGCTCAAGCTGACGGGGATCGCCGAGTACGCCGTGCAGGAGATCCTGCGGGATCTCGGCGGCCAGGGAAATCCGGGCTTGGGCTATCTGGCCAAGCCGGGGGCGACGCACGTGCGCGTGACCGCCCGCCACGCCGATCCCCGGGAGGCCGAAAAGATGGTCGAGGAGCTGGTGCAAAAGGTGGTGGAGCGTCTCGGCGACCACCTGTTTGCTGTTGACGGCCAGCTGCTCGAAAGGGACGTAGGCGTCATGCTTCGGGAGAAGGGCATGACCATCTCCACCGCCGAGTCGTGTACCGCAGGCATGGTGGCGGCCAGGCTGACCGACGTTCCGGGCAGTTCCCAGTACTTCTACGGGGGTGCGGTGACCTATTCGAATGAGCTGAAGACGCAGATGCTGGGGGTTCCTGCCGAGACGATCGCCAGGTACGGGGCGGTCAGTGAGGAGACGGCCGTCGCGATGGCGCAGGGCGTCCGGCGCGTCACCGGTTCCGATATAGGCATCGGCGTTACGGGCATCGCGGGACCTGACGGCGGGAGCTCCGGCAAGCCTGTAGGGCTGGTTTACATTGCTCTGGCTTCGGATAAAGACGTTGTAACGCGCCGCTTTTTCTTCCCCGGTGAACGGATGGCCGTTCGCGAGGGGACGGTCAATGCCGCCCTGCATATGGTGAAGGTCTTCCTGGAAAGCCACTAGAAGAGGCTGGATGCGTGGATCAACCCCGTCAAGTTACGGGGTTGTTGTTTGCAAACAGGAAGAATTAGCTTAGAATGGTGGTAGCAGCTGGAGGGAGGGGTCGTGTTGAGCGATAAGGAAAAAGCGCTGGAATTGGCTTTACTGGGTATTGAACGGCAGTTCGGCAAGGGTTCGATAATGCGCCTGGGCGAGGCAGGTGCAAAGTTTAACGTGGAGGTTATCAGCACGGGGGTTTTGAGCTTGGACGTGGCCCTTGGCATCGGGGGCATGCCCCGGGGCAGGGTTATCGAAATCTTCGGCCCCGAGTCTTCGGGCAAGACCACCGTCGCCCTGCACGTCGTCGCCGAGGCCCAGAAGAACGGCGGGACCGCCGCTTTTATTGACGCCGAGCACGCTTTGGACCCGCTGTACGCGGCCAGGCTTGGCGTGGACATCGACAACTTGCTGGTGGCCCAGCCTGACACCGGCGAGCAGGCCCTCGAGATAGCGGAGGCGCTGGTACGGAGCGGGGCCGTGGACGTGGTGGTTATCGACAGCGTGGCGGCACTGGTACCCAGGGCCGAGCTTGAAGGAGACATGGGCGACGCGCACGTGGGGCTGCAGGCCCGGCTCATGTCGCAGGCTTTGCGCAAGCTTACCGGGGTTATTTCCAAATCGCGCAGCATGGCCATTTTTATCAACCAGATCCGCGAGAAGGTCGGCGTCATGTTCGGCAGCCCCGAGACGACCCCGGGTGGACGGGCTCTTAAGTTCTATGCCTCCGTCCGGTTGGAGGTTCGCAAAACGGAAAACCTTAAACAGGGAAGCGAGATTTACGGCGCCAGGGTCAAGGCCAGGGTTGTAAAGAACAAGGTTGCCCCGCCTTTTAAAATGGCCGAGTTCGATCTGATCTACGGGCAGGGTATTTCCAAGGAGGGGTCCCTGCTGGACATCGCCACCGAACTCAAGGTTGTTTCCAAGAGCGGCGCCTGGTACTCGTTCGGGCAGGAGCGCCTCGGCCAGGGACGCGACAACGCACGCGACTACCTGAAGGAGCATCCGGATGTCGCCCGGGCTCTGGAGGACAAGGTCCGCGAATTGCTCGCGCAAGGCGGGGCCAAGGTGCCGATAGCCACCGGATTCGAGGGGTAGACACTCATAGCGTTCGTTCATACTACATAGTCGGGAGACTGTGATTGGATGGGTGATTATCTGATCAGGGCAATGGGAGCGCGGCAAGAAGTCCGCGCTTTCGCTGCTGTTACAACCGAAACGGCGGAAGAGGCGCGCAGGCGGCACGGCACGTGGCCCGTCGCGACGGCGGCCCTGGGGCGCACCCTTACGGCGGCGGTGCTCTTAGGCGCTAACCTCAAGGGCGAGGATATCTTAACCGTGCGCGTGCTGGGTGACGGCCCGCTGGGCGGCATTGTGGCCACGGCCGGCGCTCTGGGTGAGGTCCGCGGATACGTCCAGGAGCCGCACGTCGACCTGCCCGCGGACCAACCGAGCAAACTGCCGGTGGGCAAAGCTGTCGGCAAGGGGTTTATTTACGTCACCCGCGACCTGGGCCTGAAGGAGCCTTTCACGGGAAGCGCCAGGCTCGTATCGGGAGAAATCGCCGAGGACCTCGCCAACTACCTGACGGTCTCGGAACAGTTTCCCTCGGCTGTTTCCCTCGGCGTGCGGGTGTCGCCCGAGGGGCGGGTGACGGCCGCGGGAGGGATAATGGTTAACCTCATGCCCGACGCGTCGGAGGAGACGGCTTCCCGGCTGGAGGCAAACCTTAAGGCCATGCCGCCCATATCGACCCTGATCGAGGAGGGGAAGTCCCCGGAGGATATCCTGGACATGGTGTTTGCGGGCTTGGACCTGGCCATCTTGAGCAAAATGCCCGTGGCTTTTCGCTGCAAGTGCGGCCGCGAGCGGGTAGGCGAGCTGTTACTGTCGCTGGGTGAGGACGAACTGGAAAAGATTTACCTGGCCGACGAGGCCACCACCGTAACCTGCCATTTTTGCGGTGAGGCGTATACCTTCGACCGCAGTGAGCTGGGCCGGCTGCTTGAGCAATTGAAAACCGGAGGCAAGGAGGAATGAGCGTTCCGGCAATCAAGCGGTTTGTCGTACCCCTGGTTATCGTGCTTCTTGTCTTAGCCGGATGCTTCGTTAAACCGGCGTCCGATGATAACACCGTTTACAAGGGCAAGGTGGTTTCGGTTATCGACGGCGATACGGTCAGGGTTTCGGTAAACGGCCGGGAACACCTGGTCCGGATGATCGGCGTGGATGCGCCGGAGTATACGAAGGAAAAAGAGCCGTACGGGCGCGAGTCCGCCGCTTTCACGGAGCAGCGCCTGCTGGGAAAGCCGGTCTACCTCGAGCGCGACGTGGCAGAAACCGACCGCTACGGGAGAATGCTGGCCTATATCTGGACAGAAGATCCCGCGAAATGCGAGCCGGGGTCGGCCCGCCACAAAATGTTTAATGCCTTGCTGGTGGCCGAAGGCTATGCGGTCGTCATGACTGTTCCGCCAAATATTAAGTACGCTGACCTTTTCGCCGCGTTGCAGGCCGAGGCGCGCCGGAACAATAAAGGCTTGTGGGCACTCGACGTCGACCCCGAACCGTACTATGTCGCAAACAGGAGCAGCAAGAAGTTTCACCGGCCTTCGTGTCCTCACGCCGGGAAGGTAAGCAGCCAAAACAGGGTTACATTTTCGTCCAGGGATGAGGCGTTCGATAACGGTTTTGAACCTTGCCGTCAATGTAATCCTTAGATATTATTTAAGTTTTTTATGCCTGCCTTAAATTGGCGATATTTTCACGGATTAAACAGCAAATACTTAAACAAGAATCTTTATTTGAAGTTTGAAAGATTCGCAGCGCAAAAACGCCGAACCTTTTATGTGCTGGTTGACCAGAAAATGTTTGTGTTTGCGAACCCTCCACGGGGCAAAATATTCATTGAGGAGGGTTAGGTATGGCGAAATACTTGAGCGACAGAACCAAGTACGAGTTCGCCCGGGAGATGGGTGTAGCCCACAAGATTCAGGGTAATGACTATGGTAACCTCACCTCCCGGGAATGCGGCAACTTTGTAAAGTTAGCCGTACAGAAAGCGGAGCAAGCCATGACTTAGACTCTCCCACACAGGGAAGCGCCTAAAGGCGTGTGCCTTTTTAGGCGCTTTCTTTCGTAAAAACATTCTTTAAATAAGAAATTAAGGGCAAGAAGAGTATGAAAAATGGGCAAAGTGTTTGCTGCTGTTTACGCAACCTTATATCCATTGCTGGAACCTGTGTATATCAAACAGATCAGGCGCATTCTCAGCAGCAGGGCCAGGGGTAGGGTTCTGGAACTGGGCGTGGGAACGGGTCTTAACCTTGCCAATATTGGCGAGGGGGTCGACTATGTCGGCATAGATCCTGAACCGGCCATGCTGCAGTATGCTCGGCGCAAGAAAACCGGCGGAGGTAAAACGCCGGAATTGATTGTCGCCTCCGGTGAGCGGCTTCCGTTCCACGACCACTGTTTCGACACGGTACTCTCCACTTTTACCTTCTGTTCGGTCAGCAATCCGGCTCAGGTGGCTGCAGAAATAACACGGGTGCTTAAAACCGATGGGAAACTGTTTTTTATGGAGCACGTGCTGTCTTCAAAGGCTTCCTGGGCAAAATGGCAGCGGCGATTGACGCCTTGCTGGAGGAGGGTGGCCGGAGGGTGTCATCTTGACCGCCCTACGTTAGAAACGTTTAAGGCTTCAGGATTAAATATCGTTGAACTTTATGAAACGGCTGGCGGGTTGCTGCCCATCGTCTGGGGTGTAGCCCAACCCAAGAAAAATTCTCCTGATTTAAAGTTTCAGGTTTTCGAGGACCATGGTGACCGCGGCGGCAATAAAAATGGCCGGGAGCAAGTTGCCGACACGGACTCGAAAACCATTAACGTTCAGAATCGTAACCCCGATGCCGACGATGATGAGACCGCCGGTAGCGGTCAGTTCGGCGACCACCCAGGGGCTGAGATAAGGGCTGACGGCGCCGGCGGCCAGGGTGATGGATCCTTGATAGACGAGTACCGGAACGGCGGAAAAGATCACACCGATACCCATGGTCGAGGCAAAAATGATGGAAGCAATACCGTCAAGCATGGATTTCGCAAAGAGGGTTTTAGCTTCACCAGTCAAACCGTCTTCTATTGAGCCCATTATGGCCATGGCGCCGACGCAAAAGATCAGGCTTGCGGCGACGAATGCCCGCCCTATTTCTCCGTGACCATTGCCCCCGACTTTGGACTCCAGCCAGCGTCCCAGGCGATCGAGCTTTCCCTCGATATCTATTGCCGCTCCGACCAGACCGCCCAGGGCGAGGCTTCCGATGACAATTAGCGGATTGCGGGTCTGAAAAGCCATCTGCAGGCCGATCAGAATTACGGCCAGAGCAAGCCCCTGCATAACCGTTTCGCTGACCCGTTCAGGGATACCTCGTTTAATTACCAGGCCGAGGATCGATCCAATGCAAATTGCAGCCACGTTAACAACAGTGCCAGTCAAAATGATGTCTCCTTGTTAAGAATATATAGAGTAAAGACCTATAGCTAAGGTTAATTGGCGGCCTCTCCTTGAATTCCTTCCTGAAGACGTAAAGCTAAAGGCCGGACCCTACGTCCGGCCTTTAGGATAAGGAGTTTGTTTTGCGGTAGGCGATAAGGTAATATTTATCGCCAAGGCGCTGTTCCAGTTCCCGGATTGCCTCCAGGTCGCCCGACGGGAGCTCGGCCAGGGAAACCTGGATGTCTACTTTTTCCGGCACGCGAAAGCCCCCTTTCATTTTATAGTCTTTCACCCGGCCATCCCGGTATGTGCGTCAGAGGTTGCCAAGCCGGTGCGCGCTTGGTTATGATGTAAAGTGACCTGAAATCTTGTGTCGTGGAGGGATTACCGTGCAAGTCACGCTTAGGGATGCCATAGACTACTTCCTGGACAACAGGGATAACCTTGAGGTCTTTGAAATTCGCCAGATATATCGTCCGGATGACCCTCCGGATTATGCCGTACGGGTGCTGCAGACCGATTACTACCTGGTGGTGGAGAAAGACGGGAAAGGCATTCTTCTGGCCAAGCTCTCTCCCGATCTAGTTGAATTTCGTCCGGTTGCTGATCCCGAACCGATTGAATTCGAGCTTGCCCGGAGGATCAGGGAAGCCAACCTGCATATCTGATGGCTCTGGTGCTTTGTACCATAGGAACCAATAATGAAACTCGCTTTTTATGTAGGAATTCGGCTATCTAATGCCGAATTCTGTTTTTGGGAAGGTGTTTGATAAAAAGCTTGTTTTGGCGGTGATGGGCGATGACCCGCAGGGTGCTCGTGGTTGATGACGAAAAGGCCATAGTCCGCCTTGTAACGTTTAACCTGGAAAAAGAGGGCTTTGTTACATTTAAAGCCTGTGACGGGGAGGAAGCGCTCAGGATCGTCCGCGAGGAAAAGCCGGACCTGGTGATCCTCGACATCATGCTGCCCCGGATCGATGGCTTTGAGGTGTGTAAGCGTATCCGGCAGGAAAGCGTCCAGACAGCGATTATCATGCTCACCGCAAAAGACCAGGAAATCGATACCGTACTGGGCTTGGAACTCGGAGCCGACGACTATATAACCAAACCCTTCAGCCCGCGGGAACTCGTCGCGCGCGTTAAGGCGGTCCTCAGGCGGACAGTCCCCAAAGAGGAATACGTAAGAAGTTCAGAAACCAGAATCGGCGGGTTGGTCATTAATTCGGGCAGCTATGAGGTAACCGTAGACGGTAAACCCGTCGAGCTTACCCCTAAGGAGTTCGAACTGCTGGATTTTCTTGCGCGGAACGCCGGACGGGTGATGACGCGGGACGCTCTGCTCAACAACATATGGGGTTACAGTTACGCCGGCGATACCCGGATCGTGGACGTGCACGTCAGTCACCTGCGCGAAAAGATCGAAAACAACCCCAAGAACCCGGTGTATATCAAGACCGTGAGAGGCGTCGGCTATAAATTCAAGGCGCCGGCTGGTTAAGACCGGGCTGGTGTTGTCCTGTTACCGCTGATGGGTCACATGAACTGAAAGTTCTTTTTTTTTTGCTTGCTAAGCCTAAACGGGGGACCGGGAGGATGAACCGTTTTGTTTAAGAGGCTGAGGTGGCGATTAACTGCAACTTACATCGGCCTGGTGATCATGTCGATGCTCGTTCTCGGGGCTTACCTGCTGAATTCTCTTGAGGATTACTTCTACGATAGCCTCAAAACCAGGCTAGAGACCGAAGCCCTGTTAGCATGTGATTTGCTTGAACCAAGGCAGGACAGATGGAACGCCATGACAATGGGCGAACTGGCGCGCAGGATCGCCCAAGACGTTAAGGCCCGGGTGACGATCATTGACATCAACGGGACGGTCCTGGGGGACTCGCTTGAGGATCCGGCTCAGATGGAAAATCATCTTGACCGCCCCGAAGTGCTGGACTCCCTGACAGGCGGCGTCGGTGTGGCCATCCGTCACAGCAGCACTTTGGATACGGATATGATGTATGTTGCGGTGCCCATTATGCAAGAAGACCGACCGGTTGGTTTCCTGCGGCTTGCTATGCCCCTGGCCGAGATAAGAGGGGCTTTTTTCAGGCTGTGGTCGGCCGTTGTGGTGGCCGTCTCTCTGGCGGTGTTTTTCACCATCCTGATCAGCCTCGGCCTGAGCAAGAGGTTGACTGAACCCATCGAGAAACTGACCGAATTCGCCCGGCGCATTTCGGGGGGCGATTTCGACTGCCGTGCCAAACTCGAAAGCAAGGACGAGATCGGCGAACTGGCCGAGGCCCTCAACCAGATGTCCGTGACAATCAGAGACAAGGTCACCCTGATTTCCGACGGCAAAAGCAAGCTCGAAGCCGTCCTGGGCAGTATGGCCAACGGGATCATCTTCGTCAATAAAAAGGGCCAGATCGATCTCATCAACCCAGCCGCCGAAAGGTTCCTTTCGTTTGCCGGCCGCGAAAGCATCGGCATGCCCCACGACGCGGTGATCAGACACCCTGAACTATCCGCTCTGATTAACGAAGGACTGCAGGGCGGGCGTACCGTCGAACAAGAGATGAAGATCGCTTATCCCGACGAAACCTTTTTTGAAGTGTTTATCTCCCCCATTCGCGATCAGGCCGGGAAACTGACCGGGGTCGTCGCGGTGCTCCGCGACATCACTGAAAAACGAAAACTGGAAAGGATGCGCCGGGATTTTGTAGCCAACGTCTCCCACGAATTAAAAACGCCGGTTACGGCGATCAAGGGATTCACGGAAACGCTTCTCGACGGGGCGCTCAATGATGAAAAGGCCAGTCGCGAGTTTGTCGAGATCATCGACAACGAGGCCGAACGGCTGAAAAGGCTGATTCAGGATCTCCTGGATCTGTCCCGCATCGAGGCCAAGCAGGTTAAACTGAGACGCCTTCCGGTAGACATATCCTCCATCGTCGGCGACACGGTGCTGAAGCTCCGGGGCCAAGCCGAGAGCTTGAATGTCGCGCTGAGCGTTAACTTCCCGGAGGTCCCTGTGATGGCTGAAGCCGACCGCGACCTAATCGAGCAGGTACTTGTCAACCTGGTTGACAACGCTCTTAAATACACCCCTGCGGGGGGCAGAGTGGATATCGAAGTCGCGGAAAAGGGAAAGGACGTCGTGATATGGGTGCGCGATACGGGCATAGGCATTCCGCCCGAGGACATCGACCGGGTCTTTGAAAGGTTCTACCGGGTGGACAAGGCGAGAAGCAGAGCGCAGGGCGGTACCGGTCTGGGTTTAAGCATTGTCAAACATATCGTCGAAATCCACGGGGGCACGGTAGGCGTCAACAGCAAACCCGGCAAGGGTTCCGAATTCTTCTTCACGCTGCCGAAGAAAGTCCGTGAACAGTTGAGGAAAAAATAAACCGGCGGCGAGCGTGGGAAAGGGAGGCGTGCCCTTTCCCGGCTCACCGCCGGCAAACCTGAACAACCTTACTTAACGGGAATATAACCGACTTCCTGTACCATTGCCTGGCCTTCAGCGCTCAGGCCGAAGTCCAGGAAGGCCTTGGCGAGACCCTGGGCCTCGTTGATGGTGTACATGTTGAGACCCCGGACGATGGGGTATTCTTTGGACTTGGCTGTTTCGACGGACGGCGCGACAGGATTCCCACCCTCGTTGCTGACAGCCAGGGCCTTAACCGTACTATCTACGAAAGCAAGGCCAACATAGCCGATAGAAGTCTCGTCTTGGGCAACGGACTTGGTCATGGCGGCGGTGGAGGCTACCTTTTTGGCGTTATCCGCAAACTCTTCCTTGTTCAGGACGTGCTCTTTAAAGAATTCATAGGTACCCGAACTGGTATCTCTGGTGTAGATGATGATTGCCTTGTCCGGCCCGCCGACTTCTTTCCAGTTCTTGATCCTGCCGGTGAAAATGTCCTTAACCTGCTCCATGCTCAGGGACTGCACGGGGTTGCCGGGGTGTACGATCACGGCCAGGGCGTCGTAACCGACAATATATTCTACAGGCGTCCCGTTTTTGATCTGCTCTTTTTCCTTGTCCTTCATTTCACGGGAGGCCATTGCGATATCGGTGGTACCGTTGATTAGGGCGGCGATGCCGTCACCTGAGCCGGTGCCGGAAACAACAACTTCCACCTTCGGGTTCTTTTCGTGGAACGCTTCCGCCCACGCCTGGGCAATCGGAGCCACCGTAGTCGAGCCGTTAACCTGCAGGGTTTCGCTTAACTCCGTTGAGGTTTGCCCCTGGTTTGCATCCTGGGGCTTGTCTCCGCCGCCACCGCAGCCTGCCGCCAAACCGCCAAGCAGGAGAAGAACCGCCAGCACCAGTGCCATTCTAGAAAGACTCTTGCCCAAAATAAAGCCCTCCTTTAAAAAATTTGGGGTTAACCTTTTCCTATACTGACTATAGCAAATGGATTTTAAGCGTATTTAAATAAGGTGTAAATCATGTAAAGATAGGTTGTAGTTTTCCTAGCACTGTTTCCGCCTGTCCCGGACATAGATGCTGCCTTTGATCGACTTGGCGTAATGCTTTAGCTGGGCGGCTTTTTCACTGAGACGCCGGATTTCGAGGCTTGATTCCGTGCCGACCGAGTCAATCACGGCAAGCGAGACGGAGATTATCGGAAACCAAACCTCCACGCCCTGCGGGTAAATAAAAAGTAAAAGCACCGCCCGCGAGCGGTACTTCTGATAAGTCCAATTTGTCTAAAGGGTTAATCGTTCAAGTCCAGGCGTTCACCTGTGACCATGTAGATCACCCATTCACTGAGGTTGGTGGCGTGGTCGCCGATTCGTTCAAGGTATTTGGCGGCCAGCATCAGGTAGGTGGACTGCATGACATTTTTGGGATCTTCGGTCATCAGTGTCAGCAGCTCAGTAAATGTTTCTTTATAAAGGTGGTCGATTTCGTGGTCCTTGGCGGCGCTCTTTAGAGCCAGCTCACGGTCGTATTCGACATAGGCCACCAGGTTTTCCCTGAGCATTTCCTGGGCAATTTCGGCCATGCGGGGAAGAGCAACGAGCGGTTTTATAAACGGCTCGTTCCCCATGCTGAGCGTAATCTTGGCGATGCTCGAGGCGTAATCGCCGATGCGCTCCAGGTCAGTGCCGAACTTAAGGGTTGCGCCGATAAACCTCAGATCTCTTGCGACCGGTTGATGCAATGCCAGCAGCGACAAACATTGTTTCTCAATTTGGAGTTCCAATTGATCCACCTTGTCGTCATCCATTACCACTTTTGCGGCAAGGTCCTTGTCCTGACGTTTGAGGGCGGTCATTGCCAGGTCGAGAAAACACTCAACCATATTCCCCATCCGCAAAACATCGTCCCGGAGGTCATTGAGCTGTTGGTGGAAAGACCCTCTTACCATATCTCTAACAAACTCCTTTTTAACCGAATCTGCCGGTGATGTAGTCCTCGGTGCGTTTATCCCTGGGAGCGGTAAAGATGGTATTGGTTAAATCATATTCAATCATTTCGCCGTTCAAAAAGAAAGCCGTGTAGTCGGATACTCTGGCTGCCTGCTGCATGTTGTGGGTGACGATAACGATGGTATAGTTTTCCTTGAGTTCGCGAATAAGGTCCTCAAGCTTGGATGTAGAGATAGGATCCAGGGCGGAAGCGGGTTCATCCATCAGGATTACCTCCGGTTCGACCGCCAGAACGCGGGCCAGCACAAGCCTCTGCTGCTGCCCGCCCGAAAGCCCGAGCGCCGATTCATGCAGCCTGTCCTTAACCTCATTCCAGAGATTCGCCTGGTGTAGGCTTCTTTCCACAATCTCTGCAAGGACATCCCGCCGTTTTATGCTGTGAATCCTTGGACCGTAGGCCACGTTGTCAAAGATGGACATCGGAAACGGATTGGGCTTTTGAAAAACCATTCCGATTTTTTTGCGCAGGTCTACCGGGTCCACCCCGGGATCATAGATATTCTTCCCGTCGAGGAAGACTTCACCCTGAATTCTCGTACCTTCGATAACGTCGTTCATTCTGTTCAGGGTGCGCAAAAAGGTCGATTTGCCGCAGCCGGATGGGCCGATCAAGGCTGTTACGGCATGCTCTTTAACCGGCAGGTTGATATCGATTAGGGCATGAAAATCCTTGTAGAAAAAGTTAAGGTTGATGGTCTCCATTTTGTTAGCCATTCGATCACCTTTCACTTTGTGAACCCTTAATCTTTTTGTTACCTGATGCGCTTAAGTCTTATCCTCGTCCGGATGGCTACGGCAACCAGGTTTAGACTGCCAACGAGCAAAAGCAGTACCACGGCAGTTCCAAAAGCCATGTGATCAGGCACGTTCGGAACCTCGGCGGACAAGGCGTAGAGGTGATAGGGCAGGGCCATGACCGGGTCGAACACCGAATTGGGCAGTTTCGGACTGTAGACTATGGCGGCCGTAAACATGATTGGCGCTGTTTCTCCGGCCGCGCGGCCGATGCCCAGGATGGTGCCGGTAAGGATGGAGGGCATGGCGACGGGCAGGACCACACGCCTGATGGTCTGCCACTGCGTGGCCCCGAGGGCGAGGCTGGCGTGCCGGTAATCGTCCGGCACCGCCAGCAGGGCTTCCTCGGCGGTGGCGATGATCACCGGGAGGGTCAACAGTCCCAGGGTAAGGGCTCCAGCCGCTAGGGAGCGTCCCATTTCGAGCATTAAAACAAAAAGCCCGAGACCGAACAATCCATAGACCACCGAGGGTACGCCGGCGAGATTGACGATGGCAATTCTTACGAGATAAGTAAAGAAGTTTTTCTTGGAATATTCCACCAGGTAAACGGCGGTGCCGATACCCAGCGGCAGCGCTACGATAATAGTACCTACAGTAAGGCCGGCGGTTCCGATGATTGCGGGGAAAATTCCTCCCTCGGTCATAAACTTGCGCGGCGGTTGGGTCAAAAACTCCCATGTCAGGGCGGGCCATCCCTTCCAGACCAGGTACCCGACAATGGCCAGAACGGGGATAATGGCGAAGACCGTGCACACCGCAAGCGCGCCGAAGCCGGCCCTTTCTCGCACATTTCTTGAGATCACAGGGATGCACCTCTTTTAATAGAAGACGTTTTGGCAAAAACCATGTCTGTAATAAGGTTAATGACGAAAGTAATCGCGAAGAGCACCATACCCAGGCCGAAAAGAGCCTGGTAATGCAGTCCGCCCCTGACCACTTCGCCCATTTCCGCCGCGATATCGGCGGTAATGGTGCGCACCGGGTCAAAGATGGAGTGGGGAATGAGGGTGGCGTTGCCGGCCACCATCAAGACCGCCATCGTTTCGCCGATAGCTCGTCCCAGTCCCAGCATTGATGCTGCTATCAACCCGGAGCGGGCTGTCGGCAAGACGATCCGAAGGGTTGTTTCCCACTTTGTGGCGCCCAGGGCCAGGGACGCCTCCCTGTATTCCCGGGGTACGGCGTCAAGGGCGTCTTCCGAAATGCTCACTACTGTCGGCAGCGCCATGATGCCCAAGACGAGCGAGGCTGTAAAGGCGCACAGGGCGCTCGGCAGGTCGAAAATCTCTTTCACGAGCGGCGCGAGGATGGTCAATCCAAGAAAGCCGTAAACCACCGAAGGTATTCCGGCCAGCAGCTCGATGACAGCCTTGAAGATCTCACGGACGCTGCGAGGCGCGACCTCGGCCAGGAACATGGCGATGCCGATTCCCAGCGGGATGGCTATCATCCCCGCACCGACGGTAACGGTAAGAGAACCCGCGATCAGCGCCAGCGCGCCGAACTGCGGCGGTTCGGAAACAGGCAGCCATTTCGTGCCGAAGACAAAATCGAATAGGCCGACCTCCGTAAAGACACCGGAGCCTTCTCTCAACAAAAAGAAAAAAATCAAAAAGAGAATAAGTATCGAAGTACCCGCCACGATACCGAGGATATACTTGATGCTTTTTTCGTAATACCGTGCAATTTTTTTGGCCATATTAAAGCGCGAGCCCCCATATACGAAGGTTGATAAACCGCTTTTGCACATCTACTTTAACAGAATAGTTTTGAATATAAGTCAAAACCGTGTAAGGATTGTAAAGACAATGTTTAGTTTCTGTAAATGAGATCTAAGTTGCGCTTGGAACGGTTGCAGGGGGAGGGCCAAGATGCCGGATAAAGTGGAAGAAGTGGCAGCCATGCTCAGCGACCTGGCGGCCGAGACCGGGCGGAAAACAATCAGGGACGCTTCGGCCTTCGACAGGGTGCTGCAGCTCTTTTTTTCAAGGTTCCAGGAGGGGTTTCGCGCCGTGCGCCTCCTGGTCGGGGAGGACTGCGGGAATGACGCCGTAATTTTGGTGCGCAGCCTGTACGAGGATACGCTCAACGTTCTTTACATCGCTACCGACCCCGAACACCTGGCCGCGCTGTTCCTCGACTACGCCCAATATCGCAACTGGATTTACGTGACCTTTCTCGAAAAGTACTACCCGGAGGCTCTCCGCGACATCAAGCCCGAAGAACTGGTAAAGATGAAAGCCGAATACGAGCGGGTGCGTGATCTTTTCCCGCGCCGGTCTTCCTGGCACGGCAAGACCATTGCCGACCTTGCCCGGCTGCTTAATTTGAGCAACCTGCACGAGACTTTTTACAAGATCACCTGCGACATTACGCACGGCAACGTGGCAGGGTTTTACCCTCTTCTAACGGCAAGAGACAACCGTCACATCGGGGTCAGTTCCGAAGATGATGAGGATTACGCCAGGGATGCTCTGGCCCTGGCGTCGCAGTGCTATCTTGCTGTTCTCGACCTGGTGAATAAGCATTTTGGACTCGGGCTTGAAGCCGAACTCGACAAGGCCAGAAGGGAGGTCGCCGAGGTGCTTAACACTTTGCATTGAAAGCTGCTCAACCTCTTCATTACCCTTCTATTCTTAAACCAGCCGGCTGACGAGAGCGTTGCAAAAGCCAGCGCATCGGAGAGTTTTTCAACGGTCTCCAAGAATGGTATAATTCTGCAAAGACCGGTAAGGGAGAGGGCAATCGATGGGTGGGGCCGGTGTCTCCGGGTTGGCGGCACGTAAAGCGATCCTCTGGGTTTTAAACACGACAGCATCCCCCCAGTGGTCGCTGTTCTTCAGTATTGCTCTGGTTTTCAGTGCCGCCGTCGTCAGCCTCCTTCCCCCGAACTTTGATGCCGCGGTTCAGGCCGCGCGATACGGTACCTTATGGGAACGTATCGCCTATTGGATGGGAGCGGACCGCTTCTTTGACTCTGTCCTCTTTACCGGGGTCCAATCGGGTTTGGCCTTCGGGCTCGTCGCCTGCGCTGGGCGGCAAGCCTACCGTCTTTATTCCACATCCCGCTATCCGTATTTCAAAGAGGATTTGGCCGAGTTTAGGGACTGTGCTTGGCGTAAGACGCTCCGCTACGGAAACACCAGCGGGGAATGGGCTGCGGGGGGACTGGCGATCCTCTTACGGGCTAAAGGCTGGCGGGCCGGCAAAATCGAGGGGGATCACGGGCGTATGCTGGTAACGGCCGAATACGGCCGATGGTCCCGCTGGGGGCTTGTGGGCCTGCATCTCGGTCTGGCCCTTGTCCTGACCGCCAGCGCTGCCGGACCCTGGCTCCGGGATGTTCAATCTTTTGTCGCCGTTTCTTACCAGACGATAGAACTGGCCAAGGCCGGGTACCCTTTTGACCTCCGCGTTCAGGAAATCAAAACGGATAAGGAAAACTTTGCCAGCCGCATCAAGCTGATTGAAAACGGGATCGAGAAGTCCGTGCCTCTCCTCAGCGCCGGACAACCCGTACGCTACCGCGGGGTTGCTGTTTACCAAGCTGGGGGGGACTGGATCCTTAACCTCCTTTACCGCGACGCGCAAGGTACGGAACACCTCTGTTCCGTCTGGAACGGGGGATGGCTCGACGTCCCCGGATCGGGCGGCATCAAGGTCACGGCTGCAATCAGCAAGGAAAACCCCAACCTGTTAACCTACCGTCTCGTCGATCCTTCAGGCAAGGTCCTGTCAGGCGCCGTGTCTTTCGGGGAACCGGTCAGAGCCGGTGCGGAAAGCCTGGTTTTCACCGGACAGCATCCGTACGTGGCGCTGGTGCTGAAGCGGGACCCGACTCTGCCGGTGGCTTTTTTAGGGGGTTTTCTGGTTATCGGGGGGCTGGCTTGCGTATGGGGGGTCCGGCGTCACCGGCTCTGGGCTTTGGTGGAGTCGGACGGCGGCGTGGCGACGGTGCACCTGGGCGGGGATACGGCGGGGGACGATGACATCTTTTACGCGGTCATCCCCGCAAACCAGGCCATCGAAGCCGTGGAGATCGAGATGGCGAAGAGAAAAACCGGCTAGCACCGTTTTGGGCCGGACTGGCGGACCAAAAAGACCGTTTTCTGTGGATAAACCTGTGGAAAGCCTTTAACTCTTGGCCTTGCTTAGGCCAGTCAAGAAAAGGGATGCTAGGCCCTTGTGCTTATTGTGGATAAGTTTGCGCATTAGGGCGTGGGCTGGGGCAAAAGGTTCACGCGAAAGTAACCCCAGGCCAGGCTGGCCAGCATGAGGAGGCCGGCCATGCCGACCGCCGAGTAAAGGTAGCGTACCAGCGTCGAGAAACCAAATTGGCTGGCGATCAAAGCGATGCCCGCCGTCCCCAGAACGACCCACTTGAAGCGCGGGGTTGCGGGATCGGCGACCCGCGCCCCGAAGCCGTAAAGACTGCCTACGGCCGTGGTGTAGATTTCGGCCAGCAGGACGATGACGTAGCCGACCTGGACCGGGGCCGCGAAGAGGCCGGCCACGAAGGCCATGGGAATTTCGAATCCGGCGGCGGTAAGATTGCCGAGCAGGGCCAGGTTGATGGAGAGGGCGCCGACGACCAGGCCGATAGCGCCATAGAGGGCGGCCTTTTTGAGGTTGGCTTCGTCTCTGGCCACCGCGCCCAAAGGCGCGAGGACGGCGACCGACAGGATCAGATTGTATGAGGTATAGGTGAGAGCCGATAAGGGCCAGGACGGAACGGCCGCTGCGGCCGGTTGCGCCCAGAGCCTTATCGACTCCAGGTTGGGCGGGGTCACGACCAGGGTGCCGACCGTGATGCCGATAACGGAGACGATCAGTATCGGGACGACAAAGGAAACGGCCGAGATCACCCCGCTGATGCCCAGGAGGACGGTTGCCAGGGAAATCACGGTTATCAGGGCGCTGCCCAGTAACGGCGGCAGGCCGAATTGCTGGCCGAAAATGGCGCCGGCCCCCGCCGCCATGGCCGTTAAGGCGCCGAACAGAAAGAAAGTGATGATGCCGTCGATTACCGTGCCGAGCACCGGTCCTGCCGAGTGGTGAATGACGTCAAGGTGTGACCTTGCGTGTAAATGGTGACCGAGGCGGAGGATGATCGAGCCGAAAAAGAAAAAGAGGTAACCCGCCGCTAGAATGGCCGGGATGCTGAAGAGGCCAAAGTAGGTAAAAAACTGGAGAATTTCCTGTCCCGAGGCGAAGCCCGCCCCTACCACAGTCCCGATATAGGTGGCCGCGATGGCAAAAGTGGATGGATGTTTACCTGCACTCACTCCGACACTCTCCCCGCATTGTCAATGCTCAGTATCTTACCTGTTCGCCAATCTTCTTGGCAAACTCTCCCTGATGTAGCTGTACGTAAGCCCTCCCAGAAGAATAAAACCGGCCACCCCGATAGCCGAATAAAGGTAGCGCACCAGGATGGTGAACCCGAACTCGGCGCCGATAAGGCCGCTCACGCCGGTGGCGAGGGCGATCCACCGGAAGCGCGGGCTTGTGGAGACGGCAAAACGCGCAGCAAATCCGTACAAGGCCCCGACGGCCGTGGTGTAAATCGCCAACATCAGGACGAAGGCGTAGAGGAACTGGATGTAGCCCGAAATGCGCCCGGCGATAAAGGCCATCGGGACGGGAACGGTGGTGGACTCCGGTACGGCCAGCATGGCCAGGTTGATGGCCAGGATGCCGACCCCGAGACCGATGCCTCCGACCAATGCCCCTTCGTATGCTACCCTGCCGCGCCTGGCCAGGACGCCCATCGGAGCCAGAATAGCCACGGCGACAATCAGGTTGTAAGAGACATAGGTTAAGGCGGAAAGAGGCCAGAACGGAACAACGGCGTTCCACGGCCGGGCGACGAGGCTTACGGCGTCCAGGTCGACCGGATTGGCGGCCAGGGTGACGGAGGTTACGCCCAAAACCCCGACAAGAAGGAGCGGGACGACGAAACCTAACGCCGAGATCAGAGCCCTGATCCCAAGGAGGACAGTGGCCAGCGTAAGCCCCATCATGGCCGCGGCGCCCCACAAGGCGGGGAGATTGAACTGCTGGGCGAAGATGGCGCCCGCCCCCGCCGCCATCGCCGAGGTAATGCCGAAAAGGAAGAGAGTAGTGATTACGTCGGTTATAACGCTGAGGTATTTCCCCCCTGCGTACCGGATGATCTCCAGGTGTGAGGCGGCCCGCAGCCTGCGGCCCAGGTTCAGGACGATCGCGCCGAAGAAGACGAAAAGAACGCTCGACAACAGGATCGCGGGCAGGCTGTTCAAGCCGAAGAGGGTGAAAAACTGCAGCACTTCCTGGCCCGAAGCAAACCCGGCCCCGATGGTGACGCCGATATAGGCGCTGGCAATCTCAAACGGGCCGACCTTCTTTTCCATAGTTTCAGTATTAGAGTTTCATCGGCAACCTATGTATCAACAAATTTCAGAAAAAATTTAAACAGCTGTGACAAGGATCGGTCAATTGCGGAACGTAGACTGGACACAAATCAGCACAGAGGAGGAAAAAACAGTGTCCGGTTTGGCTGCGAGGAAAATAAGCCCGGTTTACGACGCGAGGTATCACATGCGTCAAATGTTAAGGGGATATACGGGATGGCAGCTGCTTAAAATCCTGTTCGTGTTGCGCGTGGCGCGCCTTGCTGTGGTCCTCAACCGCATCCTTTACAGGATGGCCTTCGGCCGCAAGCTTCAGGAACACCACTGCCTCCCGGAGATTCTCGCCGATTGGGAGCGACGGGTGCGGGGCTGGTAAAAGAGGCCGCAACGGCTAGCCGATCAGTATCTTCTGCTCGGGTAGCCGTATCTTGGCCTTGTGCTCGCGCTGGGCGAGGGAAAAGGCCAGGGTGAGCGGGCCCACCCGTCCGATGAACATGGTGAACATGACCGCCAGCCTTCCGGCCGGCGAGAGATCCGGCGTCAGGCCCAGGGAGAGGCCGACCGTGCCGAAGGCGGAGACCGTCTCGAAAAAAATGGTGAAGAAATCCTTGCCGTTCTCGGTGATCGTTAAAAAGAGCGTTGTCGCCAGCACTACGGTCAACCCCAGGACCAGGATGGCCAAGGCTTTGTAGACCTGGGACCTGGGTATGCGCCGGCCGAAGACCTCCGCGTCTTCCCGCCCGCGCGCCAGGGAGAGCAGGGCAAGGCCCACGGTGATGAAGGTGGTGGTCTTAATGCCGCCCCCCGTCGAACCCGGCGAGGCCCCGATAAACATCAGGATCATCATCAAAAACTGCGTCGGGACAAAAAAGTCGTCTAGAGGGACGGTGTTGAAGCCCGCGGTGCGGGGGGTGCTCGCTTGGAAGAAGGCGGCCAGCAGCTTGTGACGGGGGGTGAGGTCCCTCAGGGCGTGGTCGTGTTCGAGAAGCAGCACGGCTACCGTAGCCAAAGTCAGGAGCAGGATGGTAACGGCGATGACGATCTTGGAATGCAGGGACAGCTTCCTGAAGCTCCGCTTTCTGTAAACATCGACGGCTACGGAGAAGCCGATGCCGCCGAGAATCAAGAGCCCGGCCACCGTCAGGCTGACGACGGGATCATTGCCGAAACCCGTCAGGCTCCGGAAGCCGCCGAAAAGGTCAAAACCCGCGTTGTTGAAGGCCGAAACGGAGTGAAACACGCCCAGCCAAAGGCCCTGCGTCCAACCGTATTCCGGCGCCAGGTGCAGGGTAAGAATGGCCGCCCCTATAGCTTCGGCGGTCGCGGTGAAGAGCAGAATGCGCTGCACCAGCCAGATAATGCCGGTCAGTTCGTTTTGGTTGACCGATTCCTTGATCTGCTGGCGCCGGCGCAGCCCGATTCTCCGACCCAGGAGAAGCGCAAACAGGGTTCCCATCGTCATCAGACCGAGACCGCCGGTATGGATGAGCAACAGGATAACGAGCTGGCCGAAGAGGGTCCAATGGTCTGCTGTATCCACGACGACAAGCCCGGTAACACAAACGGCCGAGGTGGCCGTAAATGCCGCGGTCAATAAGTCCGGTTTACCGTCCCTGACGGCCAGGGGCAGAGAAAGCAGCAAGGTTCCCGCGAGGATCGCCAGGGCGAATCCCAGGACAAGAACCTGTGGCGGTGTCAAAGTGAAGATGCGGGGTTTTTTAGCAGGGAGACCTTCCGTCATGCAGACCACGCTTGTATTTCAGGTAATTTCATTATTACAGGCGTCTCCTGGAGTCCCGGCTCAGGATGACGAAGTAGAGGAGCAAGGCTCCAAGCAAAAAGGCGAACAGGCCGATCC
Source organism: Desulfosceptrum tomskiensis (assembly GCF_049818055.1). Lineage (GTDB taxonomy): Bacteria > Bacillota > Desulfotomaculia > Desulfotomaculales > JASEER01 > JBFLVT01. Next base: position 592,582 of record NZ_CP187479.1, read on the forward strand.
AGTTGTTTCTGCCGTCAGGAAGCCCGGAGGGGAGCAAGGCAAATTCAAACACAGGGCATCACCTGTAGATAATTTACCCCTATGCCGGCATTTTTAGCTGGGAAAAGTGGGATGTGGCTGTTTGGCGGGTAGGTAGCTAGTCGGTGTGGATTTCAAAATGCGGCTTTTCCGTAAGGATGGGCGCACTCGGGGCCTGGGGAAGCCGGTCCGGGATTTCTCTGGCAATTTGTGCAAGGCACGATTCAGTTGTGCTGGCGGCTTTAAGCGTCGTATCGTGAACAAGACCGATGATTCCTTTCTTGCGGGCCAGCCAGGCGTCAGGTTCCTCGTCCGGCCCCTGGGCAAGCCAGGCTTGGCTGGCCTGGATTTCCAGGGCGGCGCTGTCGATTGCCGCGTATGATTGCAGGATGCCGGACACCAGGTCGTCGCCCAGGAGACCGAGCATCCCGTTCTTCATCACCCCGTCGAACGCGGCCTGGCGGAGGCCCTTGGTTATACCTTCGATCAAGGAGTAGAAGGCCCGCAGGTTGGCCAGCTCGTAGAAGGCCTGGCTACGGCCGGAGTTCTCGGTGATAATGGTCAACTGGCGCAGCAGCGTGAGGTTGTGACTGAGCTCGGCCTTTAAAGCCAGCAGGTACATATCCCGGGCGTGTTTGGCAGCTTTACGTTCATGGCGCCTGTGCAGGGCAAGCGAGAGGAGAAATCCGGCGAGCACCCCCAGGAAGCTGGCCGCGAGGTGCCTGTAAAAGTATGTGCTCAGGAAGACGTCCCGCAAAAAATCCATCGAAGAGAGCCCCCTCTGCTAGGCATTTAGGTATTATTGAAGTAACGCCCCAACAACCCTTTAATAATGGCGGCGTGGCGGTCTTCGTCAGCCGCCGCCCTGATAAAGAAGGCCATGGAGTGAAAATCCCCGTTCTTTTGGGCGGCTCGGGCCAGGTCTTCCTTGTTTTTCTTGGCGGCGATTTCCCGGTTGTACTGGCGGGCCAGGTTTTCCCGCGTGGTGTCTACCAGGCCTTTAATGAAGGCCCACTCGGCGGCGTGCCGGGCCTCGTCGAGCGCCATGCGGTAAAAGGCCTGGGCCAGTTCCGGGTAGCCTTCCTCCTCGGCCCGCCTGCTGTAAGCGATCAATAAACCCACCGATTGCGACTCGTCTTCCCAGTCGTAGTGCTGCAGCTGGGCGGTCGCTTCATCTTTGATCTCGAGGGGCTTGAATTTCTCCGCCGGCGCCCCGCATACCGGGCATTTGGCCGGGGGGCGGTCGCCTTCGTGGATGTAGCCGCACACAAGACACTGCCAATGTGGCATGACGGTCCCATCCTTTCGCGTCACCGCATATCGAGGATGCTTCTGAAGAGGTCTATTCGGTAGGCAACGGTTTAATCCTTTTGCCCGGCTCCTTTTGCATGCCCCGCCACGGATATTGCCATTAGTGAAAAATGTCATAAAGTTAACTTAAAAAGGGTTCACAAATCCCATATCTTGTTGTATGTTATATTATACAACCGCACGGACATTGGAGGTGAGCCAAGTGACGCCGGTAACAATTAAGCGCGACGGGGTTAAGTGGGTGCGCTGTGCCGTGTGTAACCGGTTGCTCTCGGCTTACGCGATCGGAGGTAACCTTATTGTGCAGATCCGATGTCCGCATTGCGGAATGTCTTTTGAGACACGTGCCGCGGAGACGGCTTCGAAGCGGCGATGACACGTGTTTATTTATATTAAGGATAAGGCCCGGTCAAGAGACCGGGCTTTTTTCTAAAACTGCTGCTGGCATAACATTTTGCGGGGGAGGCGGTAACGGTGTCGCATATCATCAGCCGTGAAGATCACAGCCTTACGCTCGATGACGGGACCAAATTCACCTTTGACATCATCGGCAAGACCATTTACATTTACGTCAGCTACCGGTACGCTTCAGCGTGCATCACCCTGGAGGGGGCCGATGCCCTACTCTTTGCGGCGTACCTGGCGGAAAGCAGGGCCAAGCCCGGGAACGAGTACAAATTTAAAACGCGGGACAATTTCAACGTTGTCGTTAAACCGGGCGAGAAGTCAGCGCTTTCGGTATACGACGGGGAACGCATGCTGATCGAGGTCTTCCTGGACAAGAAGGCCACGCTGATGCTCGCCGAAATGGTCATCAGGAGCGTACGCCACAGTGTTAAATAGGCACCGCAAAAATCGGCCAGGGATTCAGGCGTCGGGGCTTTCGAGTTCGAAGGCCACGAAGACGTCGGTGGCAAAGCGGTCGCTTTTTTCAAAAGCCTCATAGGCGGCGGGCACGTAGAAATCCCCGCCCGCAAACGTCTTGATCGCCACATAATCGTCGTTGGCTTCGGTGACACGCCCACGGATCTCCTGCTTGTTCAACGGCCTGCCCTGGCTGTCGACGAAGGTGAGCTCCACCAGGATGCGTTTATTGATAACGTTCTCCTTGTTGAAGTCCAAAGCGGTACGTCCTCCTTTAAGCGATCGGGTTGCAGTTAGTACAGTATTTCCTTGTCTCGGGGCAAAATACCTGCACAGGGAGAGAGATGGAGGAGAGCAGAACGTTGATGGACAGCGGAATCGGCGACAGGTTTCAAACCGGGACGAAGTATGACAGGGACCGGATTATAAGGGAGCGGCCGGAGCGGGGGCGGAGGCCGGCCCGCCATAAAATCTATAGCGACGTGGAAAAGATAGTCTTGCCGGAACCGGAGAGAGACGGCGGCACGCCCCTTTGGCGAACCATCCGGCAGCGCCGCAGCGTCCGAAACTTCGGGCCCGAGGCGCTTTCCCTCCCGGAGCTCTCCCAGCTGCTCTGGGCCGTTCAGGGGGTAACGGGAAGAATCAACGCCTTCGCCTTGCGGGCCGCGCCGTCGGCCGGCGCGCTGTATCCTACCGAAACCTACCTGATCGTTAACAGCGTGGCGGGGCTGGAGCCGGGGATTTACCACTTCGATGCCGAGAACCACGCCCTGGCCTGCCTGCGGAAAGGCAGTTTTGCCCGGGAAGCGTCGGCGGCCGCGCTGGGCCAGCATATGGCGGCCCGGGCCGCTGTCGTCTTCCTTTGGTCCTCCGTTTTTGACAGGGCCAAGTGGAAATACGGGCAAAGGGCCTACCGTTACGTCTACCTCGACGCCGGCCATATCGCCCAGAATCTGGCCCTGGCGGCGGTAGCCCTCGGTTTGGGCAGCTGCCAGATCGGGGCTTTTTTCGACGACGAGCTGAACGAACTCATCGGCCTCGACGGCGAGAACGAGAGTGTCATTTATTTGTCAGTGGTTGGCTGCCCGGGGTCATAGTCCCGCCGTTCCTCGATGCACAGGCGCCTCCCCATAACTGATCTGGAACAAAACGGAAATCAGCGGGGTTTGGAAGGGACATCTTAAAACCCCTGGAATGTATTATACAGTCCCCTGGTTTTACAAGATCAGGGACAAACCTTCCAATCACCTTATAAAAGTTCGGAGATTTTTCATGCTCGCATCGTCACACAGGTTTCTTGTCTTGTTCCCCTGCGCAACGCTGATCTTACTTCTAACTTGCCTCTGCAGCCCGAGCCCGGCCCGCGCCGCAGACGCTCCGTCCTCAGACAAGGTTATGGAGTACCGTGCTTTATACGCTATGACCGTCCTTTCTTTTCTGGGTTCTCCTGACGCCGCTGCGGCCGTCATGCATCTTGAAATCCCCCTGAAAAAGAGTGACGTAAAGGATAGTTACGACCTGGTCGTGGTCGGCTCGGACCCCGAGGGGATAGCGGCCGCTCTTTCCGGGGCGAGGAACGGCCTGTCCACCTTGCTGGTGGATACGCGTCCGGAACTGGGAGGACTGATGACGCAAGGCTGGCTTAACAGCATCGACATAAACTACGGCCCCGACGGGGAGATCCTGAACAAGGGCATTTTTGAGGAGTTTTTTACGATGGTCGGCGGGCAGTCGTTCGACGTGGGCAGGGCGCGGCAGGTTTTTAACCTGCTGGTCAACCGCGAGCGAAATTTAGATGTCCTCCTGGGAGTGCGGAAGATCGCGCCGGTAACGGGCACGGCCGCCGACGGCGAAGCGTATCGCAAAGCTGTGGCGGGGATTGCCGTGTCCGGTCCGGGAGGCGCTTACAGGTTGATCGATGCCCGCCGGGTGATCGACGCCACGCAAGACGCCGACCTGGCCGCCGCTGTGGGCGTTCCTTACAGTCTCGGCATGGCCGATTTCGGGCGCGGCGGCCGTTTTATGGCGGTCACCCTCGTTTTCAAGCTGGCGAATGTCACAGATGCCGATTGGCGGCGGTTGAGAAGGACCTTGAACCGGGACGACACTCGAGAAAGCGGGTCCACCGAGGTGAGCGCCTGGGGATTCGGGGAAGAGATGTACAGTTATGTACCGGCTGACAAGAGCATCGGGACCCGAGGCCTCAACCTCGGGCGGCAGCGGGACGGTACCGTTCTCGTGAACGCGCTGAAAGTCTACGGCGTTGATCCTCTTGACCCAGCCTCGCGGGAGAGGGCCAGGCGGAAGGCTTTGGCCGAGATCCCCAAGGTGGTGAAGTACATTAACGCGAAGATCCCCGGCCTTGAGAAAGCCGTCCTGGCAGGGGCGGCCCCCGAACTTTACGTGCGAGAATCAAGACATATCTATGGGGAGTACCGGCTTAGCATCGACGACGTTCTGGAGAACCGTGATTTTGACGACAGGGTGGCCTTTGGCTCCTATCCCGTGGACATTCAGGCGAGCGGACCGGAACCCGAATTTTCCGGAATCGTGGTCGGAACCCCCGAACAGTACGCAATACCGTTTCGCTGCCTGGTTCCCCTGGAGGTTGAGAACCTGCTTGTGGTCGGCCGGTCGGCAAGTTTTGATTCTCTGGCTCACGGCAGCGCGCGCGTAATCCCGGTGGGCATGGCTGCCGGGGAAGCGGCCGGGGCGGCCGCCGCTCTTTCCCTGCGAAAGGGCAAAACCTTCCGGCAAATGTCTGCATCTGAAACGGATATGGCTGATCTCCAGGGTAAACTTAAACAGCAGGGAATGGATCTCGAACCTTTCGGCGACCGGTATAAGCCTGACATCGTCAACGATCCCCGGTACGAGGCGGTTAAGTTCGTGCGCAGGATGGGACTGGTGCGCGCCGGCTACGATAATGACTACCTGCTCGGTGAGCCGATGATAGAGGCCTGTTTCGGTACCGTCCTTTCCACGGCGGTAAGACAGAGCGGGGCGGAACTCGAAGAAATGTCCGCTTCAAGTTTAAGGGAGGATGTATTGCGGGTGGCGGACGCGGCCTCAATCTTGTGCCGTTGCCTGGGACGTCAAATGCCTCGCGACGAGGCTTACGAGTATTTGAAAGACGCCCCGTTTTGGAACTCATATGTCGATGCGAACGACTCGGAAGCGTTGGTGAATCACGGCGCGGGATACATGCTTGTCAAAGATTTTCTCGATTGGGCAATGGTTGAGAGGGCCGGGTCCGAAGACCCGGTTCCTTAACTGATGAGAAATATTTATCTTCGAAACTGCATGTCGGGATGATTTTGCCTTTTCATGTCGAACAACCTTCCAGTTAATCATTTTGCAGAAGGAGGGGAAGGATTGAGTTTGGTCACCGTTGTAAGGCATCCCCTGGTAAACGACCGGATCAGGACCTTGCGCGACCGGGAAATCGACACGGAGCTGTTTCGCCGGGCCTTAAAAGAACTGGGCCTGATCCTGGCGGTCGAAGCCACACGGCACCTGCCGACCCGGGAAGCCACAGTGGTTACACCACTGGGGGTGGAAGCGCGGTGCGAAGAAGTAGATTCGACCAGGCACCTCCTGGTTCCCGTCCTGCGCGCGGGTTTGGGTTTTGTGGACAGTTTCCTGGAGTTTTTGCCGAAGGCCAAGGTGGCTCACGTCGGCGTGGCCAGGGATCACGAGACGCTGGAGGCGAAGGCCTACCTGTGTTCGGTCCCGGGCAACCCTGAGGAGTACGACGCAGTGTTCATTCTGGATCCGATGCTGGCGACGGGCAACAGCAGCGTCAAAGTGCTGGAGTTGCTGAGAGATGCCGGTTTTAAGGCCGAAAAGATAACGCTGGTCTGCGGCTTTGCCGTCGAGGCCGGCATCAACCAGGTCAGGACCAGGTTTCCGGAGGTACGCATCGTCACCGCGACCGTCGACCAGCGCCTGAACGAAGTGGGCTATATCGTTCCCGGTTTGGGGGATGCGGGAGACCGGCTTTACCTGCTTTAAAAGCAATGTTTCGATACTGAACGGGAGGTACGCTTTAATTGCCTAAACGAGAAATCGGGATCGAAGAACGGCTTCCCCTGGCTCAGACTTTACCGTTAAGTCTACAGCATCTTTTCGCAATGTTCGGCGCCACGGTGTTGGTGCCCATTTTATTTGAGGTGAACCCGTCCACCATTCTCTTGTTTAACGGTATCGGCACGCTGCTCTATTTCGCCCTCTGCAAGTGGCGGATCCCGGCCTATTTGGGTTCGAGCTTCGCCTTTATTTCCCCCGTTTTCGTCGTCCTGGCTTCCTACAGTTACAACGACGCCCTCGGCGGATTCATTGCCGTCGGTCTCACTTTTATTATCGTATCACTCATCGTCAGGGCCGCGGGCACACAATGGATCGACGTGGTCTTTCCGCCCGCCGCGATGGGCGCCATCGTGGCGGTGATCGGGCTGGAGCTGGCTCCTATCGCTGCGCAGATGGCCGGGTTGGTCGGTAAGCCCGGCGAGGTCTTTATTCCCGATCCAAAGGTGATTACCGTCTCGATGTTCACCCTTGGCGTAACGATTCTTGGTTCGGTGGTCTTTCGGGGCTTTATGGCGGTCATCCCCATCCTCTTCGGCGTCGTAACGGGGTACGTTTTGGCCCTGTTCATGGGCATGGTCGACACGGCGGCGATCGCGAAAGCGGACTGGTTCGCCGTTCCGACCTTCTACTTCCCGGCCTTCAACCCGGCGGCCATCGCGGTGATTTTGCCGGCGGCCCTGGTGGTCATCGCGGAGCACATCGGGCACCTTTTCGTCACCAGCAACATCGTCGGCAAAGACCTGGCCAAGGACCCAGGGCTGCACCGCTCCCTCCTGGGCAACGGCCTGTCGACCCTGCTTTCCGGGTGTTTTGGTTCGACCCCCAACACCACTTACGGCGAAAACATCGGAGTCATGGCCATCACCAAGGTCTACAGCGTCTGGGTCATCAGCGGCGCGGCCGTCATCGCCATCATCCTGTCCTTTATCGGGACGCTTTCGGCGGCCATCCAAAGCATTCCCGTCCCGGTCATGGGCGGCGTTTCCCTGCTGCTCTTCGGCGTTATCGCAGCGTCAGGCATACGCATGCTGGTTGAGTCGAAGATCGACTACAGCAAAGCGCGAAACCTCATCCTGACGTCGGTGGTCCTGGTCATCGGCATCAGCGGGGCTCAGGTCCAGCTGGGGGCGGTGAGCC